>NZ_PQBX01000001.1:0-111248 GCF_002964625.1 Pseudoalteromonas sp. T1lg21
CAATCGCGATGGACGAAGGTTTACGCTTCGCTATCCGTGAAGGTGGCCGTACAGTTGGTGCTGGTGTTGTTGCAACTATCGTTGAGTAATCAACTATAGTAATGCATCAAGCATTAAGAAAAACCCGAGCTTAGCCTCGGGTTTTTTTATGGGTGAAGAAAAGCTATCAGCTGTCAGCTATCAGACGTCAGATTAGATCGAGAGGGTTGTTTAGTGTGGTGTCTCGCTCAGCATTCGGCCTGTTCATTCTTCGGGTAGGTTGGTTAGAGCGTAGCGAAACCCAACGTAAACAGAGCTGTCAGCTTTCAGACGTCAGATTAGAACGGTGGGGTTGTTAAGTTCGGTGTCTTACTCAGAAATTAAATACCGTAGGAGGCACTTTAGTGCCGAATTAGAACCATTCTTACAATTAGGCTTGACCTAGAACCTAGAACCTAGAACCTTTACCCTCGCAACTCGCAACTCGTAACTCGTAACTCACCCCTAGCACCTAGCCCTATTATTTCCCCTAAAACTAAATACTTACTTATATCTAAAGTCGTTTTTGTTTCATCATTTCGTCATGAAAAGTCACTTTTTTAGTAACAATGCGTTCTTAGTATTACTGCGCTAATTATCCAAGTGCAGTTTAGTTAGCACTCAAATTCTTAAAATAACGTACTAACGGAACGTAACGATGAAAATTAATAAAATTGCTACTGCAATTGGTTTAACGTTGGCATTGTCAGCGACGGCCAATGCAGGTGTGTTACCAGACAGTCAAAAACAAAATGATTGGTATAGTGCCGCTGAAGCTACATTAACAAAAAAAGAAGCGGCAGCTCAGGCTGAGCAAACGTTTAAAGCTAAAAATGTCATTCTATTTGTTGGCGATGGTATGGGTATTTCAACGCTCACTGCGTCACGTATCATGGCAGGTCAAATGGAAGGTAAGTCGGGCGAAGAAGGCTTACTAAGCTTTGAAGAATTCCCTTACTCTGCGCAAATAAAAACCTACAACGTTGATGCGCAAACACCTGACTCTGCAGGCACAATGACAGCAATTATTTCAGGCGTTAAAACCGATGTAGGTGTTATTGGTGTTAACGAAAACATCGAGCGTGGCAAGTGTGCAACCGTTGCTGGTAACGAGTTAATTACCGCTACAGAACTAGCAGAAATCAAAGGTCTAGCAACAGGTATTGTCTCAACAGCGCGTATTACTCACGCAACGCCAGCTGCGACCTATGCAAAATCAGCTGACCGTAACTGGGAAGACGTATCAGACATGCCAGCTGATGCTGTTGAAGCGGGTTGTGAAGACATTGCCTCACAACTTGTTAATTTTGAAAAGAATCTAGAAGCACGCTTCGTAGGCACTGACGTTGATGGTCTTGAAGTTGTGATGGGCGGTGGTCGTCGTCACTTCTTACCAAAAGACGCAACGTTCAACTCCGCTGATGCAGTCAGCGAAGTTGAAGGTGACCGTACGGATGAGCGTGACCTAACTGCTGAATGGCAAGAAATGTACCCTGATGGTAAGTACGTTATGGATCAAGCGGGTTTCGATACGCTTAATGCCGATACCAAACGCGTATTTGCACTGTTTAATGAATCACATATGCAATACGAAGCTGACCGCGCTAACGATGTAGCGGGTGAGCCGTCACTGTCTGAAATGACAGGTAAAGCAATTGATATCTTAAAGAGCAACGAAAAAGGCTTTTTCTTAACCGTTGAATCAGGCCGTATCGACCATGGTCACCATGCGGGTAATGCTTATAACGCGTTAAACGATACCGTTGAATTTGCCAAAGCAGTGCAAACAGCAGTAGAGAATACCAATCCAGAAGAAACACTTATTCTTGTTACTGCTGACCACAGCCACGTATTTACTATCGCGGGTTATCCGAAACGCGGTAATCCAATCTTAGGTCAAGTGGTTGCCATTGGTAGCGAAGAGCCAAGCCTTGCGGCAGATGGTATGCCTTACACCACCGTTGGCTATGCAAATGGCTTAGGTTTCCGTGATTTAGGCGATGAAACAGATGCAGAGGTGTCTTATAACGATGCTGCTGTTGCAGGTCGTGTTGATTTAACCGGTGTTGATACGACTGCACCTGGCTATCACCAAGAAACGACTGTGCCATTAAGTTCTGAGACTCATGCGGGCGAAGATATTTCGCTTCATGCAAAAGGTCCAGGTGCGCAACTAGCACAAGGCGTTGTGGAGCAAAACGTAATTTTCCACATCATTAACCAAGCTCTAGAACTAATTGAAGAATAATGGCGACGACGATGAAAAAACTAAATTTAATTTCTCTTGCTGTAGTAGTGGCATTAGCGGGTTGTTCGGATGACGATGACAACTCTCCAAAAACATTAACCGTTGAAAACACGTTAGCTGTAGGTTCTGAGCAGTGCGTAAATGGTGGTACAGAAACGCTAACAGGTGCAGATAGCAATGATAACGGTGAGCTAGACTCAGCAGAAGTAACGGACACAACCGTTGCATGTAATGCACCAGCAACGTCGTTAACAGCATCGCAATTAGCGCCGTTGACTGATAATGCGTGGTTCAAATCAGCACAAGTTAAAGTCGCAACTAGCGAAGAAAACATTGCGGCTGTTGTAAAAGAGTCAGGTAAAGCGAAAAATGTGATTTTGTTTGTTGGTGATGGCATGGGCATTTCGACCGTCACAGCAGCACGTATCATGGCCGGCCAGCTAGAAGGTAAGCTGGGTGAAGAGCACCAACTTAGCTTTGAAACACTCCCATTCTCAGGGTTTGCTAAAACCTATAACGTTGATGCACAAACACCTGATTCAGCGGGTACGATGACGGCAATGGCATCGGGCGTAAAAACGGATGCTGGCGTTATTGGTGTTGATGAAGATATCGAACGTGGTAACTGTGCAACGGTTGCAGGTAATGAACTAGTCACAGCGACTGAGCTTGCTGAGATTGCTGGTAAGTCGACAGGTATTATTTCGACAGCTCGAATCACACACGCAACGCCAGCAGCAACCTATGCCAAATCGGCTGACCGTAACTGGGAGGATGTATCTGATATGCCAGAGGCAGCAGTTACCGCTGGTTGTGAAGATATTGCATCGCAATTAGTTAACTTTGAAGCAAACCTTGAAGCTCGCTACGAAGGCCTTGATGTTGATGGTTTAGAAGTTGTGATGGGCGGCGGTCGTCGTCATTTCTTACCAAAAGATGCGGCTTATAATTCAGCTGATGCGATGAGCGCTGTAGAAGGTGACCGTACGGATGGTCGCGACCTAACAGCTGAGTGGAAAGCCAAATACCCTGCGGGTCAGTATGTAATGGACCAAGCTGGTTTTGATGCAATCAATGCAGATACGACTGAGCGTGTTTTTGGTTTATTCAATGAATCACACATGCAATACGAAGCAGACCGTGCAAATGATGTAGCGGGTGAGCCATCACTGTCTGAAATGACTGCAAAAGCAATTGATGTACTAGATAACAACGCCAATGGTTTCTTCTTAACAGTTGAAGCAGGTCGTATTGACCACGGTCATCACGCTGGTAATGCTTACAATGCTCTAAGCGATACAGTTGAGCTATCAAAAGCAGTACAAGTTGCCCTTGATAAAACCAGCATTGAAGACACGTTAATCATCGTTACAGCTGACCACAGCCACGTATTTACCATTGCAGGCTACCCAAAACGTGGTAACCCAATCTTAGGTAAAGTGGTACCTGTGGGTAGCGATGAACCATCTCTTGCCGCAGATAACATGCCATACACAACGGTTGGTTATACTAATGGTGGCGGTTTCCGCGATTTAGGTGATGAGACTGATGCAGAAGAAGGTTACAACTATGCGCCAGTAACAGGTCGTGTTGACTTAACCGATGTTGATACCACGGCACCTGGTTTCCACCAAGAAGCGCTCGTGCCATTAGGCTCTGAAACACACGCAGCAGAAGATGTGGGTGTGTATGCAGTAGGCCCAGGTGCACATTTAGTTACAGGCACTAATGAGCAAAGCCTTATATTCCATGTTATGGATTATGCCGCTGACCTTGTTAAACAAGCCGATGCTAAATTAGCACAATAATGAGTGTTTGGGAGGCTCTGAGCCTCCCTTACTCAATCAGTTATAAAGAAAACCAAGATAAAAAGAGAATCCCGTGAAAGCAGCCATCTTACTTGCCTCATTACTTAGCCCACTTGCTGTTGCAGGGCAATGCGATATGAATACCGGTTTTACGCAAGCAGACTATAAAGTCACCACAGACATAGTCGCTAATAAGCAGCATTCTGAAGACACCTTCACTCTATGGCGCACGCCTCATCAGGTGGCTAAGCAAAATCCACAGTTTATTGAGCTATGGCAGCAATTACGTAATCAACAAATTCGGCCAATTCGTTATTTCCAGCAAGCGCAGCGTGGCATTGAATATCAACCATCGGAAGTGCAAGGTGAGCAAGATTGGAGTAGCAAATATCAGTTAGTAAGCGATAAATTTTTAGCGTCAATGACGCACCAAAAAAGCACGGGTGAAGGCTGTGAACTAACAGAATATTACACACAGCAGCAAGGTGAAAGCAAAGTCGAGCTAAGCTGGCTTGCCAATCAAAAGTTACTTAAAGCAATTCGTATTTCAACACCCACTTATAGCCGTGAAATTGCTTTAACAACCAGCCATCACAACCAGCAAATGGTGCAGGCAGAGTTTGCGAAATGGGATAACTACCAAACAACCGATTACGCAGATATCGGTGATAATGAAAGCGATCCATTTTTAGCTAAAATGATCAACTTAGGGTTTGTTGAGCATGGCGCGAGCGGTTTCTATGATGCGCAAGGTAATCAGCTCAAAGGTGAGCATGGACATCATCACTAATTAGTACCAACCACAAAAAAAGGCACCAAGGTGCCTTTTTTATTGTTTAATTACTTAGCTTAAACCTAAAATGCATAGTTCCAAGTTAGGTTTACGGTACGACCCGTACCCGCAAAATAGCGTGTTGCTGCTGGGCGTGTTTGACCGTAGTAAGTGATGTAATACTTATCTAGCAGGTTATCGATACCTAGGCTAAATGCACCGTACTCAACACTTTGATATTGTACCGATAAATCAACGGTTGTGTAGCCGTCAAACTCTTCCCCAGTATTAAAGTCGCGGTCAAATACTTTGTTAGCTTGTACGCGGCTAGATAGATTCGCTGGCCACTGTTGCTGCCAGTAAAGGTTTAAACGTGTAGGTGAAATATTGCTGCCGCCTAAATCGCTTTCTACTTTATTGTCGCCATCACCATCATATTGGCCTTCTGTATCAGCGTAACTTGCACCAAATGTTGTGCTGTTAGTTAGGTAATATTGTGCATTTGCTTCAAAACCTGAGATCTCAGTACGCTCACGTTGCACGCTGTAAATACCATCAGCATCAGCTTGTAAACGTGAACCTAAGTCTGAGTCAGATTCAAAGTAGCTAGCTTTAATATTGAAGCTATCGTTGGCATATTCAAAACCCAATTCGCGGTTATCAGAAATAACCGGCTCTAGGTTTAAGAAACTCTCAACCGATAAACCTGCTTGATTAATGCCACGCAGCACGCGACCAACATCAGCCATGCTAAAGCCTTCGCTGTAGCTTGCATATAGACGAAGTTCATCAGTTACTTGATAGACAACACCTAAGTTCTCTAATAATTCATTAAAGCTTGGCTCACCGCCTTCTACAAAGCTACTGTTGTATGAGGCTAGGGTGGTAAAATCATCCACTTTTAATTTGCCGTACTCGTAACGTACGCCTGCATTGAAGGTCCAATCCTCTAAGCCGTCATAACGTAGTTGAGCGAATGGCGCGATGTTATTAAACTTGGTTTTTGGTACCCAATGGCGACCTGTTTGCGCAAGCTCTTGGTATGTTTCATCAGAAAGTAAATCAATACCTGTCGCAATATCAAACTGGCTGTTTAACAGGTTATCTTTATTGTAAGTAACGCGGCTACCAAACTTTTGTGATTTATTTTGAGACTGATCGAAAATACTCTCGCCATAGGCTGGATCTTGGAACGTAGCAAATGTGCCACCACCATACATAGCTGCAAAATCTTGCGTAAACAATTGAATAGCAAGGTTACCGCCAGCCACATTGCTGTGGTTATAATCTAGGGTAAAGGTTGTTACACGGTTACGCGGCGTGTCGCCTTCTACACCGCCTTTTTCAGCAGAGGTTGCAAGGCCTGTTGCTGGATCGCCATTTACAGCTACAAAGTCACCATTACCTTCAATTTTGTAGTGGTTCAGCATTGCTTGAATGCTTTGCTCGTTATCAAGCTGATATTTAACTTTTAAAAATAAGTCTAGGCTGGTTGAATCTTGCGTGTCACCTTGTGTGCCATCTAAACCAACAAAGTCACCGTTACCATCGCGATACATACCCGTACTACGAGCCGATACACCACCAATAAAGCTAATATCATCTAGTTGTTGGCTGAATAAGTAGCTGGCTTTATAGCTTTGGCTGTCGCTGCCACCGTCTGTTGGAGTGCTAAACCCCGCGCTCATTTGGTGATTAAAATCGCCAGCTGATTTTGTGATGATATTAATAATACCGCCACTTGCGCCCATACCTTGAATTGCATTTGCGCCACTGATCACTTCGATGCGTTCGATCATTGCAGGGTCAATCGTATTCCCATCACGAGAACCGTTACGAAGCGGGTTTGACTGAGGAACACCATCAATCATGTATAGCGGCTCACGGCCACGGAGTGTTTCACCGGCACTGGTCATTTTTTGACGACTTGGTGAAAAGCTCGGTAATAAATTACCTAAAATTTGCGATAGATCTTGAGTATGAGCAAGTTGCTCAGCAATGTCTTCACTAGTAATAACACTGATAGTTGCAGGTACAGTACTAACAGGTGCCGTACTACGAGTTGTAGAAACGGTAATACGTTCAATATCTTGGGCCTGGTTTGCAAACGCAGCGATAGGAGTAAGTAAAAAAGGAAGCGCAAATTTCATTGTCATAGTTAAATCGCTATACAATTGTTATTAAAAATTGTTCGCATTTATACATACATTTGTTGTGACAATCAATATAGTGCCATAACTGCAATTCTCTGTTTTAGCAGGGTTTAAACCTAAGTTATTGATTATGATTATTTAATTTTTCTAAACGTGAATTAAATAAATTTTAAAAATAATTGGCAAAAAAGCAGCTTGTTGATTACCGTTAATGAAGGAGGAACAGCCATGACAAAAATAAATACAAAACACCCTGCAGGTACTTTCTGCTGGGCCGAGTTATGCGCGAAAGACTGGCAAGCTGCGAAGCAATTTTATACGCAACTTTTTGACTGGGGTTTTGACGACCAGCCAATAGGTGAAGATATGTATTACACCATGCTGCAAAAGCAAGGTGATGATATTGCCGCTATGTATCAACTGCCAGCAAGTATGAGCGAGATGCCAACCCATTGGTTATTATATATTGCTGTTGATGATGTTGACCAAAGCACTGAGCAGGCAAAGTCATTGGGGGCAACGGTTTTGGCAGGGCCACATGATGTCATGACAGCGGGTCGTATGGTGATGCTGCAAGAACCTGGCGGTGCAACATTTGCCTTGTGGCAAGCGGGTGAGCATATCGGGGCTAAACGAGTGCAAGAGCTCAACCTGCCTTACTGGTTTGAGCTTGTGTCGAAAGACATGCAAAAAAGTCGCGACTTTTATTGTCAGTTGTTCGGATGGCAGTTTGAGGTGAAACCCATGGAGGGCATGGACTACACCTTATTTACCATCGATGAGCAACCGATTGCAGGCATGCTTGAAATGACCAATGAATGGCCAGATGACATTCCATCTCATTGGATGCCGTATTTTGCGGTAGCAGATTGCGATCAGGCTGTCGCTAAAGCAACGCAGCTTAATGGGGCTATTTGTGTGCCAGCAACAGACATTCCAGATGTTGGGCGCTTTAGTGTGATTACCGATCCACAAGGGGCCGTATTTTCTATACTTAAATCAACCATTGATGAATTAACTTAAGCCCTTGGTTTTTGTCAATCTGTCCCAAAGTATATAGCTAAGCCTCTTCAAGATGCAGAAACTCGCACCTTGAAGTGGTTTGGGTATAGAAAAGCCTACTAAGGAGCAGATTGATGACTAAGCATGTGGTGGTTACGGGGGCCAATAAAGGTATTGGCCTAAATTTTTGTAAACAGTATTTAGCCCAAGGTTACCGTGTTACTGCAGTGGTTCGCACCCCAAGCGAAGAGCTAAAAGCACTCGACGTAAAAATTATTAGCGATATTGATGTGGCTGATGCCGATGATGTTGCAACCCTTGCCAATTACTTGCACGGCGACAAAATTGATATTTTGGTTAACAACGCCGGTATTTTTCATAACGAAACATTAGCTGACATGGACTTTGCTGCCATCGAAAAACAAATTAGCGTGAATAGTATCGCGCCTATTCGTATTACTCATGCATTACAGCAAAGCTTAGGTATTGATGCCAAAGTAGCGATGATCACATCACGTATGGGCTCAATTGCAGATAATAGCTCGGGTGGTTACATTGGTTATCGTATGTCAAAAGCGGCACTTAATGCTGCCAGTGTTAGTTTAGCCCATGAGCTAAAAGATAAAAAAATTGCCGTAGGGTTATTTCATCCGGGCTTTGTACAAACGCAAATGGTTAATTTTGCCGGCGATATCAGCCCTGAAACTGCCGCAGAGCGGCTCATCAAGCGGATTGACGAATTAAACCTTAGCAACACAGGTGGGTTTTGGCATTCAAACGGCGAAACGCTACCTTGGTAATGCATTTTTCACTGTTTTTATAATTCGGTTAGTTAGCAGCTAAAAAGCTGCTAACGGCTGATAAGTTTCGCTAATTATTGAACTTATAGTTTGCTATACTCGTACAATTAAAAGTCATTTTGATGTAGAGAGCAGCACATGGAATTAGAGCAAAATAGCGATTTAACCCTTCCTCTTTTTTATTTCGATGAAAACCTTCATAGCCGTGACATCGAGTCCCCAGATGTATTAATACATATAACCTTAAGCGAAGACTTACTCGCACAGCTTTGTCAAAATCCAGCTGTTGATAGCAGTGTTGCAATCGCCGTTAATGAATATCGTCTTGAAGCGTTAAATGATGACTACCAAGTATTGATTGGCCGTGAGCACGATGCGCAACTGACACTCGTTCGTGGACCACTGTTGAGTGCGATGCTTAGCTGCGACAACGACCAAACCTTTGTGTCGCCGCAAGTCGATATGATGCCAACCTTCGATTTAGGTGATGACGTTGAAGATATCGAGGAGGAAGGATGAGAAAACTCCTCACCACCGTATTTGGTCTTATTCTATTAAGTGGCTGTGCATATTTAGGTGCCGCTCATTACGATGAACTGTTTGGTAAAGAACAACCACAACAGCGCGTGGTTGCAGCATCAACACTTGAAGGTGCTGAGTTTTTAAGTGATGTAAAGCCCGTAATTGATAGTCGCTGTGTGGTTTGTCATGGCTGCTATGATGCACCGTGTCAGCTTAAGTTATCTTCTGTGGAAGGTATCGACCGCGGCTTAAGTAAAGAGCGTGTTTATGACGGCACACGTTTACTAGCGCAAGAGCCAAGCCGCTTGCTGTTTGATGCGACAAGTACCGCCCAGTGGCGTGGAAAAGGCTTTACCCCAGTACTTAATGAGCGAGCTCAAACCGAAGAAGCGAACCTTGCCGGTAGTGTGCTTTATAATGCCTTAGTACTTAAGCAAAGCAGCCCACTGCCTAAACAAGCAATTTTAGGCGATGAGTTTGATTTTTCACTCGACCGTGAGCAAACATGTACCACAATGAATGAGTTTGACTCATTTGCTAAAGATAGCCCGCATAGTGGTATGCCTTATGGTTTACCGGGTATCTCGAGTGAAGAGTTTCAGCACCTTGCTAAGTGGCTCCGAAAAGGCGGTTATTTAGCTCATATCGAGCCTCCTGAAAAAGGAGTACTCAAACAGGTCGAACGGTGGGAAGCATTTTTAAATCAAGATGGTTTAAAGCATCAACTGGCTGCTCGCTATATTTATGAGCACTGGTATTTAGCGCATATTTACTTCCCTGAGCATGGCGATAAACACAGCTACTTTAAGCTGGTTCGCTCTTCAACGCCACCGGGTGAAGAGATCAAACACATTAGCACCCGTCGCCCCTATGAAGACCCTAAGGTTGAGCGTGTTTACTATCGTTTAATGCATGATCGTTCGACTATTTTAGCGAAAACACATTTACCTTTAGCATTAAATGACGAAAAGCTTGCACGCTTACATTCGCAATTTATTGAAGCTGATTATCAAGTAGATAAACTGCCAAGCTATAAGCCAGAAGTGGCGTCAAACCCATTTAAAGCCTTTGCGGCAATACCAGTAAACTCACGTTATCAATTTATGCTTGATGAAGCTGAGCTTATTATTATGGGCTTTATTAAAGGGCCGGTTTGTCGTGGTCAAATCGCGTTAAATGTAATTAACGACCAGTTCTGGGTGGGTTTTGCGAAGCCTGAAATGGCGGCGACACCTAAAGTCGGTGAAATGTTGTTACAACATGAAGATGCATTAGCATTACCGGCTGAAGAAGAAAGTAATGCTTTGCCGATTTCTAGCTGGGTGAAGTATTCAAAACGCCAAAACAAATATTTGTCTGCCAAAGTTGCACTGGCAAATAAGATGTTTGCTAACGGTCAGCACCTTACAACCGATTTACTTTGGCAAGGAGATGGTCATAACCAAAATGCAGCGCTGACGGTATTTCGCCATTTCGATAGCGCAACGGTTGTAAAGGGTTGGATAGGCCAGCAACCAAAGACCGCTTGGATTCTCGACTATGCGTTATTTGAACGTATTCATTACTTGCTGGTGGCGGGTTTTGATGTGTATGGCAACATTGGTCATCAGTTATTAACTCGTTTGTACATGGACTTTTTACGCTTAGAAGGTGAAGCAAACTACCTTGCATTATTACCAGAAGCTAAGCGCAAAGAAATTAAAGCCCAGTGGTATCGTAAATCGCCACCTAGCTTAACGAGCTTCTTTGAGGATGAATTGTCATTTAGTCAACCTACGGGCATTGAATACAAAACAATGGATCCGCAGTCTGAGTTGTTCAATATGCTAAAAGAGAAACTGAAGCCAATATTGAGCCCCCGTTACGACTATACGAAAGTGCCTGAGCCGCTTGCGCGAATTAACGATCTTCCAGTTAAAGCTGTGAACTTGCTACCGCAAATTTCGTTTGTGTTAGTCAAAGATGGCGCTGATAAGCACAAGGCCTATACCCTGATCCACCATAATGCTCATTACAATATTTCGAGCTTATTGAATGAAGAAGGGCAGCGCGCTTATGACGAAGATACAGTGACGATTGTGCCTGGGTTTATAGGTGATTACCCAGAAGCCATTTGGTACTTGCACAATGATCAGCAGGTTGCAGCTTTTGCAGCTGGGCTGGCTAAAGCAACAGATGAAGCAGCTTACAGAGATCTGAAAAGTGAGTTTGCTATTCGCCGAACACATCCACAGTTTTGGCAATACAGCGATATTTTACACCGTGTAGCGAAAGAGTATCGCGGCGTCGAGTTTGGTTTATTTGACTATAACCGACTCGAAAATAGATAAATTTCTGTTAACTATCATGTTTAAAGCCCACTTCAAGTGGGCTTTCTTGTATTCTATGAACTACAATTATTTTTAAAAAATAATGAGTAAAGCATGTTGCAGCTAGTCACAGATATCCGAAAACGATATCGCTGGGGGTTATTGGCGATTGCCATATTGATCTCTGTATCAGCCATCTTGATACAGAGCCTTTTGTATATCCAAAAGGGTGATGCCAAGGTCATCAATATTGCCGGTAAGCAACGCATGCTGTCACAAAAAATTGCCTTGTATGGCAATGCACTCATTTATCATGAATCCGATCATTTTCAACAGCAACACCGAAGGCTATTGCAACAAGCGGTTGAGCAATTTATTGCAGGGCATCAATTTTTAATTCAACAAGATGAGCAAGGTCACTATATTCATTTAAATGAGGCGCTTGAGGCCCATTATTTCTCGCCGCCGACTGCGTTAGATGAACATGTGAAGCGCTATGTGAGTAAAGCGCAGCAGCTATTAAACAATACCGATGATTTTGCCTATGTAGACCGCTCAACATTTGTTAGCAATCAGCTTGAAGCACTACTCACAAAGCTAGACCAAGCGGTTAAGTTACTTGAGCAAAAATCAGTTCAAAAAGTCACATTTTTGGCGGTGCTAGAGTTATTGTTTTGGTTGCTCGCCATGACGTTATTAGCAATTGAGCTATTTTTCATTTTTAAACCCATGGAGAAACTGGTCACTAAAAATATTGCTAAATACAAAGAACAAAAAGAGTTTGCTGAGCGTGTTAATAAAAATAAAGAGCGCTTTATTGCCCGTACCAGTCATGAGTTTAGAACACCATTGCAAGGGCTAACCGCATCAATCGAAGCGCTTGATATAAACGACAGCCAACAACTGACTAAACAGCAGGCACTTTATTGCGTGAATAGGCTGGTGGCCATGCTAGACGAATTAATGGATTTACAGCAGCTAACCTCGGGAGAATGGCAGTTAAGTTTTACTAGCAGCAATTTGTTATCAACATTAAAGCAAGCTATCTCACCCTATGAATATGCCTGTAACGATAAAGGTATTACCTTGAGCTTGAACTTAGCTGAGTCACTCAATAAAGAGGTGAGTACTGACCATGCAAGGTTGACGCAAATTGTTGCTGAAATCATTAACAATGCCGTTAAATTTACTCCAAGCCAAGGCCGTATTGCCGTAACTGCTGCGTGCCAAGGTGAGCAGCACTTTGTAATGGAAATACAAGATAACGGGAAAGGCTTTGAAAAGCCGCCAACAGATTTACTTAGCTACGAAAATGACTCAGAGCAACACTTTCAAGGCTTAAAAACGGGGCTGCTTAGGGTTATGCACATTGTTAAAGCATTAAAAGGAGAAATCCAATTTCTTAATGCTGAGCCACAAGGTGTGAAAGTGTTAATTAATTTAGAACTAGAAAGCACGCCTAAATCAGCAATGCCAGCACCGCTGCCGCAAGCATTACATTGTTTAATTGTTGAAGATAACCCGCTAAACGCCACTATTTTAGGGCGCATGGTTAGCCATTTAAATTACAGCTTTGATGTGGCTGAAAACGGCTTAATCGCCACAGATAAAGCGTCAGAAAAGCACTACGATTTAATTTTTATGGATTTGAATATGCCCGTTATGGATGGTTTTAAAGCGATTGATATTATTCGTAATGAGCAGGGGCAACAGGTGCCAATTTTGGTGGTGACAGCCAATACATCGAATGATGATTTACAACGAGTATACGAACTTGGAGCAAACTTGCACGTTTACAAACCGATCACGCTGGATTCAGTGCAAAAAGCTCTCAGCATTTTATTTACTGAGAGCTCACAGGGATAACCAAAGCATTCAATTAGTTCGTTACTTTAATGTCGCCAACACCTACTTCTACTTCAATATTGTATTGACCATTACCGCGGTAGCTTGAATGCGAGCTAACTACTTTACGGCTGGTATTACCGTCATTTTTTAAGCCGCGAATTTTAGTGTCGCCCACACCGGTATCAAGCTCGATACGTTTGTAGTCATCAAGCGCACTATCAATTCTTACCGCGCCCACACCTAACTCAATATCTACCGAATTACTAGCGTCGTTAATTTCAATATCGCCAACACCTAACTCAACATCAATTGCCATCGATTTAGGCATTTTTACATGCCAGTTTTGTTGAATATCATCGTTATCTAGTTTTAAGCTAAGAGAGCTGGCACTTTGCGAGTGGCTTAATTCGATATCTGATAAGTCAACATCAGAGCTGAACCAGCTATTGTCATTTTTTGGTTCAATGCGAACTGTAACCACGACTTCGCTGCCGTCATAGCTTTCGACTTCTAAGCTGCCCACCGGAAAATCTATATCAAGTTGGCTTGCACCATTCACTGCAAAGTTATGATTTAGCTCACGTGAGTCTTTTGCCATTGCGTATGTTGTTGTAAGTGCTAAGCCTAATGCCGCTACACAAAGTAATTTTTTCATTGTCTGATTCCTGTTAATGACCTTTTATACCTTAGTCGCAGCTGTGTTTAAAAAAGGTTTAAACGATTTTTAATTTTTTCTTGAATGCGGTAACGTCAAGCTAACGGTAACTTAGAATGAGGATTCAAGGTGCAACAAGTGCAGTTGGTTAATGTTAGAGCCAGCCTAAAAGGGCAGGGTAATGATGTTTATTATTTAGATGATCTTAATATCAATGTATCGCCATTGCAGCAATGGGTTTTACTTGGTGCGAATGGGGCGGGTAAGTCAGCCGTTGCTGCTGCCATTGCCGGTTTTGCGAAAATAGAGCAAGGCCAGTATGAGAATAGCTTTGAGCGTATAGCATTGGTTTCGCCAGACAGTCAAAAGCAGCTCCTTGCGGCTGAGCTAACAAAAGATCAAGATGACATTATTGATGGCGTTACGCCTTCAAGTACGGTATATGAGCTGATTATTGCGGGCCGAGACGAGCAACAGCTTGATAGTGATTTGCTACAGCAACTAATAAGTCTATTTGATTTTAGTGACAAACTTAGCAAGGCATTTCGCGATTTATCGACCGGTGAAACCCGCAAATTGATGCTGATTAAAGCCATAATAGGTCGGCCAGATTTACTTGTGCTTGATGAGCCTTTTGATGGCTTAGATGTCAAGGCAACGGCTGGGTTGAATCAGTTACTCGCTGAGCTTAGTAAAACGACGACCCTTATTTTTGTGCTTAATCGCTTAACTGAGATCCCTGACTTTGTTGATCACTACGCCTACGTTAAAGAGGGTCATGTCACAGAGCAATTAGCAAAGCCTACAGCCGAGCAGCGCGATGATTTACTCAAGCTATTGCATCTCACGCATACTCAGTTACAAATACCTGAGGCAGATATTGACCATCAAGCGCCTCCGCTCACTGATTCTATGCTGGTCAGATTAAACAACGCATCGGTAAGTTATGGCGGCGAGGCTATTTTTGAAAAACTCAACTGGCAAATTAACCAAGGCGAACATTGGCAGTTAACAGGTAAAAATGGCTCAGGTAAAACTTGTTTGCTGAACCTTATCACGGGTGATAACCCGCAGTGTTACAACAACGATATCAAGGTGTTTGGCTATCAGCGCGGAAGCGGTGAGAGTATTTGGCAAATTAAACAGCACATTGGTTATATCTCCAACGCGCTGCATATGGATTATCGAGTGAGTATCACCGCACTCAATACGGTTGTTTCGGGCTTTTATGACAGCATTGGTCTTTACCAAAAAGCCACTGATAAGCAACTTACCATAGCCAAACAATGGTTAGCGTTATTAGGGTTAAGTGACAAACAAAGCAGCTCATTTAGCCAGTTATCTTTTGGTGATCAGCGTTTATTATTGATTGCTCGGGCTATGGTTAAACACCCTAACTTATTGATTCTTGATGAGCCTTGCTTAGGTCTTGATGAAGCGAATAGACAGCGTGTGTTATTGTTGATAGAAAAAATCTGCGCTGCAGGTACCAGCACCGTGGTGTATGTTAATCACCATGCGAGTGACAAAATAGCCGGTATCGACAACTATTTAGAGATGGCTGATTTCACAAAAAAAGCGCCTTAAGGCGCTTTTTAAACGATTGAAATCATTTAGATACGGGTAACTGTAAAACCCTTGTCTGTTAACTGCTTCAATAAGCCGTGTTGCTCAGGTAAGTGCAAAGCGCCCACTGCAATGAACAGCTTTTCTTTACCGATGCGAGTAGATAGTTGATTAACCCAGTCATTGTTACGGTCTATCAACATCACTTGCTCGCTTAGTTGACCATACTGTGTGTCATCAAAGCTTTCGTTATAAAACTGTGTAAGTGTTTTCATGTCACCTGATTTCCAAGCCTTGATAAGACCAAAAAAGTAGGTGTCTACATCTGCAAGTTGGTCGAATGTTTCTTCGATCATTTTGTCATTCATAATTGCTAAGTGCTCAAACATTTCCATTTGGCGTTCAAGAGTTTCTAGCTCACCAACAGAAATTTTATGTTCTTGAGCGTAAGCAAGTACTTGCTTGTCGATGCCGTATTGATCTGAAAAACCGACGCTTTGGAACTCCATTTGCATCATGGTGACCATCACCGCCCACGGTGCTAAGTTCTTAAACATCGCAATATCAATTGATTTATCTGCAAAGTACTTTTGCAGTTTTGCATAGTTTTCAGGTGATAATTCTGATTGTAAGGTTTTGCCATTTTTCAGCATCATAAATGGTAATGAGCGACGCTGCATTTCCATTGGTGAAATAGCGCTGATATCGACCTCAACAATGACTTTATCTGAGTTATCAAGTGCTTTCGTTACCTTACTTGGTAAGCCTTTCATGCTGTTGTCACCCACATGCACGGTACCAAATAAATAAGAAGCAACGCCGTTTTTTTCTACTTTCCATAACCCCGGCTCTGCAAGTGCATATTGGCTAAAACCAAGCAGTAGCACCATAAAAAATAGGGCATTTATACGCTGGACGAATTTCATAACTTTCCTTTTCATAACGTGGTTATTTTCAATACTAAACTAATTTTTTAAAGAGGCGTTAAATTAAATCGGCTTTAAGCAGAAAAATCACATCTAATTGCTAAAAATTAATCAATCATAGAATGGCAGATAAAGAGGTATGAAATTTCAATATTTAGCAAATGGTGAAAAATAAATCTTATTAATGCTAATTGTTGGATATTTATTTCTTTAAAATCGTTTTTTTGCTTGTTTTTTGAATTGAATTTTATGTTGACTTAACGCCCCCAGCGCGGTACTAATAGAAAAAGACAGCGGGATGGCTAGATTTCCGCTACAAATGAACAGAATTTGGTTACAGATAAATGCTTACTAACAAACTTTCTCTAATTCTAATTAACGTCGTGGTGATTATTATTACCGCGGGGGCTAGTTAGTGCTTAGAGAAAAGTGAAGCATTTAAAAAGCCCCCCGCACTTAACAGTCCGGGGGGCTTTTTTGTTTTAAGGTTTGAGTCGCAGCAAATACACAATGTCACTGAGGAATGAGGATTTACGATGACAGGCGCAGAGTTAACAATCGATTTATTAGCTAAACATGGCGTTAAGGATGTTTTTGGTTACCCGGGCGGTGCCATCATGCCTATTTACGACGCTTTGTACGGTGCGCCAGTCAAACATTATTTGACGCGTCATGAACAAGGAGCGGGTTTTGCTGCTGTAGGGTTTGCCCGTAGCACAGGTAAGTTAGGTGTGTGCTTTGCAACATCAGGCCCAGGTGCGACTAACTTAATAACAGCCCTTGCTGATGCGATGATGGATTCAGTGCCGTTACTTGCAATCACAGGGCAAGTACCTACCGCAGCGATAGGCTCCGACGCCTTTCAGGAAGTGGACGTTCTAGGTATGTCGTTATCATGTACTAAACACAGTTACATGGTTGAAAGAGCTGAAGATTTAGCCGAAATATTACAAGAAGCCATCCACTTAGCGCAAAGCGGCCGCCCAGGTCCAGTGTTAGTTGATATCCCGAAAGACATCCAAATGGCGCAAGTGCCATTCCACCCTTGGTTAGCCGCCGAAGATCATTTACCAAAATTAGACCCAAACCAAGTTGCGATAGCCAATCAAATCTTAAGTGAGGCGCAGCGTCCTGTGGCGTATATCGGTGGTGGTGTACAAGCTGCTGATGCGCAAAACGAGCTTATGCAATTTTTAGAAAAAACACATATGCCAGCGGTATCAACGTTGAAAGCGCTAGGCAGTGTATTACCTGATTATGAATATGATTTGGGTATGCTAGGTATGCATGGCGGTAAAGCGGCTAACTTAGCTGTGCAACAATGTGATGTGCTTGTTTGTATCGGCGCACGTTTTGACGACCGTGTTACTGGCAACTTAAGTAAATTTGCTGCAAAAGCAAAAGTGATACACCTTGATATCGATGCCGCAGAAATTGGTAAACGTAAGCCTGCAAAAGCGTCTTTAGTTGCAGATTTAAAAACCTCATTACCGCAACTTGATTGTTTTGTTACACCAGATGAGTGGTTAACGCACATCGAAAGCATGATGAAAGAGCATGCGTGGCGTTATGACTATCCGGGCGAAAAAGTGTTTGCCCCTTACTTATTAAACCAGCTAAGCCAAAAAATGCCATCAACGGGTGTTGTGTGCTGTGATGTGGGTCAGCACCAGATGTGGGTGGCACAGCACATGAAGTTTAGCCACCCAAGCAACCATTTAAGTAGTGGTGGTGCAGGTACCATGGGCTTTGGTTTACCAGCCGCTATCGGCGCCCAAGTTGCGCGCCCAAATGATTTTGTGATCACGGTGTCGGGTGATGGCTCAATCATGATGAACATTCAAGAACTGGCAACAATTCGCCGTAACAATCTGCCAGTTAAAATTCTAATCCTAGATAACCAGCGCTTGGGCATGGTACGTCAATGGCAGCAGCTATTTTTTGAAGGTCGTTATTCTGAAACAAACCTTTCAGATAATCCTGATTTTGTGCAGTTAGCAGCGGTGTTTGGCATTCCAGGTCAAACCATCACTAAAGCAGATGAAGTCGATGCTGCGGTTGATGCGTTAGTTAATAGTGAAGGTCCATACATTCTTCATGCCTGTATCGATGATAAAGAAAATGTATGGCCGCTTGTACCACCGGGTGCAGCTAATGATGAAATGATGACGGAGACTGTAAAATGAAACACACCCTAACGATTGCACTAAAGAATCAAAGTGTCGCTGTAGAGCGCTTTTTACGCGTTGCACGTCATCGCGGCTTTGACCTAACAACCATGAATTTAGAAATGGCTGATGAAGCGTTTCATGTCACCATGACGGTAGACAGCGATAAGCCAATTTATCTACTAACATCACAGTTAAATAAATTGGTTGATGTGAAACACGTCAATGTTGAAAACCAATTTCAACAACAAGCAATCTAGTAAAAAATCAACAGGTAACTAGAGCAATCAGATTAATGCTTTAGTGAGAAATAAATTAGGAATGAGGAAGTCAGTGGCATGCCACTGCAACAACTGAGGTAATTATGGCTAAATTAAGAAGTGCAACAACAACAGAAGGTCGCAAACGTGCAGGGGCGCGTGCTTTGTGGCGTGCAACAGGGATGACAGATAAAGACTTCGGTAAGCCAATTATCGCTGTTGTTAACTCATATACTCAGTTTGTACCGGGTCACGTTCACCTTAACCAACTTAGTGAGCTGATGGCTGAAACCATCACTGAAGCGGGTGGTGTACCAAAAGAATTTAATACTATTGCAATCGACGATGGTATCGCAATGGGTCATGGCGGCATGCTGTATTCACTACCATCGCGTGACTTAATTGCTGACTCAGTGGAATACATGGTTAATGCACACTGTGCCGATGCTATGATCTGTATTTCTAACTGCGACAAAATCACTCCGGGGATGATGCTAGCAGCACTGCGTTTAAATATTCCGGTTATTTTCGTATCAGGTGGTCCAATGGAAGCGGGTAAAACACGCCTTGCTGATATCGACATTAAACTTGATTTAGTGGATGCCATGGTGAAAGGCGCTGATACCACAGTAAGCGATGAAGACTCAGAAAAAGTAGAGCGCTCTGCGTGTCCTACGTGTGGTTCATGCTCAGGTATGTTCACTGCCAACTCAATGAACTGTTTATTAGAAGCGATTGGTTTAGCACTGCCGGGTAACGGTACCACACTTGCTACACATAAAGACCGTAAACAACTTTACGTTGAAGCAGGTGCGCGTATTGTTGATTTATGCCGAGAGTATTATCAAAAAGACAATGCAGCAGTGTTACCTCGTGCAATTGCTAATCGCACTGCTTTTATGAATGCAATGGTCGTTGATATTGCCATGGGTGGTTCATCAAATACGGTTTTACACTTATTAGCTGCGGCGCAAGAAGCGGGTGTTGATTTTGATATGTCGCACATCGATGAGCTTTCTCGCAAAACACCTTTCCTTTGTAAAGTGGCACCTGCAACCAATAAATATCACATTGAAGATGTGCACCGCGCTGGTGGCATGATGGCAATTATCCGTGAGTTAGGTAAAGCAGGCCTTGTTGATTTATCTGTGGATCACGTTGCAGGCCACAGTATGGCTGAAATGGTGGCTAAATGGGATGCGACCGATCCGAATAATGAAGTGGCGCAAAAATTCTATAAAGCAGGCCCTGCCGGTATCCGTACTACAAAAGCAATGAGCCAAGAGTGCCGCTGGCCAGAACTTGATAATGA
Organism: Pseudoalteromonas sp. T1lg21; assembly: GCF_002964625.1. Classification (NCBI taxonomy): domain Bacteria; kingdom Pseudomonadati; phylum Pseudomonadota; class Gammaproteobacteria; order Alteromonadales; family Pseudoalteromonadaceae; genus Pseudoalteromonas; species Pseudoalteromonas sp. T1lg21. The sequence goes on from NZ_PQBX01000001.1 coordinate 20,368, forward strand.
CCGTGAAAACGGCTGTATCCGCAGTGTTGAAAATGCCTTTCGTCAAGATGGTGGCTTAGCTGTACTTTCAGGTAACTTAGCCCTTGATGGCTGTATTGTTAAAAGTGCCGGTGTAGTTGAAGAAATGCTGCACTTTGAAGGCCCTGCAGTTGTATACGAATCACAAGATGATTCGGTTGAAGGCATTCTAAACGGTGAAGTAAAAGCCGGTGACGTTGTTGTAATTCGTTACGAAGGACCAAAAGGCGGCCCAGGCATGCAAGAAATGCTGTATCCAACGAGTTACTTAAAATCAATGGGCTTAGGTGAAAAGTGTGCGCTTATCACCGATGGTCGTTTCTCGGGTGGTACATCAGGTTTATCAATTGGTCACGTTTCACCAGAAGCAGCAAGCGGTGGTGCAATCGCCTATGTTGAAAATGGCGATAAGATAGTGATTGATATTGCAACCCGTGAAATCACTTTAGCGCTGTCTGATGAAGAGCTTGAAGCACGTAAACAAAAGCAACTTGCACGTGGTAAAGATGCTTATAAACCACTGGATCGTGACCGTTATGTATCACCAGCACTGAAAGCGTATGCATTACTGGCAACCAGTGCAGATAAAGGGGCAGTGCGCGATTTAGCAAAACTTGAGGAGCTTAGTTAATTATGGTTTCTCAAGAGCTCGATTATTTTCGCGCTATCATCCAAGCGAACATGGAACCGCTTGCAAAAGTTACTGAGGTCAGCGAAATGGCTGATCTTAGTGCACGGCTAGGCAACCATGTGTGGCTAAAGCGTGAAGATCAACAACCGGTTTATTCATTTAAACTTCGCGGTGCTTTTCATAAACTGAGCAAGTTGCCAAAAGGTTCTGATGTGATCACAGCCTCTGCCGGTAACCATGCGCAAGGCGTGGCACTCAGTGCCTCATTTTTAGGGCATAAAGCAACGATTGTGATGCCAGTTACAACACCAGAAATTAAAGTGAATGCAGTACGTTCACTCGGTGGTGAAGTGGTATTACACGGCCATCATTTTGATGCTGCAAAAGCCCATGCTTTAGAGCTGACAGAGCAGCGTAATGGGGTATTTGTGCCACCGTTTGATGATCCTGATGTCATTGTTGGCCAAGGTACCGTTGCCCGTGAATTAATGCAGCAATTGAACGACCTTGATGCTGTGTTTATTCCTGTTGGCGGTGGTGGCTTACTTGCAGGTATGGCGGTGTACATTAAGTCGTTACGTCCTGATATTAAAGTCATTGGTGTTGAAGCTGACGAGAGTGCCTGCTTAAAAGCAGCACTTGAAGCAGGCAAGCCTGTTGAGCTTGACCGTGTTGGCAGTTTTGCTGATGGTGTCGCAGTAAAAATCATTGGTACTGAGACGTTTCGATTAGCGCAAAAGTTCTGTGATGAAGTGGTCACTGTAACGGGCGATGAAATCTGCGCCGCAATGCAAGATATCTTTGTTTCGACTCGTGCGATAGCGGAGCCTTCTGGGGCGCTATCAACAGCAGGGCTGAAAAAATGGTGCCAACAAAACGGTGTAAAAGGCTTAAACGTAGCTGCAATCTTATCGGGTGCAAACTTAAACTTTGACCGCTTACGTTATGTTGCTGAGCGAACGGCACTTGGTGAAAAGAACGAAGCACTCCTTGCTGTGACCATTAAAGAAGAGAAGGGTAGCTTTAAGCAGTTTTGTAACTCATTAGGTGGCAGAGCTATCACCGAGTTTAATTACCGTTATGCAGGTCCTGGCGAAGCACAAATTTTTGTTGGTATTGCCTTAAGACAAGGGCAGCAAGAGCTTGATGAGTTAAAAGCAGCACTGACAGAAAACGACTACACGTTTTGCGATTTATCAGATAACGAGCTGGCTAAATTGCATATTCGTTATATGGTGGGTGGTAAAGCGCCAGCTCAGCTTCATGAGCGTTTATTACGCTTTGAATTTCCTGAATACCCAGGTGCACTGGCACGATTCTTAGATACCCTTGGTAGTAATTGGAATATTACTTTATTCCATTACCGTAACCATGGTGGATCGGTTGGTAATGTGCTGGCGGCCTTTGCTATTGAACCGAGTGATTATGAGGTATTCAATGAGCATTTGAACCGTTTGGGATACAACGTTCAAGATGAAACAAACAACCCATGTTTCACCCAGTTCCTAACCAGCCAAGGTCAGGAGTTGAGCGCAGTGAAAGTGGCTAATTAGTTATAAAACCTGAATAAGGCTGCTAATTAGCAGCCTTGTTTTTTTCTCTATTTTTCCTATAGTTAATGCACGGTTTCAAGCAAGGATGATGCGTGCAAGGTATAAAAAGCCTATTAGGGTTAATCTGTTTAATGCTTTCTATGAGCGCACAGTGTGCTGATAAAGTTAGCTTACAGTTAAAATGGACTCACCAGTTCCAGTTTGCAGGCTATTACATGGCTGCAGAAAAAGGCTTTTATAAGGAAGCTGGCCTTGATGTCTCTATTATTCCTGCTGATCCAAACCACCCTGACACCTTCCCTAAAGTACTAAGCGGTAAAGCCGACTTTGCCATTACTCACTCAGGAATATTACAAAAGCGTCAGCAAGGCGCTCCGGTTGTTGCCCTTGGAGCCATATTGCAGTTTTCACCTTACTGCTGGATGGTAAAAAATAACTCAGATATTTTTCAGCCAAGAGACTTTGCTGGTAAGAAGCTAAGTAAAATCGGTTCAATAGAAAATGCTGAATTACTAGTGATGTTACAGCGTGCAGGATTGAGGCTAGAAAGCTTGATGGCAGCTAGCCATGAAGGCGGTATTAAAGAGTGGCTTGTCGGTGATTTAGATGCGGTGCAAGTGTATGTCACCAATGAGCCTTATACGATGACACTACAAGGAGTCGGTCACCGACTCATTTGCCCGCAAAAGTTTGGTTTGAATGTGTATGGCGATATTTTATATACCTCTGAGCAGTTTTTAGCGAACAAGCCTGAGGTTGTTGAGCGCTTTTATCGTGCCAGTTTAAAAGGGTGGCGGTATGCCTTATTACACTTAGAAGAAAGCATTGATGTAACCAAGCAGCACTACGCCACCCATAAAAGCGTACAAGAGCTGGCCTACGAAGCGCATGTGTTAGCGAGCTACATTCAACCACCGGGGATTAATTTAGGCAATATGTCGATGGCAAAGTGGCGTTTGATTGCAGATTTATATGGCTTAGATCAGGATGAGTTTGATCAGGCCTTTGATGGCTTTATGTATGATCAACAGCAAACAGAAGGCATTGAATTATCGTGGATGCTGATCCTAGCCATCATTCTAAGTATTGCATGTGTGCCATTGTACATTCGTTTGATCAGTAGTAACCGACGTTAAATAAGATAAATCTGTTATACTGCTTTTTATTTCTTGTCGCTAAGTAGTTATGACACTTGCCGAGCACTTTGCTGCCTTAGATGCACTGCTATTTTCAACCCGCCAATACTGGCAATGTACCGCATTTGATTTTGATGATCTTCCTTGGCCTGAATTAGCCAACTTATTATGGGCGCTTGATGACCAACAAGTGAGTGAACTTGATGCCGATCAGCGGGCTTTATATCGTTATTTTACTGATGAAATCGAACACATCGAAAAGCTGGCTGAATTGTGTGAGTTGCCAGCGATAAGTGCTGCCCGTAATGAATTTCCGTTTTGGATAAGTAATGGCATTAAAGGCCGTAAGTTTGAGCAACTACAAGACTTTGTCGCGGCGATCAGTCAGCAGCCATTAAACCAGCCTGTTTTAGAATGGTGTGCTGGTAAAGGGCATTTAGGTCGCATGTTGGCATTCAATGGAGCACCACGTGTACATAGCATTGAGCTACAACAACACTTGTGCGACCAAGGTCAACACAGTGCTAAACAACAGCAATTGGCGATGCAGTTTACACAAGCTGATGTATTAACCGATGACACTGATGGCTTTTTTGAAAGCCAGCAGCATGCTGTTGCTTTACATGCTTGTGGTCGTTTGCATCAAACATTTATGCAGCAAGCAAGCAAAGCGAAAACCCAACAAATCAGTTTTTCACCGTGCTGTTATCATTTATTCACAGATAACGCCTATCAAGCAATGAGCGAGCCTGCCATGCAAAGCCAACTTGCGCTTACTCATCGCGATTTAAAACTGGCGCTGCAAGAAACGGTAACAGCACCGAGCCGAGTTGATAAGGTCAGAAAAACAGAGGTTGAATGGCGTCTTGGATTTGACGCGTTACGAAAATCACTGACCGGTGAAATGCACTATGTGAGTGTGCCATCAGTGAACAAAGCGATCTTCTCTGGTTCTTTTAGCTCATTTTGTTTTTGGGCTGCTGAGAAAAAATCATTACATTTTCCGGAAGGTATTGATTACAATAAATTTTTAGAGATAGGTAAAAAGCGCAAAAGGGTTACTGAGCGAGTTGAACTCGTCCGACATGTGTTCAGAAGGGCAATTGAAGTTTGGCTCGTACTCGATCGTGCTTTATATTTGCAACAACAAGGGTATCAAGTAACGGTTAGTACGTTTTGCGAAAAGCAGCTGACACCAAGGAATATCTTGATCCAAGCTAATTATTAAAAACCGTAAAGAGGCGCAATGAGAAAGTTAAAAAATTTATTCGAAAATAATAGACGTTGGGCAGCGCGTACGAGTGAAAATGATCCTGAGTTTTTTAAAATTCTATCAATGCAGCAAAATCCAGAGTACTTGTGGATCGGTTGTTCTGACTCGCGTGTACCTGCAAACGAAATCGTAGACTTATTACCGGGTGAGCTATTTGTTCACCGTAACGTGGCAAATGTTGTTGTTCATACTGATCATAACTGTCTTTCAGTAATGCAATACGCTGTTGAAGTGCTTAAAGTGAAGCACATCATGGTCGTTGGTCACTATGGCTGTGGTGGTGTTCAAGCAGTATTAAACGAAGCGCGTTTTGGTTTAATTGATAACTGGTTACGCCATGTAGGTGATGTAAAAGAAAAACACATCGAACAGCTTAATGCATTACCTGAAAAAGAGCGTTTAAACAGTTTGATCGAATTAAACGTTATTGAACAAGTACGTAACGTGTGCCGTACCAACATTGTGCAAGACGCTTGGGCGAAAGGCCAAGAGTTAACAATTCATGGTTGGGTGTATGGCTTAGCGAATGGTCACCTTAATGACTTAGAGTCGGTTGTGACCTGTGCAGAAGAAGCAAGTGATACTTATGGCACGGCAGTTAAGCGTGTATTTGAACGTATTGCTGAAAAAAGCTAATTCCGAAGTAGATTGAAAAAAGGAGAGCTAATTCGCTCTCCTTTTTTATTGTTCGTCTTGTTTGCTAGCAAGTTGCTGCTCAAGTAAAGCCACTTTCTCTTCAAGCTCAGTGAGTTTTTCACGAGTACGAATAAGTACTTGGCTTTGAATATCAAACTCATCACGGCTTACAAAGTCCATCTCAGCAAGTTTGTTTTGAATAGCTTGCTTAGTTTTGCCTTCAATTGTATCAGCAAGGTTTTTTACGCCTTGTGGCATGTTATCAGTAATTTGCTTAGCGATTTCTTCAAGTTTTGCTGGGTTGATCATCTTCGTCCCTTGAGTCACGTAAAAAAACAATCTTACCTTATTGGCTAGGCGTAGTGTAGTGATTACGGTAAAATTGCCCGTCCTGTCTTTGGATAATTTCTTTAGGGGCTTATGAAACTCAACCCAAAACAAGATGAAGCGGTAAAATATATCAGTGGACCGTGTCTGGTATTAGCTGGTGCGGGCTCTGGTAAAACGCGTGTTATTACTAATAAGATCGCTTACTTGGTGCAAAAGTGTGAGTATCAAGCGCGCAATATTGCGGCGGTAACCTTTACCAATAAAGCTGCAAAAGAAATGCGCGAGCGTGTTACGCAAACACTCGGCAAGCAAGAGTCGAAAGGCTTATGGGTTTCAACGTTTCATACCCTTGGGCTTGAGATCATCAAAAAAGAGTTAACGACTCTAGGTTTTAAACCCGGTTTTTCGTTGTTTGATGATCAAGATACCAACCAGTTACTAGCCGAGCTGACCGAAGAAGAACTAAAAAAAGACAAAGACTTACTCAACCTATTAAAAATGCAAATAGGTAACTGGAAGAACGAATTGATTCTACCAGAGCGTGCCGTTCGTGAAGCCCGTGAGCCGCAAAAAGCCTTATTTGCTCAGCTGTATGCGCGTTATCAAAATCAACTACGTGCTTATAATGCCCTTGATTTTGATGATCTGATCATGATCCCTACTTTGTTACTAAGCCAAAACGCCACAGCGCGTGAGCGTTGGCAACAGCGTTTTCGTTACTTGCTGGTGGATGAGTATCAAGATACCAACACCAGTCAGTATCAGCTGGTTAAGCTATTAGTGGGTGAACGAGCTCGTTTTACCGTGGTAGGCGATGATGACCAATCTATTTACTCTTGGCGTGGTGCTAAGCCACAAAACCTTGTGCTATTGAGTAAAGATTTTCCTAGCTTACGTTTAATTAAGCTTGAGCAAAATTACCGAAGTGCTGGACGAATTCTTAAAGCGGCAAATATTTTAATTGCCAACAACCCTCACGAGTTTGATAAAAAACTCTTCAGTGAGCTTGGCTATGGTGAGCCTATCAAAGTGATTGGTTGTCGTGATGAAGAGCATGAATCTGAGCGAGTGGTCGCAGAAATCATTTCTCATAAATTCATGAAGCGCACCAGCTATAAAGATTACGCGATTCTATATCGTGGTAATCACCAAGCGCGGGTGTTTGAAAAAGCACTTATGAGCAACCGTATTCCTTATAAGATCAGCGGCGGCATGTCGTTTTTCTCGCGTTCAGAAATTAAAGATATCATGGCGTATTTACGCCTATTGGTGAACCAAGATGACGACAATGCCTTTTTACGTATTGTAAATACGCCACGTCGTGAAATTGGTACGGTCACTTTGGAAAAGCTAGGTACACTTGCTAATGAAAAGCACATCAGCTTATTTGCAGCCTGTTTTGAACCTGAACTTGCACACCGCTTAAAAGGTCGAGGCTTTAATGCCTTAGCTGGATTTGCTCGCTGGGTGGTTGAGCTTTCTGATAATGCGGTACGCGGCGATACCCTTGAAGCTGTGAAAGAGTTAGTTAGGCAAATTAACTACGAAGCTTACCTATATGAGTCATCACCGAGTGCAAAAGCCGCTGAAATGCGTATGAAAAACGTTTCAGAGCTTTATCGTTGGATCACCGACATGCTAACAGGGGATGCAGATAATCCACCGCTGAACCTTGCTGAAGTGGTTAGTAAACTGACCTTACGCGATATGCTTGAGCGTAACGAAGAAGAAGACGAATCTGACGCGGTACAATTACTAACGCTGCATGCGTCAAAAGGCTTGGAGTATCCGTATGTGTTTATGGTTGGCATGGAAGAGGGCTTATTACCGCACCAAGTGAGCATTGATGAAGATAACGTCGAAGAAGAGCGTCGCCTTGCTTATGTAGGTATAACGCGTGCTCAGCAAGAGTTGGTAATGACCTATGCTAAGTTACGTCGTCAATTTGGTGAAACGTCAGATACTGAGCTCAGTCGTTTTGTGCAAGAGTTACCACAAGATGACTTAGCCTTTGAAGCGAAAAAGCCACCGTCTTCACAGGCTGAGCGCATGGAAAAAGGCCAAGCCCGTGTTGCTAACTTAAGAGCGATGCTTAAGAAGTAATAAATTGTGCGCTTGGTGCTTCGTGTTCGAAGGGCGCCAGCGCATGTTGCTTACCAATAAACAACGACAATCCGTGCTTATCGAGTAATGTGCGGTAGTTAAAAATCGACGGGCCTTTCGCGATTACTTGGATATTTTGCAGCTTAGTAATCGCCAGTACACCTTGCAGTTGTAAGTGATAGTTTTCTTGCTGTAGTACACGCTTACTGAACGTTGAACTTAATAACAAGTAATTGAATTGGAACTCAGTTAGTAAGTTTAACTCACAGCGATCTTTGGCAAACTCATTCAAACCAATCGAAAACCCTTGAGCGACCAGGTTTTTTAAATTTTCAATTTGCACCGCTGATGCGTAACGAATTTCTTGTTCGTTGAATAGTAAACACATTCTATTTGCATCATGGGCTTTTAATAACTTACACAGTGCTTGAAAATTAATACGCTCTAGCACTAATCCAGAACAAGGAAACAGGACTTTTTCGAGTTTGCTGTTGCTTGCTAGGGTAAAGGCTTGTTTCAGTAGGCTGAGTTCAACCTCAAAGTGCTGAACTCTATCGGTCGCAAACTTCTTAAGTACTTCGAAGCTGGTGCTACCAAGTACAGGGTGCTCGCCAAATGCTTCGAGTAAAGATTCTGCGCGAGTTTGCTCATCCAAGGTAATGATTTCGGCACTTCTAAAGTGCATAGGCAAATCATCTAAGTGATGCATATTGTCAGCATCATGCTGGACATTGCTGGCATTAAGCAGCGGATGGAAACATTCAAAGCGATTACGGCCTGCATTTTTCGCGTAATACATGGCGGCGTCGGCATCGCGAATAATTTCATCGGTGTGCTTGTAGCTTGGTTTCGAGTAGGTAATACCGATACTGGCGCCACTTTGTATGCACTGACCTTTCATACAGAAAGGTTTTCTCATTATTTCGATGATACGCTTGGCAACATCTTGGGCTTGCTGTTGCTCAGTTAAGTGAGTTAGCAACACCACAAATTCATCACCACCTAAGCGCGCGAGTAGGTCGTGCTCACGAATACAATGCGAGAAAGACTCGGCAACACCAATTAAAAACTGATCGCCTGCTTGGTGACCAAGGTGATCGTTGATGTCTTTAAATTTATCGAGGTCAATAAATAACACTGCAAACTGCTGCTCTGGGTAGCGCTGGTAATGCTGCAATGTTTTTTCAAGTTGAGTTAAGAATAAACTGCGATTCGGTAAACTCGTCAGTGAGTCATGGTGTGCATCGTGATACAGCTGTTGTTCTATTTTTTTACGTTCTTCAATTTGCATTTGCAGATGCATATTGGCTTGGCGAAGTTCTTTGGTTTTTTCAGTAACGCGATGCTCAAGTTTTTGGTGACTAAGTTTTAACTCTTGGTTGGCCAAGTGGGTTTGAATAACGTTAGCTATCTGATGCGAGACAAAGGTGATTAACTCACAGTCATCCTGACTAAACTCATGCTTATTATTGTAAGCTTGGCAAACAATGAGACCGATAACACCTTGCGAAGTTTTCAGCGGCGCGCCTAACCAACTCGTGGCGGTACGCTCTGGTGGTACATTAACCGGCCTTTCTACTACGCCTAACTTGATAAGTTCTTTTGCTCTTTCACTGTCTATGACTTGGCACTTTTCAGTGCTGAGCACCAGTTCACTGTAACCTTTAGCGAAAGGCCGCGGCAGAGCATTATCATTAAATTCATCGACGCAGTAAGGAAAACTCAGCCAGTGCGATTGTTCATCGTATAGGGCAATGTATAAGTTATCTGCATAGGTAATGGTTTTTATAATGTTATGGACATGCTGATATACATCGTCGAGGTTTTTACTTTGCGTTGCTAGCTCCGAGATTTTGAACAGGATTTGCTGGCGGTCGAGGGCATTTTTACGTTGTTGAATTTCGTCGTTTAAAGCTTGGTTGCTTTGTGTCAGAGCACGGGTGCGAATTTTAACTTCAGACTCAAGCAGCTCACGTTTTTTAACTCGTTCAATCGCTGTTGCCAAATATAATGACATCGCTTCTAGCAATTCAATTTGCTGCTCTGAATAGCCTTGATTTTTGTCGTAACTTTGCGCGACCATGACGCCAATAATGACTTGCTCACGGTAAACGGGCACACCAACCCAATGCTCGGCAGGTGTACCAAACGCTTTAAATAAACCTTGTTCTAGTGCTTGCTCTGTTTGCTGTTTGGTAAAGTAGCTGGTTTTACCGTGCTTAAATACATAACCCGTAAGGCCTTCTTTAAAGTACTGCTCATATTTTAACGGTACTGAAAGGCCATCTTTTTCATCGGCAAAGTAAGATAACTCAAGGTTATCGTAAACCGGGTTATGTAACACAACGAAGAAGTTTCTGCTCGGAATGTAGTCTTGCAGAATGTTATGAATAGCAGGGTAGAGTAGGGTTAATTCGGCAACAGTGCTTGCTTGCTCTGATAATTGTAAAAGAGCATGTTGCAAGTGATGTGATTGCTTATACTTTTGTAAAAGCGATTTTAAGCGAGCATTTTTTCGCTCTAGCTTATCAATGTGTGTTGCTGAATCTTCCAATGATTTAGAACCAGATCTTATTATTGTTTAAATTTCGTCCTTTATAGTTCCACTTTTTTATTAGATCGTCAAGTAACAGGTGTTAACAAAATAGTAATTTATGATGGGGCGTATTTGGCTACAGCCTTAGCCTAGCGGTTAAAAACAGGCACAAAAAAAGGGCTTAATAAAATTAAGCCCTTAGTATTAGTTTTTAGACTGTTACTTGCTAGTCATGAAATCGATAGCAGCGCTGATTTCATCTTCAGAACAATCCATACACGTACCTTTAGGAGGCATCGCGTTGAAACCGTTAAGCGCGTGGTTTAAAAGTGTATCTTTACCTTTAGCGATACGAGGAGCCCAATCATCAGCTGATTTAGGTGCACCTAGTGCGCCAGTACCATGACATGCAAAACATGCTGCTTGGTAAACTTGTTCACCAGAACGAGGACCTGTAGGTTCAGCAGCGGCCGCAGCTTTATCACCTTCTAGATATACAGAACCAATTGGCGCTAGACGCTTTTTAATTGCGTCTTCAGTCAAAGAGTTGTCATATGCTTGTGCATATGCCGTTGTTGCTAGCAGTAATAATGCAGCTGATAGTTTTTTCATTTTGCCTTGCTCACTTCGATTTGAACGTGATCAATCACGATATCTGACGGAAATTAGAACGATTATAACGCTAAGCCACAATTTATAAAATGATCTAAAAGGCTTTTTCTTGAGAAAAACCGTCATTTTTTTGCGTTAGCGCAAGAAAAGCCTGCATTAGTAGCTGGCTTTTTGCCCGATGATTAAGCTAGTTCTAACACTTTGTTGACTAATTTTTCGATACCTGCGTCAGCATCTAAAATGCTTTGTGCCAACATATAAGCAGGGGTTGTGACTACTTTATGCTGCTGATCAACAACAACATCATTCACTGCACAGTTTTGATGTGCACCGCCTAGCTGCTCAATTGCTGCTGCTGTATCTGCGTCGTTACCAATGGTGGTTTTGACACCCTTGCCATAAATAAGTGGCAGCATGGCAGGGGCAATGCAAATATACCCAGCCGCTTTATTGGCATCGACAAAGGCTTTCGCAGTGGTAAGTACATCACTTTGAACTTGGGCATCTGCGCCTTTAACGGCAAAATCTGATAGGTTTTTTGCGGCCCCGAAACCACCTGGTACGATCAAGGCGTCGAACTCATTCACATCTAGCTCTGTAAGGGCTTTAATTTCACCACGAGCAATACGCGCAGCTTCAACTAACACATTACGGTTAGGTGTCATTTCTTCACCGGTTAAGTGATTAATGGTGTGCATTTGTTCGATATCGGGTGCAAAGCATTCATAGCTCGCGCCAGCTTTTGCGATATGTAATAAGGTTAATACAGCTTCGTTGATTTCGGCGCCATCATAAACACCGCAACCTGCTAAAATTACAGCAACTTTTTTCATTTTAGAACTCTCCTTAATGCGACTTGCTTTAGTTTAACAAGGATACGAGTCAGCCTACAAAATAAAAATTTTCGCCGCTTAATAACTCGCAAAGCATGATGAATAGCTGTTTATGCCTTTTTCTAAATTACTAACGAAAAAAAAAGTATAAAGGATCGCTATGATCTTTGATCCATTATGCTAGAATACTCCTCCGGTTATGAAAAGGGATGTTAATTCGGTTTCGAATAAGCAAAAGGTTATCGCTGCTAAAACCGTTTTCCACATCGGACAAAAATAATAAAAAAAGAACGTCGTAATATCTTTTTTAAATCAAAACATGAACTTATGAAAATTTCCTAAATGTTTTTACATTTCGGGAGGTTTATCTGTGTTTGTTATCTACAAAGTTATCCACAGCTTGCTATTGAAGAAACAATTATTGGTTAATAATTCACAGTCGTTTTCTTTAAAGCCTTATGGCATGCTTACAAACAATTTAATGTTATTCAATTAGGATCCAATTTCACCATGGCTCAGATCCCTGAAAATCCACTTATTCTTGTAGATGGTTCTTCGTATTTATTCCGTGCATATCATTCGCCACCGCACCTTACTAATTCAAAAGGTGAAGCGACAGGCGCAATCTATGGCGTAGTGAATATGCTTAAGAGTTTGATCAAGCAATATGATCCGTCACACATGGTGGTGGTCTTTGATGCCAAAGGTAAAACCTTCAGAAATGACATGTAAGCGAATACAAAGCGAATCGTCCACCTATGCCGGATGACTTACGCACACAGATCGCACCACTGCATAACATTATTAAAGCAATGGGTTTCCCGCTGATTAGTATTGAAGGTGTTGAAGCTGATGATGTTATTGGTACCTTTGCGCGTATTGCTTCAGAGCAGCAACGTCATGTACTGATCTCGACTGGCGATAAAGATATGGCGCAACTTGTTAATGAACATGTCACGCTGATCAACACCATGACAGATAGCATTTCAGATCCTGAAACCGTGGTTGAAAAATTTGGCGTTGGCCCTGAGCTGATCATTGATTACCTTGCTTTAATGGGTGACAAGGTCGATAACATCCCTGGTGTTGATGGTTGTGGTCCTAAAACAGCGGTGAAATGGCTACAAAAATATGGATCATTACAAGGTGTAATGGACCATGCTGGTGAGATCAAAGGTAAGATTGGTGAAAAACTTGCCGCAGCGCTGGATCATCTGCCACTTAGCTATGAATTAGCAACAATTAAGTGTGATGTTGAGGTTGAGTCAGATCTTGAAACCTTTAAGTTGCAAGAGCCTAATCGTGATGAACTGATTGCACTTTATGGTGAATGTGAGTTCCGCCGTTGGTTAGCTGAACTACTTGATAACCCTAAAGATGCTGACACGCATTTAGATGTGCCAACAGAAGCAAATGAACTACCAAAAGTCGCTGATGCGCATTACGAAACGATTTTAACCGAAGAGCAACTTGATACCTTAGTGGCGCAGTTAAACGACGCAGAATTATTTGCTTTTGATACTGAAACAACCAGCCTTGATTATATGCAAGCACAATTGGTTGGTATGAGCTTTGCGGTAAAAGCGGGTGAAGCGGCTTATATTCCTGTTGCTCATGATTACCCGGATGCGCCTGAACAATTAAGCCTAGAAACGGTAATGGCAAAAATTGGCCCAATTTTAGCGGACGAAAATAAAGCGAAAGTTGGGCAAAACCTTAAGTACGATAAAAGCGTATTAGCGAATGCTGGCTTTGAGTTAAAGGGTATTAAATACGACACTATGTTGGAGTCGTATGTCTTTAATAGTGTGGGCAGCCGCCATGATATGGACTCGTTGGCACTGAAATACCTTGGTCACAAAAATATCAGTTTTGAAGATATTGCTGGTAAAGGTAAGAAGCAGTTAACCTTTAATCAAATTGAGCTAGAAAAGGCAGCGCCTTATGCTGCTGAAGATGCAGATATAACACTTCGTCTTCACCAAGTGTTATGGCCAAAAATTGATGCTGATAGCCAGTTGAAGTCAGTATTCGAAGATATTGAGTTACCACTTGTCACAGTGCTTTCTGATATTGAGCGTACTGGTGTTGCAATTGATAGCAACATGTTGGCTGCTCACAGCCAACGTTTAGGCGAACGCCTGTTAGAGCTTGAGCAAGAAGCCTATGATATGGCTGGTGAAAAGTTTAACTTAGGTTCACCTAAGCAGCTGCAAGTTATTTTATTTGAAAAGCTTGAGCTGCCTGTTATCAAGAAAACACCTAAGGGCGCACCTTCGACGGCAGAAGAAGTATTGCAAGAACTTGCTCATGATTATCCATTACCAAAAGTGATTATTGAGCACCGTGGTTTATCTAAACTTAAATCAACCTACACAGATAAACTTCCGCTGATGGTTAATGAGCGCACGAAGCGAGTGCATACTTCTTATCATCAAGCAGTAACGGCAACGGGGCGTTTAAGTTCAACGGATCCTAACTTACAGAATATTCCAATTCGTTCAGAAGAAGGTCGTCGTATTCGTGAAGCCTTTATTGCTGCACCAGGCCATAAAATTGTGGCTGCCGATTACAGCCAAATTGAATTACGTATCATGGCGCACTTATCACAAGATAAAGGCCTACTCACTGCGTTTGCGAATGGTTTAGATGTACACAGTGCAACAGCGGCAGAAGTCTTCGGGGTTAGCCTTGAAGAAGTTACCAGCGATATGCGTCGTAAAGCGAAAGCGGTTAACTTTGGTTTAATTTATGGCATGTCGGCGTTTGGTTTATCACGCCAATTAGACGTACCACGTCATGAAGCACAGCATTATATTGATAAATACTTCGAGCGTTTCCCTGGCGTACTTGAGTACATGGAAACAACCCGTGAAAAAGCGGCTGATAAAGGGTATGTAGAAACGATTTTTGGTCGTCGTTTACATTTACCAGAAATCAATGCCCGTAACGGTGCTCGTCGTAAAGCCGCTGAGCGTGCTGCGATCAACGCGCCAATGCAAGGTACTGCTGCTGATATCATCAAAAAAGCGATGCTAAAAGTTCATCAGTGGGTGAATGCGCAAGCTGAAGGTTCAGTGAAGTTGCTTATGCAAGTGCACGATGAATTAGTGTTCGAAATTAAAGAAGAGTGTGTTGATGACTATAAAGCTGAAATTTGCAAGCTAATGTCTGAAGCCGCGACTCTTGATGTGCCTCTGATTGTTGAAGCCGACAGCGGTGACAACTGGCAACAGGCGCACTAACTAATAGTCGCGAAAAAATGAAAGCTGTCAGCTAGAAAGTTAGCGAGTTTCTAGGGGAAAGAGTAAAGTTAGCGAGTTGCTTGACGCGCAAGCTAAGTCATTTAGGCTTGCTAACTTGCTAACTTGCTAACTTGCTAACTTGCTAACTATAACCCCAACTCCTGCAACCGCTTTACGTGTTGACGATAAAGCTCAATAGGGTCAACTTCGCGAAAATTGTGTAAACCAATGAACTGATTAATCTCATCTAAGTGGTTCATGTCATAATCATCTTTAATTACGTGGCCTAAATGGCTGCTGCAGCGTGATATTAGGCCATCATCTTTGCCTAAAATAAGTAATGAACCGAGCAGCATGGGCAGGTCGGTGGGATCCAGTATATTACTAAGTGCTGCTGTACCGCTCCACGAAAAATAGTACACGCCATTTTCGGCAACTAACTGACCTTGATCGCACTTATTTTCTGGTAAACCTTCAGGGTATTTTTGATTAAATACGTCAGCGCCCTGTTTACTTAAGCTATTTAATGCACCCAGAGTATCTTGTGGTAATTGGCTGTGGCCTGAGAGCAGTGAAATAACCCCACCAACCCCATCAAATATGAATCGCGCGGTCTGTTCAGCTTGAGAGTTCGCAGGCAGCTTTTGACTAATTAGATCAATAATGCCACTGCCATAGTTTGCACCGCCAATGCTGGTCACTGAGGCAATCAGATCAGGTCTGACAGATGCAACGTAGCGCACTGTTTGCGCGCCTTGGCTGTGACCAATCAAGTTTACTTTATTGGCGCCTGTCAGTGCTAAAATTGCTTTTACGTGAGTAAGTAATTGTTCGCCTCGGACCTCAGAGCTATTAATAGCAGAGACCGCCGGCGTAAACACCAAGGTACCATCTTGGCTGAGGCTTTTAGCAATATTATAAAAATAATCGAGGCCGAGTAGGTTATCGAATCCCATTAACCCATGAACTAAAACTACCGGGTATTGTGTCGTTGTTTTTTTTGCATGACAGTAGGGGGTCATTAAAAAAAGTAAGGTAGCAAATAAAATTAAGGGGATTTTTTTCATACCTTTTACTCTTCTACTGCAATTTTTATCACTAACAAGCCTTGAAAAAGCCTGATTTTTGCGTGCTGTTGATTCACTTTACCCTAAATTACGGTTCGCTGTAATGTTAATTTTAAGTAAACAAGAAAAGATGGTTTTAGTGTTTCGTTATATGTTTATCAATTTGTGTTGTTTCTGCGGTTATGCAATTTATTTTTAATCTGGTATTTGTTAAAGTCCGCGCCGTCCTCATCCTGTAGGACATCCTGTTGATGATGCATCTGAAAAGATGCAACGTATTGATAGCTTCTCCCCAGTTTGCTATACCGACTCACTCCTTGTTGAGTGAGTCGCTTTTTCTTTCTCTTATCATACAATTCATTGCACAAATTAACGCAAGTGATACCATCAAAGTGATTCTTATTTACTTTCGAAGGAATGCGTTATGTTTAAATCTTTGGCAATTGCTGCCTTTTCATTATCGAGTATTTTAGTTGCCCCTTTAGCCAGCGCAAACTGGCAAGTTAATAATGAGCAAAGCAATGTGAGCTTTGTGTCTATCAAAAAGAATTCAGTTGCAGAAGCGCATCATTTCAAAAACGTGTCGGGTACACTTAACGAGCAAGGTCAATTTAAGTTGATGATCGATCTGACATCGGTTGAAACTCTAATCCCTATTCGCAATGAGCGCATGACCAAGTTGTTATTTGAAACAGCTAAATTCCCTAATGCAGTGTTAACTGCTGATTTAAGCAAAGCGCTGTTAACGCTAAGACCTGGTCAACATGTGCTTAAAGGTTTGAAAGCTGAATTAGATTTTCACGGCAACAAGAAAGAGCTAACGATTGATGTGCTTGCCAATATGTCACCGAAAGGCGATGTTACTGTTTCATCGTTTACGCCGGTTATTATTAATGCAAGTGACTTCAAAGTAACAGAAGGTATTAGTGAGTTACAAAAACTTGCGGGTTTACCATCAATTGCGACAGCTGTTCCTGTAACATTTTCTTTGACGCTAGATAAAGAAAAGTAATGCAATCACTTGCCGAATTAGAAGCCGCACTTCAAGCGCCCGATAAACCTTTTGATCAATGGCAACCACAAAATTGTGGGCAATTGCCAATAAAGATTGATGCGCAAGGGCTTTGGTTTTATGCCGGCAGTGAAATAAAGCGCGAGGCAATGGTAAAACTCTTTGCCTCTGTGCTTTGCAAAGAAGCCGATAGTTACTTTTTAAAAACACCTGTTGAGAAAATGGCAATCACCGTCATTGATGTGCCTTTTATTATTGTTGATTGGCGCTTTGAAGAGACAGAGCAAGGCCGTGCACTTTGTTGTGTCGATAATTTACAGCGTGCATGGTTGGTATCAGCAAAGCAACCACTATTACTAAGAGAATTTGAGGGGGTTAGTGTGCCTTATCTTCAATTAGCGCATGGCTTGGCTGCGAGGGTATCGAGAAATGTTTATTATCAGTGGGCTGAAATAGCCTGCTCAGACGAGCAGGGCTACTATATAGAATCATTAGCCAAGCGTTATTACTTGGCCTAAGCGATTAAGCTTCTGGTTGTTCGTCATCAGACTCAGGTGCTTCAACTTCAATAGGCCCTAAGAACCACTCATCGAGCTTTTTAGCAACTTCTGGTAAACCTGTGCCTTTTAGTGAAGAGAAGGCATGTACGGTAATATCACCCTCTAAGTTACTTAACTCACGGCGAACCTGTAAAACTTGTGCTTTACGCGCACCTTGTTTGAGCTTGTCGGCTTTAGTTAAAAGTGCAAGCACAGGTATTTCACTGCCCACAGCCCAATCGATTAAGTCACGGTCTAAATCTTTTAACGGATGACGAATATCCATTAAAACAACGATACCTTTTAAGCTTTGACGCTTTTGTAAGTATTCACCTAGCGATTTTTGCCATTTCTTTTTCATTTCGATAGGCACTTTCGCAAAACCATAACCCGGTAAGTCGATAAGGCGTTTATCGGCATCTAGCTCAAACGTATTGATCAATTGAGTACGACCTGGTGTTTTAGAGGTACGTGCTAATTTTTGATCTGTTAACGTATTAAGGGCACTTGATTTACCCGCATTAGAGCGACCAGCAAACGCGACTTCAATCCCCGTATCAGCAGGTAAGCGTGAGATATCAGGTGCGCTGGTAACAAAGGACGCAGTATTGTATTTGATACGAGATTTGAGCACAGGCTCTCCTAGTCTTTTATAAATAATAACGAACAGTGGCTAATTTCCACTTAAGGCACGTATTTTATACTATTAAAGCAGCATTCAAAAGCGTATTTAAGCGTGCTAAATTGGCTTTGAATTAGGAAAATTACTAGGTAGAAACTTAATCTAAGTCAAATCCCTATAAATTATGAGCTTAATGTGGGCAGAAAACGTGCCAGAGAATTTATTATCGTGTAGAATATAGAAATCACAACATCCATATTGTAGATGATACAGGGTCGGAAACAGAGAATTCACCATGAAAAAAATAGCACTATCTTTAACTATATTGCTTGGTACGTTGTCAGCAAGCAACGCAACAGCATTTGATGGCGATGTAAACGCAGGTAAAGAGAAATCGACAACGTGTGCGGCTTGTCACGGCCCAGACGGTAATGCGCCGGTTAATATCTACCCTAAGCTTGCAGGCCAACACGCAGATTATATCTATAAACAATTAAAAGATTTGAAATTAGGTATGACATCTGGCGGCAAAGAAGGTCGTATGGATCCAGTAATGAGTGGTATGGCTATGCCGCTTAGCGATCAAGACATGAAAGACCTAGCAGCTTACTTCTCTTCTTTAAATATGTCTGAAGGTGCAACACCTAAAGATGTAGTAGAAGTTGGTCAGCAGCTTTATAAAGCCGGTGATGCAGAGCGTGGTATTCCAGCATGTGCTGCGTGTCACGGTCCACGTGGTAACGGTACATCACTTGCAAAATTCCCGAAAATTTCGTTCCAACATCCAGAATACATCAAGTCACAACTTGAAAAATTCCGTGATGGCACGCGTAATAACGACTTAAACGGTATGATGCAAGACATCGCTAAAAAATTAACAGACAAAGACATCGAAGTACTTTCAAAATACTTAGGTGGCTTACACTAAAGTCTGATTGCCAGTAGTAATACTGCGCAGTAATATGTGATTAGTGTGAAAAAAGCAGCGCAAGCTGCTTTTTTTGTATTTAATCCATGTCGAAATATCCCACACTCTTGTAAGACATTGACCATATCGAGCTGTAAGCTAAATCTTATTTTTATTTCACTTTTAATTGTAAGTCTTTGTTATTGGTTGATTTGATCTTGTTGCAATATCTTATCTGTAAGAAAAATTATATAAATTAGTTGTAACAAAATTATTAATGAGTAAATTAACCACTGTCGCTGAGACAGCAAAAACAACATGGACAATGTAATAAGGAAAGTGATTGCGGCAAGTCTTTAGGGGTTGACACTGGTTAGGTGTCCTAAAGGAAATAACAAAAAAGCGTCAGGATTGACCGAGAATAATAAAAGCTCATGGAAGTTTAATAATAAAAACAAAATGGAATGCTACACGGAAGGTTAAAACAATAACAAAATGGAAAAACAATAATAATAAAAATAATAAAGACTAAAAAGTCGAAGGGAGAAGTGTCCAGATAATTGGCGCTCAGATTAGTAGGCGGTAGAGATGTTTTCTCTACCGCCTTTTTATTTGTCCTGTTACAATAGCCACCGTTTGTACTAAAAGTATGAAAAGTGCGCAGTTCGTCAAGTTGACCAACCACATCCGCACATCGAATTCTTCTGGTTATGCCAGCATTACAATGCCACACAGGCGTTGTGCACAACCTCTTAAGTGAGATGATCAAGATATGAGTAGAAAGAAAAAGTCGCGTAAAATTCCATCGAATGGTCCTGTACGTCTAAGTAAAGAAAAGCTTAGAGAGATGCGCGCGTTAAAAGAGCAGCGAGTTAAAAAGACGAAAGGTGCTAAACCTGGGTCTCGAAATGCGCCAGATGCACAAAGTGCAGAAAACACTGCTGCGAACAATCAACCGAAAGATAAGCGTGTTGGTAGTAAAAAGCCGATTTCTTTAGTTGCGCCTAAGGCTGAGCCAAAAGTTGAAATGAAACGCAACTTAAAGCCAATGGTTGAGCTGAAGAAAGTAACTGAGCCTGAGTTAACGCCAGAGCAAGAGCTAGAAGCGCTAGAAAATGACGAGCGTCTTCTGAAACTGGTAGAACGTCATGAGCGTGGCGAGTTACTAACAGGTAAAGACGCTAAGTACTTTAATAGTCGTATTGCTCGTCACCAAGCTCTATGTGAGCTATTAGGTATCGAAGATGATGAAGACGAGTACGAAGATGACTTTGAAGATGATTTTTACGATGAAGGTGAATCAGACTTCGATAAGTACTTATCTGACGATTTAGCGAACGAATGGTTTGATGACGAAGATGAGGATGAGCGATGAGCACAACCTTGATTATTGCCATCGTAATTGGTGCGGCAATTATCGCAGGGCTTGCGTTTTATGCAGGACAACTTCTGTATAAACTAAAAGAGCAAAATAAGCTTATCGCCAAGAAGCAAGCTGAGCATGAGCAAAAGCTTGCGGCATCAAGAACAAAGCGTAATGCAAAGTTAGCCGATAGCATTCATTTAATTGCCCGTGCAATGAATGAAGAGCAATGTGAGTTCTCAGAAGGCAGCTTGCGCATTTGGGTGCTGATCTCTCAATACAGCTTTGCAGAAGAGTTTGAGTTAAGTGAGCGCTACCCAGGCATATTTAAAATGTACGAAGTAGTTAAAGACATGCCAACCCATGATGCCCGTAAGAAATACTCTAAAAAAGAGATTTTTAAAATGGACACCACTCGCTGGCGTGCTGAAGAGCAACTTAGCGATGAGATAAAAGCAGATTGCGTACGTATCATTGAAGAGTTTAAAGCAGCCCCAGGCAGCGAAAACGTCGTATTCAATTAAACATACGTGCAGTGATTTAAGCAAAATAAAAAGCAGAGCCTAGGCTCTGCTTTTTGTTGGGTTAGATAACTCGTGAGAAACGAGTTTGCTTGATTTGTTGTTGTAGGTGCGCATCAAAGCACATACAAATAATACGAATAAATAAATTACCACGGGCTGTTACTGTGATTTTTTCTTGGCTCACAGACACCAAGCCATCAGCCAGTAGCGGGTCAAGTGCTTGTAGTGCCTCGCAGAAGTAGCTGGCAAAGTTGATATTAAACTGCTTTTCGATTGCAGGAATATCCAGCTCAAACTGGCAGATCAATTGTTTGATCACTGCGGCACGTAACGTATCGTCATCAGTTAAAGCAACACCTTTACAGACTGCACTGCCAAAGCCTTCTTGCACGGCTTTGTAATAGTGTTTTAACTCTTTTTCGTTTTGTAAAATGGCATTGCCAATTTGTGAAATCGACGACACACCCAAACCTAATAAGTCACATTGGCCATGCGTTGTATAACCTTGGAAATTACGATGTAATTGACCCGCGTTTTGTGCAATTGCCAGTTCATTGTCTTTACGGGCAAAGTGGTCCATACCGATAAACTGATAACCCGCCGCTAACATCTGCTCAAGGGTATTTTTGAACATAGTGAGCTTATCGCCCGCAGATGGTAAGTCAGCGTCTTTAATTTTACGCTGTGCTGCGAATCTATCTGGTAAGTGGGCATAGTTAAATACCGACACGCGATCAGGGTTTAACTCTATCAGCTGTGCAATCGTCTCTTTAAAGCTCTCTGGTGTTTGCAGTGGCAAACCGTAAATCATATCGGCATTAATAGACTTAAAGCCAAGTTCACGAGCCTCACTAATCAAGCCTTTTACAGATTGCACACTTTGCGGGCGATTAACCGCCAGTTGCACAGCATCATTGAAATCTTGAATACCAAACGAAACACGATTGAAGCCAAGCTTACGTAAATGAACTAGCATGCCATCAGCTAAAGAGCGAGGGTCAATCTCAATACCGCGCTCGGCATCATCAGCAAAATTAAAATGCTGTTCAACCAATGCCATTAAGCGACTCATTTGCTCTGCCGATAAGAACGTTGGCGTACCACCCCCTAAATGCAATTGCTCAACCTTATAATCGGCAAAAAGTGTTGCTTGCTCAGCAATTTCAAGCGCTAAATTATCTAGGTATAAATCGGCTTTAGATTGATGACGAGTGATTACTTTATTACAACCACAGTAATAACAAAGCTGACTGCAAAAAGGGATATGGATATACAAGGATAAAGAACGGCTTTTCGATGCCGCAATCGCGTTAATCATATCTTGTTGGTTATAACCATCAGCTAAAGACAATGCTGTTGGGTAAGATGTATATCGAGGCCCAGAAATATTGTACTTGTTGATCAGAGATTGATCCCAGCTAGGTAAATTTATCACAGTCAGCGCTCCGCAATTGATTGAGCGGCTATTTTAACGAGTTTAGTGATTTAGCTATTTGATCTAGAACAATGTCGGAGGCTAGAAACTAATCGGCATGCTTTAAGGTCGTTGTAAAAACAAAGAGTTTACTATTTGAGCAGTTGATTTAGTGATTGTTAAAATAAAGGGTTTTGCTAGTGACAAGGTTACAAAAACTTCTTATACTGCATCCCGCTTTAGTCAGTTAAACCTGCTAAACGCATCAAAAAATTTAGCTTTCGCTAATACAATGGCCCCTTAGCTCAGTTGGTTAGAGCACACGACTCATAATCGTTAGGTCCCCAGTTCAAGTCTGGGAGGGGCCACCATTTTCTTACTGTAAAAATCCAAAATTAAAGCTTACAGCTGTTTTTATAGCTGCGTTCCACCTCTTTTTAATCCTTAAAATTCAATGAAATAAAATTATTTTAAATTTTTTAAAAATATTTTGTCAGGTTATCTGTGTTTGTCTCGTCTATAGCTGCAAATGACACGAAGTTGTTCTATTCGGTGGTAGTAATAGGCAGTGTCTTGTGTATCTATTTTTTACGAAAAGGACAAACTCATGACGACCACAACATCAACTGTGAATACGCTAAAACTTGATTCAACGAATGCACCATTTAGTGATGCGGCTCTTTGGTTAAAAGAAGGATGGGGGTTATTTAAAAAAGCACCGTTTAAACTTTTTTTACTTATGACGCTGTTCGCTATTGTGCCTGGTTTAGTGCAGCTATTACCTGCACCTACAGGTTTAACAGTATCAAAATGGTTAGCGCCTATGTTAATGGCAACGGTGTGGCCATTGTTGTTTAACCTGAATAATCAGCAAGGTTTTTCATTTAAGCACAATGCAACATGGACGAAGTGGGGGAGAGTTGCCGTGTGGTCAGTTGTTGGTATTTTACTGGCGCTGTTGCAATTTGCTGTTGGGAGTACTTTGATTGGTAGTGAGCAGTTATCGGCTTTATTGTCAGGTCAGTTTGTTGATGTTGAGCGCTGGCGCGTAGGGGTCATGTTTGTATCAATTGTTCCTGTAAATATGTTGCTTATGTTTGTGGTACCTCTGTTACTTTTAAACAATGCTTCGCTTAGTGCAGCTGTTAAAGAAAGCATTGCAACGGCACTAAAGGTGATTAAACCATTAAGCATGCTTTGTTTGATTAATATGCTCGTTACCTTTGCTGCCCCTTATAGTCTTTTACCTATGTTGTTGGTAGGGCCGGTATTAGCATGTACCTACTTTTGTTCCTATAATCGTTTGTTCAAATAATAATAAAAACATGGAAGTACAGTGAAAGCTGATGTTCAAATAAACACATTGCTGAATGAATACGCGCCGCTGTTGGCGCGTGTTGCTGCAACCTACGAGATTAATCAAGCGCTACAAGATGAGCTAATTCAAGAGATGTCATTGGCTGTTTGGCGCGCTTTTGAAAGTAATGACTCATCACCCGATGTTGCCTTTCGGGGCGATGCCAGCATAAAAACCTATATTGCCCGAATAGCTCATAATAAAGCGGTTGATCATGTGATAAAAGAGCAAAACCGCAAAGAGGTGGCAAGTTCTGGAAGTATTGATTACACCCAAGCTTTAAGTGCGCATAAATCACCAGACGACAGTTTAGATTTAATGGCTGCCCTTCGTAAATTAACGCTGAAATACCGACAGGTGCTTGCCTTACAGCTTGAAGGGTTTAATCAAAGTGAGATAGCTCAAACGCTGGGGCTGTCTGAAGATGCGGTTGCTAAACGTGCAAGTAGAGCAAGGCAACAACTTGCAAGCCTAGTGGAGTGAATAAAGTGGATAAATTCGAAGCAGATGATCAATTAGCTAAGTGGCAGCAGGCATTCGTTCAGGCAACGCCGAAAGTGGATAGTGCAGCGTTAATAGCACAAACGCAAAAGTCGCGAGCTAAGTTAAAACTAAAAGGGTTAATCGACTCATTTTTAGGTGTTGTGGTAACCGTATTTTGTATTTACGCCATGTTGTTTGAGGCAAAAAACACCTATGAAACCATTATGTTTGCACTATTAGTGCCTATTCCTTTAGGCTTTGGGATTTGGTCATACCATTTAAGACGAAAGCTTTGGCGAGCAGAAACACTAGACGTTAATGCAATGCTTAATTTTAAAGAAAACCAGCTGAAGCACCAAGTTCATTACTGGCATGTGAGTTTTATTGGCTGCGTTGCTCTTTGGTGCGCTTTGCTAATCGTTGCCTTGTTTAATATGGTTATGTTTAAAACATACAGCCTATGGCTTATCCAGCTTGGTATTAATGGCATTATCGTGCTGGCTGTTTATGTACGCTATAAAAAACTAAAAGCACAGATAGCTGTAGCGCTTGAGAGCATTCAAGCGATGCGCTGATGAGCGGCGTTGCTACTTGAGGTGGCCAAATTGTGTTTATAGTGTGGAAGTATTGTGCTTATACAATAAAGATGCCTCCTAGCCTATAGTAGAGCGCTGTGTAACTGGCTAAAAATACACCTATGTCAATACTGAGATATAGGGAGTATTTATGGCACATGTTGTGAAATGTTTGCTTTTATCGAGCATTATGCTGAGCTTAGTTGCCTGCGGTGACAGTGGCTCAGACAATCAAGAAACGGTGAATTCGGCGCCTATTGCGATTGCAGGGGTCGATCAAAGTGTCGAAGCGGGCACTGTGGTTACGTTAGATGGCTCATCAAGTAGTGATGAAGATGGTGACACGTTAACCTATCAATGGTCTTTTGTTAGCGTACCTTCGGACAGCTCCGCCAGTCTTACAAATGCAACCAGCGTATCTGCTACTTTTACTACAGATGTAGCGGGGAGCTACCAAGTACAGCTTGTTGTAAGCGATGGTGAAGACACAAGTAGTGCAGATACGGTTACTATCACGGCAAGTACCACTAGCGTTGAAAATACAGCACCTGAAGCCGATGCTGGTACAGATCAAACTGTTGAAACAGGCACGCTCGTCACCTTAAATGGCGCGTCGAGTAGTGATGACGATGATGACACATTAACTTATCAATGGTCTTTTGTAAGTATGCCATCAGGCAGCGAAGCAACCCTCTCAAATGCAACGAGTGTCTCTGCTACTTTTACTGCAGATAGCGATGGCGACTATGAAATACAGTTAATAGTGAATGATGGAGCAGAGTCGAGCAGTGCAGATACGGTGACAATTACAGCCTCATCGACAGCTGCAACTAATACCGCACCCATAGCGGAAGCGGGCGACAGTCAAAGCGTTGAAACTGGAGCTGAGGTGACCTTAGATGGTTCATCAAGTAGCGATGAAGACGGCGATACACTTACTTATCAATGGTCATTGTTATCAACTCCGACAGACAGTGAAGCCGAATTAACGAATGCAACAACGGTATCCCCCTCATTCACAACTGATTTAGACGGTGTTTATACCATTCAATTAATCGTTAATGATGGCTCTCAAAATAGTACTGCTGATACGGTAGCTATTACAGCGACCACGAGTACATCATCTGCAGATACCATTACTATTTTAGACTACAACCCGTCAGGAGCAGCAGAAGGAGATACTGACAACACAGGTGAAGATGAAGACGACCTCGTTGAAAATGCTAGCTTTGATGGCACTGTTATTATTAGTTATATCGATACCAGCGTGTCGGTAACAAATCCGTTTGAAGACAATGGTGTTGAGATTAGCGTTGATGGTGCTGATGTGACTGTTGTGGCAACCATCTCGGGAGTTGCGTATGACGTCGAGGGCTCGAGCACTGAGGGGTCATTAAAGATCTACAGTGATAATAAATTTAAACTGGGTTTATCAGATCTTGAGCTTGTAAATAGTGATGGCCCTGCCATTAATATTCAGTCTAAAAAAACGGTGTTCGTCATTTTAGAAGGTGAGAGCTCTCTTATCGACGGTACAACGTATTCCGATATTCCTGACGATGAAGACGCTAAAGCGACCTTTTTTAGTGAAGGGCAACTCATTTTTAGTGGCTCAGGTGAGTTAACCGTGACGGCTAATTACAAGCACGGGATTGTCAGTGATGATTATATCCGTGTACGTGATGGCACTATTATTGTGACTGACGCAGTAAAAGATGCCATTCATACCAATGATTATTTTATTGCTGATGGCGGTAGTTTTACGCTTGCAGCACAAAGCGACGGTATTGATGCATCTGAGGGCTACATTATTATCAATGATGGAGTCTTTAATATTGACGTGCTAGATGATGGTATTGCTGCATCTTATGATATTAGCGAAGAAGACGAGCCGGATGAGTCAATCACTCCTAATGTAACGATTAATGGCGGCACTTTTACGATAACAACCTCAGAAGGAGAAGGAATTGAAGCGAAAAGTGAAATAACCATTAACGATGGGCAATTTGAGATCAACGCGTATGACGATGCTATAAATGCAGGCGATATGATTTATATTAATGGCGGTCAGATCTACGCGTATAGCAGTTCAAATGACTCGGTTGACTCAAATGGCGAAATTACTATCACCGGCGGTGTTCTGATAGCGATTGGTAGCAGTGCACCAGAAGCAGGGATCGATGCAGATAGCAACACGATTAAGTTCACAGGGGGCACAATTCTTGGGCTCGGTGGAACCACAAGTTTACCAAGCTCAACCGAAAGCACACAAAATAGCATCGTGCTCGATGGGGTTGCCAAAGACAGTATTTTACATATTCACTCAGAATCACAAGACGAAGCGCTTACTTTTTTAGTGCCTAAACAAGTTGCGACCATACTCTATTCAAGTGCCAAATTGAGCTTGTCTGAAAGCTACGATATTTATGTTGGCGGCAGTGTGAGTGACGGTGAAAGCTTTAATGGTTTGTATACTTCAGGAGAGTTCTCATTAGACGGAGCTAGTTTGTCAGAGTCATTTACTCTTACTGATGTTGTTACTCAGTTAGGAGGGCAAACTGGCCCAGGTGGTGGCGGTGGTCGAGGTGGCCCAGGTGGTTAGTGATTTATAATTAAGCCTGCATTTAGTGCAGGCTTAATTTTTACTGGCATGAAATATTAATCCGCCATACCTTGGCTAAGCGCTTTTATAAAAGGAATCGCTATAATACCAACCCGCAATAATACTTAATCATTTTGAGGGATTAAACCTGTCGCTAACTGCGTTAAAAATTTCTCATTTACGACTGCATGGATGCAGAAGGTAGAGCAATGCAGGAGCAATTGCCGAGCACAACTAAATAACGAAGTTTTTGTCTTGTTATCAATGAGGTTTTATTGTCTCAAAATAGACTACTTAATTAAGCGGATTGGTATAACTTGACGAGCTGTTCCTAAAACTTATATAACTTACTATTCAAATAATAATAAAGGATATAGAGATGGAAGTTTTATACAGTATTTTGTTTTGGGGATCGCCTGTCGGCTTAGGGTTGTTCTTTTTCTTATCGTGCACGGGGGCAGGGATACTTTTCTGGGGTATTGCGCAGCTTAAGAAAGCTTCATTAAATTAAAAAGCCGATGTGTGAACATCGGCCTTAAAATGATTTTGACTATTTGTAACCGTTCGGGTTATTGCTTTGCCAGCGCCATGTATCTTGCATCATCTCATCGATACCACGCTCTGCTTGCCAGCCAAGCTCGTTCAACGCTTTTTCTGGAGCTGCGTAGCAGGCTGCAATATCGCCCGCTCGACGCGGCGAAATTTGGTATGGTACAGCTTGACCGCTGGCTTTCTCAAAAGCGGTAACCATTTGTAGTACTGAGTAACCATTACCTGTGCCAAGGTTAAATACGTGCGCACCTGTATCACTTGCAATTCGGTTCAGTGCTTTTAAGTGACCTAATGCTAAATCGACGACATGGATATAGTCACGAACACCTGTACCATCTACAGTATCGTAGTCATCCCCAAATACACCTAGCTTTTCTAGCTTACCCACAGCGACTTGCGAAATATAAGGTAATAAGTTGTTAGGAATACCGTTAGGGTCTTCACCGATAAGGCCAGATTCATGAGCGCCGACAGGGTTAAAGTAACGTAAGATAACAAAGGCAAAGCGTTCATCTGATTTTGCGATATCTTGCAGCATCATTTCAACCATAAGCTTTGATGTGCCATACGGGTTAGTTGTACCGCCAACTGGGAAATCTTCGCGAATTGGCAGGCTTGCAGGGTCACCGTATACGGTTGCTGACGAGCTAAATACTAACTTAAACACGCCAGCATCACGCATAGCATCAACCAGAGTCAATGTACCTTGTACGTTGTTTTGATAATACTCGATAGGTTTTACAACCGATTCACCAACCGCTTTTAAACCTGCGAAGTGAATAACACTATCAATTGTGTGTTCACTGAAGATTTTGTCTAAGCAGGCTCTATCTAAAATATCACCCTGATAAAATGTGACGTCTTTACCCGTGATTTGTTTTACGCGAGCCAATGACTCATTTGATGAATTGCTTAAGTTATCGAGTACAACAACGTCAGTACCTTGTTGTAATAACTCTAATACGGTGTGAGAACCGATGTATCCGGCTCCGCCGGTGACTAAAATGGTCATATAATATCCATGAACTATACCTGGTTGAATTAGCCTTATTTCATCACATTTCGGCCTAAATTACATGAATAAATTGTGACTTATAGCGATAAAGCAAAAATATGAATCGCTTGTTTTTGATTACATTTTGCACCATATTGGTTACACCTAAGTGTTTAGATATTAAGCTATAGTTAATTGTCAGCAGCTAAAATTTAATCATTAGCTATACCTGTTAAGTGGAGAAACAGATGAATACAGTAAAAAAAATTGCCTTAGCAATGATCATTGCACTACCTGCTTTTGCTCACGCAGGAGAGGCAAAAGTTAAATGGCATGACTTTAACGATTACCGCGATGTTGAACCAGGTAACAACTCACCGAAAGGTTCATTTCATAAAAATGTGGCGAAGAATTTTGAAAAACACTTTAACAAGCTTGCTGAAAAGTTACCTGAAGGCTACACCTTTAACGTTGAAGTGACTGAGCTCGACCTAGCGGGTGATGTGCGTTTTGGTACGATGAATGAATTGCGCATCATCAAACCAATTTATTTCCCGCGTATCGACCTAAATTATTCGATTACCGATAAAGAAGGTAAAGTGATAAGCGAAGCTAATGATGTAAAGCTTAAAGACATGGGCTTCATGGATCGTATGAAAATGGGTCGAGATGAAGCCTATTACTACGACAAGCGTTTAATCACTGATTGGTTTGAAGATGAGTTATTGCCGTCGTTAAACCTTGATGAATAAACTTAGTAACTATGTGGCTGTAGTCGTAAGTAAATAGTACAACTAAACACATATTTAGCTGCTACAACATATAAATTTTCTCTGATTTGGAATCCTAGTATATAAGTTTTCTTTTAGTTTATTCGTTTAACGTTCAATACCTAAGACAAAAGGAACTCTTAGTCTTGAAACTGGTTACATTTTATACCATATTGTTATTCTATTACATGATTTTTATTTAGTGATCAAACGTTACATTTTATAAATATTGATTATGTAATAGTTTGATATCTAATGGAGAAATGGAATGATTAAAATCAATAAAGTGTTACTTGTAACTGGTTTACTTTTACCTGCTTTTGCCTATTCTGGAGAAGCTGAAGTAAAATGGCATAATTTTGATGAATACAGTGATGTGCGTCCAGGGAGTAACTGGAAAAAAGAAAATTACTACAACAGCGTTAAGCGTAACCACGAAAAAACGTTTAGAAAATTAGCAAGTAAATTACCTGATGGTTATGTTTTTTCTGTTGAGGTAACAGATTTAGATTTAGCTGGTGAAGTACTTTTAGGTAATGGTAATGGCAATAGTACCGAACCTCGCGTAATGACATCGACATACTCACCTAAAATTACCTTAAATTACACAGTTAAGAGTAATGATGGAAAAATTGTTAGCCAAGATAGCAATTTGAAACTTAAAGATATGAGCTATCTAGATGGTATCGTAATGCGTTACAAAGATTCATACTATTACGATAATAAGCTGATAGCCGAGTGGTTTGAGGATAAACTGCTTCCGTCAATTGACTCAGCTGAATAAATACGCTTCTATGGCAGCAACTTTATATCGAGTGTTTTTGCTTTTGTTTGCGTAATTAACAATATATAAAAGCGCTGCCAAATTAACTATATGAGTTTTAACGATGAATATACTCATTGCTAAACTTATGACTAAAGAGCCACTTTCACTTTCCCGTTAGTTTACTTAAACGTCGCTAACAGTTGTAGTAACTGCTGCAGTTTAATAACGGTTTTTTTCAGTTTTTCTTCGTCCATACCGTCGTTGCTTAAGCTTTCTACATCAGCAGCAACATCAAGAACGTAAGGTTTAAAGCGTTTTGCTTCAAAATCAAAGCCAGCATCTTTTGCAAATAAGGCTGTGAATTTGCCATGGCCTTGCTGCTGTAAATCATCTAATTTTTTATCAGCATCAAGTGCCTGACGATAAACGATTTTTAGGTTAGCATTGAGTTGTTCAATAATTGAATCCATTTTTTTCCTAAAGCTTTAGACTGCAATGCCGATATAGTACGTGGATTGTCATAAAAAGTCAGGTAATGAACTATGAATATATCAGGATCAAGCTTACCAGCGATGAGTGGCGGTGGCGAAAGCGCAGAAGTTTACAGCGCATCGCTTGCTAAAAAACAGCAAAAGGCTGATGGTGCTGCGGCACTTGCACTTATCGAAGGCGCAGCAATGAATACCAGTGCTGCACAAACACCTGCTAAGTCGGTAACTGCGACACTAGGTAACAACGTAAACGTATACGTTTAGTTGTTAAACTAGATAGGGCGTGTTGACCCTTTATGATTAATTTTGCAGCAGTGTGTTTGGTATTTAGGCAAGGCAGAGCCTATGTAGTGTGGTTGTTCCACATAAATAGGCGATAACGCAGCATCAATGCCAAACACGCGCTGCCCTTCGGGTTCTTCCTAGGGGCGATTAACTCTTTGTTGCTCGGTTTTTACTTAGCCCACTAGGTTACAAATCTCGCGCCGCGATTAAATCGCCCCTAGAGTGAACAAATTTCAATCAACAAAGGTCAACACGCCCTTAGATCGATAGGCGTTTTACTTTTTTCGCCGCCGATCTCGCGCACCAGCTTAGGAACTAAGAACCCCGGCAATGCTGCCAGCATAGCCGTTACGATTTCCCGTGCCTGACTCTCAGCTATGTCAAAATGGCTAGCACCCTCAACTTTATCGAGTAGATGTAAGTAGTAAGGAAGTATATCTGCCTCAAACAGAGCCTCACTAAGTGCAACTTGCGACTCGACAGAATCATTCACATCTTTTAGTAACACCGCCTGATTTAATAACGTAACCCCTGCAGCTTTTAACTTTTGCATGGCCATTTTAAAGTCATCATCAATTTCGTTAGCGTGATTGATATGGTTTATAAACACCACTTTTAACGGTGATGCAGCAAAGCGTGTACATAGCTCATCGGTAATTCTTGCAGGGATCACCACAGGTAAGCGGCTGTGAATACGCATGCGTTTAATTTGCGGAAGTTGCTCTAACTCATCCATAAACCAACTAACAGCATCGTCTTTGGCCATCAATGGATCGCCACCACTTAAAATGACTTCGTTGATGTTGCTGTCTGCTTTTATGTAAGCCAGTGCGTCAATCAAGCTGCGTTTGTTTAATTGGTTTTCTTGATAAGGAAAATGGCGTCTAAAACAATAACGGCAATTTACAGCACAGCCGGTTTTAAACATCACTAAAACCCGAGAGCGATACTTGTGTAACAAACCAGGTTGGTTGTTATCTTGCTCTTTTAGAGGATCTTTGTCGTAACCTGTTTTTGCTAAAAACTCTTGGTGTCTTGGCATCACTTGCAGCAAAAGAGGGTCGTTTATGTCGCCATAACGCATTTTTTTGATAAAAGGCAGTGGCACGCGGACAGGAAAAAGACTGCGTGCTTTTAGGTCTTTTTCGTCTACTTTGCTTGATAATCCTAGCATTTCTAGCAAGCGTTCAGGACAAGTGACAACATTTGCCAATTCTTTTTGCCAGTTTTTATGCAAATTTACTTCATTTCTTTGTATCATTGACACGTAGATTACTCGAAATTATTTAGACAGAGGAAACGATGGCGAATTATAGCACCAATGAGTTCAAGGGCGGCCTAAAAATTATGTTAGACGGCGAACCTTGCAGCATCTTAGAAAATGAAATGGTAAAACCTGGTAAAGGCCAAGCGTTTAACCGTGTTCGTATTCGTAAACTAATTTCAGGCAAAGTTCTTGAGAAAACGTTTAAATCAGGCGATAGCGTTGAAGGTGCAGACGTAATGGATACAGATTTAGCGTATCTTTACACTGACGGTGAGTTCTGGCATTTCATGAACAACGAAACATTTGAGCAAATCGCTGCTGACGAAAAAGCACTTGGCGACAATGCAAAATGGTTAGTTGAAAATGACGTATGTACAATCACACTTTGGAACGGTAACCCAATCGCAGTTACTCCACCAAACTTCGTT
Source organism: Pseudoalteromonas sp. T1lg21 (assembly GCF_002964625.1). Taxonomy (NCBI): domain Bacteria; kingdom Pseudomonadati; phylum Pseudomonadota; class Gammaproteobacteria; order Alteromonadales; family Pseudoalteromonadaceae; genus Pseudoalteromonas; species Pseudoalteromonas sp. T1lg21. The sequence goes on from NZ_PQBX01000001.1 coordinate 53,292, forward strand.
GAACTAGAAATCACTGAAACAGATCCAGGTCTAAAAGGTGATACAGCGGGTACGGGTGGTAAACCAGCAACATTAAGCACTGGTGCTGTTGTTCGTGTTCCTCTGTTCGTACAAATCGGCGAAGTGATCAAAGTTGATACACGTAGCGGTGAATACGTGAGCCGCGTTAAGTAATAGGCTAAATAATACCAATTCGCAATAATACTTAATCATTTTGAGGGATTAAACCTGTCGCTAGCTGCGTTAAAAACTTCTGATTTAGAACAACTAAATAACGAAATTTTTGCCTTGCTATCAACAAGGTTTTATTGCCTCAAAATAGACCACTTAATTAAGCGAGTTGGTATGAAATTATTATAAAATCCCAGCTTCTGCTGGGATTTTTTTTGGGAAACACTTTATGTCTAATGTCCTTTGGCAACCAAGCGCCGATATTGAAACTTTACGAGAGCGTGCCGCCATCATTCGTCGTATTCGCGAGTTCTTTTATGCACGGGATGTAATGGAGGTTGAAACGCCGAGTCTTAGTGCTGCCAGTGTAACCGATGTGCATTTAGCGACTTTTAGTACCGAGTTTGTTGGCCCAGGTCATGCTGGTGGCTTGCCACTGTATTTGCAAACGTCACCTGAGTTTGCCATGAAGCGTTTACTTGCTGCGGGCTCTGGGGCTATTTTCCAGCTGTGCAAAGCCTTTCGTAATGAAGAAGCGGGTAGTCATCATAATCCTGAATTTACAATGCTTGAGTGGTACCGCCCAGGTTTTGATGAGTTTGCGCTTATGGATGAAATGGATGAGCTTATGCAATTAGTGCTTGGCGTAGATAGCGCAGAGCGACTAACTTATCAGCAAGCCTTCATTAACGCTTTAGGTGTTGATCCTTTAACTGCTGATATCAGCACATTACAACAGCTAGCAGCGGAGCAGGGCTTTGCCGATATTGCCGCGAATGAAACGCACCGCGATACCTTGTTGCAGCTATTATTTTGTATGAAGGTTGAACCAACGATTGGCCAAGAAAAGCCTTGTTTTGTTTATCATTTTCCTGCATCGCAAGCCGCTCTTGCCCAAATTTGCCAACATGATGAGCGAGTAGCAGGACGCTTTGAGTTATATTTTAAAAATATGGAACTGGCAAACGGCTTTAATGAACTGACCAATGGTAAAGAGCAAGTAGCTCGTTTTAGTGAAGATAATCAATATCGTGAAGCGAATGGATTAAAGCAAGTGCCAATGGATGAGCGCTTAATAGCTGCACTAGAACATGGTTTACCACAATGTGCGGGTGTCGCACTGGGTATTGATCGACTCATTATGCTGGCAACGAATAAGCAAAAGATTAAAGACGTACTTGCCTTTGATGTTGAAAGGGCTTAACTGATTTGCCTCTAGGCTCTAGGTGTTTGAGTGCTAGGTGAAAACCTAGCACTCAATTGCTTATAGCTCGTAAATAAATGTCACACCGGCAACCATAGGTTCGCCAAGTTGTGTGTACGTATGAGTGGTGTAACCGTCTAATGGGTCGTTACCAAACTCAAAACCACGAGTTGGTACGTCTTCGTCAAATAAGTTACGTGCCCATGCATTAATGCTCCAATTATCACTTTCATAACCAAACGAAGCATTCACTAAGTTGCTGCTAGGTGCTTTTGAGTTATGGCTATCAGAGAAGTAGTAATCGTCTTTGCCTTCTATACCAATTGATGCGTAAAGTGCTGGCGTAAAGTTATAACGCGCAGTGAATGCGTATTGGTATTTAGGTGCTTGTGCTTGATCTCGACCATCTTGATCTAGGCCTGATTGCGCAACAAAGTCATTGATTTCTGTATTTAGGTAACCTGCACTACCTGTTAGTAGCAAATTGTCAGTAGCTTGGAAGCTGCCTTCAATTTCTAAACCATAGTTTTCGCCAGAGCTGGCGTTATCGATATAGCCTGTGAATTTTTGGCCTTCAACTTGCCACGATTTTAGCTGCATATCTTCGCGGTACATGTAGAAAGCGGCAAGACGTAACACAAACTTATCATCCAAAGAGCTGCCTTTTACACCAAACTCACCGCTCCAAAGGTATTCAGGGGCAAATGATGTGTGATTAGCGAAGAAATCAGCATCTAGATTTAAGCCCTCATCTTTAGCTTTTGCTAAAGCTTCAGAGTTAATACCGCCAGCCTTATAGCCACGAGTAATGCTGGTGTAGATCATAGTGCGATCAATCACTTGGTATTCAAGTGCAAGCTTACCGCCCACCATGACATCATCCGTTTCTTCAATAAAACCGTTATTGTCGATGTAGTCGCCTTGATACTGCTCAACACGCAAACCCGTTATTAAGGTTGTTTTTGGACCAATAGCTGTTGCTAGTTGGCCATACGCTGCAATATTGCTGGTTTCATAATTTGAGGTAAATGGCTGTGCAAGCCAAGTGTATTGGCGCTCTAAATCAACTTCGCGGCCTTGATAGTAAATGCCAGCGACCCACTCACCTGATTTACCGCTAAATTGCAGCTCTGCAGCCTGATCTTGACGATCGCGAAAGTAAGCATCTGTTGAGCTATAGCCCCAATCATGTAAGCCAGCGGCACATAATTCAGGTTGGGCTTCATCATTACACACCCAGTCCTCGTCGTAGCTGTATAACAGCTCGCTGTCGATACCAGAAAGGTTTAGGCTGACATCAAATAAGTCAAAACCGGTATAAATATTTGCTAGGCCAACCGCAATGCTTTCTTGGTTGTCTTGACCTGGTTCATCAGCAACACTGTAGCGGCTGTTATCTAGTGTGAATGCGTCATAGCCGTTATTTATATCGATGTAATGTACATTCAGTTCAGTACGCAGATGATCGGTCAATTGGCTGTGTAACTTAAAGCGAGAAACAAGCTCATCTTGTTGTTGGGTATCTTCACCTAAATAACGGTTTTCAACATAGCCATCCGATTCACGTTGATAAATGCTGGCGCGTACTGCTGTGTCGTCAGTAATACCCGTACCTGCGGCTATACCTGCTTCATAGCTGTTGTAGTTGCCAGCACCTAATTGTATTTTCACACTTGGGTCAAGAGTGGGTGTTGCAGATTCCATTTGAATCATGCCAGCTAAGGCATCAGCACCAAAGCGAGTCCCTTGTGGGCCGCGATAAATTTCAACTTGGTCGATATCAAATAACAGTGAACTGCCGCCTAAACCAGAGTAGTTAATACCGTCGATCACTAAGCCAACCGAAGGATTAATAGGGTCAACAAACTGTGAGCGTAAACCAACACCACGAATTTGCACGAAACGACCACGAGATGCACCAGAGGTAAAGTTTACATTCGCTGCACTAGCAAGCATCTCATCTAAAAACTTTGCACCACGTTGATTGATTTCATGATCTGAAAACAAGCTTGCGCTGGCACTAAGGGTTTGAATGCTTTCTCTTTTGAAATCACCGGTAACTTCAATCGTTTCCAGCTCGCCGTCTTCAGCGTAAGCAATCGAAGATGCTGCGAATAAAGGCAGGATGGCAGCAGATAATAATGATAAACGTCGTTTCATGCGGATTCTTAACTCCATTTTCGGGACTGCTATTCTAGCAACCTAGCTAGCCAAATGGCTATAAAATCAATTTTTATGGTATAAACGCAGGCAATTATACGTAAATTGATTAGGAATACGACTATGACCTTTAAAGTAGACTTTAAAGTGCGTGATTATGAGTGTGATTTACAAGGCATTGTTAATAACAGTGTTTATTTTAATTACCTAGAGCATGCTCGCCATGAGTTTTTACATGCTCAAGGTATCGACTTTGCAAAGCTAGCAAGAGAAAAAGTAAACCTGGTCGTGCTGCGAAGCGAAATGGATTACAAGGCATCACTAGTGCCGGGCGATGAGTTTTACGTTGCAGTTGAGCCTGAGCGTATCAGCCGTTTAAAGTTTGCTTTTAGGCAAACGGTGTATCGTAAACATGACGATAAAGTGATGCTGCAAGCTTTGGTGATTGGCACGTCGGTAAATGAAAAAGGTCGTCCTTTTTTACCAGAAGAAGTCGATAACTTATTCAAATAGTCTGCGTTGTTATTTAAAAAGCTAACTTAGAACAATTTTTTACAGATAAAACATGTTTTTTTAACGATCAATTGCGTTAAATGTTGTTATTATTACTACATTGAAATTTGAATCGTAAAAAAATATGAAGTTAGTAGCCTTGCCCCTCCTTTTAGTATTATTTTGCATGGGCTGCTCATCGACAGGGACAGTCACTAGTGAGCAATTAAAATATACACAGTGGCAATTATCAAAAGTGAATGGTTTAGCCATTCCTGTATCCCAAACAGCCTCGCTGCGTTTTATCGAAGCGATGCAGGTTAACGGCTTTGCTGGCTGTAATAAATTTTTTGGTGAAGGTGCGCTCAGCGAAGATACGCTAACAGTAAATAAGTTAGGTATGACGCGTAAATCTTGTGGTGAGCAAGTTGATGCGCTTGAGCAGCAATTACTGTCAACGCTAAAAGAAGGTGCGGCCATTACTTTAACTGCTGAGCAACTGACCTTGCAAGGTCAGCACCACTTTACCTTCATTGCAAAAAACTAAAGTAGCTGAGCTTGCAGCAAATTTTTAACTGACGTACACTCAGGGCGTTTTAAAAGAAACGAATTTATACTTGTCGGAGTGCCTTTAATAAGGCTGAGATCGCGAAAGCGGGATCCGTGAACCTGATCAGGCTAACACCTGCGTAGGGAACAAGCTGCCTCACTGGGCGCTTGTGCGCCAAATTTTTGGGGCATAAGCGGTACAGGCTGCACTAGTAAGCACTTAGCTTATTGACGATCCAATGGCGTTTGCCACTCTCTATTGCATTTGCAATATCTGACAAGACAACCCTTAAAGCAATGAGGTAAGTCATGTCAAACACAACAACTAAACCATCTCGCCGCGAAGTTCGTGCGGCTGCATCAGATTATATTTATAACTTAACGGGGCAACCGTTTCCTAATTCTCATAAAGTTTATGTAGAAGGTACACAAGACAATGTACGAGTAGGGATGCGTGAAATCACCCTCAGCGATACCTTCATTGGTGGTACTGAAGAGAATCCCGTATTTGAGCCTAACGCGCCAATTCGTGTTTACGATACATCAGGCCCATACACTGATCCGGATTTTAAACTCGATGTGCGCAAGGGTCTTGAGAAATACCGTGAAAAGTGGATTGAAAGCCGCGGCGATACTGAAATTTTAGACTCGGTGACTTCACAATTTTCTCAACAGCGTATGGCGGATGAAGGATTAGATCATATCCGCTTTGAGCACTTACCAAAAATCCGCCGTGCAAAAGCAGGTAAAAACGTCACGCAAATGCATTATGCGCGACAAGGCATTGTGACGCCTGAAATGGAATATGTGGCGATCCGTGAAAACATGGGACGCGCTAAAGTTCGTGAAGAGTTACTTGCGGCCCAGCACAAAGGCGAATCGTTTGGCGCTAGTATTCCTGATTTTATTACCCCTGAATTTGTGCGTGATGAAATTGCCCGTGGCCGCGCCGTGCTTCCTAACAACATCAACCATCCAGAAACTGAGCCGATGATCATCGGCCGAAACTTCTTAGTTAAGGTGAACGCGAATATTGGTAATTCGTCGGTCACATCATCAATCGAAGAAGAAGTCGAAAAAATGGTGTGGTCGACTCGTTGGGGCGCCGACACGGTAATGGACTTATCAACGGGTCGCTATATTCACGAAACCCGTGAATGGGTGGTACGTAATTCGCCAGTGCCAATTGGTACCGTACCAATTTACCAAGCGCTTGAAAAAGTTAATGGTGTGGCTGAAGACCTAACGTGGGAGATTTTCCGCGATACCTTGATTGAACAAGCAGAGCAAGGTGTTGATTACTTTACTATTCACGCTGGGGTATTACTGCGTTACGTGCCGATGACGGCAAAGCGTGTTACCGGTATTGTTTCGCGTGGTGGCTCTATCATGGCGAAATGGTGTTTAGCGCACCATAAAGAAAACTTCTTATACACGCACTTTGAAGAAATCTGTGAAATTTTAAAACAGTATGATGTGTGTTTCTCATTAGGTGATGGCTTGCGTCCGGGCTCTATTGCTGACGCTAATGACGAAGCCCAGTTCAGCGAATTACGTACTTTAGGTGAGCTGACAAAACTTGCTTGGAAACATGATGTGCAAGTGTTCATTGAAGGCCCTGGCCATGTGCCAATGCATATGATCAAAGAGAACATGGAAGAGCAGCTTAAACACTGTGAAGAAGCACCGTTTTACACGCTTGGTCCATTAACCACGGATATTGCACCGGGGTACGATCATTTCACATCAGGTATTGGCGCTGCGCAAATTGCTTGGTACGGCTGCGCTATGCTTTGTTATGTAACCCCTAAAGAGCATTTAGGCTTACCAAACAAAGAAGACGTTAAAGAAGGTTTAATCACTTACAAAATTGCTGCCCATGCTGCCGATTTAGCAAAAGGCCACCCAGGTGCGCAAGAGCGTGACAACGCATTATCAAAAGCACGCTTTGAGTTCCGTTGGCACGACCAATTTAACCTAGGTTTAGACCCAGAACGCGCCCGCGAATATCACGACGAAACACTGCCACAAGAATCTGGCAAGATTGCACATTTCTGCTCTATGTGTGGCCCTAAGTTCTGCTCGATGAAGATCACTCAAGAAGTACGTGATTACGCCAAAGATCTTGAAGCAAGAGGTATCGATCCAAATAACGTAGGCGATGCTATCGAAATCAAAATGGTTGATGTTGAAGCCGAAATGAAAGCGAAATCAGACGAGTTCAAAAAAACAGGCTCTGAGATTTACCACAAAGCAGTTTAATTGATGGAGCTAGGCATCAGCGATGGGCTCTGGGTTTATACCTAGGGCCTAGAGCCTAGCGCCTAGAAAGTTTATGTCTTTAAAGATAGCGATACTGGGTTTTGGTTTAACTGGCCGTTTAACTGCATTGGCACTTGCTAAAGAGCATCAGTTAAGTGTGTTTGAGCAAGATGATGAACATGCTAGCAACAGTGCCGGCAGCGTTGCTGCAGCGATGTTAGCCCCCCTTGCAGAATCAGTCCTGTGTGAACAGGATTTAGCCCTACAAGGGCTTAATAGCATCACGCGTTGGCAGCAAATTCTAAGTGAGCTCGATGACGCTGTGTATTTTCAACAAACAGGCAGCTTAGTGGTTGCTCATCAGCAAGATAAGGGCGATTTGCAAAGTTTTGTGAGCCGCTTGAAACCGCTTGAAAGCTACCAGGCACAGACATTGGTGGGCACTCAAATCGCAAACCTTGAGCCAGAACTTGCTGGGCGGTTCCACCAAGGTGTGTATTTACCTTGTGAAGGGCAACTCGATAACCAAGCATTTTATAGCGCTAGTTTTAAAAAGCTTACCTTGCAAGGAGTGCAATTTAACTTTGGCTGTAAAGTTGAATTGAACGCTCATCAAGTGAATGGCCAAAGCTTTGATTATGTATTTGATTGCCGCGGCTTAGGTGCAAAACAGGCTGAACCCTTACTGCGTGGAGTAAGAGGGGAGGTGGCGCGTTTATATGCACCAGAGGTGAACCTAACCAGACCGATACGACTGATGCATCCGCGTTATCCAATTTATATTGCTCCTAAGCCAAACCATCAATTTGTGATTGGTGCGACTGAAATCGAATCGCAAGACCGCGGTAAAGTCACCGTGCGCTCGGCGCTGGAGTTATTGTCTGCTGCTTATACGGTGCATAGCGGCTTTGCTGAAGGGCGTATCGAGAGCTTGCAATCGGGGCTTCGTCCAGCGTTTGCAGACAACCGCCCGAAAGTCACAAAACAAGGTCGAGTGATCAGTATTAATGGCTTGTATCGTCATGGCTATCTACTTGCGCCTCAGGTGGTTGATGATGCAGTGAGCTTAATTGCTTAAGGATAAAAATGAATATTTTAATTAATGGTCAGTCAGTTACAGTGAACGAAAATATATCGCTTACTCAGGCGTTGAGCCAGTTTGGTGCAAGACCTCCATTTGCCGTTGCCGTTAATGGTGACTTTGTACCTCGCAGCCAATGCGATGCTAAACCCCTCAACGAAGGCGACAGCATTGAGCTATTGTCGCCAATTCAAGGAGGCTAAGATGGATAGTTTTTCGGTTTATGGTGAGCAGTTTACGAGTCGTTTACTGATTGGCTCAGCACTGTACCCTTCGCCAAGTGTTATGACTCAGTCGATAGTGGCCTCACAGGCTGAAATTGTCACTGTTTCATTGAGACGTCAGCAAAGCGCTGCTGCGGGTGATGATTTTTGGCAATTGATAAAAAACACCGGGCTAAAGGTGCTGCCAAATACGGCGGGTTGTCATAGCGTGAAAGAAGCGGTGACGTTGGCACAAATGTGTCGCGAAGTGTTTGCCACTGATTGGATCAAGTTAGAGTTGATTGGTGATGAATATAATTTACAGCCAGATCCATTCGCACTGCTCGAAGCCACTAAAATTTTATTGGCCGATGGCTTTAAAGTTTTACCTTATTGCACAGATGATTTAGTGCTGTGTCAGCACCTCGCTGATTTAGGCTGCGAAGTACTAATGCCTTGGGGCGCACCGATTGGCACGGGTAAAGGCTTGCTGAATCCTTACAACTTAAAAATGATCCGTGAGCGCTTGCCAAACCATACGTTAATTGTTGATGCGGGCTTAGGTTTACCATCTCATGCCTGCCAAGCGCTTGAATTAGGGTATGATGCCGTATTATTAAATTCGGCAATTGCGGGTGCAGGTTGCCCAGTGACGATGAGTAAAGCGTTTAAGAGTGCTGTAGAGGCGGGGCGATATAGCTATGTGGCTAAAGCGATGCCAGAAAAAGACGTCGCAAGCCCGTCAACGCCGACGCTCGGAATGCCATTTTGGCATCAAGAATAAAATGTGAGGAATAACATGAATCAGGTTGTATGGACCATAGCTGGCTCAGATTCGGGCGGCGGTGCAGGAATTCAAGCCGACATCAAGGCAATGCAAAGTTTTAATGTACATGGCTGTACGGTTATTACTGCTTTAACGGCACAAAATAGTTTAGGTGTAGAAGCGCTGAACCCGATATCAACAGAAGTGATTGAGTCGCAACTATTAGCCTTAGCCAGTGATATGCCTGCCAGCGTGATTAAAATTGGCATGCTTGCCAATGTGCAGCAAATACAGCTTATTAGTGAGCATTTAAAACATTACAAAGCAACTTGGGCAGAGCCGCCTTTGGTTGTTTATGATCCGGTTGCCATTGCCTCCAGTGGTGATTTATTAACAGAAGAAGATACTGTTAGTGCTATCAAAGAGTGTTTATTGCCATTAGTCGATGTTGTAACACCGAACACCCACGAAACACAGCTATTAACCGGTGTTTACCTGATTGGCCCAAGCGCAGTGAAAGAAGCCGCCGAGAAGTTAACAGGCTATGGTGCAAAAGCGGTGATCATCAAAGGAGGTCATTGGGATTACCCAAGTGGCTATTGCATTGATTACTGCGTGCAAGGTGAGCAGGAATATTGGCTTGGTAACGAAAAAATTCAAACTCCGCATTGTCATGGTACTGGATGCAGTATGGCCTCTGTGATTGCTGCGTGTTTAGCCAAACAGTATCCACTCAAAGATGCCTTTATTTTAGCGAAAGCCTATATAAACCAAGGTTTAAAAGCAGCCATTCGATATGGTGAAGGGATTGGACCTGTTGCACACACTTGCTTTCCAACAAATCTAGCAGATTACCCACAAGTCATCGAGGCGGGAAGTTGGCTCGGTGATGAGCTCGACTTTGATTGCCCGGTTGATTTTACCATGGCAGCAGGCTTTGCCGAGTGCGACTCTAAACAGCTTGGGCTGTATGCCGTTGTAGATACGGTTGATTGGTTAGAGAAGTGTTTAGCCGAAGGGGTTAAAACAGTTCAATTAAGAATGAAAAATGCAGACGATGCAGCACTTGATGAGTCGATTGCAAGTGCGGTTATGCTGGGGCAGAAGTACGATGCGCAGGTGTATATCAATGATTATTGGCAGTTGGCGATTAAGCACGGTGCTTATGGTGTGCATTTAGGACAAGAAGACTTACAAACCGCTAATTTAATTGCCATAAAAGAGGCGGGGTTACGCTTAGGTGTATCGACTCATGGCTTTTATGAGATGCTGCGTGCACATAATTACAGACCAAGTTATATGGCGTTTGGTGCTATTTATCCAACCACCACTAAAGACATGACTGGGCAAATTCAGGGCTTAGAAAAGCTCGAAAAATTTGTGCCGTTGATGGCCGATTATCCAACGGTCGCGATTGGTGGAATTGACTTATCTCGTGCTGAGCAAGTTGCGAGCACAGGTGTTGGCAGTGTTGCTGTTGTACGTGCGATCACAGAAGCCGAAGACTATCAAGCAGCTATTGCCAAGTTAAAAAAGCTGGTCGAAGGTCAGTCTTAATATGAGCGCGTTAAGCGACAAAGAGCAAATTCGTTATAGCCGCCATTTACTGTTAAAAGAGGTAGGGCATGCGGGGCAGCAAAAGTTAAAGTCTGCACATATTGTGGTTGTCGGGGCGGGTGGGCTTGGCTCACCAGCACTGTTTTATTTAGCGGCTGCAGGAGTCGGAACGCTCACTTTGATTGACGACGATAAAGTTGAGCTTTCAAATCTACAGCGACAAATACTCTATAAAGTAAACCACATGGGGCAGGCAAAAACACAGGCGGCTGCTAAGGTGTTAAGTAGTTTAAATAATCAAATAACGGTTAAACCTCTATGCCAAAAGCTTGATGAAAGTAACTGTGCTGAGCTACTTGAAGGTGCTGACATCATCCTCGATTGCAGTGATAACTTTGCTACCCGCTATTTGGTTAATCGCTATTGTTTAGCTAAATCTATCCCACTTGTATCAGCTGCAGCTATTGCAACGCAGGGGCAGGTTATGAGTTTTGATTTTCGTGATGAACAGAGCCCTTGCTATGGTTGTATATTCCCGCAAACGGAGGAGCAAACAGCACTTAATTGTGGCAATGCTGGGGTATTGAGCCCGTTACTGGGTGTTATGGGGAGCATGCAAAGTTTATTGGCTATCAATATATTGCTTGGCCATAAAACGGGCAGCGAGTTTATTCAATTTGACGGGCTAACACTACAGCAGCAGCGATTTAATATTCAAAAAGATAGTGAGTGCTCAGAGTGTAATCGTGGGGTGTAGGCGCGATTTATAGTGAATTTTAAGCAAACCACTTTTGCTCAAGTGGTTTGCTTAATTGAACTTATTAGTCGTTAATTTTCGCAAATGGTGTGCCCATGCGCGTCACTGTTTCTGGGTGTTGATCTGATAAGAACTCAGCTTGATTTGCACCCCAGGCTAAAATAACGGTAGAGCCTAACTTAAAGCGACCCATTTCTTCACCTTTCTTCAGAGTAATCGCGTTGTCACCTGTGGTTGGGTAATTCCAACTAAATACATCTTTACCTGCTGGTGGCGTTACTGTGCCTGCCCAAATAGTCTCGATGCTAGCAACAATTGTCGCACCTACAAGCACCATGGCTAGCGGGCCAATTTCAGTTTCAAAGATAGCTACAACACGCTCGTTACGAGCAAATAGGTTAGGTACATTTTGCGCTGTTAACGGGTTTACCGAAAATAAATCACCCGGTACGTAGATCATTTTGCTCAGCGTGCCATCAACAGGCATGTGAATACGGTGATAATCTTTAGGCGCTAAATAAATCGTTGCAAACTTACCGCCTAAAAACGGTGCAGTGTCTTCTTCTTTGCCACCAAGGAGTGCTTGTAAGCTGTAGTCATGGCCTTTTGCTTGGATGATTTGACCGTCGACTACATCGCCTAATTGGCTAATTGCACCATCAACTGGGTGAGCAATAATGTCGCTTTCTTCAGCAAGTGGACGAATACCTTCTTTTAATGGGCGAGTGAAAAACTCATTAAAAGTTTTGTAATGAGCTGGATCTGGGTATTTAGCCTCACTCATATCAATTTTGTATTGTTTGATAAACAATTTAATTAAGGCCGTTGTTAAGCCACCCGCTTTTGCTGCTGCTAACTTGCCAACCATGCGCGAAATGAAATGTTTTGGCATGGCATATTGCATAGCAATTTTGAATTTATCTAAACTCACTTGTTATTTCCTAAATAGTTATACGCGAGGAGCGCGTGCACCAGCACGGCCGTCGGCCATAGTTTCTAAAATTCGGTGGTAACTGTCAAAGCGAGTTCTGAAATTTCACCATCATCAACAGCTTGGCGAATTATACAGCCAGGATCGTTTAAATGCTTACAATCGCGAAAACGACAGCCACCAATAAAATCACGGAACTCTTTAAAGCACCAAGTAACGCGCTCAACCTCTAAATGCCATAAGCCAAACTCACGAATTCCCGGTGAGTCGATTAGGTTACCACCACTTGGTAAATGGTGTAATCGCGATACGGTTGTTGTGTGTTGACCAAGGCCGCTATTCTCAGAGACTTCTTGGGTTAGGATGTCTGCATCTGGCAGTACAGTGTTTACTAAGGTTGATTTACCCACACCACTTTGACCAACAAAAATGCTGTTTTTACCAACCAGTTTTTGTTTAAGCTCATCAATGCCTTGACCGGTTTTATTACTGACTAACAGTACTTGATAACCTAGCTCACGATAGATATCGAGAATTTCATCAATAAAAGCAAGGCCTTCATCGTCAATTAAATCTATTTTGTTAAGCACTAAAATAGGCTCAATACCCATGTCTTCACAGGCAACTAAATAGCGGTCGATAATGTTTGGTGTAAACTCAGGCAATACCGCAGAAACCATTAAAATTTGGTCGATATTGGCAGCGACGACTTTTACCCCGTCATAAAAATCAGGGCGCGTTAATTGTGAGCGACGTTCATGGGTTGCTTCAATAACGCCAGCTAAGTCGCCCTCGCTAACTTTTGCTCGGCGAAAAATAACTTCATCACCACACACAAGGCTCGATACGGTTCTGCGTATATTACAGCGCAGTACTTCGCCTGATTCGGTTTCGATATCGGCGTGTTGGCCAAATCGACTGATCACAACCGCATTTTCGGCAGGGCCTAAATTGTCATTTTGCCATTGCACAGTTGCCCCTTTCTCTTGCTTTTTGTCTGCATTAGAGAGGCGTTTTTGATGATTGGCCTTAATTCGACGCGATTGGCCTTTACTTAATTTCTTTTGTTTTGCCACTTTTGGCCTATAACTTGAGTAAATGTCGGGCTTTTTGAAAAAAAAGCTTTAGGTCGACTGATGATACTAATATGATATATCTAAATGCGTTGGATCTAAAGGAAAGCACCGCTAAGGTAACTATGTCTTTTCATAAATCAAATCTTATCTGGCTCGACCTGGAAATGACTGGCCTCGAACCAGCAACAGATAAAATACTCGAAATTGCCACTGTTGTCACCGACAGTGATTTAAACATCTTGGCTGAAGGCCCTGTTATTGCTATTCATCAAAGTGATGAACTGCTTGATGGCATGGACGAGTGGTGTACAACTCAGCACGGTCAATCTGGTCTAACAGCTCGCTGTAAATCAAGTACTTTCACTGAACAAGATGCTATTGATCAAACATTGGCATTTTTAAAGCAATGGGTGCCAGCGGGTACATCGCCTATGTGTGGTAATTCTATCGGCCAAGACCGCCGCTTTATGAATAAGTACATGCCTGAATTGGAAAACTACTTCCACTACCGTAACCTTGATGTAAGCACAGTTAAAGAACTTGCGCGTCGCTGGAAACCTGACGTGTTAGCACAAGTGAACAAAAAAGGTTCACATCTAGCCCTCGACGATATCAAAGATTCGATCATGGAATTAAAGGTTTACCAAGAAAAATTCTTTAATTTGTAAAAAACATTTGCAAACACATCGGATTATTGTAGAATCCTGCCCCGCTTAAGACGTTAACCCCCGCGGGGTTGGTATGTCTCTAAGTAATTGAATGCGGCACTAGCTCAGTTGTCAGAACGTTTTACCGCAACCTTCAGGTTGTGCGACAACGGACAAATTACTGACTACTTTTGAATGCGGCACTAGCTCAGTTGCCAGAACGTTTTACCGCAACCTTCAAGGTTGTGCACCAACGGACAAATTACTGACTACTTTTGAATGCGGCACTAGCTCAGTTGGTAGAGCGCAACCTTGCCAAGGTTGAGGTCACGAGTTCGAGCCTCGTGTGCCGCTCCAATTTCTTCACCAAAAGAAATTGATATAAGTTTCAAGGGGAAAGTTGAAAGCTCCAAGCTATTCAAACTTGTAACTTGAATCTTGTAACTAGAAACTATTTGATGCGGCACTAGCTCAGTTGGTAGAGCGCAACCTTGCCAAGGTTGAGGTCACGAGTTCGAGCCTCGTGTGCCGCTCCAATTTCTCACCAAAAGAAATTGGCTTAAGTTTCAAGGGAAAAGTTGAAAGCATTAGCTTGAAACTAGAAACTTGCAGCTTACAACTTATTTATGCGGCACTAGCTCAGTTGGTAGAGCGCAACCTTGCCAAGGTTGAGGTCACGAGTTCGAGCCTCGTGTGCCGCTCCAATTTCTCACCAAAAGAAATTGATATAAGTTTCAAGGGGAAAGTAACTAACTTGAAGCTTGTAACTTAAAACTAGTAACTTATTGTGCGGCACTAGCTCAGTTGGTAGAGCGCAACCTTGCCAAGGTTGAGGTCACGAGTTCGAGCCTCGTGTGCCGCTCCAATCTCTAAAAAATCCCAAAAACACTTTCTTAAATAATTTAGTTAAAGCCAAGTTTTGCTTACAGCTTAAAGTTAGTTTTAGATCTGACCTTGGATCGTCGCGACAATGCGTCTAGCGCCACCATGATCACGGTGTTCACCTAAATAGATGCCTTGCCATGTGCCAAGCATTAAGCGGCCTTGGTTAATAGGTATGGTGAGTTCAGCACCTAATGTACTGCTTTTTATGTGGGCTGGCATGTCGTCATCACCTTCATAATCATGACGATAATAACTTTGTCGTTCTGGTACAAAGTGATTGAAGTGACTTTCCATATCCATTCGCACAGTGGGATCGGCATTTTCGTTAATTGTTAAGCTTGCAGACGTATGCTGAATGAACAGGTGTAATAAACCGACTTTGTATTGCGTTATTTCTGGAAGTTGACGAAGTAGCTCGTCATCAATGATGTGAAAGCCTCGTGAGCGAGGCTTCAATTGAATGGTTTTTTGCTGCCAGCTCATAGTTTATCAAAGCTAACTTCAATATTGGCGTTACCATCAGCAGACGTGAATGGAATTAACACCTTAGCGCCTTCACATTTATGGGCAATTGTATGTCCCTTACCAGACACCACAACTGGCGTTGCCATATCAAACTCGTAGCCTTTTTCGCCGAGTAAGTTTTTAGCACCACCTGTTACCATATTGGTAATTTCGCCTACCATATCAGTGACTTCTTCATTGACGGAGTCTGGACGCTCACCGAGCATTCTTTCCATAATCGTCAGTGCTAGGCTTTCATCGAATGAGATTGAAAGTGAACCTTTAGTTTGTGGGCCAACCATACCAATTAAACCCGATACATCGCCACGGGCTAGTTCGTCTTTCTTTAAGCTAGGTTTGCCCGGTTTTAATTCTGTTTGAGCCATCGTGCTCAATACATTTAATAATGATGATAAAAAAGGGTTGATGAACTCCACATTCATTATTTTCTTTCCCTTAGGTTTGCAGAAATGCCGTTAATCATACTTTAAGTGTAGTGGTTGTTTCAAACACCGCACTTAATCTTTGCATTTTTCGCACTTGCCGTGCGCTTCAATTGTTTGTCCAGAGACAATAAATCCACTTTCTGCAGCTAAGTTATTAAGTTCATGAGAAATTACTGTTGAATGTAATTCTTTTACATAACCACAGCTGTCACAAATTAATAATTGTACAGGGTGAATGTGATCAAAATGATGGCACAACATAAATGAGTTAGTGCTTTCAATTTTGTGAATAAAGCCAAGTTCCGATAAGAAATCGAGCGCGCGATAAATGGTTGCTGGTTTTGCGCCTGACTCAGTTAATTTGAGTTGTTCTAATAAGTCATAAGCACCTACACCACCTTGCGCACTAGCGAGCAGGCGGAATACTTTTTCACGGATAGGTGTGAAACGTGCACCACGATTATCGCATACTTGTTTTGCTTTACTGACGAGTGATTCTATGTTCATCTTCTCTTATCCTTACGCTACCGTGATATACTAACATACTGTATTGTAGTTGCAGTGTTTTTATTCGCTAACACGTTTTCAAGGGAGTTTTCTTAATGAGTGAATTGCTAGCTGCATTCATTTTCTTTTTCGCTGTCATTGATCCTATCGGTACCGTGCCTGTCTTTATTGCCGTTACACGCGGAGATGATGCCAAATTCAAACGTAAAGTCGCGCTAAAAGCGGTTGGCGTTTCGGCATTAGTTTTATTATTTTTTGTGCTTGCGGGTGAAGTACTTTTAAACGTGATCAATATTCCGCTTTCTGCGTTTCAAATTGCCGGGGGGATCGTATTATTACTTTTCGCTTTATCGATGATTTTCGGTGAAAGTAAGCCAGAAACTGAGATTAAAAGTGTTCGTAACAGTACCGAAACCGCAATTTTTCCATTAGCAATTCCTTCTATTGCCAGCCCCGGTGCCATGCTTGCGGCAGTTTTGATGACTCGAAATACTGAATACACGTGGTATGAGCAACTTATCACTTCATCAATCATGCTCTCAGTATTAGTGATTGTATTACTGTTATTGCTACTGGCGACACATGTTCATAAGTTAATTGGTGATAGTGGCGCGAGTATTATTAGTCGGGTGATGGGTTTAATTTTATCGTCAGTCGCGGTTAACAATATCTTAGGTGGTATTGCTCACTACTTTGGTTTGAGTGTTGTTGCTTAGTTTAATTTAAAGTGCATTTTCAGTGATTTAAACTTTGAATTATTGCCTTCTTTTATCTAACTTAAAAGAAGGCAATATAAAATTTAAGGAACAAAGAATGCTAATCAAAAATGTAGTTATATCAGTATTTCTGATTTTTAGTTTGGGCGCTTGTACGGAGCCACCACCGGAAGATACCGGTAAACTTCGAGTGATTGAAGTCACAGACCATGAGTTTAAAATTAACGGTGAGAGTGCTGTGACATTAATTATTGGTCGAGGCCATGTTGCTGAATACAGTTTTTCAATTCGTAAAAGCGATCTTAAAAAGGGCACGTTATTACAATCAGTGTCTGACAGTAATCCTAATGTGAGAGCTGACGCGACATTCTTTAGTGAATATTATGTGCAATCCAAAGATCACGACACCCATGTATCGGTCGAAATTGTTGAAATTGACCCCGTAGAAGAAGTTGCCCGCATTGCAGTAGGTGCTAAATTAGTTAACTTAAAAGATAAAGATTTCAAAGAATTAGAAATAATTATTTTTGAACTCACAGGACAAAATCTAGAAAATTTATTGAATGAAGTGAAAATTTAGTCTTTTCACTTTTAGCGTATCAATCACAGAAGTGAGTTTGCAGTACACTTCTTCACCTCTTTTCATCATTTGATCTTCGATTAAGCCATGCCGTGAGCGTGCTTCGGTGGTATAATAAGCCCAATTTTTCATTCCGACACATAGCTAACTTTTGATGTGTCAGCGCTATTGATTAGCGTTAATCGTATTAGGTAATTTAAGTTGCAAGTAAACGCATTGATCTTTAAAGGGGCCATGTTATGAGCACGACGACATTAAACCGCCGTTTTTCAGTGGCACCCATGTTAGATTGGACTGATCGTCACTGTCGAACCTTTCACCGCAAAATGACTAAGCATGCTGTGCTGTACACTGAGATGGTGACAACCGGCGCTATTTTATTTGGTAAAGGCGATTACCTACACTTTAATGAGCATGAAGGCCCTGTGGCATTGCAACTTGGTGGCTCAGATCCTGAAGCGTTGGCTAAGTGTGCAAAATTAGCAGCAGAGCGTGGCTATCATGAAGTAAATTTAAATGTCGGCTGTCCGTCTGATCGCGTGCAAAATGGCCGCTTTGGTGCTTGTTTAATGGCAGAGCCTAAACTGGTTGCTGACTGCGTTGCTGCAATGAAGGCCGAAGTGACTATTCCTGTTACAGTTAAAACGCGCATTGGTATTGATGAGCAAGACTCGTATGAGTTTTTATGTGCTTTAATTGAAGCGAGTCATGATGTTGGTTGTGATGACTTTATTATTCATGCGCGTAAAGCGTGGTTAAATGGCTTAAGCCCGAAAGAAAATCGTGAGATCCCACCTCTGGATTACCCGCGCGTTTACCAGTTGAAAAAAGATTATCCGCAACTGCACCTAAGCTTAAACGGTGGTGTGAAAACAATTGCTGATAGCGTGGCTCACCTTGATTATGTTGATGGCATTATGATTGGTCGTGAGGCGTATAGTAATCCGTTTATTTTGTCTGAGGTCGACGAAAACATTTATGGTGATGACGCCTTTACGCTAAGTCGTCATCAGGTTGTACGCTCGATGTATGACTATATTGAAGATGAAATGAGCAAAGGCGCTAACTTTTGGCATATTGCTCGCCATATGTTGGGGATTTTCCAAGGCCAACCTGGCGCGCGTGGTTTTAGACGCCATCTTTCAGAAAAAGGTCATGGTAAAACGGCTGACTTATCTGTTATGGATAAAGCCTTGAGTTTTGTCCCAGAAGCCTAATCAAAAAGCCTATTAAAAAAGCCACATATTGTGGCTTTTTTTGATCCTAAAATTTGGTGAAAAAGTTAATTTTTTAGTCAAATTAGTTATTTCTCATTCAGCCATTAGTCAGTCAATATTTTAATTCTATTCATTCAACTTGTTGTATTTAATTAATAAATTTATTTTATTTGTTAGTTGGCACAAGAATTGGAATCTCCTAGCTGTATTAACCCAATAATCAACAGGAGAGTCACATGGGTGTATTAAATCGCGTAAATGACATTATTCAGGCAAACCTTTCTGCAGCACTAGATAAAGCTGAAGATCCTGAAAAGTTACTTAATCTACTCGTGCAAGAAATGCAGGATGCACTGACTGAATGCCGTGCAACCGCTGCGACATTTTTAACGCAAGAAAAGCAAATGAAGCGCGAAGTTGCAGCCAAACAAGCAAAAGTAGCTGACTGGCAAGCGAAAGCAGAAAAAGCACTCAGTAAAGATCGTGATGATCTTGCCAAAGCTGCACTGATTGAAAAGCAGCGCATAACGACAGAAATCGAAGCGCAACAAGCTGAAATGGATAAAGTGGCAGAGTCACTCGCAAAATTGACTGAAGATTGTCAGCGTTTACAAAATAAGCTTGCAGATGCAAAAGCTAAACAGCTGACTTATATGCAAAAAGAGCGCGTTGTTACAGCACGCTTAAAAGTAAAAGAGCAGCTACATAGCAGCAAAGTTGCAGATGCATTAGCACGTTTTGACTACTTAGAGCAGCGCGTTGAAAACATTGAATCACAAGTTGAAGCGTACGAGCTTACGCAAAGCGATGCAGCAAATTCAACAGCAGCACAAATTGCGGCTCTTGAGAAAAATGATGCAATCGATAAAGAGCTTGCTGATTTAAAAGCAACGATGAAGCAGTCGGCTTAGGAGGTTAATGATGAATACTTATCACACATCGACACGTTGGTACCGTGATCTGAGTAATAAAAAGATCTCGGGTGTGTGTAGCGGATTGGCTGCGCGCTTGGGCTTCCCTGTATGGTCAACACGTTTAGTCATGATCATATTGCTTATTCAAATGCCACTGTTAATTGGCGTGGGTTATTTAGTGGCTCATTGCACTTTACCAGTGAAAGGTTACTAGGAGTCGATTATGAAAACGTTAGCTATCATCGTCTTGGCAATGCTTTTACTGTGTACTGATGCGGTTTCTTTTGTCTCGTTCGACTCATGGCAGTTACCTTTATCAATTGCTGATATGAGTTGGGCTGGACTTGAAGTCATCGGAGCAATAGTGGCTGTGATTGCTGTTGTGGCGGGTGTTGCGCTATTCACTATTGGGCTGCTTGGCGCAGGTGTTGTTGCTCTGATTGGTGTTGTGCTTGCGTTTTTATTCGGCTCAATAATGATTGCATGGCCACTATTACTAATCGCAGCATTGTGTTGGTTGATTGCTGATAACAAAAAATCGCCAGCTTAAGGTACTAATAAACTGCCTTAATACATAAAATATGCTAAATTTAGCGGGTAAGTTAATGTCTTAACAAGGATTAAAACATAATGAAACTGTGGCCCGCATTCTCTTTTCTAACCGCAAGCTTATTCTTTAGTACTTTTTCATCTGCCCATAGTGGTCATGACCATAGCGATGTTGCCGAAGTCACTGTAAGCAACGCGCAGGTACGTGAGTTTTTACCAGCCAGTAAAGCCAGCGTGGCTTATTTAACTATTACCAACCCAAGTGAGCAGGCAACAGTATTAACTAAAGCTGAGCTTGATGGTTTAGGACGCGTTGAAATTCATCAGCACACTCATGTAGATGGCATGATGAAAATGGAACAGGTTTTATCATTAAAGATTGATGGTCATAGCAGTGTTGAGTTTAAACCCGGTGGTTATCACTTGATGGTGTTTGAACCTGAAGATCAACTAAAAGCAGGGCAAGAACGAAAACTCACGCTATATTTTAATGATGGCAATCGAGTTTTTACTCAAGCCAAGGTTGTGTCTTTGCAAGAGATGTCTGAACAGGTATCACAAAAAAGTAAAGAGCACTCACATCACTAGGAGGTATCATGTCTGAGCATAAAGGAAAAATAGCCAGTGCATTACTTATTATACTAATTGTTTTTTACGCGATTGCTGTTTACTGGAGTAGTGAACCAGCTCGTATGGATGTTGTTGGCAAGGCAAAACAAGAAGCGCAAATGCGCGGCGAAAAATTTGTCACCGGCTACACAACAACAACGACGTTAATCAATGTAGCAAGTACATTATTAAATAAACCTGGCGGCTATTTATCTAACGATATGATGCCACCAAGTGTGATGATGGATAACATGCCGGCATGGGAATATGGCGCGCTTGAGATGACCCGTGATTTGGTGTTGTCGATGCGTAAAGATTTCAGCCGTTCACAGTCTCAATCAACTGAACACGAAGCACTTAAAAAAGCCCAGCCGCAATTTAATATTAGCTCGGTAGCATGGGCGTGGCCAAGCGCTGAAACTGAGTATCAAAAGGGTATTGATTTACTTATCGTATACCGTACTCAAATTGCTGATCAGAACGATCGTGATAGCCAATTTTATGCCCGCGCAGATAACTTACGTGGCTGGCTAAAAGAAGCAGAAAAACGCCTTGGTAGTTTAAGTCAGCGTTTAAGCGCAAGTGTTGGTCAAGATCGTTTAAACACTGATTTAGCAGGTGATACTGCGGCTCATCAAGCAACTTATGCACCTTTGCAAAACCAAGTGAAAACATCTTGGTGGCAAATTGACGATGTGTTTTATGAATCGCGTGGTGCAACGTGGGCATTACTGCACTTTTTACAAGCGGTTGAATATGATTTTGCCGATGTCTTAGAAAAGAAAAATGCCCGTGTTAGTCTGCAACAAATTATTCGTGAATTAGAGGCCACGCAAGAAACTGTGTGGAGCCCAATGATCTTAAATGGCAGTGGCTTTGGCTTTGTAGCTAACCACTCATTGGTCATGGCGAATTATATTTCTCGAGCCAATGCGGCTCTAATTGAACTTAGCGAACTTTTAGCGCAAGGATAAAATGATGAAAAAGTACTGTTTAGCAGCTGCCCTTTCAATGGCCTGTTTAGCTCCAACAGCGCAAGCTGATACATTATTAGGCTTATACCTAGGTGTTGATGGCTGGCAATCAGATAACAGCGGTAGTTTTGCTCAAGACGGAAATCTACAAAGCTTTAAATTTGATGATGAAACGTTTACGAGCTACTACGCAGCACTTGAGCACCCAGTGCCGTTAGTACCAAACCTTAAACTAAAATACACTGAACTTGAGTTAAATGGTGACACTACACTTGATGAAACGTTTAGCTTTGGTGGTTCAGATTATGTGGTGGGCACACAAGTAGGCACAGTAAGTGATTTATCACACATCGACTACATCCTATATTACGAAATCTTTGATAATGATTTGGTTTCTATTGATTTAGGTGTGAATGCTAAACAATTTGATGGTGAAATTGTTGTAACTGGTACATCGCAAGACGGTGGCCAAAATACCACTGAGCGCGTTGATTTTTCTGGTTTTGTACCGTTAGTGTATGGCCGTGCTGAAGTTGGCTTACCATTTACTGGTTTAAGCGTATTCTTTGAAGGTAGTTTACTGGCTATCGATGATAGCAAAATTCAAGATTACCAAGCAGGTATCGCATACGCTTTACTTGATAACTTAGCAATTGATATGGACATTAAAGCGGGCTACCGCTCAATGACCTTAGAGCTTGATGATATTGATGACATCTACACAGATTTAGATGCGTCAGGCCCATTTGCGGGTATTCAAATCCACTTCTAATCGAGTCTTTCGATTTATATTTAGCTGGCAGCTTTATTTTAGAGTTTGCCAGCTAACTTCAAATTCATCTTCTAATGATGTTGAAAGTATCTGTTTATAAGCTTTATTTATGGGCGATGCGATTAGCTTTCTTAACTCGTCACCCGTTTGAGTAAATTTATAATAACTGAGTACTAAGTCATTGCTTTTTGCTTTTAAAACCAAGCGTTGATTCATAAAGCTCAGTACCAGCTCTTGGCCTGCTTTTAAAACTGCTGATTCGATTTCTTTTCGATACAGCAAGTTAATATCCATCAGGGTAAGAATGTCAGGAAAGCTCACTGGGGTTTTCCCTAGGTTAAATGACACCTTGTTACCTTTTCTAAGCAAATCAAATAGCGATGGTTTCTTGTAAAAGCCGAGTAAAATTAGGTGGCTGTTATCTTTTTCATTAAAGCCACACAGTGATGTACAACGCTGAAGGGCATCTGCTTCGCGCTGAGTCATGTGCTTAAGTGTTTGCAAGCTTTTAATTGAAAAGGTACCCGGTGACACGGTTTCACCTGCGAGTATTTTTGCCCATAGCTTTTGCATAGAAGAGTTTGCTGTGTCTTCGCACAAACTAATAAAACGCTCTATCCAATCAAAATCCGGTTGTTGTTGTCCTGTAACATCCGGGCAAAAAGCCATGGCCATCGCCATAATGGTTTCGATATTTTCTTGGCGTTTAATGAATTGAATTTCTTGGCGAGTTTGAGCGCGCTCTAAAAGGCTTGCTTGCGCTTTAATTTGATAAGCTAACTGCTGTTGACCTTGTGCTGAATAGCTGTCATCACTCGCATGGTTGATCCTAGCCGATGATGCCTTATGAATCGGGTAGCCAAGCTGGTTTTCTATGATATTAGCAAGATTAACTCTCGCCTGAGCTGCTTTCACTGTCATCGGTCACACTGTCCTTGCCTGTTGTTGCTAACTGCGCATGAGTTTTGATGTTATTAAGCGCCAGTTTTACTGTGTTATTGAGAATATACTGACTTAGTAAAGCAAGGTAGCCACCAATAATAGGGGTGTTGACCTCACCTTTTAATGAACACTCAATGTTAACGTTATCGCCTTCAGGTAAATAGCGAATTGTGCCTTGGGCAATGTGTTCTTTATTAAATAAGATATTAAATGAAAGCTGGCTGTTGTCGAGTTGGGTGATGGTCATTTCACCTTCGCCAAAGCTACTTTGCCAAAATTGATGTGCACCTACACCTTGGCTAGGTTCTGCAATGGTAAATTTAATACTCGGGTCGACAGCCTGCCATGGTTGCCATTTTGGCCATTGATTAAAGTCGCCAACAAGGCTCGCAACCTCAGCACTGCTCGCATTCACTTTAATTGATTTGTGAACGGTATATTGCGGTGAAAGCATGAGTCCAATCACAAGTGAGATCAGAATGCTGATAAAAATCGCTTTTAGGGTAAAAATGAGTATTTTAATAATCTCACCTCAGGCAATTGTTTTATAACTTTCATAACATTATACGTAACATAGACTATAATCTGTTTGATACTATATAAGCTATCACTAATGTATCATAGTTAAATAAGTGATAGAATTTTGAGCATCGCTGTAAAATGGAGTGGCGCCATAGTTACAGTATTACGGGGATCACTCTAAGGAATTATTAATGGCATCAGAGAGTAACGACTTTTTGTTTAGTGACCAAGATGACGAACAGTTAGTGGATGAAACTGTCTCTGATTTTTGGGACGTATTAATTGTCGATGATGATCCAGAAATACATTCAGTTACTAAGCTTGCTCTTTCAGGCGTTGAGTTTTGGGATAAAGGGCTGCGATTCCACCATGCCTACTCAGGTGCAGAAGCGCTCGAATTACTTAAAAATGACCATTCGATTTCGGTAATTCTCCTTGATGTGGTTATGGAGTCAGATGATGCCGGCTTGCAAGTTGTAAAGCAGGTTAGAGAGTGCCTCAATAATCACAATGTACGTATTATTTTACGTACCGGACAACCAGGCTATGCACCTGAAGAGAAAGTGATCCGCGAATACGATATCAACGACTACAAAACAAAAACAGAACTAACACGTAGTAAGCTTATCACCGCTCTTGTAACGGCTATTCGCTCTTATGAGCAAGTCTGTCAGCTCGAATTTCAAAGCCGTGCTTTAAATAATATTTTGTATGCATCAAAAGCCATCCTGGGTTTTACTGATATTAAAGCTTTTTCGATGGCGGTTATTAAACAGCTCTCAATTATTTTAGATTGCGAACCGCAGGGGTTACTGTGTGGCTCAATCGAAGATGACAACCAAGTTTATGTATTAGGCGGCTGCGCTGAATACAATGAGTTTATAGGCCAAGGGATTGAGCAACTTGATGATGGTCGTATCATCATGCAAGTGAATAATTGCCTAGCCCAAGGCGATCATCAGCATACTGATGTAGACAGTACCTATTTATTAAAAAGCAAAAATCGCCAAGCAGCGATTTACATAGAAACAGAGCACACGCCAAGTCCTACGCAACTACAATTTGCAGAAATCTTTTTAACTAATGTGAGTGTTGGTCTTGATAATGTTAGGTTGTTCAACCGTTTGCGTGATGCTGCATATAAAGATATTTTAACTGGCTTATCAAATCGTAATGACTTTATGAACAAAGTAGAGCGTTACTATCAGCCGGGTAAAAGCGACTTTGTATTTTTACTAATTGATGTTGCGCAATTCTCAGATATTAACAATGGCTTAGGCCAAGAAATTGGTAACTTATTACTTAATGCCATTGTTGATAGGCTGCAACAAGAATACCCAAATGCAGAGCTGCTTTCGCGCATTGGTGCCGACGTGTTCGGGTTGTTGTTACCTGTTCACGAATGTGACGTTGAGTTACTTCGTGAACATTTAAGTTTACCGTTCAATGCTGGTGAACACATTTTACCAATCAACTTTAAAATCGGTTTATGTTACCAAGGTGATTTCCAACAAGCCGGGATCGAGACCTTAAAACTCGGTTACATTGCGTTAAACCAAGCTAAAAAACAATCTTCTGAAATGGTGGTGACGTATACCCCAGATATGGAAGAGCAGATGGCATGGCGTTTGGGGATCATCAGGCAGCTTCGCCAAGATTTTGAGCAACGTAAATTAGAAGTGTGGTTTCAACCGCAACTTGATTTAAATACCCTCGAAATTATAGGTTGTGAAGCGCTGCTGCGTTGGCCCTCAGGAAATGGTCAGTATATTTCTCCGGCGATTTTCGTTCCTATGGCCGAAGATGCTGGTTTAATTGTTGAAATTGGTCAATGGGTGCTAGAGCAAGCATGTATGCAGCAAAAACGCCTAGAAGCGATGGGATTTGCAATTAGCATTGCAGTAAACGTCTCAGTGCCACAATTTAAAGTTAAAGGCTATGCTCAGCAAGTAAAAGACACGCTTATTAAATACGATGTAGAACCGCAGTATATTGAACTTGAAGTAACCGAAAGCGTGGTTATGGATGAGCTTACGAATGTGATCACAACTTTAAAAGAGCTCAAAGAGTTTGGTATCGAGATTGCGATTGATGACTTTGGTACCGGCTTCTCATCATTGAGTTACTTGCAAAAACTGCCATTAGACAGACTCAAAATTGATCGTGCCTTCATTAAAGACTTACCGGGTCAAGATTGTCAGGCGATTGCCGCATTAATTATTTCTCTTGGTGCAAGGTTAGGTTTAAAAACCATTGCTGAAGGAGTCGAAACCCAAGCGCAAGCAGATTATTTAGCTCAGCTTGGCTGTGATGAAGTGCAAGGCTTTATGTACGCTAAGCCTATGCCAGAAAAAGAGTTAATTACCTACCTGCAAGCTAAGCAATAGCTAGTTTGGACAAAAGCATACTAATTAAACAGCGCCCTTCAATATGTAGGGCGTTTTGTTTTCTATAATAATCTATAAGACTGAGGTATAATTCGCCCCTTTTGTTAGCAGAGTACACTTTATGAGCGCATTAAAAGCCGAGCGAGGCCTGTTTTCTTACCCTAAGTATTGGGCTGAATGCTATGGCACGGCGCCATTTTTACCAACCACTCGTGCAGAAATGGACGCGTTAGGTTGGGATAGCTGTGACGTGATCATTGTTAGTGGTGATGCGTATGTTGACCACCCAAGTTTTGGTATGGCTGTGATTGGACGTATGCTTGAGTCGCAGGGTTTTCGTGTGGGTATTATTGCGCAGCCTGATTGGAACTCAAAAGATGCCTTTATGGCGTTAGGCAAGCCTAACTTATTCTTTGGTGTTACAGCGGGTAATATGGACTCGATGATCAACCGTTATACTGCTGAAAAGCGTATGCGTCATGATGATGCGTACACACCGGGTAATATAGGTGGTAAACGTCCAGACCGTGCGGTGGTTGTATATAGCCAACGCTGTCGTGAAGCTTATAAAGATGTGCCGCTGATTATTGGTGGAATTGAGGCGAGTTTACGCCGTATTGCTCATTATGATTATTGGCAAGAAAAAGTACGCCGTAGTGTGTTGTTTGATGCCAAAGCTGACATTTTAATTTACGGAAACGCTGAGCGCCCACTTGTTGAAGTCGCTCATCGTATTGCTGCGGGTGAGTCGGTTGAGACAATCCAAGATATTCGTGGTACCGCGGTTATTCGTAAGGAGCCATTACCGGGGTGGCGTGGTAGTGACTCAACTGCTATCGATAAAATCGGTAAGATTGATCCAATTCCAAACCCATATGGCGCAGATGATGTGGGTTGTAGTAAGTCTGAATTTAAACAAGCGGGAATCGATTTAAGTGCTGAGGCGGCTAAGCCAATCACTATTCAGCCTGCGCGCCCTAAGCCTTGGGAAAAGACCTACGTTAAGCTACCAGCGTATGAGCAAGTAAGCGTGAATAAACCGCTTTATGCTCATGCCTCGCGTATTTTGCACCAAGAAACAAACCCAGGTTGTGCACGTGCGTTATTTCAACGTCATGGCGACCGTTCTATTTGGGTTAACCCGCCAGCATTTCCACTTGAAACCGAAGAAATGGATGGCGTATTTGGTTTGCCTTATCAGCGCATTCCGCACCCAAGTTACGGTGATGAAAAAATCCCAGCCTATGAAATGATTAAAACCTCGGTGAACATCATGCGTGGTTGCTTTGGTGGTTGTTCTTTCTGTTCGATTACAGAACACGAAGGACGCATTATTCAAAGCCGTTCTGAGCAATCAATTATTGATGAAATTGAGCAAATTCGTGACAAGGTGCCGGGATTTACAGGTGTTATCTCTGACTTAGGCGGACCGACAGCGAATATGTATAAGTTACGCTGTAAGAGCAAAAAGGCAGAGAGCACGTGTCGTCGTTTATCATGTGTTTATCCTGATATCTGTAAGCATATGGACACGGATCACACTCCAACCATTGAGCTTTATAAAAAAGCCCGTGATGTAAAAGGTGTGAAGAAAATTTTGATCGCGTCTGGCGTACGCTATGACTTAGCCGTTGAAGATCCACGCTACGTTAAAGAGTTGGTTACCCATCACGTAGGCGGGTACTTAAAAATTGCCCCTGAGCATACTGAAGATGGACCATTATCTAAGATGATGAAGCCGGGCATGGGTGCTTACGATAAGTTTAAAGAGCTATTTGATAAATACTCAAAAGAAGCGGGTAAAAAGCAGTATTTGATCCCGTATTTTATTTCTGCTCACCCAGGAACAAAAGACGAAGACATGGTGAACATGGCGCTGTGGCTAAAGGCTCATGACTTTAAACTTGATCAAGTACAAAACTTTTATCCATCGCCGATGGCTAATGCAACAACGATTTATCACACAGAGATGAACTCGTTGCGCAATATTAAAAACAATACTGAACAAGTGCCAGTACCAAAAGGTGCGCGTCAGCGTCGCTTACATAAAGCGATTTTACGCTACCACGATCCAGCTGGCTGGCCGATGATCCGCGAAGCGCTGAAAAAGATGGGCAAAGCAAACCTCATTGGTAAAGGGCCAAACTGCTTGGTACCTGAAGAAGGCCGTAATGAAAAAGCGGCGCAGGGGAAAGGTGGAAAAGGCCGTGCGGCACTGACGCGTCACACCGGGTTTAGCCAATTTAAAAAGGCCAATACGAAACCTAGAGTGGGTAAAAATAAGCAGCGCGCAAAGTAAATAGAAACAAATACGGCCCTTAAAGGGCCGTTTTTATTTATACCAATTCGCTTAATTAAGTATTATTGCGAATTGGTATTAGATCAATAACCAAGTCGCGGTGCCTAAAAAGGCAAAGATACCAACAATATCAGTGACGGTTGTCAGCACCACGCTCCCTGCAAGGGCTGGGTCTATTTTCATTTTTTTGAGGATTAGCGGAATACTCGCACCTGCAATACCGGCAGCGACAAGGTTCATAAACATTGCAAACGCTAAGACCGCACCGAGCTTAAAGTCCCATTGCCATAGAGCAACCACGCCAGCAATTAAGACTGACCAAATAACACCATTAAGCGCACCAATTGCTAGCTCTTTAAGTAGTAAGAAGCGTTGGTTAGTTTGGTTGATATGACCTACGGCTATACCACGAATAACCAGTGTCAGGGTTTGGCTGCCCGCAACACCTCCCATTGAAGGGACGATACCGTTTAGCACCGCCAAAATAGGTAAAATTGCTAAGGTGTTTTCAAAAAAGCTTGCCACAATGGCTGCTAGCAATGCGGTTAATAAGTTAACACCAAGCCAAATAGAGCGACGCTGCGAACTTTTTAGTACTGGCGCAAAGGTATCTTCTTCGTCGTCTAGACCCGCGAGGCTTAGCATGCTGTGCTCTGCATCTTCACGGATTACGTCAACGATATCATCGATGGTAATACGACCAAGCAAGTGGGCGTTATCATCAACAACAGGGGCTGAAATCCAGTTGTGTCGTTCGAACAGTTGCGCGACATCACTTTCATCCATCGAAATTGGAATTGACTCACAATCTTCATCCATTAAGTCTCTGACAATTTTATCGGATGAATTAGTGAGTAGGGTGGTTAACGAGAGCGCCCCTAAAAAGCAATTATGCTTATCTACCACGTACAGATCATCAGTGCCCTCTGGTAATTCGCCCCTTAAGCGTAAATAGCGTAGTACTACATCGAGGGTAACATCTGGACGAATGGTGACCGTATCGCTGTTCATCAAGGCACCAGCTGAGCGCTCTTGATAAGAAAGTGCTTGCGTTGCCCTTTCTCTATCTTGCGAGTCCATCGCGCTAACTACGTCTTGGTATACAGTATCAGGAAGACTACGTAGGACTTCACCTAAGTCATCGTCGTCCATGTCTTCTGTAGCTGCAGCGATGTGCTCAGGCTCCATCTGGGCAATAATGCCAAGACGTACATCTTCAGACAGTTCTTCTAGAACATCACCGCGGACATCTGGGTCAACCAGTTGCCAAAGCATACGACGAATTTTATGAGGAGAAGATTCAAGTAAAAGGGCTGTATCACAAGGCGCCGTTTTAGCTAACATACCGCGCACTTGAACAAATTGACCACTATTGAGTGACTTGGTCACTTGTTTGAGTTGTTGTAGTGGGTAATCTTGTTCAAAGGCTTCTGGCATTGGCGTCCTTACAACTGAAAAAAGTTTAAATAGGCTAAGCAAATACAGCATAGTTGCTTTGTGGTGTATTTGCAGAGATATCGTCGCACTGCGATAAATTTATTAAGAGTTTTGTAATTTAGAGAAGCGAGCGATATAAAAGTAGGATATTTAAAGGGAATTTTAAATATCCGAATTAAGTTTACCGTAAACCCCGAAGGCTTAGCAAATGCTATTCTTGCTCGTGAAAGCGTTGCGCAATTAATTCGCCAATTGCCGTTAATGCGGCATCAGCATCCGGGCCTTCGCATACAACGCGAACTTCTTTACCTTGGCTGCTTTCAAGTAGCATTAACGCTAACACGCTGTCGCCTTCGGCTTCTTTATCGTCTTGATAAAGCGTAATTTTGGCATCAAATTGCAGCGCTAATTGCGCCAAAACAGTGGCAGCACGAGCATGTAAACCAAGTTTATTTTGAATTAAAAAAGTATCTTCAGCGTGCATTCTAGGTGCCTAATTAAATGTCTTGTTCACGGTGACGAATTTTTACATTGGCATGGCTTTTCGCAAAGCTTTCACCAATTGTTTGCGCTAAATAAACAGAGCGGTGTTGGCCACCGGTACAACCAATTGCAATAGTTAGGTAACTGCGGTTATTGCGCTCTAAATGTGGCAACCATGTTTGCACAAAGGTCTGTATTTGCCATGTGAACTTTTGCACTATGCTGTGGCTCGCAAGATAATCTTTTACTGGTTGATCAAGGCCTGTTAGCGGCTTTAAATCTGGCTCCCAGTGTGGATTAGGTAAAAAGCGTGCATCAAATACGTAGTCAGCTTCTTTTGGTATACCGTGCTTAAAGCCAAACGACATAAAGGTGATAATCAGCTTTTTATCTTTTTTACCTAAGATCTTTTCGCGAATTGATTCAGCTAACTGATGAACACTCAAATCAGTGGTATCAATCATAAAATCAGCACGAGTGATCAGTACATCGAGCAAGATTTTTTCTTGTTTAATAGCAAGATCGAGTGGCAAAGAATCAATCGATAATGGATGTAAGCGGCGTGTTTCTGAAAAGCGCTTTATCAGGGTTTGATCATCACTATCTAAGTAAAATAGCGTTGGGTTTGCAAACCCTGGTAGGTATTCAAGAATATCGTTAAATTCTTGCTGCTCTTTCGGTAAGTTACGTACGTCGATACTGACTGCTATTTTATCGTAATTATCAGATACGCTACGTACGAGTGAAGGCAGCAAATTCACTGGAATATTATCAACGCAATAATAGCCTAAGTCTTCAAGTACTCGTAAAGCGACCGATTTACCTGAGCCTGAGCGACCGCTGATAATGATTAATTCCATTTATGCCTCTGCTGATATGACCTGAAACAGTTGCTGATCGGTTGTAGCACTGCGTAACTGTTTACAAAATTCTTTATCTTTAAGTCTATCAGCAATTGTTGATAAGGTCTTTAGGTGAAGCTGACAGTCACCATCTGGTACGATGAGTGCCACAAATATATCAACCGGGCGGTTATCAATAGCATCAAAATTGATGGGTGATTCACTCACTATGATAAACGCATGGGGTTCATCGGCACCGCTCATTCGACCATGGGGAATAGCAATACCGCGACCGATGCCGGTGCTGCCTAGTTTTTCTCGGTTGAGCAAAGCATCTAGGATATCTTGTTGCGATAAATGAGGAAGCTGCTGGTGGGCCAGTTCGCTGATATATTCAAGAATTCTTTTTTTGCTATTAAAAAGGACCGCAGCTTTGCTGCAGTCCTGGTTAGTAAGTGAACTTAGTTTCATAATTTAATGTCGAGCTAATTTCTCTTTGTGTTTAATGACTTGGCGATCAAGCTTATCGATCAGTGAGTCAATGGCTGCGTACATATCTTGATGTTCTGTCGAAGCGAACAATTCGCCTCCGTTTACATGTAAAGTTGCTTCTGCTTTTTGGCTTAATTTTTCTACATCTAGAATGACATGAACATTATTTATATGGTCAAAATGCCTTTCTAGTTTCGCAAACTTGGTGTTTACATAGTCTCTTAATGAATCAGTGATTTCTACATGACGACCAGTTAAATTTAGTTGCATAAGCATTTTTCCTTCTATGTAAAACGTCTAAATCAAACTCTTGCGCTGATTAGACGGAGGTATTGCTAGAGACTCACGATATTTTGCAATTGTACGTCTAGCTACTTTAATTCCTTGCTCAGCCAATATATCTGCAATTTTACTATCACTCAATGGTTTAGCTGAGTTTTCTGCGGCCACTAACTTCTTGATTAAAGCGCGTATTGCCGTAGAAGAACACTCACCACCATTTTCGGTGCTGACATGGCTTGAGAAGAAATATTTCAACTCAAAAATACCCCTCGGGGTATGCATATATTTTTGCGTTGTTACACGTGAAATTGTCGATTCATGCATTTCGACCATTTCAGCAACATCATTTAGCACCATCGGCTTCATCGCTTCAGGGCCGTGCTCAAAGAAAGCTTGTTGTTGTTGAACGATACAGTTGGTTACTTTTAATAACGTATCGTTACGGCTTTCTAAGCTCTTAATAAACCACTTTGCCTCTTGTAAGTGAGAGCGAATAAATTGGCTGTCGCTACTCGATTTTACTGAGCGAGACATAGCCGCATATTGGCTGTTTACTCTAATCTTTGGCATACAATCTGGGTTTAACTCAACCACCCAGCGACCTTTTACTTTTTTCACTGATACATCAGGTATAACGTACTCAGATTCTTCGCGTACTATGCTATCCGCAGGCTTAGGATTTAAGCTGTGAATAAGCGTCATCACTTCTTTAAGCTCATTTTCTTTAAGCTTAGTCTTTTTCATCAAAGTGCGATAGTCGCGACTCGCTAATAATTCGATATGCTCAGATAAAACCATTTTAGTTTCAGCTAAATATGGTGTGCTAGCGTCAAATTGACGAAGCTGAATACACAGGCATTCTTGTAAACTGCGCGCGCCAATACCAACAGGATCGAATAATTGTATTCTTTTTAAGACCGCTTCAACTTCATCAAGTTCGATTTCTTCTTCATCGTTATTTTGATTAAAGCTTTCGACAATATCTTCACAGCTGATCGTTAAAATACCTGAGTCGTCTATGGCTTCTACTATGGCTACGGCAATCGCTTCGTCAGTTGGGCTAAATGGCGTGAGCTGTAATTGCCACATTAGGTATTCTTGTAGGGTTTCAGTTGATGCGCCTTGGTAAATAGACTCATCTTCAGGCATAGGTCCTGATGATGTTGATGGGGCAGCACTCATGTACTCGTCCCACGTGACGTCCATTGCTAAGTCATCACTTACGGTGTCTTTATTGAGGGCGTCACTGCTTTCTTGCTCGTATTCGCTAGGTGCTTCTTCTGCAGACGCGCTTAGTTGCATATCGTCAGATTCAGCTTTTTGCTCATTCTTACCGATACTTTCTTCGTTGTAATCAGCCTCTTCCACTTCAAGTAGGGGATTACTATCAAGCGCTTCTTGAATTTCTTGCTGGAGATCCAATGTACTGAGCTGCAACAAACGAATCGCTTGTTGCAGTTGTGGAGTCATTGTAAGTTGCTGGCCCATGCGCAGCTGTAATGATTGCCTCATGTATCCCTAACAATCCTTTTTAAGTTATCGATGACTGTGCTGTGACAGTTAAAAAATTATCGATTTATTGTCATTGTTATAAGTCTAGCAGATGCTCTAGTCGGTGGCGTAATGGTTACAGCCTGAATTGCTCGCCTAGATATACATCACGTACAGTTTGGTCAGCTAATACGTGCTCAGGTGTGCCTGATGCAATTAGCTCCCCATGAGAAACAATGTAGGCTTTTTCACAAACATCAAGGGTTTCTCTAACATTATGGTCAGTAATGAGTACCCCAATACCGCGGTTTTTTAGGTGCTCAATAATTTTCTTTATATCTAACACTGAAATTGGATCAACACCAGCAAAAGGCTCATCTAAAAGGATAAATTTAGGATTTGCGGCTAATGCGCGAGCAATTTCAACGCGGCGACGTTCGCCACCTGACAGCGCCATACCTTGGCTGTCACGGATATGTTGAATGCTAAATTCGTCGAGTAAGCTGTTTAGCGTTTCTTCGCGGGTGGTTTTATTTAGATCTTTACGGGTTTCTAAAATTGCCATCAAGTTTTGATAAACCGTCAACTTTCTAAAAATTGACGACTCTTGCGGCAGATAACCAATACCTAAACGTGCGCGGCTATGCATTGGTAAAAGCGTAATGTCGTTATCATCAATGCTGATTTTACCTTTGTCGCTAGGTACTAAGCCTACAATCATATAGAAGGTTGTCGTTTTACCTGCGCCATTTGGACCAAGTAAACCAACAATGCTGCCAGCTTCAACTTCAAGGCCTACATTTTTAACCACTTGGCGGCCTTTGTAGCTCTTAGCTAAAAGCTCTGCTTTTAATGTGCTCATGGTTGGCCTTTGTTATCTTTTTTGTTTTCAACTGGAACGAGGATCGTGTGTACGCGATCTGTTGAGTTTTCGTCTTTTTCTGCGCTGATCAGCTGTTGAGCCATATCGTAGGTAATGCTTTTGGCCGTTACTTTTTGACCCGATTGAGTGACTTCAGCTTCGCCATTGAGTGTTAAGAAGCGTTTCGCAACATCGTAACGTACTTCTTGTGCACTGGCGCTCATTACGGTGCCATCAGCTTGCTTTTCTTCGAAATAAGCAGGATTACCTGTCGCGATAATTAATTCGACAGTGCCTTCGGTGTCTCCACCGTGTGCTTCAAGACGCTCAGCTGTAATACGACGATTACCATGCACGATCTCTACGTTACCTTCGAATATGCCAACGCCATCTTTTAGTTTACCAACTTGGCGGTCTGAGCTAATGCTAATTTGTGCGCCAGTTTGCTCAGCAGCCGCGCCTGAAAACGCGATCAATAAGCTTGGGATCAGGAGTAGTTTCTTAAGTTTATTGGTCATAGTATATGGTTCGTGTATGGTTAGTTAACTCAACAATTTCGGTTTTTAGATCGGCTTTTAAGCCTTTCCCGGTAATCTTTAAATTCGGTCCTGTTAGCGTCACAGGTTGCTTAGAAAACATGGTCATTTTATCAATGTCGACATTAATGTTTTCAGCTTTAATATCTTCGATCATGCCGTTGTGGGTTAAGTTTTTAGCAACCACATCCCCTTCAAAAATCAGCTGATCGTTTTCGTATAAAGTGGCTTCTTTGGCTTTTACTTGCCATACCTGCTGGTCGCCATAAATCGTAAAAATTGGTTGTTCAAAAAAGGTAAACCCTAATTGTTGATACAACTCCATTTTGGCGGCCGCCACCTTATGACTAATTTTGCCTTGTTCGTCATACGCAGTTTGCTTTAAGGCAACGGCTGTATAATCAGGCGATGCTATGATCTCATCTTCACTACTTATTGCGTCTGTTGATTGATTAAAGTACGGGTACCATAACCACACCATGCAACAAACAAAAACAATACTCAGTAAAATACGGGCTATATTCATGCGCTGGTTCCATCGCTAGTTAACGGCTTGCCGTTTTCTAACATCAGTAAATCAGTTAATTCACGCACGGCTCCAAAGCCACCCGGTAATAACGTGGTGTAATGAGCCAGCTTTTTAATAAGCGGGTGTGCATCGTTTACAGCAACAGCAAACCCCACTTTTTCCATTACTGGTAAGTCTGGACCATCATCACCAATATAGGCAATTTGTTCATCTGTCAGCGCCAGTTTATCTTTTAACTCTTGATAAGCAATCAGCTTATCTTCTTGTCCCTGATAAATGTGCTGAACTGTTAGGCTAGTCATTCGCTGCTGAACTATTTGTGAATGGCGGCCAGTAATCACCGCGACGTCAAAACCACTATTAATAAGCGCTTTGATGCCAAAGCCATCTTTTGTATTGAACGCTTTCAGTTCTTCGCCATCATTGCCTAAATAAATGCGACCATCAGAAAACACACCATCTATATCGCAGATTAGCAATTTTACTTTTTGTGCGCGCTGACTTACATCAGGGCTAAGTGGCTGGTATAGCTCAGCGAATGTCATTGCTTAAAGAACTCCTGCTTTTAATAAGTCTTGCATATTAAGGGCACCAATGGGCGTATTGCTTTGATCCACCACAATTAAACCATTGATACGCTTACGTTCCATAATGTTTAAAGCCTCTGCTGCAAGCATATCTGGGCGCGCAGTTGTGCATGAACGAGTCATTACTTGGCTAATTGCCGTACTATGAATATCAATACGTTGCTCTAAAATTCGGCGTAAGTCACCATCAGTGAATAATCCGGCTAACTTTTCATCCGCACCAATCACCGCTGTCATACCAAGGCCTTTGGCAGACATTTCAATGAGTGCATCTTTAATGCTTTGTGTTTCGCTAACAATCGGCGTGGCATCGCCCGCGTGCATGACATCATTCAATGTCAGTAATAAACGCTTACCTAAGCTACCACCAGGGTGTGAAAGCGCAAAATCGTCGGCAGTGAAACCACGGGTTTCAAGTAGCGCAACCGCCATTGCATCACCCATTACTAACGTTGCTGTAGTACTTGCGGTTGGTGCTAGACCTAATGGACACGCTTCTTGGCTAACTTTGATGCATACATGTACATCAGACAGTTTGGCCATAGTTGAATCAGGGTTGCCTGTTAATGAAATCATCTTTGCGCCAATGCGCTTAATAACAGGAATAATGCTAAGTACTTCGCTGGTCTCACCTGAGTTTGAAATACACATCACCACATCATCGCGAGTGATCATACCTAAATCACCGTGGCTTGCTTCACCTGGGTGAACAAAAAACGCCGGTGTGCCGGTGCTAGCAAGGGTCGCCGCAATTTTATTACCAACATGGCCAGATTTACCCATACCTATAACGATAGTACGACCAGTGCATTGGTACATTAGCTGGCAAGCATTATCGAAATCTTGGTTAATGTATTGCTCAATTTCTTGTAAAGCTTGTGCTTCAATTTCGAGTACGCGCTTACCCTGCGCGATAAAGCTAGGTTGTGTCATTGATTATCCTATTTGGCTAAAAATATAGCCCTGATATGCAATAAATGCGACTAACAATAAGCCACCTTCTACTCTATTGATACGGCGAGCACCTTTAAAGTTCAATGACATGGCAATCAATACAATCGTTGCTGCAATCATGATCAGTGCATCGCGGTTTGCCGCAGAAGGGTCAATAATTGATGGGTTGATAATACCCGCAAGAGGTAATACGGCGAGTAAGTTAAATATGTTTGAGCCAACGATGTTGCCAAGCGCTAAATCGTCTTCGTTCTTTAATACCCCTGCAATACAGGCTGCCAGCTCAGGTAAGCTGGTACCAATAGCAATAATGGTTAAACCAATGACTAGGTCTGATAAGCCAAAGTATTTTGCGATATCAACGGCTGATTCAACTAAAAAATGTGAACTGATTGGCAATAAAATCATCCCGATGACTAACCAAAACACGGCAGATTTAGTACTCACGTTGTCTGGCACATCTTCACATGCTTCGCTAACAAAGGGGTCATCTTGATTTTTGGCACGCAGAGAAATAATAACTAGGCCTGCTATAAACACCACAAACGCAAGCATTAAGGCGATGCCCTCAGCGAATGAGAAGTAGTTGTCTGAGAATACATACCAAGCGGCTACTGAGATTAACAGCACTAATGGCATTTCGCGTTTTAATGTCATTGATGACACAGAAAGAGGACGCAGTAAGGCTGTGACGCCAAGTACAAGTAAGATATTAGTAATGTTAGAACCAACCGCATTACCAACAGCGGTATCTGTTTTATTGGCAAGTGCCGCAGATGCAGACACCATCATTTCAGGGGCTGATGAACCCATAGCAACAACGGTTAAACCAATGATTAGGGTGGGGATCCCCATATTTTTTGCGAGTGCAGCCGCCCCATATACAAACCGATCAGCACTCCAAACGAGCGCTGCAAAACCAATAATTAAAATGACAAAAGAAGTCACCATTGTGATACGCCAACATTACTTATACAGATGACTGCAAATAGTAACAAAAGCGAGCATGAAAGTATAAGTAAAAGAATGAGCTGGCGAGCATAAAGCCATTGTCATGAGGAAACTAAATTTCAGCGGTGGTTAAGTTCTTTGCAGCTAGCTTTAGAATTTATTGAAAGGAAATATTACAAAATTTTACGATTTGTTTTTTCCATCTTGACTAAAAAACCCTTAAAATGGCAAAACTAGTGAAAAACGTTATGGAGAGCGACTTGTCGCAATCAATAGTAGAAATCAAGGATGTAACCTTTTCACGGGGCGATAGAATCATATATAAAAATATGAGTTTTAACATTCCGAAAGGCAAGATTACCGCTATCATGGGACCGAGCGGCATTGGTAAAACCACCATGTTGCGCTTAATTGGCGGTCAGCTTAAGCCTGATTCTGGTGACATTTTATTTGAAGGCAACAGCATTCCTAGCATGACTCGCAAGGAACTTTATGCTGCCCGCACGAAAATGAGTATGCTGTTTCAAAGTGGCGCGTTATTTACCGATATGTCAGTGTTTGACAATATCGCTTTTCCTTTGCGCGAACATACTCAACTTAGCGAAGATTTAATTCGTCTTGTCGTTTTAATGAAATTGCAGGCTGTCGGTTTACGTGGTGCACAAGATTTGATGCCGTCTGAGCTTTCAGGTGGTATGGCTCGCCGTGCAGCATTGGCACGTTCAATTGCCCTCGACCCAGAACTTATCATGTATGATGAACCTTTTGCGGGCCAAGATCCTATCTCAATGGGTGTGCTGGTTAAGCTGATTAAATCACTGAATGAAGTGTTAGGTTTATCATCACTTATCGTGACCCATGATGTTACTGAGGTGATGAGTATTGCTGATCACGTTATTATTATTGCTGATCAAGGGGTGATTGGCGAAGGTTCACCAGAACAAATGCAAAACCATGAATCTGAACTTGTTCAACAATTCTTAAATGGTTTATCGGATGGTCCTGTACCATTCCATTTCCCAGCTCCTGCGTACGATGATGAATTACTAGGAGTGCACAATGCTTGATCTATTTCAGAAGTTAGGTCACAAGACACTAGGGCGCTTTGCAGCGCTTGGTCGGTCTACTCAAATGTTGTTTGGTGCATTAGTGAATATGCCAAACTTCAAAAAAGGCACACCTTTACTAATTCGCCAATTATATATGGTGGGCTCTCAATCTCTTTTAATCATTATGGTATCAGGTCTGTTTATCGGGATGGTGCTTGCCTTGCAAGGTTATACCGTGCTGGTCGGTTATGGTGCAGAAGACAGCTTAGGTCCCTTAGTGGCATTGAGCTTGTTACGTGAGTTAGGCCCTGTAGTAACCGCATTACTGTTTGCAGGCCGCGCGGGCAGTGCACTTACCGCTGAAATCGGCTTAATGAAAGCGACTGAGCAATTATCAAGTTTAGAAATGATGGCGATTGATCCACTTAAACGCATTATTGCACCGCGTTTTTGGGCTGGTTTTATCAGTATGCCATTGCTTGCATTAATATTTTCTGCAGTTGCTATTATTGGCGCTCATTTAGTGGGTGTTGATTGGCTTGGTGTTGACTCAGGAAGCTTCTGGTCAATCATGCAAGCGCAGGTGTCGTTTCAACAAGATATCGTGAACGGCATGATTAAGAGTTTTGTATTCGCCATGATCGTGACGTGGATTGCACTTTATAAAGGCTACGACTGTGTTCCAACTTCGGAAGGGATCAGTAAAGCGACAACAGAGACCGTTGTGCACTCGTCATTGGCAGTATTAGGTTTTGACTTTATTTTAACAGCGGTAATGTTTACCAGCTAATTAGGGTATAAAGATGAATTCACGGAAATTAGAAATTTTAGTTGGCTTTTTTGTAGCACTTGGTATTGCTGCATTTGCATTATTAGCATTTAAAGTTGCGAATGCCGGCATCAGTGGTAGCGGCGAAACCTACCAGCTAAACGCAAAGTTTGAAAACATTGGCTCTTTAAAAGCGCGAGCGCCAATTAAAGTAGGTGGTGTGGTTGTTGGTCGAGTTGAATCTATTTTTATTCACCCGAAAGAGTTTGTGCCAGTGGTCAATATGGCGATAGATGCAAACTACCTGTGTAAGTTTTCAGACACCACATCAATCTCAATTTTAACATCAGGTATTTTAGGTGAGCAGTATTTAGGTATTAACCCTGTAATCGCTCCAGACTCTGCAGAAAAACGTTGTATGGGTGAAGATGTTACAGCCAGTGCCGATGATGCGGGACTTGATGATTTATTTGGTGTAGAGAGTAAAGCTCTTGCAGATGGTGACTACATCACAGATACCAAATCAGCACTTGTTCTTGAAGAGTTAATCGGTCAGTTCTTATTCAACCAGGGAGGTGAATAATTATGTTTAAGAAATTTATATTGTGTATTGCTGTGCTGTTTAGCCTAAACGCACATGCTGCAGAGCCTAAGGTTGACTTAAAAGACCCTTACAAAATGGTCCGTACAGTGTCTGATAACACCTTTGCGCGCATTACTAAAGATCAACCTCTTATCGCAAAAGATAAAGAACATTTACGTGTTATCGTAGAAGAAGAATTGATGCCGTACATTGATTACAAATATGCAGCACTGCGCGTACTTGGTAATCATGTATCAAAGGTACGTGCAATCGAAGACAAAGACGAAAAAGCGAAAGCGATTAAAGAGCTTCAGCGTTTCATTGATGTTTTCCAAAAGTATTTAATTGCTACTTACGCAGGTGTATTTACTCAATACACTAACCAAAGCGTTGAGTTCGCTCCAGCGCAGCCTTTCAAAGGTCAAGATGTGGTGGTGGTTAAAACGAAGATAGTTGAAGCAGGTAAACCTGATATTAGAATCGACTTTAAAGTACGAGAAGACCGCAGTGGTGACTGGGGGGCGTACGATATGATTGCAGAAGGTATTAGCTTACTTGACGCTAAACAAAGTGAATTGCAGGGCATTTTACGTCAGCATGGTCTAGATTATGTAAGTGACTTACTAGAGCAAAAGAGTCAACTTCCAGTGCAATTTAGAGGCGATGGTGGCGATGAGTAAAATCGACATTACTCAACTTGAAGATAACCAGTTTCGGGTCAGTGGTGAACTGACTCGAAATTCAATTGGCCGTGAACGCCTTCTGAACGTCAAGCCAGATTCTAAACATAAAACATGGTATTTTGACCTTTCTGGGCTATCTAGGGTTGACACAGCGGGCTTAGCTTGGTTAATTCACTCTTTCGCAGAATTAAAGCAGCAAGGTATTCACCTTGAACTGCAAAATAGCCCTGAACAATTGCAAAATTTAATGCAGTTGGGTCAGGTCACAAACCTATTTGAGTGAGATTTATGGAAACAAGCCAAGTCGAAACGTTATTACGCGACGAATTAAAACTAGATGAAGTGATTGTTAAAGCAAATGGTAGCCACTACGAAGTGATTGCTGTTGGTGAGTGTTTTGATGGTTTATCTCGCGTGAAGAAGCAACAGTTGGTTTATGGTCCGTTAATGTCAACAATCTCAGACGGTACAATTCACGCAGTATCTATTAAAGCGTTCACACCGACTGAATGGAAACGCGAACAAAAATTCATTTTACCTCAATAGTCGCAGGGCCTCCTCATGGATCAATTTGTTATTCAAGGTGGCACCTCGCTGGCAGGTGAAGTCACTATTTCTGGCGCTAAAAACGCCGCTCTTCCAATTCTTTTTGCTGCGCTTTTAGGGCAAGGTAAAAGCACTTTTAGTAATGTTCCTCGCTTGCGTGATATCGGTACCACCGAAGCCTTGTTAAAAACGCTGGGCGCGAATGTCGAGTGGCAGCAAGACAAGCTCGTTATTGATGGCGCGACGGTAGATAAAACACTTGCTCCGTACGAGCTAGTAAAGCAAATGCGTGCCTCTGTGCTTGCCTTAGGTCCTTTGGTTGCTCGTTTTGGTGAAGCACAAGTATCACTGCCTGGTGGTTGTGCGATTGGTGCTCGTCCGGTTGATATTCATATTCAAGGTCTTGAGCGCATGGGCGCTATCATCAAAGTTGAAAATGGTTATATCAATGCCAAGGTTGATGGTCGCTTAAAAGGCGCTGAAATCTTTATGGAGATGGTCAGTGTTGGCGCAACAGAAAATCTACTTATGGCTGCAACGCTGGCTGACGGTAAAACGGTTCTTGAAAATGCAGCTCGCGAACCTGAAATTACGGATCTTGCTAATTGCTTAATTGCGATGGGTGCGAAGATCAGCGGTGCCGGCACTAGCCGTATCGAAATCGAAGGGGTTGAGTCACTATCGGGTTGTGAGTACAGCATTCTTCCAGATCGCATTGAGACAGGTACTTTCTTGGTTGCTGCGGCAATGGCAGGCGGTGAAGTGCTTTGTAAAAATACAGACCACCATAGTCTTGACCCTGTGATTGAAAAGCTACGCGCTACCAATGCCTTGGTTGAAGTCACAGATAACAGCATTTACCTTGATATGCGAGGCCGTGAGTTAAAGGCAGTGAATATCAAAACGATGCCACACCCAGGTTTCCCTACCGATATGCAAGCGCAATTTACAGCTTTGAATGTGGTAGCGAAGGGCAGTGCAACCATCACAGAAACGATTTTCGAAAACCGTTTTATGCACGTGCCTGAATTACAGCGTATGGGTGCTAACATTCGCTTAGAAGGGAATACGGCAATTTGTGGTGATACAGAACGCTTATCGGGCGCACAAGTAATGGCAACAGATCTACGTGCATCTGCAAGTCTAATTCTTACTGGCATCGTTGCTCAAGGTGAGACTATTGTTGACCGCATCTATCACGTAGACCGTGGTTATCAACGCATTGAAGATAAGCTGAGTGCGCTGGGTGCTAATATCAAGCGCCGTTCAAGCTAATCGCTAAGACTTATAAAAAAGGCCTAACATTTGTTAGGCCTTTTTTGTATCTGTATTACCAGTAACTACTGCTCGTCTTCGAGTTCTGCAACAGTCACCATTACTTTTAAGATTTTACCATCGCGGTAAATCTCAAATTCGAGTTCTTTCCCTGGTTCTGTATTCGCTAATTTTTCGAGTACTTGTTGTGGGTTTGCAACAGCAATACCGCCAATTTTAATCACAATGTCGGTTTCTCTAATACCGGCTTTCCAAGCAGGGCCAAATGGATCAAGCTGCGAGATACGCATACCTGCAACAGGCGTAAAGTTATCGCTAACATCTTTACCTGTGCTATCAATGCCTGTGCCACTAAAGCCTAAATAGCCACGGACTACACGGCCATGCTTTATTAGTTTATCCATCACATCTTTGGCAATCGAGTAAGGCACTGCAAAGAAGATACCTTGAATATCGAGGTTCTCATGGGTTTTAAATTGTGCCGAAGTGATACCTACTAAGTCACCTCGTGAATTGACTAGCGCCCCCCCTGAGTTACCTACGTTAATCGCAGCATCCATTTGTAAAAGGCTACTGTAAGGGCTGTCGATTAAGTTTTGCTTCCCTGTTGCACTGATAATACCTTGAGTGATGGTTTGACCTAAATTAAGTGGGTTACCAATCGCTAATACAACATCGCCAACACGGGGCTTGAAGCTATCGTTAACAGGTATTTTAGGTAAATGTTCTGCGCTGATTTTTAAAAGTGCTAAATCTGTTTGGGTATCAAAGCCAATCACTTGTACATCATAAAAACGACGACCATCAGCCAGCGTGACAATAATGAGATCGGCATTTTTGATCACATGGTAGTTAGTCAGAATATAACCGTCTTGAGTCATGATCACGCCCGAACCAAGGGCTTGAACGGTATTTTGACGTTTATAGCGAGGTTGATTCGAAATGCTTTCTGAAAAAATAGTAACGACTGACGGCGCCGCTTTTTGTACCGCATCAGCAAAGCTCATATGCTCAGAAGACATCGCTGCGGGTAGATTCATACTCGGTAATAGCGTGCTACGAAGACTTGGGTTAAATAACACCACTAAAAAGGCAATGCCTAAACCAGTGAAAAGCGGGGGAAGAATAAATTTAAAAAGTTTTAGCACGGTATTCTTATTATCAATGAGCAATCCCTTAATGATGGCACAAAAAAAATAACAGCGGCAAGCACCGCTGTTATTTTTTCATGATTTATCAATTAGGTTTACTGAATAAGTACGAAAACAAGCTCTCTACCACGTTTAACACCTAGTACTATGTTACCTTTGGTATTTTCGATGATCTTGTTCATGTCGCGAATTGTTTCAACACGTTGACGGTTCACTTGCATGATCACGTCACCTTCTTCAAGGCCAACACGAGCAGCAGGAGAGCGTGCTTCAACACCGGTTACTTCAACACCTTTACCATCACTCTTTTGTGTATTTTCAAGGGTTGCACCTTGGAATGCTGGGTGTGTCTCTTCGCCAGCAGCAGTGGTTGCTGATGCACCATCTAGCGTGACACTAACGGTTTTCACTTTACCATCTCGATAAAGGCCA
The DNA here is from genome assembly GCF_002964625.1 of Pseudoalteromonas sp. T1lg21. Lineage (NCBI taxonomy): Bacteria > Pseudomonadati > Pseudomonadota > Gammaproteobacteria > Alteromonadales > Pseudoalteromonadaceae > Pseudoalteromonas > Pseudoalteromonas sp. T1lg21. The sequence goes on from NZ_PQBX01000001.1 coordinate 97,905, forward strand.
AGTTTCACTTTTTTGCCTTCACCAAGGGTGGCAATTTTACTGCGCAGTTCATGGAAGCCACTAATTTCAGTGCCATCGACGCTGATAATTACATCACCGGCTTTGATACCCGCTTTGCTTGCTGCTGTATCATCCATTACCTGCATAACGTAAGCGCCTTGTTTTACGTCAAGCTGCTGTGCTTTAGCAAGGCCAGCGTCAAGTGGGCGACCCGAAATACCTAACGAGCCACGACGCACTTCACCGTGTTCGATAATTTGGTCAACTAGGTTTTTCATCATGGTAGAAGGAATAGCGAAGCCGATCCCCACGTTACCGCCAGATGCGCCTAAAATAGCGGTGTTAATACCGATAAGCTCACCATTTAGATTTATAACGCACCGCCTGAGTTACCTTGGTTGATAGCGGCATCGGTTTGAATAAAGTCTTCATAACCTTCTATATTTAAACCGCTGCGGCCAAGCGCACTAACGATACCTGATGTAACTGTGTGACTTAAACCAAATGGGTTACCAATGGCCACAGCAAAATCACCTACACGTAATTGATCTGAATCGGCAATTTTAAGGGCCGTTAAATCTTCAGCGTCAATTTGTAGTAAAGCAATGTCTGATTCTTTATCGCTACCAATTTTGGTCGCTTCGTATTCTCGGCCATCCTCTAAGGTTACCACCATTTTTTCGGCATCTTCGATAACATGGTTATTAGTTACCACGTAACCTTCTTTAGCATCAATGATCACACCTGAGCCTAGGCCACTAAATTCACGCTTTTGACTGCCCCCACGAGGAACACCAAAAAAATCATCAAATGGTGTCGCACGGCGGCGGACTTCTTTTGAACCTGATACTTGAATACTCACCACACCTGGTGTGATTTGCTCAAGCATAGGCGCGAGGGTTGGCAATTGTTGACCATTAACAGCAACAGGAAGTTTTGCCATTGAAATTGCAGGGCTTAATAATAAGCTTGAAGATAAAATAGCAGCACTGATAACAGATAATTTCATTTTCATAGTCTGGGTTTACTCCACTTCAGAGATAAAGCAAAAACTAAAAAGGGCTGCATAAGCAGCCCTTTTCTTGGTTTAGATATAAAGCTGTTATATCTAAAGACTATGGGGTCAAAAAAAAGTTCATCAAGAGGCTTTAGAATGTTCTGAAACTTTCTGTGAACCGGTAAATAAGCCTGTTTCACCGACAACATAGTCAGCAGGTTGAGCTTCTGCGCTTGAACGATCGCCTCTGCGGTCTTGCAGTGAGTTTTGTAGTTGCTCAGTCGTTTCTTTAGAAAAGAACGGCTCATTTGGGTGCTGTTTTTTATCAGCAAGTAATAGTTTGTTTGTTTCTTCTACATGGTTTAGCAGCTGGTCGTAGTTATCTTTCATTTTAGATACTAGTTTACCTGTGCTTGCTAGGTGATCAGCTACATCTTGGCGGTATTGCTCAAGTGCATTGTTTGCTTGCTCGACTTGTTGTTCTAGTTCGTCTTGCTTAAATTGTTTTTTGGTTACAAAAGCACCAATGAAGAATGCTGAAATTGCAACGATAATTAGAATACCTACCCAGGTAATTGTGCCCATAAACCTACCCCTTTGGGAAAAAATAACAAAAACAAATACTTTATAGTCCAATCATTATTAAAATATGCTTAATTTGATTGTGAAATCATACTGCGGGTTAATATACCCTGAGATACGATGCGTGTTAATATACTGTGCAAATTTAACTGTGTTTTATTGTAACGACCTATGACTCCTTGGCAGAAATACCAACAAGATTTACAACGTGAAGACTTCGTACATGATGCAGCGCAAGAAAATGCAGTGCGCCATTTGCAAAGACTCTATGATGACCTAACGGCAGACAAACCCGCCGCGAAGGGATGGTTTGCCAAACTATTCTCTAAAGATAGCACGCCGAGTATAAAAGGGCTGTATTTTTGGGGCGGAGTAGGCAGAGGTAAGACCTATTTAGTTGATACTTTCTACGAAGCTTTACCCACTGACCGTAAAATGCGTGTGCACTTTCACCGTTTTATGCATCGCGTGCACGATGAGCTTAAAAAGTTAAAAAATACTAGTAACCCATTAAATGTGGTTGCAGATATCTTTAAATCTGAAACAGACATTATCTGTTTTGATGAATTTTTTGTGCAAGATATCACAGATGCAATGCTGCTAGGTGGTTTGATGGAAGCCTTATTTGAGCGCGGTATCGTGCTGGTTGCGACATCAAACATTGTGCCTGATGAGCTGTATCGAAACGGTTTACAACGGGCGCGCTTTTTACCTGCGATTGAATTGGTAAAAGCCAACACTGAGATTGTTAATGTGGATTCGGGTGTTGATTATCGCTTACGTACCCTTGAGCAAGCAGAAATTTTCCATAGCCCGCTTGATAAGCAAGCTGATGATAACTTATTTGATTATTTCGATAAGCTGTCGCCAGAGCCAGGTGTGCTCGATAAGGCTATCGAAATTGAAGGGCGTATGATCAAAACCCGTAAAGTGTCAGACTGTATTGCTATGTTTGATTTTAGCGAATTGTGCGAAACAGCTCGCAGCCAAGTTGATTACATGGAAATAAGCCGACTCTATAACACGGTGATTTTGTCGAATGTAAAAGCACTTGGTCAAGCCAATGATGATGCGGCACGTCGTTTTATCGCATTAGTGGATGAATTCTACGAGCGCCATGTAACCTTGATTATCTCAGCAGAAAAGCCAATTACTGAGCTGTACAGCGAAGGTAACTTAAATTTTGAATTTAAGCGTTGTATTAGTCGACTACAAGAAATGCAATCGCTAGAATATCTAGCTAAAGAGCATCTAGCTTAGTGAGCTGTCAGCTTCCAGCCGTCAGCTTTCAGTTTTTAGCCGAACGGTGTTGAATGTAAGGCGCACCGAGCAAGCGTGACGCCTACGATTGATGTAGGCGTGAAATTTATTTCGCGCGCACTTAGCTGATAGCTGATTTTCTCGAATAAAAAACAACCATCATATAGCAATGTGGTTTAAGTGCTGGTATACTCCCGCGTCTGCCACGTTGCGTTCTATTGCCAGATATTAGTTTAGCCTCTAATTGACGGCTCAAAGTCTTAAACTCGAAGGGGTTAAAGCATTCAACTTAGAGCGGTAATTAATAATAATTACCTGTGGTTTTAAATTAAAAAACATTGGATTTTAATAAATGAAAACGTTTGTTGCTAAGCCAGAAACAGTAAAACGTGACTGGTACGTAGTTGACGCTGAAGGTAAAACTTTAGGTCGCATCGCTACTGAAATCGCTCGTCGCCTACGCGGTAAGCATAAAGCTGAGTACACTCCTCACGTAGATACTGGTGATTACATCATCGTTATCAACGCAGAGAAAGTTACTGTTACTGGTAATAAAGCAAAAGACAAAATGTACCACGCACACACTGGTTTCCCAGGTGGTCTTAAGTCTACTACTTTCGACAAGCTTCAAGCTGCAAAGCCTGAAATGATCATCGAAAAAGCTGTTAAAGGCATGTTGCCACGTGGTCCTTTAGGCCGCGCTATGTACCGTAAACTTAAAGTTTACGCAGGTACTGAGCACAACCATGCTGCACAACAGCCTCAGGTTCTAGACATTTAAGGAGCACTATCATGGCAAATCAATACTACGGTACAGGTCGTCGTAAAAGTTCAAGTGCTCGCGTATTCTTACGCCCAGGCACTGGTAACATCGTAATCAACAAGCGCTCTCTAGAAGAGTACTTCGGTCGTGAAACTGCTCGCATGGTTGTTCGTCAAGCATTAGAGCACGTAGAAATGACTGAAAAGTTTGACCTACACATCACTGTTTCTGGTGGTGGTACTACTGGTCAAGCTGGTGCTATCCGTCACGGTATCACTCGTGCACTTATGGAGTTTGACGAGTCTCTACGTCCTACACTTCGTAAAGCAGGTTTCGTTACACGTGATGCACGTAAAGTTGAGCGTAAGAAAGTGGGTCTTAAGAAAGCACGTAAGCGTCCACAATTCTCAAAACGTTAATATTTACGTTTATCAGAATACCAAAAACCCAGCTCCGGCTGGGTTTTTTGTTTCTTGGAGCTGTCAGCCGTCAGTTTCTAGCTGAATGAGAGGTGAGCTTACTGCTTGAATGAACAAGTTCTTGCCAAGGCATAATATTCCCATACGCTTTCTCGCATCTCGCATCTCGCATCTCGCATCTCGCATCTCGCATCTCGCAGATGTACAAAAACCTACCTTTTTTCGTTCGATATTTAACCACTGTTAATAATTAGTACGTATAACAGTAAAAAAACTTCAAGATTTAGCAAAATTAGCTTAAATCCATCAGTTAATTGATGAAATTTTTTGCTACAATTGGGGGGCAAGTAATGTGAGTGAGTTCAACAACAGCTAATGCAGAATTCTGTTTCCTCTTAGTGAGGTTGATCTTGGTCAGTATATTGTTTTTTTATATGCGTTATCATAACCAGCGGCTTCATACTCGAGCTAACCTAAATTAATAATTCATTAAATCGGGTTTATTCGAGCATGAGACTGTGAATAACCTTGTTTTAATCAAGGGTTTTAATTATGATCGCGTCTATTTTGAAATTTCTAAAAATTAACCTGCTGTAACTGATGTTCTCAATATGGCAAGTGTTGGGAATCATAGTGGAGATAAGTGGATGAGCAATGCGCCTGTAGACAATGGCCGACGTCGCTTTTTAACCATAGCTACCTCTGTTGTTGGTGGTGTTGGTGCGGCTGGGGCTGCTGTTCCTTTTATTGCGTCTTGGAATCCAAGTGAGCGAGCTAAATCTGCGGGTGCGCCTGTAGAAGTAGATATCAGCAAGCTTGAGCCAGGGCAATTAATACGTGTTGAGTGGCGAGGAAAACCTGTTTGGGTTATTAATCGTACACCAAAAATGCTTGAACAGATGAAAGAACATGAAGGTCAACTTCGTGATCCTGCATCTGAAGAGCCTCAACAACCTGAATCATCAACAAACGAATACCGTTCTCAACGTCCTGAGATCTTCGTTGCTGTTGGTATTTGTACGCACTTAGGTTGTTCACCTAGCTTCCTACAAGGTGGCTTTGGTGAAAAAGTAGAGGGCACAGACGACGGTTTCTTCTGTCCGTGTCACGGTTCTAAATTTGATATGGCTGGTCGTGTATTCCAATCTGTACCTGCACCATTAAATCTAGAAATCCCTCCGTATACCTTCCTTGATGACACGACTATTCTAGTCGGTGAAGAAAAAGGAGTGGCGTAATGTTTGGTAAAATTATTGGTTGGATCGACGATCGTATTCCAATGACACGTGTTTGGAACATGCACATTGCACAGTATCCAGCACCAAAAAACTTTAACTTCTGGTACTTCTTTGGCTCACTAGCCATGTTAGTACTTGTTAACCAAATCGTAACTGGTATCTGGTTAACAATGAACTTTGTACCATCTGCTGAAGGTGCTTTCGCATCGGTAGAATACATCATGCGTGATGTTGAATACGGTTGGTTACTACGTTACCTTCACTCAACAGGTGCATCAGCGTTCTTTATCGTTGTATATCTGCACATGTTCCGTGGCATGATCTACGGTTCTTACCAAAAACCACGTGAACTTCTGTGGTTATTCGGTATGTTCATCTTCTTAGCGCTTATGGCTGAAGCTTTCATGGGTTACTTACTTCCTTGGGGACAAATGTCTTTCTGGGGTGCACAGGTAATCATTTCACTATTCGGTGCGATTCCGGTAATTGGTGATGACTTAACGCTTTGGATCCGTGGTGACTACGTAATTTCAGGTGCAACGCTAAACCGCTTCTTTGCACTACACGTAATTGCATTACCTTTAGTAATCGTTATCTTAGTATTCTTACACATTGTTGCACTACACGAAGTGGGTTCAAACAACCCAGACGGTGTTGAAATCAAGCGTAAGAAAGGCACTGTTGCTGAAGAAGATAAGCCTAAATTTAAATTCCACGAGTATTACACCAACAAGAAAGACATTGTTGATGCAATCCCGTTCCACCCTTACTACACAGTGAAAGATATTGTGGGTGTGGTTGGTTTCTTAATCTTATTCTGTTGGGTTGTGTTCTTTATGCCTGCGATGAATGGTTTCTTCTTAGAAGCGCCAAACTTCGAAGCTGCTAACCCACTGAAAACACCAGAGCACATTTTCCCTGTTTGGTACTTTACGCCATTCTATGCGATTCTGCGCGCTATCCCAGATAAACTAATCGGTGTTATCGCGATGGGTGCATCTATCGTAGTGCTTGCGTTACTACCTTGGATTGACCGTGGTTCGGTTCGCTCTATTCGTTATCGTTGTGGTTTCCATAAACTTAACATCGCACAATTCGTGGTAACGTTCGTTATCTTGGGTTGGGTTGGTGCTACACCACAAACTGATTTCAAAACGCTGTTATCACAAATCACGACTGTGACATACTTCATGTTCTTCGTATTGTTATTTGTTTACAGCAAGAATGAGAAAACTAAGCCATTACCAACGAGGTTGACGAAATGATGAAAAAGCTAATTATCGGTTTATTCGCATTGTTGCCATCGTTGACAATGGCAGCAGGTCCTTCGGTTCCTTTAATGGATGCGAACATTGACCTGAAAGACAACGCGTCTTTACAACGTGGTGCTAAATTGTTCATGAACTACTGTCTTGGTTGTCACCAAATGCAGTATCAACGTTATGAGCGTACGTTCCGCGATATCGGTATTCCTACTGAGATTGGTCAAGAGCAGCTAATTTTTGATGGCTCTAAAGTAGGTAGCCACATCAAGAATGCGATTGCTAAAGATGACGCAGCTAAATGGTTTGGCGCAGCACCACCGGATCTTACGCTTGTAGCGCGAGTTCGTGGTACTGACTGGATCTACACTTACCTGAAGTCATTCTATAAAGATGAATCTCGTCCGTTTGGCGTAAACAACGTTGTTTTCCCATCGGTAGGTATGCCACACGTTCTTCAAGAACTACAAGGTTTACCAACACCAATCACTGAAGAAGTGGAAGAACACGGTCACACAGTGACTAAAGTTGTTGGCACTGAAACAGATGGTTCTGGTGAAATGAGTGACGACGAGTACGATCGCGCTGCTCGCGACCTAACTAACTTCTTAGCTTACGTTGGCGAGCCGTCACGTTTAGAGTCAGAAGCGATAGGTATTAAGGTAATTGGTTTCCTAGTGATTCTATTTATCTTGGCATTCATGCTGAAGAAAGAATACTGGAGAGATGTTCACTAATCCTGGGCATTTTGAAAGGTAATTTTGTAATAGGGGCTTAAGCCCCTATTGCTGTTTTTGTAATATAATGGAGGTAGGCATGGCCGTAGCTGCCAATAAGCGCCCTGTAATGACCCTGTTTTCTGGTGCTAACTGTATGTATAGCCACCAAGTACGTATCGTACTTGCTGAAAAAGGTGTAAGTGTTGACATTCACCTGGCTGAAAAGGATAACCTGCCAGAAGCACTTCATGAGATTAACCCTTACGGTACAGTACCAACACTGATCGATCGTGAGCTTGGTTTATATCAGGCAAACATCATCATGGAATACCTTGATGAACGTTTCCCTCATCCTCCACTAATGCCAGTTTATCCGGTTATGCGTGGCCGTAGTCGTCTGATGATGCATCGTATCGATACGGATTGGTATAGCCTAGCTAACAAAATCACTAGCGGTAGCAGCGAAGCTGCGCAAGCACGTAAAGAGCTGACAGAAGCGTTACTTGCAATCGCACCAATCTTCTCTGAAGCACCTTACTTCATGAGCGAAGAGTTCAGCTTAGTTGATTGTTATTTAGCACCGCTACTTTGGCGTTTACCTGAGCTTGGCATTGAGCTTACAGGCGCAGGAGCAAAAGAGCTAAAAGAATACATGTTGCGTTTATTTGAGCGTGAATCATTCCAAGCTTCACTAACTGAAGCTGAGCGTGAGATCCGTTTATAATGACGCCTAATCGTCCTTATTTACTACGCGCCTTCTTTGATTGGATTGTTGATAATCAGTGCACACCTCACTTAGTGGTGAACGCTGATTTTCCTGCTGTACAAGTACCAACACAGTTTGTGCAAGACGGTCAGATCGTTTTGAACATTAGCCCATCAGCGGTAACACAATTTGCAATGGACAACCAACAGCTTAGCTTCAATGCGCGCTTTGGTGGTCAACCAATGCAAGTGTATGTACCTATGGGTGCTGTGCTCGCAATTTATGCACGTGAGAATGGTGAAGGGACTGTATTTACTGCAGAAGAATTCATCGAGGACGAAGACGATTTTGCTCCGGTATTAGAAAGTGTTGAAACAGCTGACGATATTACGCCAGATGATGAACCACCAACTAAGCCAGAGAAGAAAAAAGGTGCTCACTTACGAGTGATTAAGTAACCTTATTCAGACAAAAGAAAACCCGCTATTAAGCGGGTTTTTTATTATTAATTACGGTTTAGCGTTACAGATATTCAAACACTTTAATAACACGTTCAACGCCTGATACGTTACGTGCTACATCAACCGCTAAATTCGCTTCAGAATCGCTCACTAAGCCCATTAAAAAGACTTCGCCATTCTCTGTTACGACTTTGATGTTATTGCTGCTGATGCTCTCTGTGGTGAGTAATTGCGTTTTCACCTTAGAGGTTAACCAAGAGTCGTGCGTTTGCGTGCTCATGCCAATATTCGAACCAATGCGAATTTGGTTGTGAATTTTACGAATACCATCAACGCCTTCAATAGCACGTTGTGCTTCATCTTTCATTTCTTGGTTAGCTACTTGGCCGATCATTAGCACGATACCATTAACGCTGATAACGTTAACGTTGGCGTACTTATGAAGGCGCTCGTTTTCACTAATAGCGATAGAGCTTTTTATTTCGATGTTGTTATCGTCAATTTGCGAGCCAATTGTGCGGCGATCATTCGCGGCAGTTACAGCACCCGCTGTACCGGCGACAACAGCAGCTGCACAGCCTTGCAGCAATAAAACGGTACCAAATACTAGTAAAGACTGTTTAAACATTAATTTTCTTCCTGTGGGAATAAGGTTAAATCGATAAGCTCACTTAGGCAGTGTAAATTCACTAAATGCGACTCAACAATGCGGCTTGGGCGTTTTGATGGCACACGAATTTCAACGTCATTTGGGCCAAGTAAGCCAACTAATTCACCACCATCATCGCCAACAAGCACAATCACTTTCATATCACGGGTTAGCGCCGCTTCGACCGCTGAGATAATTTGCTTTTCATTACCATTCACGGCAATTGCTAGTAAAAGATCGCCTTGCTGTGCAAATGCACGAATTTGTCTTGCAAAAGTTTCGTGCTCATCATTGTTTGCGATTGCACCTAAGTTAACTTGCTCTTGTGCGAGCGCAACAGCGGGTAGGCAAGGGCGTTCGGTTTCATAAAAGTTAATTAATAGCCCTGCCATGTGCTGTGCCAACATATGACAGCTTGGGGTGCCACAACAGAGCAATTTATTGCCGTTAATAAGGCTTTGTGCAATGGTGAACGCTGCTGACTCAAGTGCACTTGGCAACACTTCACCCGCTGCTATTTGAACCTGAATATTTTCGGTAAAGATTTTTTTAATCGTTTCTTGCATAACCTACCAAATTAAGCCGACGCCAAACGGCGTTAGTAAACATTTTTAAACCAGTTTAGGGTGCTGTTAAGCTCTCCTGTAATAGCAACATAATCTATCCGCATTGCCTGGTTTGAGATCTTTTTCTCGGCAAGATAATGGCTAATAGTACGCCTTAATCGTTGCTGCTTTTGTTTGCTGAGCGCATAGTTTGCACCACCACGCAGGGCGTTTTTTCTAAATTTTACTTCTACAAAAACCAATGTTTGCCCGTCACGCATTATTAGGTCGAGCTCGCCGTACTTGCATAAGTAATTGCGCTCAATGGCTTTTAAGCCATGTTGTATTAAATACTGTTCTGCCTGATGTTCGTAATACAGGCCTTTTTCGCGGCTATTTTGCCACAATTGCTTAAACCACGACATAGCTTCATCCTTGAGCTAATACCACATTCTAAACTGTTTACTCGGCGGCATTGATGCCAATAGCAGATTGCATAAATAATGGGATTGGCTGCTCCGTTGCCAAATCAACCGCAATGATTTGCTTGTCTTTATACTGCGCCCAATCCAAAGAACGAGTAACGTAACCATTGCTGGCAATGCTTAACTGCCCACTAATACCGCTAAAGCGTTTGCCTTGTACCATGCTCAGTTGTTTTACATCACCGAGCATGCTGGCTGCATCGAATGCCATAGCGAATAAACGTTGACTTATATCGGCATTCTCAGGCCATAAACTTTCGTACTGCTGGCGTAAATTATGTTGTGAGATTTGACCGTCTAGCATCCAAGGTAGTTCCGTAAAATAAAGGCCATCTAAATCGCCTTTATCGGTTCTATCGATTTGTTTACTGTGGCTTTTTGAGCTGGCATAAAGCGGAATACGCTCAGCAAAAGTACTCACGTTAACGTCTAAATAAGGTTTGATTAAGCGCGTTTCGGTTGCATCACCTAAAATATAAATCACATCAACATCGCTGCGAGAGCGAGTTTCGCTTTCAACTTCTTGCTTAAATAAAGACTTAACTACATTGATGCGCTCTTTACTTTGGTCTACTTCTAATAAGCCCGTAATGGTTTTTGGCATATCTTCTTTGCCAGCGTAAAAGCCAATTTGCGGTTTTACTTCGCTGTAACGTTGCCATTGTGTATTGAAGTATTCAACTAAGCGTTGCCCATTACTGTTATTTGGGGCCAATAGCATCGGCTTTTGATAGCCTGCCGTTAAAAATCGCTCTAATGCTTGCTGAACTTCATGTTCAGGACTTAAAGCGAAGAAAAAGTGCTGCTGTGAAATACGCTCACCATCAAAGGTGTTTAAATGCATTACCGGGTAATCAACCAGTGTTTGTGCGCTAGTCAGCTTTTCGATATTGCTTTTTAGTAGTGGGCCAATAACAAAATCAGCATTAAATTCACTGAGCTTAAGTGAAATTTCAGCGGCTGATAGCGACTCATCAATAAATAATGTTTGCTCTAATGACTGTCCATCTAGGGCCGCAAGCACACCGGCTTTTAAGGCATCACCTAAACGTTCATTAGCGCCAGATTGAGGAATAAGCACAGCTAAACGGTTTACATTTAATGGCTCAATCTGAACTAGCTCAGTTACTTTTTTTGGCAGTACTTCAGCAGCTGGGTGGCCTGGATAACGACGCAGCCAGTTATTCATTGCTTGATGAAGCTCAACAGGCGCACCTAAATACACTTGATGATAAAGCGCTAGGTTAACCCAACCTTGCTGCACTACAGAACCACGATTAAAGCGCTCAAGTGCATAAGATGAAAGCTGGGTTAAGCTTTGCCATAAATCTTTGTTTAAATTTGCAACAGTAAAGTTATTTTCGCTGCTAAGGGTTGATGCTGTAAAGAAAAAAGGCATCGCTTGTTTTGGCATACCTTGCGAGGCATAAACGCGCGCAGTTAAGTATTGGTGCCAAGCTTGATGCTCAGGTTGGCTCAATTGTGGTTCAAGTTGTTGTAACTGAGCTAAAGCTAAGTCGCTTTTGCCTTGATGTTCTTGAGCAAGGGCAATGTAAAGTTTGTTTTGAATTTGGTCGACACTTGGAGTCGCTTCGAGCTCAAGGCAAATTTTTTCGAGTAGCGGCCAACGTTCTTCACTAATTGCTGCATCACGTGCAGTGTATAAAAGCTGGATTTTATCGGCGCCTTGTCGATTTAGCGCCGCTTGGTACATAGATTGTGCGTCGGTTAGCTGTGATAGCGCAATACTCGATTGGCTCGATTGATTTTCTGCACTATTTCGAGGTTTTTCGGTTGTGCTACAAGCCGATAACCCTGACAATACAATTAATAGACTAACAAGTTTAAGTCGCACAATGATTTCCCGATACGTTAACGCGATTTGCTTATATTACTGACTGACGCAGGAGACCTCAATGTTAAATGAGGACAATTCAGATAAAATCGGCACTCTTTACATTGTTGCCACGCCTATTGGTAACTTTGATGACATCAGCCAGCGTGCCATCCAAACCCTATCTGAGGTTGACTTAATAGCCGCTGAAGATACTCGTCACACAGGAAAGTTGTTAAGCCATTTTAATATCAAAGCAAAAACCTTTGCTTTACATGACCATAACGAGAAACAAAAAGCGCAACAGATTGTTGATTGGTTAGAGCAAGGAATGAATATTGCGCTGGTATCTGACGCCGGCACGCCACTGATTAGCGACCCAGGGTATGCGGTGGTTAATTTATGCCGTGAACAAGGCGCGCATGTTACTCCGGTGCCGGGAGCATGTGCTGCGATTACCGCTGTGTGCTGTTCTGGTTTGCCGACTGATCGTTTTCAGTTTATTGGTTTTACACCAGCAAAGAGTAAAGCAAGACAGAGCTTTTTTATCGAAGCGGTAAACTCAGGTATTACTAGCATCATGTATGAAAGTACCCACCGTATCATGGCGAGCCTTGATGATTTAGAAGCAGCACTCGGTGCAGAACAGCCAGTGGTGTTTGCCAAAGAACTGACTAAAACTTTCGAAACCTTTTTCAATGGTACGGTTGCCGAGTTAAAACAGTTTTTAACGGATGATCCAACTAAGCAACGCGGTGAAATCGTATTGATGCTACCGGGTAAAGCGAAGCAAAGTGACGATATTCCAGAAGATGCGCGCCGCATGCTCGGTTTACTTGAAGCCGAAATGCCACTGAAAAAAGCCTGTGGTGTTGTGGCTGAGTATTTTGGTTTGAAGAAAAACGCACTTTATAAAGCAATTATTGACGAAAAAGACTAATTCTTTACTGCATAGACGTGCGCGCTCAGGTATACTGCGCGCCGAGTCAGCCGAGATAATCGCTGCCTGCAACGAAAATGCGCAGGGGGAGGAAAGTCCGGGCTCCACAGGGCAGGGTGCCAGCTAACGGCTGGGGGGCGTGAGCCTACGACAAGTGCAGCAGAGAGGAGACCGCCAACTTCGGTTGGTAAGGGTGAAAGGGTGCGGTAAGAGCGCACCGGGCCACTGGTAACAGTTGGTTGCAAGGTAAACTCCACCCGGAGCAAGACCAAATAGGGTTCCTTATGGCGTGGCCCACGTTGGAACCGGGTAGGTTGCTTGAGCCATAGAGCGATTTATGGCCTAGACGAATGATTATCCAAGACAGAACCCGGCTTATTGGCTGACTCACCACATTACATAAAAAGCCTCGCAGCAATGCGGGGCTTTTTGCTTATTGCATGGACACAAAATTAAGAAAATCCACTCCGCTCATACAAAACAG
>NZ_PQBX01000001.1:111258-401819 GCF_002964625.1 Pseudoalteromonas sp. T1lg21
CATCAAATTAAAGAAAGCCCACAGTGAAAACTGTGGGCTTTTTGCTTTTTAGGCGGAGAAAATCCACTCCGCGCATATAAAACAGCGGCTTACTGGCTGACTCACCAAATTAGATTAAAGCCCGTAGTGAATGCTACGGGCTTTTTGCTTTTTGGGGCAAAGAAAATTCACTCCGCGCATATAAAACAGCGGCTTATTGGCTGACTCACCAAATTACATAAAAAGCCTCGCAGCAATGCGGGGCTTTTTGCTTATTGCATGGACACAAAATTAAGAAAATCCACTCCGCTCATACAAAACAGCGGCTTATTGGCTGACTTAGCAAATTACTCAGAGCCTCGGTATTTACCGAGGCTTTTTGCTTTCTAAAAGAACTATGCTTAGCGAAACCTTCAAACCAAGTCGAAATTTTTGCTCTTTATTTTGTGAGGGCACTCTTAAGTTGTTTGATTATTATTTGCAAACTAGGAATTTTTCTTAGCCACACTAAGAAAGTCACTCATTACCATAACGGCTTGTTCTTTATATCCTTTAAATCTAATTTACTTATACTTAAAGGATTAAAAATGAGTGTTATTGAGGGAAGTACTAAGGAATTTGGCAATACCACTATTCTACTTCATAGCTTGGGCTCTTCTTGTTACAGAATTGAATGGTATAGCCGAATGACGGGGGCATCGACGAGTTTAGCAAGGCTCAAGCAAGACAAATACGTTGTTATTCGAAAATGGGCGCAAGTTAAAAATATGGCTGATGTCTCGAGTGAATTTAGTAGTCGAAATAGCGCCTTGATACATTTTCTAAATAACGTTGATATTGTTAAATCCAATGATGACTGGATCAGTGCCGCTAAGCAGCATTGTCTTAACTTGTTTGTTGAAAATGAAGGACTAAAGCCAGTAACTAAAGCGAGCTTCCCTAAACCGAGGTTACAAGGGGCAATTGGTAAAGAAGTTGTAGTTAAATCAAAGTTGGGAGAAAGGGAAATAGCGCATGGCTTGTTGTTACAGCTTATAGGCAATCAAGCTGAAATACAGCTTGCGAACATTAAGAAAAAATATCTTACCAAGCAGGTTTATTTAAGGTAACTAGTTGTATTCAAATATCAAAATACACTTCAATTTTAAATCCATCTATTTCAGTAATTGTGAATGTACCGCCAAGAGCAATAACTCGCTCTTCAATAAATGATAACCCGTAACCACCAGACTCCTGCTGTGTGGTCTTGGTTTTTCCATTATCCATAATCGTAAGGCGAATATAACGTTCGTGAGCCGCCAATCTGAGCCTTAGCTCTGTGGCTGTACTGTGTTTGATGCAGTTTGTGACCGCTTCTTGGCAAATTCTGTAAACAGCTGTTTGATGTTCATCTGATATTGCTGAATTTAAGTTTATTTCAGCTATGTATTTGATCGATGCTTTACTTAGCAGAGACTTAAAGCGTCCTTCTTTAAGAGCTTGTTCTAGCCCAAGCTCATCAAGCTCTCTAGGTCTTAGGTGATGCATAATTTGATAGACAGAGTCATACATCGCTTTTGCATTTTCTTTTAGGCCTTCAACGAGGGCATTTTCATTATTTCGTTGCGCTATCGAAAGCACTGTCAGATCAGTTTTAAGTGCAGTTAGATTTTGGCCTAATTCGTCATGGAGTTCTTGAGATAAGTACTTTCGCTCATTTTCTTGAACAGTCACCATACGTTTAGCGAGCTGCTTATTTTTCTTAAGCAGCGCCGTTAGTTTTTCGTTGCTGGCTTGTAGCTGATTATTTTTGATCTTTAATTCGTTAGTGGCGGTGCCGATTAGCAAGCCAGTTACGGAATTAGCTAAGATAAATAATTGGCTAATGTAAGTATTGGTCGCATCTTGTGTGAGGCCTGCTTGTGCAACGATCAGCACATTACTTACCAAGGCACTTGCTATCGCCCCTTTAATGCCAAATTTATAAGAGAACCAAATTACCGGCAGAAGGGAGCATAGGCGTAGCAAGGGGTAAAGATCTGAGTGATTTAGGTAACTCACTATGTAAATAAGCGCCAGTGCGAATAAGCTTAATAAAATAACCGCATGATGCCGAGAAAACATACGGCTATAACTTTGGCTAAGTAACAATAATGCTGGAGCGACTAACAATGTACCCGTCAGGTCACCTAAAGTCATATTGAGTTGATATTGTAATACTTGCTTGCCTTTCAACCAGGTTGTGAATTCAAAAGCGCTCGAGAATAAAAACCATTTAAAAGAAGCTGAAATAACGGCAAGTAAAATTAGCGACAATGCACCTGAATTAGAGGTCACTTTTGGCGGCCAGCGGCTTTTCTTAAAGCTGTAGACAATAGCCATATAGGTTAATTCTTGGAAGAAGCCGTGAAATAAATCAAAGCTCCATCCGCCATTGTAATAGACACTTAAATACGACGCATAAAGTCGAGAAGCAATCCAAAGCATTGGCCATAATCGCACAGGCAAAATTACAAAGAATGCAAGCTTCACCCCCGCTGGCAGGTAAATAGCGCTACTTTGGGTGACGGTTTCTAAATGATTACTTACCCAAGAGGATAAAAATAAGGCTAAAAAGTAAAGCGCAAACACCAATAACTGGTTAAATACTTCAGTTAAAAAACTACGTGAAGCGTACTCTTTTGAGACGAGCTTATGCCAGTTCATCAAGCGTGATCATCCCGGAATCTATGGCAATTTTTAATAATTCAAATGAATTACTGACTTCAAGTTTGTTGTATATATTCGTTTTATGTACGTGGGCTGTTTTTGGCATCATATCAAGTTGTTGGGCAACTTGTTTAGCATTTAACCCTTTAGCAAATAAGGGGAGTGCTTCTTTCTCTCTTGGCGTTAAGAAAGAAAGTTTGCTTGCTGGGGAAGTGGTATTAAATTTCACATCTTCACTGATATAGCGCCCTCCATTGATGACGGCATTAACCGCATCAATCAAAGCATCAGATGCTGAGCGTTTAGATACATAACCTTGAGCACCGAGTTTTAATGCGTTGCTAACATAAGGTTCGTAGTCATACATAGAGGCGACGATGGTTTTTATGTCGGGGAAATAGGTGTTTAAATAAGCAAGAAATGCGAGCCCATTTTCACCGTCATGCATTGATATATCAACAATAAATACATGGGGTTGCTCTAAGTTAACAGCAAGTTTTGCTTCAGTGACTGAGCAGGCTTCTATGACAACTTGCCATCCGGCTTGTAGCTCTAATAGTTTTTTAAAGCTATCTCTAACCAGTTGATGATCTTCAATGATTCCAATTCGCATAATCCCTCCATAGATTTTTATTATATCCTCAATTCAATGAGTTATGTCTAGGAATTATTCTTATATAAATGAAACACTGGTTCATATGCAGTGACTAAAACAGGACTACACAGTAGGAATAGTTCTAGTTTAAACGCTATATTTTCTGAATCGTTGTGATTATTGATCTCGGACAAGGTTGCTGCGTTGACTCTGTTTGTTGCAGTGGTACAGTGAAATTGAACTTAAATTCTAGCTAAAGGAGTTGCCCATGCTAGGCGAAAAACACTCGTTATTGAATGAATTCCCTGAGTTTAATGAATTAATCCATAGCCTCGCGAAACACGACGCTCATTTCAAGAAAACCATGCAGCGTTATGATGATATGGATAAAGAAATTCGTGAGCTTGAATTGCAAAATTCGCCGATTGAAGATGCGGATATGCATGAAAAGAAGCATCAACGCGCCGTGCTAAAAGATGAACTTTATGACTTTTTAAAAGCCAATGCTTAATTATTGAATCGAAGCTAATGCCCCTTGCTCTAATGACTCTCGCTGACAAGGGGCATTATATCAACTCGCAATAATAGTTAACCGTATTGATGTTATTTAAAAGCCGATAAGCACCGAAACCTGCAATAAAAGCACCGCTAAAACGATATATACCAACCACAATGGGAAAATAAATTTAGCCCATTCTCCCCATCCCACTCGCGCTGTCGCAAGATACGCAAGTAAAGTTCCTGACGTTGGGGTGAGAATATTCGTGATGCCATTACCAAATAAAAACGCCACTATCGTGGTTTGCTCAGAGACACCCGCTAAACTACCAACTGGGCCTAAAATTGGCATACTGACTGCTGCTTGGCCTGACGTTGAGGGGATCAAAAAGTCTAACAATAATTGCGATACAAACATACCTGTGGCAGCTACATAGGCATTGCCTTCGCCAATAAATGACATCAAAAAGTGCACAATGGAATCAAGTATCATGCCTTGCTTTAAAACAACAGCAACCGCAGTGGCTACGCCTATCAGTATGCTTGCAAGTAGTACTTTTTTCATGCCATCAACAAATGCTTGAGCCGCTTGGTTTGCCGTTAATCCAGACATGGCGGCAAGCACCATGCTAAGGGCAATATAATAAGCACTTAAGGCATGATGTTTCCAATGCCAATGGGTTGATGCATAAACTAATAATGCAATGCCTCCAGCCAGTGTGAGTAGCATAGAAACATGGCGTGTTGATAATTTCTCGGCATGAAAATGCACTTGGGCATTGTTAAAACCATGACGCTTGATCATTAAGAGTACAAAGCTAATACCAACCGCTAAAAAAGCCAGGTAAAAGAAAAATCGCACACTTGCACCACTAAATATTTGTAAACCAAGCAGTGGTTGCGCAATTGTGAGTGGTAAAGGGTTCGTCACTGATGATAAATAACCGGCTTTCACGGCAACACAGACAATCGCAAAACCAATGATATTCGGCAGCCCTAAGCGATTGGCCATGCCAACCATAAAAGGAATAATCAAAAGGTACTCAGACGCTAAGCCCAAAAAGGTGCTACCTGCTGAAAAGGCGATCATAAGAATTATCACCAGCACATAAATATTGCCTTGAACTAGGCTTAATAGCCGCTCAAGGCCCGCATCTACCGTGCCTGCTTTGGTCAAGATACCAAACATACCGCCAATAATAAGCACCATAAATATCAAGCCAGCGCCTTGCTCTAGGCCTGTTGGAATTGCCATAAATGCGCCAATAATACTGACGGGTTCG
This sequence comes from Pseudoalteromonas sp. T1lg21, assembly GCF_002964625.1. Taxonomy (NCBI): domain Bacteria; kingdom Pseudomonadati; phylum Pseudomonadota; class Gammaproteobacteria; order Alteromonadales; family Pseudoalteromonadaceae; genus Pseudoalteromonas; species Pseudoalteromonas sp. T1lg21. The sequence goes on from NZ_PQBX01000001.1 coordinate 116,302, forward strand.
GCTTTTATTTGATCTGCATTTTCATAATTAAATAAATTGCCGAGGGATTTATCTTTCTCGATAACTTTGTAGCTATTGGCTACAACAACATTGCCTTGCCTATCGTAAGAGCCTGAATCAACAACGTATGTTAGCAACATGGCTAAAAACAAAATACTGAGCAATATAATTATCGGGTTCATACCCTTTTTACTGGTGCTGGGATTTTGCGTGCTCATTATTATTGTCCTATTTGAGCCGACACATACGCCGCTAATTGTTTTGCGACAAACGCCGCATCTGATTTAAACGTTTGATAGTTTTCGCTCTTTTCAAACGCTTGTTCATTCATATATAACGCTCGGTTGATTTCAATCTGCACCGAATGACGATTTTGCGCTACATCAGCATAGTTACTGACTAGGTAGCCGCCCTTATAAGGGGTATTTTTTACCACTTTATAGCCTTTGCTGGTAAATGCCTTTGCAATCACATCAACAAATTCAGCGTTGGCTGAAGTGCCATCTTTATCGCCCAAAATAATATCAGGACGAGCCACACCTGCATCTATGTTCATCCCATTTCCAACGGATTTCATCGAATGGCAATCAACATGCCACACACCCTGATGTTGATTATATAAATCATCAAGCAATTGATTGAGTTGTTGATGATAGGGGCTGTAATAATGACTAATTCGGTGAGCAATCTCTTGTTTCGTCAATGCTTTTTCATACATAGGTTTGCCAGGTAAGGCATAGCGACGAATAAGTCCCATACCACGCTCGCTGTACTTTGTTGGTTTACAAAGCTCCCAAGGCGTATCTAATAGTTCGGGATCAATATCTGTCGGGGCACGGTTAGGATCAATATACATCCGCGAGAAGTGTGCATGTAATAAGTACCCACCTTGCTCTACAACGGGTTGCCAAATATCATCAATAAATGCATCCCAACCGGTTTTTATAAATTCAACAGGCACTTGGGTATTAAAGTCCGCAGGACAATGAATACCGCTGTGTGGTGAATCAAACACTAACGGTAAGGCTGCTGTTTGGCTTGGGGTTAATAAACTGAAAGCCGGCTCCATAGGTTATTCTCCTAACTACTTCATAAAGTTGCCTGCCACTTCGGCAGGCATCGCGACTTTCATTACAGTGAGTAAGTCAGCTGTAAATACATATAACGGCCCGTTGGGTTATAGGTATTTTGATCAAAGTTAATGTTTAAATTAGTCAATGAAGCGGGTGGCTGCTTATCAGCTAAATTATTAATCCCTAATTTCACCGCTAAGTTATTCTCAAACTGATATCCGCCCGAAATATTATGATACGTCACAGAGCCAATATCGCGTGGTTCGCCTGATACTTGCTCGGTTGTCGAACCGATATAACGGAGATTATAGTTGGCTGACCAGGCATCATGTTTCCAAGTGCTAGAGAAGGTGCCGCGCCACTCAGGATATGATTCCCTCGAAGCCGCTGTGCCTGCTAGATCTTCACGTTCAACAGAACCATCAGACAAGGTCGTGTATTCGGTTAATTCATTTAGTTTAGAAACATTGGCGTTAAACGACCAATCACCATGATCTGTTTGTAAGCTGTAGTAAGTGACAAAGTCGACCCCAGAAACGCGAGTTGCGTTTAGGTTGACTGGGCCATCTAAAATATCAAGGATTTCACCACTGCTATCACGGGTAATAGTGTCGCAGTTTTTATTTTGATAGGCACATAAGTCTAGGTTGTTTTGTGCGCCAAATTCACTGATGGTGTCGTTTATTTTTATTTCGTACCAATCTAAGCTAAAGCTCAGATTTTCGATTAAATTAGATTCGTAAACCAAGCCAACGGTCTTATTTTTAGAGGTTTCAGGCACTAACTGACGGTTGCCGCCCGTGGTTACTTGAACATTCGTAAACGGTTGTGTGTAGCCACTAGGTACACCGCTACAACCGGGTAGGCTGGCATCTGTTGAGCACGGATCTGTGACAGCGCTGTAGGTCAAACGTTCCCCTTCAAACAGCTCTAAAATTGACGGTGCTCTAAAGCCTTCAGCCCAGTTTGCGCGCAGTGTCAGTTGCTCAAAGGGAGTGTAAAGTAAGCCCACTTTGCTGTTAGTTGTTGAGCCAAAGGTGCTGTAGTCTGAGTAACGTGTCGCTAAGCTCAGTTCTAGGTAGTCAACAAGTGGCAAATCTGCGAGCAACGGGATACTAAATTCAGCATAGGCTTCTTTTAAGTCGTACTCACCAATCGTCCCTTCGCGTGGCGAAGAGGTAGTGGTTCTGTAGGTATTTATACGAGGATCAGCGTTAATTGTGCTGTCTGGTGTGTCTTTACCTTTTTCTTTTCGGTATTCAATACCAAAGGCTGCACCAATGTAACCGGCTGGTAGTTCGTAAAGGGTGCCTGTAATATTTGCCGTAAAGTCGACTTGGCTGGCTTCATTTTTGTCGTGACCGGTAAAGTTAACGTACTCGACCATCTCTTCGGTCAGTGGGTTAAAAATATTAACAGGCACACAACCGACTGCAATATCAGACACATCGCCATCAATTCCACTGGTATCACAGGCACGTAAACCCAGCGCTAGTTTGTCTAAATCCATTTGATTATTAGAGGTAAACTCGCCTTTGTTTTTTGCCCAAGACACAAATGTATCCCAGCTCCAATCATCAAACACTTCCCCTTCAAGGCCCATTGCAAAGCGTGTCGTTTCAACTTTTTGGTCGTTCACACGATAGCCATTGTTCATAAAAAATGAGCTGTGTTTAAAGTCGCTACCCGAAAACTCAACCCCGAATGGGTTCACACTTTCGTCATCAACTATGACAAAGCCACGACTACCACGAATAGATGAAAGGGCAGGTGAAAACTGCTGATCAGACTCTCGTTTGTTATAAAGTGCTTCGGCTTTAAAGTTTACCGAGCCAATCGGTACGACGAGCTGTGTATATAAAGATGAGCGCTCACTCGGACCTGTAACATAGTTATTGTAATAGCGGTTAAAGGTGTCATCGCTGTTAACTGCACGCCAGCTATCGATACTACTGCCATCACTATTTGGATCGCGGGTGATCCCTGCTGATGGAATTGTAAAATCAACAACATCGGCTAAGTTATCTTCAACAAAATAACCTTCAGGTGTTGATGCTGTTAAGCCATTTAGCGGCACCGCAGTTAATTTACGGTCTTGGGTGTAAATTGGCTTTTGATCCACATAGCTGGCTGCAAACATAAGGTTGGCTTCGCCAATATTTGTGCCTGATAACAAATCAAGACTAAAGGTTTCTTTATCACCTTCAGATGTTTCACCGTAGCTGGTTTTGACTTCTAGGCCTTCGTAATCGTCATAGGTATATAAGTTCACAACCCCAGCAATCGCATCCGCGCCATAAATCGCAGTTGCGCCGTCTTGTAATACTTCTACACGTTTAACAATATTTTGAGGAATGGTATTCATGTCAACAAAATCACGGAAACCACGGGTGCCGGCACCATTTACCCAGCGATGGCCATTCACCAATACTAATGAGCGATTAGCCCCTAAGTTTCTTAAATTTAAGCTTGATGCTCCGTGACTTGTTCCGGCTGAGCCATTGCCATTTAGGCTTGAACCTACTGAAGGAAGCTCCTGTAATGCCTCTCCGAGTGATAACGAACCATTTGCCTGCAGGGCTTCTAAGTCGATATTTTGCACTGGGCTTGCTGTTGCTTCTTGGCGCTTAATGCGCGAGCCGGTGACGGCAATAACTTCGACGTTTTTTTCTGCTGATGTTTCTTCTGCGAGTACGTGTTGTGATGTGCTCATACAAGCTGTAGCAACAGCAAGCGATATCACTGAATGCTTAAATCTTGAATATTCCATTTGTTACACTCCGAGAGGTTATAGTTATTTTGTTGTTGTCAGCTAAGCACTTTACTCACTCCTAAAAGCTATGCAATATTATGAAATATCATCATCAAGCTATAACAAATTGTTATGAATGGACCGACGCAAACCACCCAAAAAATAACCTTAAATAGTATGGAAGCCTTTGATGCAGTTATGAAAACTGGCTCAGCAACGGGGGCAGCAAAGCAACTTGGACTCACGCAACCAGGGATTAGCCGGTTGATTGCTCAGCTTGAAAATAACGTTGGCTTTTCATTGTTTTATAGAGAGAAAGCGCGATTATTTCCGACCGATGAAGCAATTGCATTACATAAACAAATCGAAATTTCGTTAGCCAGTGTGTACCGCGTAGAGCAACTTGCTAAGAACATTCATCAATCACATGTTGGTGAGCTTAATATCGTTGCCCCGAGCAGCTTTGTAGCAGGTCCGTTAGCGGAGGCAGTGGCGTCATTTGTTAAATTACACCCGAATGTAAAAATTAGTTTAGATAGTCATAGTCCAGCCAGGGCATGTGAGCTTGTCGCAAATAAAGCCTTCGATTGTGGCTTTATACAGTTTCCTGAAAATCACGAGGGATTGTGGTGTGAACCCATTGTCACCAGTCATTTAGTGTGTGCGGTATCAAGCAGTCATCCATTTGCAGATGCAAAGCAGCTAACAGCGCAAGATTTGCGTGATGAAAGCTTGGTGTTATTAGGTCGAGGCCGTCATTCGCGTAAGCAAATAGAGCATGCTTTTTTACAAGATAATATCCGTGTTAATGTACGTGTTGAAACGCATACCGTGACAACAGCCTGCACTTTGGTAAAGCACAATGTGGGTATATCGATAGTGAATGAGTTGCTTGCTAAGCAGTACCAAGATGACGCGCTGAAATTAGTGCCATTTATACCAAAAATAGAATTAACCTATGGGTTTATTACGTCGGCATCAACGCCCATGAATCGGTTAACCAATGCGTTTTACAATCATTGTAAAGCACATTTCGATGAATTCGCGGCAGCTAACTAAGCAAGCTGTCGTTAATCGCAATATGTCTTGAGTCAATCAAGGTTATGGTAGTCTTAGCGCGATTTTTTCAGGCAACAATGGAATAGTGCTTTGCACTGACTAGGATTAACATGACTAAAAAAAATATGATTACAACTTCATTAGCACTCATGGGTGTTGTCGCTGTCGGTAGCGCGCACGCTGATGAAGGGCAGTGGCAACCGCATCAATTAAAACAATTACAAAGCGAGTTTGACCGCGTTGGTATCGAATTACCAGCTTCACAAGTGGCAGATCTTAACCAATATCCACTCAATGCAGTGGTTGGTTTAGGCTATTGCTCTGCGTCATTTGTGTCACCAAAAGGCTTAGCGGTAACAAATCATCACTGTGCTTATGGCGCGATTCAAAATAACAGCACACCAGAAAACAACTTAATTGAAAAAGGCTTTTTAGCAGCTGATTTGTCAAAAGAGCTACCAGCAGGCCCGCAAGAGCGTTTGTATGTCACTGAACAAGTGGATGATGTCACTGAGCGCGTACTGGGTAACCTACCTGCAGATCTACACGGCAAAGCGCGTTATGAAGCGATTCAAGCAAATCGCAAAGCCTTGATCAGCGAGTGTGAGTCAGATCCTAACTATCGTTGTACAGTGCGTGATTTCCACCATGGCTTAGAGTACTTCATGATCAAACAATTGATGATCAAAGATGTGCGCTTAGTGTATGCCCCGGCAGAAGCGCTGGGTAACTTTGGTGGTGACATCGATAACTTTGAATACCCACGTCACACAGCTGATTTTACCTTTGTACGTGGTTATGTTGGTAAAGATGGAAAACCTGCCTCATATAGCGAAGATAACGTCCCCTATGAGCCTGTTTCATTCTTAAAAGTGAACACCAGCGGCGTAAGCTTAGGTGATGGTGTGCTGGTGGCCGGTTATCCGGGTCGTACTAGCCGCTATAAGCTTGCAGACGAAGTAAATTATTCTGCGAGTTGGTATTACCCAACATTGCTTAATACTTACAACATGACTCTCGATGTGATTGCCAAGCAGAGCAAAGGTGATGAGCAAGCACAAGTAAAATATGCCTCTCGTGTGAAAAGCACTAACAACCGTTTAAAGAAACTGGAAGGCTTACAAGATGGCTTTAAAGTAACGGATATTCCGGGTATTAAAGCTGCGCAAGAACAAGAGTACCTAGCTTGGTTTGCACAAAGTGCTGAACGTAAAGCGTACGCAGATTCATATCACGCATTAAAGTCATTGTTAGTTGATGCACATGCTCAGCAACAAAGTCACTTTTACTTTGACTATGCAAAACAGGCGGATCTACTAAGCACCGCGATTCGTTTATATCGCTTAGCAAAAGAGAGCGAAAAACCTAATGCAGAGCGCGAAATGGGTTACCAAGAGCGCGATCTTCCAATGCTTAAAGCGCGTTTAGAGCGATTACAAAAACAGTTTACGCCTGAGGTTGATAAAGCCTTATGGTTAAGCTACTTAGGTAACTATTTAGCGCAAGACAAGGCAGCGCAAGTTGCGGCATTAAACAATGGCTTAGGTATCACTGATACCACTACACAGGCTGAGCTTGATGCGATTATTGCTTCTTTTTACGTTAAAACAGAACTTACAGATACAGCAACGCGTGTTAGCTGGATAGGTAAATCTGTTGCAGAGTTTGAATCATCAAACGACCCATTCATAAAGCTTGCTGTTGCTCTATACGAGACCAACATGGTACAAGAAGCTGACGAAAAAGAAATGGCGGGGCGTTTAGCTGAAATTCGTCCGCAATATATGCAAGCAGTGATCGCCTTTAATACAGCCAAAGGTAAGCCAGTTTACCCAGATGCAAATGGCACATTACGCGTAAGCTATGCACAAGTTGATGGTTACCCAGCAGCAGATGCTGTGTATAAAACACCATTTACATCACTACGTGGTTTAGTGGCTAAACACACTGGCGAAAAGCCATTTGTTGTTACCGATAAAGTACTTGAAGCATACAAAAAGCAAGCGTTTGGCGCGTACTATCGCGGTGATTTAGGTTTACCAGGTGTAAGCTGTAGTTTATTCAGCTTTGGTTGTGAGCCACAAGCGGCTAAACCTCTTGAAGTAAACTCAGTACCAGTCAACTTTTTGAGCAGTGCTGATACCACAGGGGGTAACTCAGGTTCGCCAGTCATGAATGGTAAAGGTGAATTAGTGGGTCTTAATTTTGACTCGACTTATGAATCAATCACCAAAGATTGGTACTTTAACGCCAAGATCACCCGTGCTATTCACGTTGATATTCGATACATGCTTTGGTTAATGGAAGAAGTTGATAACGCAGGTTACCTACTTGATGAAATGACCTTAGTTAAATAGCCCTGCTATTTTGAAAATAACCGCAGCAATTGCTGCGGTTTTTTTATGTCTTTAATTTTTGCCAATCTAACGTTTTTAATTTGTTTATTTTCAATACTTTTGTAATGTACAAAGCAGATACTTTTACTTGGGAAAAATAATGAGCGCCAAACAAATAATAAAAGCCATTTCAGTGAGTGTTGTGGCAATAACGGCAAGCTTTAATGCCAGTGCAGCGAATACCGAAGCAATGTGGCCGGGCACGGCTTATAATCAGCAAATACCAACATTTAAAAAAGTACTTGGATACGATGTAGGTGAGCGCATTACTAATTACAACGATATGCGTCGTTATTTAAGCGCCCTTGAACAAGCTGCGCCTGATCGTATTAAAGTGTTTAAGTACGCAAACAGCTGGGAAGGTCGTGAACTGGTTTATGCGGTGGTTGGCACAGCGGAGCATATTCGCTCATTAGAAACCCTCGCCAATAACACCCAAGCCTTGGCTGATCCGCGTATCACCTCTGAAAAAGAAGCTAAGTCGCTAATTAAAAATTTACCGACGTCTGTGTGGCTTCAGTATGCCGTGCACGGTAATGAAATTAGCTCAACCGATGCTGCACTATTCACTGCATATCACTTACTAGCAGCCCCGAATGATGCCGTTAATAGCAAAATTTTAGACAACACCGTGGTGTTTATCGACCCATTGCAAAACCCTGATGGCCGTGAGCGCTTTGTTACTCGTTATTATGCGACCGTGGGTCTTGAGCACAGTGCAGATAGGTTAAGTGCAGAGCATAATGAGCCGTGGCCAAGAGGCCGAACTAATCATTATCTGTTTGATATGAACCGTGATTGGTTAGCGCTTACTCAGCCTGAAAGTAAAGGTAAAGTTGCGGCAATCAATAAATATAAACCACAAGTGGTGGTTGATATTCACGAAATGGGCGGCGACCAATCTTACTACTTTGCACCGGCTGCTCAGCCATTTAATCCGCATATGACGAAAACCCAAATCGCAAACATGGATGCAATTGGGCAAAATCATGCGAAGTATTTTGATGAATTTGGCTTTGATTACTTTACCCGTGAAATTTTTGATGCCTTTTACCCAGGCTACGGTGATAGCTGGCCTGTTTTTTATGGTGCATCAGCATCAACTTACGAAGTAGGCTCTGCGCGAGGCCATGTTTTTGAGAAAAATACCGGTGAACTACTGACGTATTTTAATACTGTAAAGCGTCAGTTTGTGGCCTCAATTTCGACTGCCGAAGGGGCTGCCAATCAACGTGAAAAACTACTAGGTGATTTTTATCAATATCAAATTGATGCGATTGACAGTGGTAAGAAAAGCAAAGAGCGTGTTTATATCTTACCTAATCAAAGCAATCGTGAGGGCACGCACAAGCTTGCTACCCTAATGGCTGAACATGGTGTTGAAGTTAAACAAGCAACCGAAGACTTCAAAGCCTGTGGTGTTAAGTACAAAGCGGGTAGTTATTTTATTGATACCGCACAGCCGCGTGGTGTCTTTGTGCGTACCACGTTTACAGACCAAGTTGATATGGCTGAGGCATTCGTCAAAGAGCAAGAAAGACGTCGCGCTCGTAACCTAGGTGATGAAATTTACGATGTCACAGGTTGGTCTCTACCGATGATGTTTAATGTTGATAGCGATAGCTGTGGTAAGGCGGTGAGTGCCGACAGTAAAGCCGTTCAGGCCAACGACACATTGCTTGGCAAAGTGAATAACCCAGAAGCCTCTGTGGCTTATATCGTTGCGTGGGGCGACACGGCTGCAGCACGCTTTTTAACTGCAGCGCTTCAAGCAGGCGTTAAACTGAAAAGTGCTGACCAAGCCTTTGTATTAGGTGATAAAACTAGCTACCCAGCGGGCAGCTTAGTCATTGAAAAGCGCCTAAACGATAAAGACTTGCTGACTAAAATTAGTCAAATTGCCGAGCAAACAGGGGCTGTTGTCGATGGTGTTGATTCAAGTTGGGTGATTGAAGGCCCAAGCTTTGGTAGTAACAAAACCGTGCCAATGGTAGCGCCAAAAGTGGCGATTGCATGGGATGCACCAACCAGTGAGCTAAGCGCCGGTAGCACCCGTTTTGTAATCGAAAGACAGCTTGGGTACCCAGTCACGGCGATTCGTACGCCAATGCTTGCATGGGCTGATTTAAGTGATTACCAAGTAGTGATTTTACCAGAAGGTAATTACGAGCAAGCATTAGGTAAATCGGGCGCAGCTAATTTAAAAAGCTGGGTTGAGGCAGGCGGCGTATTGATTGCCTTAGGTAATGCTAACCGCTTTACTACTAATGCTGATTACGGCTTATTAGATGTGAAGCGCGAGCAAGCTTATCGAGAAGATAAAGCCGACAGCAGCGATGATAAAAGCAGTAAAGTGGCAGGGCAGTTATTCACTTCTCGCGATGATTTAAAAGCAGCGAGCATTGAGCCTCACACATCACCAGATTATGTAGCCGGCGTACTTGCTAATGTAGAAGTAGACCAAGAGCATTGGTTAACCGCAGGGGTTGATAAAGACCTTGTTGCAGTAGCTTACGGTAATGATATTTACACGCCTATAAAACTGAACTCAGGTAAAAACCTAGCGTGGTTTACAGGTAAGGATGATGTGCTAGCAAGTGGTTATTTATGGCAGCAAAATAAAGCACAGCTTGCATATAAGCCATTGCTTGTTCATCAACCGCAAGGCAAAGGCATGGTAATAGGCTTTACACAATCACCAACCTACCGCGCCTACCTTGAAGGCATGAATGTACTGTTAACTAACACGATTTTCCGCGCTGCAGCTCATGCTCAGTAAGGTTTTAGTCTAATCAAAAAGCCCGCAGGGCAAAGAGCGGGCTTTTTAGTGTTCCATGGAGAGGAAGTGTTAAGACACAATCCCTAGTGGCTTACCTGTTTGCCAAGCGCCACGGGTAAAGTCTGGAATTGTTTTGCTGTTACTTCTATCAGCAACTGATGCCATACTTTGCGGGAAGATTGATGACCATGCTGCGGCATCGTATACATCTTGATCGAGTGGCTCATTGTTGCGTAAGCAGTAGATCATGCGCCAAAGCATAATGAAGTCCATACCGCCGTGGCCGCCGTTACGTACTGCTTCTTCACCCATGCGTTTCCACAGTGGGTGATCAAACTCAGCACGCCATTTTTCCATATCTTGATCCCAGCTATGGAAGTTTTGCATATGTGGCTTACGGCCCTGTGAACCAGCTTTTTCCCACGCAGCGAGCTCAGCTTCATATTGCTGTTGGTAAATTTTCGCGATGGCTGGTGGCACATCTTCAAGAGCAATACGATTAGGGAATCCAGCAAATGTGCCATTAGTACCTTGAATTAGGTTATGGCGGCTGTATGGGCGTGGGCTTGTGGTGTCATGCTGAACCATAATGCTACGACCTTTCACTGTTTTAATAATGCTGGTGTTCATGTCGCCAGCGGTAAATTTCAGCGAGCGGCGTTCGTGGCCTGCAGGGAATTCGCGCTCTGCATAGGCGGCGCGGCCAAGTGCTGGTGAGCTGACTGAGGTAACAAAGTCAAAGCGGTCACCACGGTTGATGTTCATATACTGAGAAACTGGGCCTAAACCATGGGTTGGGTATAAGTTACCGTTTACCTTGGTATGCCAGTAAGTACGCCATGAGCCTGTACTACGGTCAATTTCTTTCATTTGCCAACGCAGGTCATGAATATAAGCAGCTTCACCATGCAATAACTCACCAAATACGCCTTTACGAACCATGTTTAAAACCATTAACTCGTCACGGCCGTAGTTAACGTTTTCCATCATCATACAGTTCTTTTGCGTGCGTTCAGCAGTGTTTACTAGTTGCCAACACTCTTCCATCGTGGTTGCTGCAGGTACTTCAACAAAGGCATGTTTACCGCTTTCCATGGTCGCGACGCTCATTGGTGTATGCCAACGCCAAGGTGTTGAAATGATCACAATGTCGATGTCATCGCGAGCAAGCATGTCTAAATAGGCTTTATCAGAACCCGTATAAGCAGTTGGTTTAGGTAAGCCTTTTTCAACAACATAATTAACAGACTTATCTAGCATCAGCTGATCAGTGTCACAAATAGCTTTAATTTCAACACCTTCAATATGGCAAAGGTGTTTTACATGACCGCTACCACGTTGACCAACCCCAATAAAACCAACACGTACCACATCCATTGCTGGCACAGCTAAGCCCATTACGCTTTTACCTTGTGCTGCAAGTGGTGTGCTTTGATTATCACCTTGTTGGCTTTTCGCACAGCCAGTCACGACTGTCGCGGCGGTAATGGCTGCGGCAGATTTTAAAAAACTACGTCTATCTATTGTCATAACGATACCTAAATCACTGAGATTGTTTTAATAGTGGGTTTCAGTTGTTTCTGTTATATCGCAACTCAAAGTCAATTACAATTAAATGCTTTCAAATTCTTTCGTAACTTTGGGTTTTATCATTTTTATCCTTATAAAATACCGTGTGAAGTGTGTTTTTAACTTATTTTGCGACTTTCGTTATCTTTCGTTTTGTTGCGCAGCGTTTCGCGCTGTGCTAATGTAATTTCAAATCACGTATCTAACCATTAGCGTAAGCTGCTTGGAGAAAACCATGAATGCATTAAAAACGATTATAAATAACAATCGAGTAGGGCAAGCGCAGGGTATTTATTCTGTGTGTTGTGCACACCCGCTCGTTATCGAAGCAGCAATGTTGCAAGCTCTAAATGATGACACCGAAATTTTAATTGAAGCGACAGCGAATCAAGTTAATCAGTTTGGTGGTTACACAGGAATGAAGCCCCATGACTTCGTTGAGTTTGTTCATGCAATAGCGGAAAAAATAGGGTTAGATACCCAGCGCATTATTTTAGGTGGTGATCATTTAGGCCCAGTGTGTTGGGTAAATGAGCCTGCAGACGTTGCGATGGTTAAAGCTGTTGAACTAGTAAAAGCCTATGCAAGTGCGGGTTTTAAGAAAATTCATTTAGATGCCAGTATGCCATGCGCTGACGATGGAGAACGTTTAGCTGATGCCGAAATTGCCAAACGTGCCGCATTGATGTGCCAAGCCGCTGAGTCGGTAGCAAAAGATAACGATATTCTGTATGTAGTGGGCACTGAGGTCCCTCCTCCAGGTGGCGCAACACAAGAGCATGAAATTATTGAGGTATCGCATGTTGAGGGAGTGCAGCAAACAATCGAATTACATCAGGCTGCATTTGCTAACTTAAACATAAGCGATGTCTGGTCACGCGTTATTGCTGTTGTTGTGCAGCCTGGAGTTGAATTTGATAACCATCAAGTTTTTGATTACCAACGTAATGAAGCGCAAAAACTGAAAGAGTTTATCACCACTGTCGATAATCTTGTTTATGAAGCTCACTCTACCGACTATCAGCCAGATCATTGCTATCACGAGTTGGTGCAAGATCACTTTGCCATATTAAAAGTGGGTCCTCAGCTTACCTATGCACTACGCGAAGGGTTGTTTGCGTTATCTTATATTGAAGATCAATTAGTCGAAGCGGCTAAGCGTTCAAATTTACGTGATGTATGTGAGCGCATCATGCTAGAAAAGCCACATTACTGGAATAAGTTTTATCCAACACAAGGTGCTGAAGCTAAGCTGTTTAGAGCTTATAGTTATAGCGACCGTATTCGTTACTACTGGCCTGAAGATGAAATAAAGCAAACAGTAGAAACTTTATTTGCCAACTTAGAAGGGCAAATTATTCCACAAACTTTACTTAGCCAATTTATGCCAGCGCAATATAAGGCATTGATCAATGGCCAAATTAACTCATCACCCCGTGAGTTAGTAATTAATAAAATAATGGAAGTCACGAATACCTATTCGCGTGCTTGTAATCAATAAGTGGTGTTGAGAGAGAATTAATTATGACGCAGTTTTTATCATTAAACGAAACAGAGCTTAAGCAACAAAACGCTTATTGGACAGCAAGAGAAATCTCCCAGCAGCCAGAGTCATGGTGCAATACGGCGGCTATTATTGAAACGCATCGAGCAGAAATAAATGCATTTCTAGCGCCAATTTTGGCATTAAAAGAATTACAAATCGTATTAACAGGAGCTGGCACATCAGCCTATGTTGGCGAGGCATTAGCACCTCACTTAACAGCTAAAACTGATTTAAATGTGCGCGCAGTTAGCACCACCGACATTGTGTCTAACCCCCATGGGTTTTTACAAAAGAGCACACCCACTTTACTTATTTCTTATGCGCGTTCAGGTAATAGCCCTGAAAGTGTCGCGGCGGTTGATATCGCAGAGCAAGTTGTTGAAAAGTGCTATCACTTAGTCATTACCTGTAATGAAAATGGTGAATTAGCGAAAAGGGCGGCAGCTAAAAAAAATAGTTTTAGTGTACTTATGCCAAAAGAAACCTTAGATGAAAGCTTTGCAATGACCAGCAGTTTCACCTCAATGCTGCTTTCAACCTTATGTATTTTTACCCCTGATGTTAACCAGCTTGCACAAGTGGCTACGCAGACAGAGCAGATGCTCGAAACGCAACTTGAAGAGATCAAAGGCTTTGCGCAAACTGATATTGAACGTTTGGTGTTTTTAGGGGCAGGCTCGTTACTTGGCTATGCGAAAGAAGCTGCCTTAAAGTGCTTAGAGCTGACCAATGGGGATTTAATTAGTTACTTTGAAACCCCTCTTGGCTTTCGTCATGGTCCTAAAACCATCATTAATGATAAAACCGCAGTGTTGTTAATGGCCTCAAGTGATTTTTATAGCAGTTTGTATGATACTGATTTATTTAATGAACTATTAAATGACCAACAATGTTTAGCGGTTAAAAAGCTGGCGTTAAATACTGAACTGGTCGAGCTAGATGATGTTTGGCAAGGTCTGTATTATATTGTCTATTGTCAGATTTTTGCATTTTATAAATCAATGTCACTCGGTTTAACACCTGATAATCCTTGTCCTACGGGCGAAGTTAACCGTGTTGTAAAAGGGGTAACTATTTACCCATTAACTTCTCGCTAAGTAGTGTTGGGTAAAATATGGCTGTTTACGGACTCGATATTGGTGGTACAAAAATAGAGACCGCCATTTTTAATGATAATTTAGAGCAACAGCAAAGTTGGCGTATTACTACGCCAACTGATGACTATCAGCAATTTTTGCACGCAATTTATCAGCAGGTAATTAAAGCCGATGAGCTGACAGGTTGCCAAGGTGCGGTGGGCATCGGTATGCCAGGTATCGTTAATGATGAAGGTAAAGTGCTGTCGGCTAATGTGCCGTGTGCCACAGGCAAAGTGATTGCCAACGATCTTCAAGCATTATTAAAACGCCCTGTTGCGATATTAAATGACACCCGATGTTTCGCCTTATCAGAAGCTAATGGCGGAGCTGGTGAAGGTTATAGCCGAGTATTCGGTGCCATTGTTGGCACTGGTGCGGCGGGAGGGATGTGCATTGATGGAACCTTGTTTAACCAAGGCTTGGTATGTCGGGAGAGTACGGCCATTTACCACTGTCTGCATATTTGCAGCAAAAATACCAGCTACCGGTTTTAAAATGTGGCTGTGGTTTAAATGGCTGTGTCGAAAGTTATATTGCTGGGCCTGGTGTACAAACCTTGTATCAACATATTACGCAATCTCCTAAATCTGCGATTGAATGGGCAAACGATATTAAACTAGGTGATGAGCAAGCATTAAAGGTGCTCGCTTGTTACTTAGATATTCTTGGTGAAACCTTTGCTGCCATTAGTAAAAGTTTGCACCCAGAAGTTATCGTACTGGGGGGCGGGCTGTCGCTCATTGATGCAATTGTAGAAAAGCTCCCTGACGCAATTCAAACTCATTTATTTTCAGGTTTTGCCGTGCCTGACGTGAAGCGTGCAAAATTTGGTGATTCTAGCGGCGTAAGAGGCGCTGCAATAATAGGAAGTGTTCATGCTAATTCCAACGCATCTTAATCGCTATTACTTAAAAGCCGCAAAAGTGGTGACTGCTGATGCGGTTTTACTCGATCATGTGGTCTTGGTCGAGCAAGGTAAAATTACTGCCATTACTACGCAAATGGCGCCCGAGATCGAAGTAATAGATTTAGGTGAGCACAGTTTATTTCCAGGCTTTATTGATTTACATATTCATGGCCGTGAAGGCTGCGATATTATGGACGGCACCCCAGAATCACTAGAGATTATTTCTCGTTCTTTAGCAAAGCATGGCGTAACGGGGTTTGTTGGCACAACGGTGACTGCAGACTGGGACGTCTCAATTCAAGCTTATAAAAATATGGCGAGTGCCTATCAAAAAGGCTTGGCTGGGGCGCAGTTGCTAGGGGCTTATAACGAAGGTTTATTCTTTGCAGAAGCGCATAAAGGCGCGCATAACGAGTCATTTTTTTTAGAGCTTACTAAACAGCGATTTGATGAAATTTATGCCGCATGTGAAGGTTGCTTAAGCTCATTTGCGTTGGCGCCAGAACTACTTAAATCCCCCGACATGATCCGCTATATCACCGATAAAGGCGTGCGTGTGATGCTGGGTCATACAGATGCTAATTTTGAGCAAACAACACAAGCTCTTGCCCATGGTGCTTGCGGTGGTGTGCATATTTTTAATGGTATGCGCGGTATTCATCATCGTGATCCTGGTTGTACTGGCGCACTGTTGATGGACAAGGATGCCATGGTTGAGCTTATTCCTGATGGTATTCATTTGCACCCGAGCATCATGAACATGGTTTACCGTTTAAAAGGAGCAGATAAAATTGCTTTGATCACAGACTGTGTGAGCGCCGGAGGCTTACAAGATGGTCGCTACCGTTTAGGTGAGCTTCCTATTGTGGTTGAGCAAGGTGTTGCACGAACTGAGAGCGGTTCTTTAGCGGGCAGTACATTAACCATGGAAGTTGGCGTTGAGCGTTTTTATAACCTAACCGACGCAAGCCTAGTTGAAGCAACTAAAATGGCCAGTTTAGTACCCGCTGAGTTTTTAAATAAAGCGGAGCAAATAGGCAGTATTGCGGTTGGTAAACAGGCTAATTTTGCACTGCTCGATAAAGACTTTTCTGTTCAAGCAACGATCTGTGCGGGTAAGCAAATCTTTTAAAAGTTAAGTGGGAATGCAGGCAAAAGTATTCGATGCCATTGTTATTGGCAGTGGCATTACTGGCGGCTGGGCTGCTAAAGAACTGACCGAAAAAGGGCTCAATGTACTGCTACTGGAACGTGGTAGGCAGGTTGTGCACGGTACTGACTATATCACTGCCTTTAAAGATGATTGGCAACTGCCATTTCGCGACAGGCCCAGCTTACTAGAAAAACAGAATCAAGCTAAACAAGCACGCACTGGCTATGCCACCAAGCAATCAATAAAACACTGGTTTGTGAACGATTTGCAGCACCCTTATCAAGAATCACAGCGTTTTGATTGGATCAGAGGGTATCATCTTGGTGGACGCTCATTAACTTGGGGGCGGCAATGCTTGCGCCTCAGTGATATAGATTTTGCAGCCAACAAACAAGATGGTCACGGCGTTGATTGGCCTGTGCGCTATCAAGATATTGCGCCTTGGTACGATAAAGTCGAAGCCTACATCGGGGTTATTGGCGAAGCACTGAACTTACCTCAGCTACCAGATGGACCTTACTTACCTCCTTTTGCGCTTAATGCCGTAGAGCAGCAGCTTAAACAAAGTTTATTAACTCACTACACTAATCGGCACCTCACCATTGGGCGAGTTGCGCATTTAACTAAGGCAAAGCCTGAGCAAGGTCGTGCTCCATGCAGCAAGCGCAACCGCTGTATGCGAGGTTGTCCAACCGGTAGTTATTTTAGTAGTTTAGCCTCGACCTTACCTGCAGCGATGCGTACTGGACGACTCACTATTCAGACTCACTCCATTGCTAAAGAGATTATTTACAATCCAGAAAGCGGGCAGGCCACAGGTGTGAAAGTAATTGATGCTGAATCTAAAAAAGAGCGTATCGCGCAAGCGAAGATTATTTTTTGCTGCGCATCAACGGTGGCTACAACAGCCTTGTTATTAAATTCAACCTCTGCACGCTTCCCTAATGGCTTAGGGAACGATAGTGGAGAGCTTGGTCATAACCTCATGGATCACCATTTTAGGGTTGGCGCAACGGGTGAACCAAAAGGTTTTGCTGATGACTTTAATGATGGCGACAGACCCGTTGGCTTTCATATCCCGCGTTTTCGAAACCTTGATGATAACGAGCAGCATAGCTTTATTCGCGGCTATGGCTATCAAGGATACGCAACACGCAAAGATTGGCGACGGGGTTTTAAAGAACTTAGCTTTGGTAAGGCTTTTCGAGAAGAGCTTGCCAAACCTGGGCCTTGGCAAGTTGCATTAATAGGCTTTGGTGAATGCCTGCCTTATCATCGTAATAAAATGAGCTTAGATCCGGTATTAAAAGATCAATGGGGATTACCTTTAGTTAATTTTGATTGCCAATTTGCTGAAAACGAGCAGCGCATGCGCGAGGATATGAAAGCGCAAGCCGTCGAGATGCTCAGCAAAGCTGGTTATCAAAATGTGCAAGCGTACGATAAAGGCTCAGCGCCGGGGCAAGCCATCCACGAAATGGGAACTGCGCGCATGGGACATGATGCTACAACCTCAGTGCTTAATCGTTACAACCAAATTCATAGTGTGCGTAACGTCTATGTCACTGACGGCTCGTTTATGTGCTCGTCGGGTTATCAGAACCCTTCGTTAACCTATATGGCATTTACTGCAAGAGCCGCCGATCATGCTGCACGACATTATCAAAATGGGGTGTTCAATGGCTGATCTACAAAGGCGAAATGCGATTAAATGTTTAGCAGCATTATTCGGTGCGGCTATTACGCCAGTGGCTGCGACTCAGCTATTTGATAAAGTGGATGACAATCATTTTGAGGTGCTTAAAACAGCGGCTCACCGGGATGTGGTCACGCAAATGCAGGCGGTTATTTTGGAACTGGAGCCAAATGAACAGCTGTATTTTAATTTAGTCGCTTTCACAGATTTAATGCTAGCAAATACACTAACTACGACTGAGCGTACGGCATGCTTAAAAGGCGCAGAGCTGATTGCAGAAGGTGCTCTTTCATCGTCGCAATTAGCAGATAAACTCACAGGTTTATTTACTATTTCTTCACTGCAGCAACAGCGCATAATAGCGCAGCAAGCCTTACCTCTTTCAGAAGTGAGCCTTGATAAGCGTGACGAGTATTTAATTTATAAGTGTATTTTTACCGTGCGTGAATTTTTGCTACTGGGCTATTTCACATCAGAAAAATTGCAGGCTAGTTAAATAGTAAAACAACTAAGCCTGCCCATGTCGTTACTTACGCCAACTTGTTAGTTTGTGACCAATCAGTGCGTAATAAAGAATAAACGCATAGCAAGGGATCAACAGATAATAAGCTTGTTGTGCATTGCCTGTATATTCTGCAAATACACCGTATACCAAAGGCAATAGCGCGCCACCAGAAATCCCCATAATCAGTAATGCCGCGCCGGTTTGAGTTTTATCGCCAAGATTTGCAAGGGCCATAGGCCAAATGGTCGGCCATACCAGCGCATTCGATAAGCCAAGTAATGCAACAAATAACACGGTATCAGGAAAACTGTTATCAGCAAGCCAAAAGAGCACTAAATTCGAAATCGCAGTTTGTTGCGGATCAATCAAAATGATACCAAGTGAAAACACACAACCACTTAACGCAGAAAATATCAGCGCCTGTTGCTGACTAAAAAAGCGAGGAATTAATACGATACCTAAAACATAACCTAGCACCATAAAGCCCATGGTGTAAGAGGTGAGTTCTGCGAACTGCAATACCCCTTGTTCTTTGCCGTAAAGGCCAATAGTGTCGCCGGCAATGACTTCTGCACCTATGTAAAAGAATAGGGCTATCACGCCTAAAACTAAGTGTGGAAATTGCAGTACTGATTTGCTCTCGCTATTGTTGCTGGTTTTTGGTTGCTCAATATCAGGTAGCGGGGCCAGCATGATTAACGCCGCTAATATTGCTAATGCGATTGCCATTACAAAGTAAGGAGTAATTAAACGATTAGCCAGTTCTTGTAACTGTAATTGCTTTTGAATGCTGTTTAATTGGGCCAAAGCCTCTGGGCTAAAGCTGGCAATGTCGCTAAATACAATCGCTGAGAAGAGCAATGGAGCAACCACACCAGCACTCTTATTGAGAATACCCATAATGCTAATGCGCACGGCTGCCGTGTCTTTAGAGCCTATTAGCACGATGTAAGGATTCGCAGCAGTTTGTAATAAGGTGAGGCCGCTACCTAACGTAAATAAGGCAACCAAAAATAACCAATACGCTTGAATTTGTGCCGCAGGAATAAACAACAATGCACCCAATGCCATGGTACCTAAACCAAACGACATACCGTGCTTATAGCTGAATATTTGCAAAATCTTAGCGCTTGGCAGTGCCATCACGGTATAGGCGATATAAAACACCAGTGTCACCATATAAGCTTCAATATGGTTGAGATCGCAGACCATTTGTAAAAATGGGATCAAGGAGCCGTTAAGCCAAGTTATAAAACCAAATAAGAAAAACAACCCGCCTATGATCATCATAGGCAGTAATTGCGTGCGATTGGTGTGTTCTGTTTGCTCTAACAGTGAGCTTTGTGTTGTCATTTTTGTCACCAAAGAAGATTGTTGTGAAATAATCATAAAACAAAATTCGTAAGTTTTGAAAGTTTTATTTTATTTCGAAACTAAATTTGGCTTTGAAACTGTAAATTGTGTAATATTGAACTACAAATTTGAAAGCAGCTATTAAAACAACAGGCCAGCTATGCTAACCACAATAGAAAGAAGACAAAAAATCGTCCTGATGACCGAGGAAAATGGCAAAGTAAATGTTAAAGATCTTGCTAAAACCTTTGATATTTCGGAGGTTAGCATTCGCCATGATCTTAACGAGCTCGGTAAACGAGGCTTAGTTGTCCGTTCACGTGGTGGGGCAATTGCCTGCGATAAATTGGCTAAAGAGCTTTCGGTAAAAGATAAGCATAACGAAAACTATGCTGTGAAAGTGTTATTAGCGAAAGCTGTGGCAAGTTTGGTTGATGATGGCGATTCATTGATTATTGATTCTGGCACCACCACAGAAGAAGTTGCCAAAGCATTAACCAATAAGCAGGGCCTCACAGTGATGACAAACGGCCTTAATATTGCCCATGTACTGGCTGAAATTGAAGATGCAAATGTGTTTATGCTGGGTGGGCAATTAAGAAAGAAATCAATGTCTTTTTACTCAAATGAAGTCGAGCAAGCACTTAGTAAATATAACTTTAAAAAGGTTATTTTAGGGGTTGATGGTATCGACTCAGAAGCAGGGATCACCACCCATTATGAGCCCGAGGCAATGCTGAATCGCACCATGTGCACCCGCGCAGATAAAGTCATTGCAGTCACAGATTCAAGTAAATTTGGTAAGCGTGCTTTGTATAATGTATTGCCGCTTAAATCAATCGATGTGCTGGTCACCGACAAAAATATGCCAGCAGAGTTTGTTGAATCATTAACGAGCTTAGGTATCGAAGTGATTACTGTTTAACTCTCTAGTTAAATAGGATTGATGAAAGGTGGCTTTTGCCGCCTTTTTTATTATCCAAAATAAATCGTACCAGCCCACCGAAAGAAAATCTTTTAAAAAAAATCATTATCGTAACTTTCGAAATTAAAGTCCCATATTTAAAGGCATTCGAAGCCATTTTTTTCATATATAAAACAAATTTCGTAACTATCGAAAGTTTCGAAAGGTAATTTATTGTTGCTAGATTGTTTCATTTTGTTATAGATTAAATATAAGGCCTTACTCATTACCATTTTTATGGTGAAAAAATCTGAACATTTAAAAACAGGAAATCATCATGGCAACAACAACTAGAAAAACATATTTGAGCGTGCTGATAAGCTCGATTCTGGCCTCATCAGTCAGTTTCGCTGCAACGGCCCAGCAACAAGAAAACGATAGTAAGGCCGAAGAGGATGTTGAGGTTATTGAAGTTACAGGGATCCGTAGCAGTATTAAAGAATCAAACTTTCGAAAGAAAGAAGCAACGACGGTTGTTGATGTCGTTGTCGCTGATGACATCGGTAAGTTCCCCGATGAAAACTTAGCGGAAGCATTGCAGCGTATTCCGGGTATCACCATTACTCGTAATGGCGGTGAGGGGCAAAATATTTTAGTCCGTGGTTTAGGTGGCGGCTACAACATTACCACGTTGAATGGTCGTAAACTGGCTTCTGAAAACTCAGGCCGCGACTTTAACTTTGATACGATTGCTTCAGAGTTAGTGGGTGCACTACAAGTGTATAAGTCACCAGAAGCACGCTTAATTGAAGGGGGCATTGGTGCGGTTGTTGATATCGAAACGCGTAAACCACTAGATCAAGATGGCTTTACCTTGAGCGCTTCAGCAAAAGGGATTTATGAATCTCGAACAGGCGATGTACACCCGCATGCTTCATTCATCATCGGTGACAACTTTAATGATGATACTTTTGGTGTGCTTTTCTCGGGTGCGTATTCTAAGAAAACCTTACGTGCAGACACATACTCGGCAAGCGGCTTTTTTGACGAAGAAGAAGGTTGGGGGGCAGACAGCGCAGGTGTGCCAGTCGACATGAACGGTAACGGAGAAATTGATGGGCAAAGTGAAATATTTGCCTCAAAAATCCCGAGTTACATGTATTTTGCGAACGCGCAGGATGTGCGTGAACGCGTCGGTGCGACGTTAGCAATGCAATGGCGTCCAACAGATACCCTAGATATTAACTTTGATGCTCTTTATTCTCGTTACAATACTGACGGCCATCGCTATCAAATTGGTTTTGTTAACTATGATGAAAGCTGGACGCCAGGCACGCCAGTGTTTACTGATGCAGAATTTGATGACACAGGCCGTGTAGTATCAATGACGCAAACCGGTAACACCATGGTGGAGCTACTCAACCTAACCAACCCACGTAAAACCGATACTTATCAGTTTGCCCTTAATGCTAAATGGTATCCAATGGATGGCCTAACACTGGCTGTGGATGTTGCCCATTCAAAAGCGAAAAACGAAAACGGGGGTGATAACCGCTTTATTGTTGCGCGTGGTTTTATAGATTCAATTGGGATTGATTACACCACGGGTAATATGCTGCCAGATGTTACTTTATCGCCGGGCTTAACTGCGGATCAATCATACGGTGCTCACTATAGCCGTAATACAGGTACTGGGGTTGAAGACACGGTTAATGACTTTAAGTTTACCGGTACGTTTGTGCCTGAAAGTGATTTAGTGACCCGTGTTGATTTTGGTTTAACTTACCTTGAACAAACTAAAAGTCAGCTTGAATATGCATCAAAAAATGCCAGCCAATTCAGTAATGGTGGTCAATATTTAGAGCGCGATGGCTATGAATTTGATGACAGCACCGTAGTGAATGTGGGTGACTTTAACCTCTTTGAAATCCCAAGCGATGTGTTTGTTGAAGCGAATTTCGATAACTTCTTAGAAGGCGAAAGTAGCATTACACCAGAGCCATGGCCAAGTTTCGACTACGATAAGTTACTTGCTTATTATCGCTCAATTAATGCTGAAGCAACCGATAAGAGTATTGTTGCATCGCTCAATTCATCGGGCACTTATGAGGTAACCGAAGAAGTTCTAACCGCGTATGCGCAAGTGACGCTCGAGAGCACTCTTGCAAATATGCCGTATATGTTAAACGTAGGTATCCGTGGTTCGCAAACAGAAGTGAGCTCTAAAGGATCAGTGTATGATCTATCGTTAATTGACCTACAAGAAGATGGTAAACCACTTGAAAATGGTTGGCGTGAAACTGTTGAACAATCATTTAAAGGGGACTACAGCAACATTTTACCAAGCATGAACTTCAAGCTTAGTATTACTGATGATTTGATTTACCGTTTTTCTGCGGCACAAGTGATTAGCCGCCCATCGTTAGGCTATTTACGCCCATGGCTTGCGCCAAACTTTGATACGTATCGTGAAGGGTTACCACAACTTTCGATGGGCGATTCATCGTTAACACCAGAAGAAGCTAATCAAGCCGATATGACCTTAGAGTGGTACTTTGAAGACAGCAGCTCGTTAAGTGGTGGGGTGTTTGTCAAAGACCTGAAATCATTTATCGATTACGTAGAAAGCCCAGTTGAAATTGAAGGTGTGCGTTACTTTGCATCTTACCCTGGTAAGAGTAAGTACGGTGCAACGATCAAAGGTGCTGAGTTTGCTTATCAGCAGTCGCTTGAAAACTTATTACCAGAACCTTTCAATGGCCTAGGCTTTCAGCTTAACTACACTTATGTTGACAGTAGCTACGATGAGCCAGAGCTCAAAGAGTCAGGTTTGCCATTTAGAGGCATGTCGAAAAACTCATATAACGCCGTGGTTTACTATGAGCAATATGGTTTCCAAGCACGTTTAGCGTATAACTGGCGTAGCAAATTCTTGTCGGATCCTGATGCGTGGGGTGGCCCTTATTGGATCTCTGATTATGGTCAGTTAGATGCCAGCATGAGCTATAACATCAGTGACCAATTCACAGTGTTTGCCGAAGCAACGAACTTAACGAATGAGCGTTATTGGGGTTACACCAAGCGTACTGACCAAGTGAGTTACCTTGAGCGTTTTGGTACTCAAGTCGCATTAGGTGTACGTGCTAGCTTTTAATCTTTGTATTCCCAGTTATTAGTGTTGTTCAAGCGCCTGCAAAGGCGCTTTTATTTTAAATGAGGTTGTTATGGCAGGAATTAGTGTTTGGCAATTAGCCATTATTGCCGCAATTGTGGTGCTGTTATTTGGCACAAAAAAATTATCTCGAATTGGTGGAGATTTAGGGACGTCAGTCAAAGGGTTTAAGCGTGCTATGCAAGATAAACCCAATGATGAAGCCTAGCTCTCAAGTACTTTAAATTATATTGCTACCCTGTTCAGGGTCGCGAGATTGATCCGCTTGTTCGCGAATATCATCGGCATCACTGCTAACGTCATCAAGGCTGTGGTCGTCGAGTGATTTTGCTGTTTTTGGCTCTGCGCTTGCATTATTGTTTGGCTGCTCATTATCGTTCTCGCTATTTAAAATAATTCGCTCGCGAGCATCATCAGGCATGCTGATTTGCTCTGCTAAATAGGTATTGACCAATTCTCGCATTAATTGTGAAGCGACTTTGACAGTGCTGTGTTCGCGGCTATTAACCCAAAAATAAATGGTTAGATTTAAAGTCGCTGAGCCTAAAGAATCAATTAACACTTGGCTTGGGGGATCATTAATAACAGCAGGGTTTTGATTAACCACCTTCATTGCTAATTGTTGGGCGTAGCGAATGTCATTATCGTAGCCAATGCCAACATTAAAGTGACCCCGCATTTTCGGGTTTGCAGTGAGGTTTTTAATGACGTTTTTATACACGGTCGCATTAGGAATTTGAATGTGATTGCCATCAAAATCCACCAAGGTGGTGGCGCGAGCCGTAACCTTTTTAACCACCCCTAAACGACCATCAACTTCAATCACATCGTCAATACGAAAAGGGCGCTGCACACTGAGCAGCATGCTTGAAATAAAGTTTTCAGCGATATCGCGAAAAGCAAAGCCTAAAATAAGCCCAACTAAACCAGTCCCACTCATAATCGCTACAGCAAAACTGGTAAGCCCTGCAAGACGCAAAAATAAGTACACCCCAAACAAGATGATAATGATGCTAAAAAAGCGCCTCGTCACTACATGTAAAAGTTTACTTTCACTGACAAAGCCAAGCGGCTTTATTAATAAATACGATAAAGGACGAGCTAATAAGTAGCAAATGATGATGGCCGCAATACCGAGTGTCAGTGCTGGTAACATTTGCCATGCAGTATGTAAAAACTGCGTAATTTGAGAATTTAAGTCTTGCCAAGATAAGCTCGCAGGGATTGCTTGCGATGTTACCCAAATGGTGGGGCTGAACAAACTAGCCAATTGATTTTTAATAAGTAAGTAATAACTCATCGCACCGCTCCATGGATCTTTGTAGTGTTTTTATAAGCGTAGCTTAATGCAATTCAGACGCCATTATTACTGGCAAGTTGTTTGCAGCTTGAGAGTGTTAAAGGCAATTATTTAGGTCGTTTATGAGTAAGGACAATCGTGGTTACCACGCTCGCTCACCGATGGAGATCCCAATTCGCGGTTGGTGGGATATCAGTAAGCGGGTTTATCACAACCTATCACAAGACAATTTATCTTTCGTGGCGGCAGGTGTGGCGTTTTATGCCTTGTTGGCGATTTTCCCTGCGCTGGCGGCCATAGTCTCTGTGTATGCTTATTTTGCTTCGCCAACCGATATTTATGATCAACTCGATAAAGTGATTGCCATTTTACCTGCAAGTAGCCGCGACATTATTTTGCTGCAAGTAAGTGGCATCACTCAGCAATCACAAAAGGTATTAAGTGTCAGCGCCATAGGGACCTTGTTATTAACGGTTTGGAGTAGTAGTAAAGGCTGCCAAGCACTGATCACTGCCTGCAACATTACTTATCATCAGCGCAATAAGCGCCAGTTTTTTATGGCATTAGTGGTGCGTTTTTTATTTTCGTTAGGTGCTATTGTGGTTGCGCTGGTGGCGTTATTGATCATTGGTATTTTGCCAATAGTGCTTAATTTAGTTGGTTTAACTGAGCTTATCGATTTAATGATTCAGCTTATTACTTGGCCACTATTAGCCATTATTTTTAATTGCGCTTTAGCATTTTTATATCGTTATGCGCCTCACAGAACGCCTGCCAAATGGCGCTGGATCACCCCAGGCTCAATGCTTGCCACCTTACTGTGGATCATCGCATCAATCGGTTTTTCATATTATGTATCGCAATTTGCAAGTTATAACGAAACCTATGGATCGTTAGGGGGTGTGGTGATCATGTTGATGTGGCTTTATATCAGCGCATACATCATTATTTTTGGTGCGGCCATTAATGCCAGTGCCGAGCAACAAACCTTAGTCGATAGCACTATAGGGCCAGACAAAGAAGTGGGAGATCGCGGGGCAACAGTGGCTGATAGGTTAACCAGACAACAAAATGAGCATTCTCATAAATAGAATGATTAGTGCGAATTTTACTCATGGTTGTTAGTTAAATTAGCGCCTACAATCATTTCATACAATTTACGGGAGTAAAGTTATGAAAGTGATTCAACAATTAAATAGCCATGCCACACAAGATGGTGATGGTGTAAACATCAGCCGTATTCCAGGCTTTGATGGCAAGTATTTAGACCCTTTTTTAATGATCGATGAGCTGAAGTCTGATGATCACAGTGATTTTATGGGCGGCTTTCCTGCGCATCCTCACCGTGGTATTGAAACCTTTACGTACATTATTAAAGGTGGCTTTGAGCACCAAGATCAAATGGGTAACAAAAAAGCGATTCGCGCTGGTGATGTGCAGTGGATGAGTACCGGTTTTGGCGTGATCCACAGTGAAATGCCATTAGCAGATGCCAAAGAAGGCATGCACGGCTTTCAGATTTGGCTCAATATGCCAAGTGCCGAGAAGCTAAGAGCGCCGCGATATCAAGATACCACTGAAGCGCCAGCGCCAACGACTCAAAATGAGCAGGGTGTTGAGCTTAAAGCGTTGGCAGGAAGCTGGCAATTTGCCGGGGAAGAGCAGGTATCTAGCTTACAAGACCTCGCAGCTGACGGCATGCTTGCTGATGTGACTTTACCGGCTGGTACGCAGTTTTATCATACACCGCTTACACAAACGAAGGTGATGATTTATATCCATACTGGAGAAATTCATACTGAGCAAGGCGGCCCAGTTAAAGCGGGTAGCTTATTAATTTTAGAGCCTGGCAGTGACATTGAGTTTAACTCGCAAACGGGGGCTGGCGTTTTGATTTTAGCCGGTGAGCCACTTAAGCAACCAATCGCTCATATGGGCCCGTTTGTAATGACAACCCAAGCTGAGTTACAGCAAGCTGTACGTGACTATCAGCTAGGTAAATTTGGCACACTATAGGAGGTTATTGTGGGATTACTAGTAAATGGCCAATGGCAAGATAAATGGTACGACACTGATAACAATCAAGGTGAGTTCAAACGTGAGGCAGCCCAGTTACGTAACTGGGTTAGCGCAGATGGCAGTGCAGGGCAAAGCGGTGATGCGGGCTTCAAAGCTGAAAAAGATCGTTACCATCTTTATGTCTCTTTAGCTTGCCCTTGGGCTCATCGCACTTTGATTTTTCGCCATTTAAAAGGCCTTGAAGATTATATTAGTGTGTCGGTTGTAAGCCCTGACATGTTAGAGCATGGCTGGACCTTTGATAAAGATAATCACAGCACAGGTGATGCACTTTTCGATAGCGACTGTATGCATCAAATTTATACGCGTAACAAAGCAGATTATTCAGGTCGTGTTACGGTTCCCGTGCTTTGGGATAAAAAAACGCAGCGTATTGTTAGTAACGAATCTGCTGAAATTATCAGAATGTTTAATAGCGCGTTTAATGGCCTTACAGGTAATGAACGCGACTTTTATCCGCAATCGTTGCGCTCTGAAATTGATGAAGTTAATGAGTTTGTTTATCACAATATTAATAACGGGGTGTATCGTGCTGGCTTTGCGACAACGCAAGAAGCTTATACAGAAGCCTTTGATAATCTCTTTGCCGCTCTAGATAAGATTGAGCAACGTTTAACAGCTAATCGTTATTTAGTGGGTGACACACTGACAGAGGCCGACTGGCGTTTATTTACTACTTTAATTCGCTTCGACAGTGTTTATGTGGGCCACTTTAAATGTAATTTGCGTACTATCGAGAGCTATCCGGCGATCAGCAACTATTTGCGTGAGTTATATCAAGTTGAAGGTGTAAGTAAGACCGTTGATTTTTATCATATAAAACGTCATTACTATTTTAGCCACACCATGATCAACCCAACTCAAGTTGTGCCAAAAGGGCCTGATATAGACTACGCTCGACCACATAATCGTGGTTAATAGACCAGATAACTAACAGTTTAATGGCTTGATTAAACTGTTAGTTATAACTATCCATGACCTTGCGGATGGTGTCGATGCCAAACATCACCTTTTGAATAAATGACTCTGAACTTTTCACTAAATTAAAGTTAGGGTGCTGAGACCAAACAGCTTGTAGTTTGTCATCAAGCAATATGGCTTGTTGATCAGATTCGTTTCTTACTGGGTTATTAGAATGAATACTCTGCCCAGATTTAGCAGCCGTTTCAAAAAAGATCACCGCATCATACTGGTTAAGTTCGATTTCTAGGCTGGTGTTTAAACACTGAAAAAACTCATCTTTTTCACCAGGCCAGTAGGCAAGGCCGTCTAAGCTACCACGATCGCAAAGCATTAAACGATCTGGGTGCATGGTTCGCTGAATATGTTCAAGGTGTTTTTGTAAGCTGAAGATAGCTTGTTGATGGGCTTTGATAAGATGAGCTGAATCGCCTCGTTCTATACCACCACTGAAAAGCATGGTCGCAGACTCTGGCACCACGACAATTTGTTTTGAAAACTCACGTCTTAATAAATCGATGGCTGTTGTTTTGCCACCACCAGGTCCGCCTGTTAATACAATCCTTTTTTTCACCTTAGGTTTCCACAAATAGCTAGTGTGTGTTTAAAGTAATGAAAATGGCTGGAAAAGAGAAGTAAAATGCACACTTTACATGATAAAGATCACAACAAACGCAGTAACCAGCTAAAACGACCAATTTGTTTCAGTTTGCTGCTTTTTGGCTGTGGATCATTGAGCGCTTCGTAGCCCATACCTGCCGTAAAGGCACTGGCAATACCCACCTTACTGACAGCAAAACGTTTCAGGCGGTAATTAAATGCTTGATGATGCTGACGTTTAAGCTCATCTTGTAAATCCATTTGATGACTAAGCTCACTGACTTTATGCTGTGGCTTGTTGATAAAATAATCAATTAACATTATTCATTCTTATTAATATTCAGTAACTGACGAACGCTCTTGAGCGTATGATCAAAACCAATTTTACTGCTGACATAACCAATGTTTTTCCAAAGCCATGTAAGACAAATCAATTGTAAAACAATCAATGAAACAGCAGATAACCACAATGATTGGCTAAAGCTAAATATCGCGATACCTACAGTGGCAAGTAAGCCAGCCCATAGCAGCACTAACCCCCCAGCAAAACAGACGAGTAAGATTATCGTTAAGGCGAGTGAGCGTGTTGATAAGCGCCACTCCGCTGCGGCAAGCTGTTTGCAAAGCCCCGTTTGCTTGCGGTAGTCAATATAAAGCTGTTTGGCATAGTCAGATAATTTGGCAAGATGATCTTGCCACTGATCAGCGTTTAACGGCTGATCAGTGGCATCTTGCGTTTTCTCATCTGTAGATTGAGAAGATTGCATAACGATTACTTACGACGAATAAGTGCGGTTACTAGCATGCCTGCTGCAAATGCAATACCTGCTGTCGCAAGTGGGTTCTCTGATGCAAGCTTACGAGTTTTACCACTGTACTCATTAATTTTAGCGCGTGCTATAGCTTGCTTTTCAGAAAGCGTTTGAGCTGAGCTCGATGCACCTTGACGAACACTGTGCTCAGCACTTGCTGCACGCGATGATAATGCATCTACAGCATGGTGCGCTGCTTCTGTTGCTTTTTCTGTGAATGGCGCCTCTACTTGAGCCGCGTTCGATTGTGCACTGCCATTAGTTGCTGTACTTGAGTTCGATTTTGAAGTTGCGGTAGTCATAATCATTCCTTAAAAATTGCCACTTAATTGGTAGTTAACCTGTCGCAACCTTCATACCAAATAGTAAAAGTTAATTTTTTCAATGCGTTATGTTTTTAAATCAGCCGTTGGTTGGAGGATGCTCGTAACTCTTGCAGGGTGAATAAGTAAAAATTACAGAATAAGAAATTTTTGTAATTATTCATTGGTCATTCATTAACCATTTTTCCCTAATACATAGCCAAGAAAATAGAAAAAAAATTTTTTTTCGATGTTTACCACTTTTTCCCACGTAATTCATAGGCTTTGCCCGAGCCCTTATTTTTTCTGGCTTCACAAGGCGCTTATGATGATCTGCTTACTTGACAAAAAGGCTTGTCAAGCCCTAAACTGGAGCACTGTGGTAAAAAGTGGTTTTTAGTGGATCAAACTGGATCGGAAATAATCATTAACGATTAACAACCTAATTTTTAAGGCAAGCTATGTTTCGGGGTGCGAGCTCTCTGAGTTTGGATGATAAAGGACGCTTTGCGGTACCTACAAAGTACCGAGATGCGATCTTGTCTGAAGATCAGGGAACGGTTATTTGCACTGTAGCCTTAAACGAACCGTGTTTGTGGTTATATCCGTTAGCAGAATGGCTCGAAATTGAAGAACGATTATTAAAAATTTCGAACATGAATCCACGCGCTCGCCGTATGCAACGTATGTTGCTCGGTAACGCTACAGAGTATCAACTAGATAAAAATGGCCGAATTTTGCTGGCGCCGTCGTTACGCGCACATGCAGAACTTGGAAAAAAAATCATGTTGGTTGGCTTGATGAACAAGTTTGAAATTTGGGATGAAGATCGTTGGCATGAACAAATGCGCCAAGATACTGAAATTGAACGCCTAGGCGATTTTGAGGCGAATCCTGAATTTGATAACTTTTCACTCTAACCACAATAATAAAAAGGCAAAAAATAGCTAATGACAGCGCAATTTGAACATGTCTCTGTACTGATGGACGAAACCATAGATGCTTTGGATATAAAACCCGAAGGCATTTACATGGATGGCACATTTGGTCGCGGTGGACACTCTGGACAAATTCTTGCGCGATTAAGTGAGCAAGGTCGCTTACAAGCGATTGACCAAGACCCACAAGCTATTAAAGCTGCCGAAAAATTTGCTGATGATGCACGTTTTTCGATTGCTCACACTCGCTTTTCAAATCTTAAAACGGTTGCCGAAGATAACGATTTAATCGGCAAGGTTGACGGTATTCTGTTAGATATCGGCGTTTCTTCACCACAGCTTGATGATGCTGAGCGTGGCTTTAGTTTTATGAAAGATGGCCCGCTTGATATGCGTATGGACCCAACCAGTGGTCGCAGTGCGGCACAATGGCTAGCAGAAGCTGAACTTGAAGATATTACTCATGTGATTAAAACCTACGGCGAAGAAAAATTTGGTCGTCGTATTGCTCATAAAATTATTGAAACACGTGAGCATACACCGATCATCAGCACTAAGCAGCTTGCTGACTTAGTCGATGAAGCGGTGCCAGTGAAAGATAAACATAAACACCCAGCTACACGAACATTCCAAGCGATCCGTATTTATATCAACAGTGAGCTTGAAGAAATTCAAACTGCACTGCAAGCCGCTGTTGAGGTGTTAAAACCTGGTGGACGTTTAGTGGTTATTTCGTTCCACTCGTTAGAAGATCGCATTGTTAAGCAGTTTATTAAAAAACAGAGTAAGGGAGAGGCGATACCCAGAGGTCTGCCTTTGACGGACGCACAAATAAACAAAAACCTGACGTTAAAGGCAGTGGGTAAAGCCATTAAGCCAAGTAAGGCGGAAATTGAAGCGAACCCGCGTTCACGTAGCTCAGTGTTAAGGGTAGCTCAGAGGTTGTAATGAAAGCTAAAGCGACACATCGCCAACCCAATTTATTTATCGAGATTTTTAAAGGCCTAGGAGCTAATAAGCTGACCTTGGCCTTGTTGGTTGTGATCCTCGCATCAAGCTTGAGTGTGGTTCAGGTGACGCATTTAGCGCGTCAGCAGCTGATAACACAAGACAAATTATTGCAAGAACGCGATGAGCTCGATTTAGAGTGGCGTTACTTGCTCGTAGAAGAAGAGTTTTATTCGCAGCATGCGCGCATTGAAGAAGTAGCAACCATGCAATTAGAAATGAAACGGCCAACCAGCCAAGACGAACAGGTGGTAATACTGCGATGAGAAGCAGAGGGAAAAAGCCAACTAATACCTTAATCACATGGCGCTTTTTGCTTGTGTGCTCTGTGGTATTTTTAGTCTTTATGACGCTGGTTGCGCGTGCCGCTTTTTTACAAGTGATTGAACCGGACAAAGCCCGTTCAGAAAGTGATAAACGTACTGTACGAGTTGAAAAACAACATGTGCAGCGTGGCATGATCTTCGATCGCAATGGCAAAGAATTGGCAGTGAGTGTGCCTGTAGTGAGTGTGTATGCTGATCCTAAAGCGCTACATAAATCACTGATCAGTAAAGTTCTTCGTCAAGCTCGCAAAAACGGCGAAGACCAACAAGCACTTGCAGAAAACACAGTTGAATTAGATAAACGTATTGCTGCTTATTACAGCAATGATATTCGTTGGCGTGAGCTTGCTGATGTATTACGTATTGAACCTAGTAAAATTAACTCTCGCCTACGTGATAACCCAAAACGTCGTTTTGTGTATCTAAAACGTCAGGTTACCCCTGCCGTTGCTAACTATATTGGTGACCTTCGTTTACCAGGTATTCATTTGCTGGATGAGTCAAAACGTTATTACCCAGCTGGTGAAGTGACAGCTCATGTTATTGGTTTCACCAACATTGATGGTCATGGTATCGAAGGGATTGAAAAGCTGTATGAAAAATCGTTAACCGGTGTTGAAGGGCAACGTACTATTCGTAAAGATGCGCAAGGCCGTGAAGTCGAAGTGCTCGATGAACGTGAGCGTGTAGAACCAGAGAACATTCATTTAAGCATCGACCAGCGTATTCAAGCAATTGCCTACAAAGCGGTAAAATCAGCCGTTTTATCGTACAAAGCGACCTCAGGCTCGGCTATGGTTGTAGATGTTAAAACCGGCGAAGTGTTAGCCATGGTGAACAGCCCGTCGTTTAACCCAAATAACTTATCAGATGCAGCTCCACATAAGCGTCGCAACCGTGCAATTACCGATTTGTTTGAGCCTGGTTCAACTGTTAAGCCGCTAGCCATTTTAGCTGGTTTAGACTACGGCACAATTCAACCGGATTCAATCGTTGATACTTCTCCTGGCTGGATGCGCGTTGGCGGAAGCCTAGTACAAGATACCCGTAATCACGGCAAGATGACGTTAAGAGAAATCTTAAAGTATTCAAGTAATATGGGTGTAACAAAGGTGAGTCAAGAACTACCAAAAGACTACTTTGTTAGCCTGTATGAAAAAGTCGGATTTGGCAGCGACAGTGGCACGGGCATGGTTGGTGAAAGCAGTGGTTTATTTTATCCAAATCGCCGCTGGTCAGATCATGAAATTGCCGCATTATCATTTGGCTATAACCTCGCTGTAAGCACCGCACAAATGGCGCGCTTTTATGCGATGTTAGGTTCAGGTGGCGTGATGCGTCCGCTTACGGTACTTAAACAAGAGTCAATTCCTGAAGGTGAGCGAGTTTTTCAGCAAAAAGACGTTGAAGCTGTTGTTCACATGATGGAAAGCGTGTTTGAGAAAGGCGGTACCGCGCAAAAGGTTCATGTTGATGGCTATCGCGCAGCAGCAAAAACAGGTACTTCTAAAAAAGCCGCGGTAGGTGGTTACGGTGACGAGTACGTCGGCTATATTGCTGGCCTTGCACCAGCGAGTAACCCACGTTTAGCGGTAGTAGTAATGATTAACGAACCGGGTGGAGATGTTTATTACGGCGGTGCGACGGCAGGTCCTGCATTTGCAGAGATTGTCTCCAATGCCTTAAGAATTCTCAACGTTGCACCGGACAAAGATGCGGTTGCGTACGTAGAAGGCAAAGATAACGATGCGTGATTTAAAACCGATTCTTAATCATATTGATGTTGAGGCCAATAGTTTAGTGGTCAATCAACTACGTCTTGATAGCCGAGATGTCAAAGCTGGCGATGTGTTTGTTGCCATAAAAGGCCATCAACTTGATGGCGGACAGTTTATTGAAAAAGCTATTGAAAATGGTGCGGTGGCAGTCATTGCCGACCGTTTATGTGAGTTCGAAAGTGATTTTGAACCACTTTATTTAGTAACCGATTTAGCGAAAAAGCTGCCTGCACTTGCAGCTGCTTTTTACCAACAGCCATCAAAGCAGCTGGATTTAGTGGGTGTGACAGGCACCAATGGTAAATCAACTACCACAGCAATGATCGCACACTTAGCGCAGCACTGTCATAAACGTGCAGCTGTGATTGGTACGCTTGGTTATGGGCATCCAGATAACTTGACTGAGCTGGCAAATACCACACCATCGAGTGTTGATTTACAACGTATTTTATCTGAACTTGTTGCAGAGCAGAATGATGTTGTGGCTATGGAAGTCTCATCTCATGGCTTAGTTCAGCAACGTGTTGAACAGTGTAAATTTAAAGCTGCAGTGTTTACTAATCTTTCACGCGATCACTTAGATTATCATGGCACGATGGATGCCTATGGTGATGCGAAGTTGATGTTAATGCGTGACCATATGCCTGAGCTTGTAGTGCTTAATCAAGACGATGCGCAAGTTGAAGCATGGTTAGATAAATACGACTTTAATAACCTGATTTGTTATGGACATAAAAATTTACCACCTGAAAACGCACGTTTTGTTTATTTCAGCGATGTAACTTATGATAACGCCGGTATTTCGGCGAAGTTCGATACCAGTTGGGGACAAGCTGAAGTTAACAGTACGCTATTTGGTGAATTTAACCTTTATAACTTAGCCGCTGCAATGGCCACTTTATTAGGTATGGGTTACCCGCTTAATTTACTTGTTGAAGGGTGTAAAACATTACAGCCTGTAGCAGGGCGTATGCAGGCATTTAGTGCGCCAGGTCAACCGACTTGTATTGTTGACTATGCCCACACTCCTGATGCATTAGCACTGGCATTACAAGCATTGCAAAAACATGTTCCAGGTGGCGTGAGCTGTGTGTTTGGCTGTGGTGGCGACAGAGACAAAGGCAAGCGCCCGATGATGGCAAAAGCTGCTGAAGGTAATGCAGACCGTATTATTATCACCAGTGATAACCCAAGAAGTGAAGACCCAGACGCTATTATCGCAGATGTAGTTGCAGGGCTTGAACAGCCTGAACGAGCACATTGTGAAGCAGACCGCGCACAAGCTATTAGCTATGCCATCGCACAAGCGGGGGCTGATGATGTCATTCTTATTGCAGGTAAAGGCCACGAAGACTATCAAATCATTGGCGACCAACGAATCGACTTCTGCGATCGTCAATATGTACAACAACAATTAAAAGAAAAATCGCAAGGGGCGCAGTTATGATCCCTATGGATTTTGATTGGCTAGCAAATGTTCTAGCAACCGATTACCAAAGTGGTAATCAAACGGTAAAAAATATTAACACTGACACCCGCACGTTGTGCGACGGTGAAGTGTTTTTAGCACTACAAGGGCCTAATTTTGATGGGCATAAATTTGTTGCGCAAGCAAAAGAAAAAGGGGCGATAGCTGCCATTGTAGCGCGTCCTGTTAATGTCGATATTGTGCAGTTTGTGGTCAGTGACACACGTATTGCGCTTGGCCAAATTGGCGCCGCTGTGATGGCACAGGTCGCACCAAAAACAATTGCTATCACAGGTAGCGTTGGTAAAACGACCGTTAAAGAAATGTGTGCGGCGATTTTATCTGGTCACGGCGAAGTACTGGCAACAAAAGGTAACTTTAATAATGACATTGGTGTACCGCTGACATTATTACGCCTTGAACCACAACACCAATATGCGGTGATTGAGTTAGGTGCAAACCACATTGGTGAAATAGCTTACACCGTTGCAATGACAAAACCTGATGTTGCTGTGGTATGTAATGTTGCGGCTTCTCACTTAGAAGGCTTTGGCTCATTACAAGGTGTTGCAACGGCAAAAGGCGAAATCTATGACGGCTTAAAGCCTAATGGGGTTGCTATCGTCAATTGCGACAGCGACTTTGCCGATTTTTGGCTTGATAAATTAACTGAACGCAATGTAAAACGCTTTTCTACTAGCCAACAATTAGATTATTGGGCGGAAGATGTGGTGCTTGATGAACAAGCGCGCGCTTCTTTCATGCTTTGTAATAAAGATAAAAAAGTACCTGTTACGCTCGCATTACCGGGCAAACATAATATTGCTAATGCGTTAATTGCAACTGCCTTAACCACTGAGTTGGGTGTAAGCCTTGAAAGCGTTGCATCAGCGCTGGCGACCATGGGCGAAGTTAAAGGCCGCGTTAACGTCCTTAAAGTATCAGATACCTTGACGGTGATTGATGATACCTATAATGCGAATGTGCAATCGG
This sequence comes from Pseudoalteromonas sp. T1lg21, assembly GCF_002964625.1. Classification (NCBI taxonomy): domain Bacteria; kingdom Pseudomonadati; phylum Pseudomonadota; class Gammaproteobacteria; order Alteromonadales; family Pseudoalteromonadaceae; genus Pseudoalteromonas; species Pseudoalteromonas sp. T1lg21. The sequence goes on from NZ_PQBX01000001.1 coordinate 152,869, forward strand.
TTAAAGCAGCAATTGATTTATTAAGTGATATGCCGGGTCGTCGTATTTTTGCGTTAGGTGATATGGGAGAGCTTGGCGAAGAAGCGCGCTTTTATCATCAACAAGTCGGTGAGTATGCACAGCAAAAAGGCATTGATGAGCTTTATAGCTTAGGCGTATTAAGTAAATCAGCCAGTGATGTATTTGAAAAGCCAAACCGCCACTTCTCAAGTCGTGAACAATTATTACAACAATTACAAAGTGTGCTTGCCCAATCGATGCAAAAAACCACGGTTGTTGTCAAAGGTTCGCGCAGTTCTCGTATGGAGCTAGTGGTCGAAGATTTAGTAAATAGCCAGCAAGATGGCAACAATGGAGTATCGTCATGTTAGTTTGGCTGGCAGAGTATTTAACACAGTATTACAGTGGCTTTAATGTTTTTTCTTACCTTACGCTGCGCGCGATTTTAGGTATTTTAACAGCACTGCTTATCTCACTTTATTTTGGTCCTAAGCTAATTCGTGCATTACAAAAAATGCAGATTGGTCAGGTGGTTCGTCACGATGGCCCAGAGTCTCACCTATCTAAAAAAGGCACCCCAACTATGGGCGGCATTTTGATTTTAGCGGCGATTTTTACTAGCACTTTACTGTGGGCAGACCTTTCAAATAAATATGTTTGGGCAACCTTATTTGTAGTGGGCTCGTTAGGTGTGGTTGGCTTTATTGATGACTACCGTAAAGTGATCCGCAAAGACCCTAAAGGCTTAATTGCGAAGTGGAAATACTTTTGGCAATCAGTGATTGCGTTAGTGGTTGCCAGTGCGCTTTATTTTACCTCGCAGCAAGGCAGCGAAACCTCATTAGTTGTGCCGTTTTTCAAAGACGTGTTACCACAACTTGGCTTGTTTTATATCGTGATGACTTACTTTGTAATTGTAGGTACGTCGAACGCGGTAAACCTGACAGATGGCCTTGATGGTTTAGCGATTGTGCCAACCATTTTAGTAGCGGCAGCACTTGCCATTATTGCTTACTTAACTGGTAACGTTAATTTCTCAAGCTACCTACATATTCCGCATTTACCGCTCGCCAGTGAGCTTGTGGTTGTGTGTACTGCGATTGTCGGGGCTGGACTTGGTTTCTTATGGTTTAACACCTACCCAGCACAGGTATTTATGGGTGATGTAGGCTCATTAGCACTGGGTGGTGCTTTGGGTATTATTGCGGTGCTGGTTCGCCAAGAACTGGTACTTATCATCATGGGTGGTGTGTTTGTAATGGAAGCATTATCGGTGATTTTACAAGTAGGTTCATACAAATTACGTGGTCAACGTATTTTTAGAATGGCGCCTATTCACCACCATTATGAATTAAAGGGTTGGCCTGAGCCGCGCGTTATTGTGCGCTTTTGGATTATTTCAATCGTGCTAGTACTTGCTGGCCTTGCGACATTAAAGATCAGGTAAATGACAGTAATTAACGAGATTAAAAACAAACAAATTTCAGTGCTCGGACTCGGTGTAACCGGTCTGGGCATTGTGCGTTTTTTATTGTCTCAGAATATTAAGCCAATTGTTGTTGATAGCCGCACAGCGCCGCCGGGTGCTGATTGGCTAAATGAGCATGCCAGTGAGTTAACGACTCACTTTGGTGACTTAGAGCAGGCAGACTTAGCCAGCAATGACATTATTATCATCAGCCCAGGTTTAAGCCTCGCTACACCCGCTGTAGCAAAGGCAATTGATGCTGGTGTTGAAGTGATTGGTGATGTTGAGCTTTTTGCTCGATTGACGGATAAGCCGATTGTCGCGGTGACTGGCTCAAATGGTAAGTCGACAGTGGTTACATTGGCGTTTGAAGTGCTTAAAGCGGCTGGTTATAAAGTTGGCCTTGGTGGCAACATTGGTACTGCGGTGCTTGATTTACTCTCGCAAGACTACGATGTGTATGTACTTGAGCTGTCGAGTTTTCAACTTGATACCACGCACAGCTTAAAAGCAAAAAGTGCCTGTGTCTTGAATGTGAGTGAAGATCACCTTGATCGTTACCCAAGCTACCAAGCATACATTGACTCTAAGCAAAGTATTTATAACGGCTCTGAACTTGCGGTAGTCAATGCCATTGATGTGGCAACGCACACTGCAAAGCAACCTCAAGTGAGCTTTGCACTTGCCAATGCAGATTTTGCCTTGGTTGAACATCACGGTGAGCAATACTTTGCAGCACACGGTAAACCTGTGTTGCCTGCAAGCTGTTTGCAAGTTGTTGGCTCGCACAACCAACAAAATGCGCTCGCGGTGATGGCGTTATTGAGCCCGTTTAGCATCTCTACAGCGCATTATCAGCAAGCGTTTAGTACATTTACTGGACTTGCCCATCGTTGCCAGTTTGTCGCCGAAATTAATGAAGTGAAATACTTTAACGATTCAAAGGCGACCAATGTTGGTGCGACTATCGCTGCGATTGAAAGCTTAGCTGATCAAGCAAAGCAACTAGTTGTGATTGCCGGTGGTGATGCAAAAGGGGCAGATTTAGATGCCTTGAAGCCTTATTTAAATGACAAAGTGAAAGCGCTTATTTGTTTTGGTAAGGATGCTAAAGCACTTGTGGCATTAACCGAAAAAGGCCACCTAACCACCAACATGCTTGAAGCTGTGCAGTTAGCTAAACAGCTAAGCAGCAGCGGCGATATCGTTTTATTAGCACCTGCTTGTGCCAGCATCGATATGTATAACAACTATATGCAACGTGGCGATGACTTTGCGCAGTGCGTATTGGCGGAGGCAGTATGATCGCATTTGCTGACATCCGTGAAGCATTAACACCAAAGCAATCGCCACAACTTTATGATGTGCCGTTGCTGTATTGCATGTTTATGTTGATAGGTGTTGGTTTTGTGATGGTAACCAGTGCGTCAATGCCAACTGCCGAGCGAATTTTTGATAATCCGTACCACATTATTATTCGTCATAGCATGTTTTTAATCATGGGCTTTTTCTTGTTTTGGATTGCCACTAATGTGCCTATGGATTGGTGGAAACGCAGTAACGCTTATTTATTATTACTGGGTTTAGGTTTACTCGTTTTGGTGCTGATTGTTGGCCGTGAAGTGAATGGCGCAAAGCGTTGGATACCAATCGGCCCAGTTGGTTTTCAGGTAGCCGAGGCTGCGAAGTTGTATTTCTTTAGTTACATTGCTGGTTACTTAGTGCGTAAACGTGAAGAAGTGCAAGAGAACTTAAAAGGTTTCTTTAAGCCATTAGCTGTGTTTGGTGTGTATGCGTTTTTGATCTTAATGCAACCAGACTTAGGCACCGTGGTGGTGTTGTTTGTGACTACTGTAGGCTTACTGTTTTTAGCCGGCGCTAAGTTATGGCAGTTTTTTGGTCTTATCTTAACGGGTATAGCAGCCGTTGTGGTTTTGATTATTGCTGAACCATACCGTATGGCTCGTGTTACAGGCTTTTTAGAGCCATGGGAAGATCCATTCGGTAAAGGTTATCAGTTAGTACAATCGCTAATGGCATACAGCCAAGGTGGCTGGTTTGGTCAAGGCTTAGGTAATAGCGTACAAAAACTGCAATATCTACCAGAAGCACATAATGACTTTATTTTTGCTGTGATTGGTGAAGAGCTCGGCTTTTTTGGCGTAGTGAGTATCTTGATGGTGCTCGGTGTGTTTGTATTCAGAGCCTTGCTGATTGGTCAAAAAGCGCTTAAATGTGGCAAAGAGTACGAAGGCTATTTTGCCTTTGCTATTGGTATCTGGTTTGCGTTTCAAACCATGGTAAATATTGGCGCAAGTGCAGGTATTTTACCAACAAAAGGCTTAACGCTACCGTTTATTTCGTACGGTGGTTCAAGCTTATTAATTATGACCATAGCAACAGGTGTACTTTTGCGAATAGATTTTGAGACAAAAATGGCGACTAAGCAGGCTACCTCTCGTGGAGGTAAGCGATGAGTAAAAAATTACTGGTAGTTGCAGGTGGTACCGGTGGCCATATTTTCCCAGGTATTGCTGTTGCTGACTTTTTAAAGCAACAAGGCTGGCAAGTTAGCTGGATTGGTACGCCTGATAGAATGGAAGCCACTGTGGTTCCTAAACACAACATTGAGATTGATTTTATCAATGTGAAAGGTGTGCGTGGTAATGGAATTAAACGCTTGATTAAAGCGCCATTTATGGTGATGAATGCGATTTTTCAAGCACGTAAAATTTTAAAAGCACAAAAGCCTGATGTTGTTCTTGCTATGGGTGGCTATGTGACCGGACCTACGGGGATTGCAGCAAAGAGCTTAGGTATTCCTTTGGTTATTCATGAGCAAAATGCGGTTGCAGGTATGAGTAACCGCTGGTTAGCAAAGTTTGCCAATAAAGTGTTAGCCGCTTTTCCATCGGCTTTTGCAAAAGAACAATGTGAAGTGGTGGGTAATCCGGTCAGAGCCAGTGTTGCAAATGTCACCGCCAAGCAAACAACGACACCGATCAATGTGCTTGTGGTGGGTGGTTCACTTGGTGCGCAGGTACTTAATGAGACTTTACCTGCTGTATTCAGTGAACTTTCAGCGCTAACAACGCTTAATATATGGCACCAAACAGGTAAAAATAATGAACCGAATGTGACTGCGAGCTATCAACAGTTAGGATTAGCTGAAAATAGCAAAGTTGCTGAATTCATTGATGATATGGATAGTGCATATCAATGGGCCGATTTGGTAATTTGCCGCGCTGGTGCGTTAACGGTCAGTGAGATTGCCGCAGCGGGTCGAATGGCATTATTTGTGCCTTTCCCACATGCTGTCGACGACCATCAAACTGCCAATGCAAAATATTTAGTGACAGAACATGCCGCGCTGATTATGCAGCAAAGCGAGTTCAACAAAACTGCGGTCGTTGAGTTATTAACACCGTACGTAAACGCACCAGAAAAAATTTCAACAATGGCAAGTAAAGCAAAACAACTTGCTATTTTAGATGCCACAGCCAATGTAGCAAAACGCTGTGAGCAACTAGCAGATAGAAGAGATTAGTAGTGAAAGAAAGCACGATGAAAGAAAACAACACTCGTCCTGCGATGCGTCGTATCGACACCATCCACTTTGTTGGGATTGGTGGTGCAGGCATGGGTGGAATTGCCGAAGTACTTGCTTTTGAAGGCTACCGCATCACAGGCTCAGATATTGCGCACAGTGCAATGACTGAGCGCTTAATTCAAGTGGGTGCAGAAGTATTTATTGGTCATGATGAAAACAATGTAAAAGATGCCAGCGTTGTGGTGGTATCAAGTGCTATAAATGAGCAAAACCCTGAGATTAAAGCGGCTAAAGCGGCGCGTATTCCTATTGTTCGCCGTGCTGAGATGCTGGCTGAACTAATGCGTTTTCGCCACGGTATTGCGGTAGCAGGCACTCATGGTAAAACCACAACCACGAGTTTAATCGCGAGCATTTATGCGCAAGCTGGCCTTGATCCAACATTTATTATTGGTGGCTTGTTAAATAGTGCAGGAAGTAATGCCAAGGTTGGTAAAAGTGACTTTTTAATTGCAGAAGCTGATGAGAGTGATGCGTCATTCTTACATTTACAGCCTATGGTATCGGTGATCACGAATATCGAAGAAGATCACATGGATACGTACGGCGGTAGCTTAGAAAAAATGAAAGACACCTATGTTGATTTCATTCATAACTTACCGTTTTATGGTTTAGCAGTGGTGTGTATTGATTCTGAAGTTGCGGCAGAGCTGATCCCGCGTTTTGGACGCCCTGTTATTACCTATGGTGAATCGGCCGAAGCTGATTACCGTATGCTTGATTTTAGCCAAACAGCGAATACCTGCTCATTTAGTGTAGTGAATAAGCAAGGTGAAAGCTTGGCTGTCACGCTTAATATGCCGGGCAAACACAACGCGCTTAACGCGACTGCGGCGATTGCAGTGGCTAAAGATCAAAACATTGCGAACCATGCAATTTTAGAGGCACTTGCAAAGTTTGAAGGTGTAGGCCGCCGCTTCCAACATTATGGTACGTTTGAAAATGAGCGTGGCAATGTGATGTTAGTTGATGACTATGGCCATCATCCATCTGAAGTTGCAGCGACAATTGCTGCGGTTCGTGAGGGGTGGCCAGATAAACGTTTAGTGATGGTTTACCAGCCGCACCGTTATAGTCGTACTCGCGACTTGTACGAAGATTTTGTCAAAGTGCTTGCTGATGTTGATCAGCTATTACTCCTTGATGTGTACTCAGCAGGCGAAGAGCCAATTGTAGGTGCTGATAGTAAGAGTTTATGTCGTAGTTTACGTCAGCGTGGCAAAGAGCCACTGCATGTTGCTAGTAGCTCTGAGCTTGCCGGTGTCCTTGCTGATATTATGCAAGATAATGATTTAGTTTTAACACAAGGCGCTGGTAACATAGGCCAGTTAGTGAAAAAGTTAGCAGCAACCAACTTGTCTATTGAACAACTAAAGCAGGTAAATGTATGAGCCAGTTAAGCGACAAATTTGGCAAAGTAGCGGTACTTTTTGGTGGCACATCTGCCGAACGAGAAGTTTCTCTTAAATCTGGCCAAGCCGTATTGAACGCTTTGCAAAGTGTTGGCGTTGACGCCATTGCTTTTGATCCAAAAGATCAGCCGTTATGGCAATTAAAAGAATTAAACATTGAACGTGTATTCATTGCTCTTCATGGTCGTGGTGGTGAAGATGGTACCATTCAAGGTGCGCTTGAATTTATGGGTATTCCTTATACCGGTAGTGATGTACTTGGCTCTGCACTTGCGATGGACAAAGTGCGTTGTAAACACTTGTTCAAAGCGATGGGCTTAAGCACCTCGCCTTATACCGTTGTTGATAGCCGTTATGAATTTGATAGCCAAGCGATTATTAATGAATTTGGCAAAGTGATGGTCAAACCGTCACATGAAGGCTCAAGCATTGGTATGGCAGAAGCAAGTAGCGCAGAGCAACTCGATGCTGCATTAAATGCTGCATTTAAGTTTGATAGCCAAGTGCTTGTAGAGCAGTGGATCACTGGCCGTGAATTTACTGTCGCGGTACTTGGGCAAGATGTTCAGCCAGTGATTGAAATGACGACGCCGAATGGTTTTTATGACTATCAAGCTAAGTACCAATCAAATACAACTCAGTACCATTGCCCAGCAGATTTATCTGCGCAAGAAACTGAATTGTTGCAAGATATGGCATTAAAAGCGTTTGATTTAGTCGGTGCAAGTGGCTGGGGCCGTGTTGATGCAATGCGTGATCAGCAAGGAAACTTTTACTTATTAGAAGTAAATACGGTACCAGGCATGACAGAAAAGTCTTTAGTACCAATGGCGGCAAAAGCAAATGGGGCAAGCTTTGAGCAATTAGTTGTTCGCATTTTGGAGCAAACACTTTAATATGCATCCTTTTTTAGAAAAAGCGCAACAATTAAAACAACAGCTAAATTGGTCGTTGATTTTTGGTGTGAGCTTTTTTCTAGTGGTGATTTTTGCATTAGTGAAAATCACCACGGGCGTCTCTGATTGGTTGGTCGAAAATAAAGACGCACAAATAAAGCATTTATCAGTACTTGGTCAGCCCCAATATACTGATGAAAAAGCAATTATTGGTGCAATAAAAAAAGCCGACTTATCGAGTTTTTTTGAATTAGACGTAAAACATGTGCAACGCTTAGTGCAAAGCTTACCTTGGGTGGCAACGGCCTCGGTCAGAAAACAATGGCCAGATACCTTACAGGTTTATGTTGTTGAACACCAAGCTGTAGCGCACTGGAACAGTGATTTACTGCTAAACCAAGCAGGCGAAGTGTTTCAGGCCAGTAGTGATAAATTACCTACTACTTTGCCGCAGCTTTACGGCCCTGAAGGCAGTGAAATCGAAGCGTGGACTGCATTTCGTCAATTTCAAGAAATGCTTAAAGTGAATAATTTAGAGCTGACAAGTTTAGCGCTATCAGAGCGTTTTTCGTGGCAGTTATGGCTTGATAACGGCATTCGCCTGAACTTAGGCCGCAAAGAAAAAGCAAAGCGTGTACAACGTTTTATTGACGTGTATCCGCGCATGGAACAACGTGCAGATGCACAAATCGATGTTGTTGATTTACGGTATGATACCGGTCTTGCGGTGAGCTGGAAGCCAGTGCAAGAAGAACAATTAGAAAATAAGAGTAAGGCATGACCAAGTCAGCAGAAAGAAACCTAGTGATTGGATTAGACGTTGGCACATCGAAAGTTGTGGCCACCGTTGGTGAAATCACCGCAGATAACAAACTAAGCATTGTGGGTGTTGGCAGCCAAGTATCGCATGGTATGGATAAAGGCGGCGTTAACGACCTTAACCTTGTTTCTGAATCGATTCGTCGCGCAATAGACGAAGCAGAGTTGATGGCTGATTGCCGTATCAGCTCTGTTTATTTAGGTATTTCTGGAAAACACATCCAGTGCCAAAACGAAAGTGGTGTCGTTGCGATTAACAACACTGAAGTAACTGATGAAGATATCGAAAATGTGATTCACATTGCTCGCTCTGTGCCAATTTCAGCAGAGCGCAAAATGCTGCATGCACTGCCACAAGAGTACAGCATTGATATGCAAGAGGGGATTAAAAACCCACTTGGAATGAGCGGTGTTCGTATGGAAGCTCGCGCGCACATCATTACTTGCTCAAATGATATGGCAAAGAATATCGAAAAGTGCGTTGAGCGTTGTGGTCTCGAAGTCGATCAGTTGATCTTTACAGCACTGGCATCATGTTATTCAGTCCTTACAGATGATGAAAAAGAACTGGGTGTGGCTGTGTTAGATATTGGTGGCGGCACTATGGATATCACCATTTATATTAATGGTGCGCTTCGTCACTCAGCCGTTATTCCGGTAGCTGGTAACCAAGTGACTGGTGATATTGCAAAAATATTTAGAACACCTATATCACATGCTGAGTCACTCAAAGTACAATATGCGTGTGCTAGTAGCCAAATGGCAAGCAACGAAGACACGATTGAAGTGCCGAGTGTGGGTGGTCGTCCTGCGCGCATTATGTCGCGTCATACCTTATCTGAGGTTGTGGAGCCACGTTTTAGAGAATTATTCGAGTTGGCGATGGAAGAAATACGCCGCTCAGGTTTTGAAGACCAAATTGCTGCAGGTCTCGTCATTACTGGCGGAACAGCAAAAATGACGGGTGCAATGGAAGTGGCAGAAGACATTTTCCAAATGCCGGTCAGAATTGGCAAACCAATCGGGATTGTTGGTTTGACAGATTATGTAGATGATCCTTCGTACGCGACCGCGGTTGGTTTGTTACAATACGGCCGTACAATGCAATCGATGAATGCACAAAAGTCGAAAGCGGAAGGTGATAATAATTGGTGGAACCGTATTACTAAATGGTTCCAAGGTGAGTTTTAAGACTCAAGTCGGAGAGTAAACATGTTTGATATGATGGAACAGCACAGCGAAGAAGCTGTCATTAAAGTAATTGGCGTGGGCGGTGGCGGCGGTAACGCTGTTGAGCACATGGTAAAACAACAAATTGAAGGCGTACGTTTCATTGCCGCGAATACAGATGCACAAGCATTACGTAATTCGTCGGCTGATGTAACAGTACAGCTAGGTACACAAATCACCTCTGGTCTAGGTGCGGGTGCAAACCCTGAAGTGGGTCGTAACTCTGCTGAAGAAGACGCTGATACTATCCGTGCCAGCCTTGAAGGCGCTGACATGGTGTTCATCGCTGCAGGTATGGGCGGTGGTACGGGTACCGGTGCTGCACCAGTAGTTGCTAAAATTGCTAAAGAGTTAGGTATTCTAACGGTTGCTGTAGTAACACGCCCATTTGACTTCGAAGGTAAAAAGCGCGCTGCAGCTGCTGAACAAGGCATTAATGAATTGTCAGAAACTGTAGACTCACTTATTACAATTCCGAACAATAAATTGCTTAAAGTTTTAGGCAAAGGGACTACACTATTAGATGCCTTCGCAAAAGCGAATGACGTGTTATTTGGTGCGGTACAAGGTATTGCAGAGCTAATTACACGTTCTGGTCTAATCAACGTGGATTTCGCAGACGTACGTACAGTAATGTCAGCGATGGGCACTGCGATGATGGGAACAGCATCAGCGTCTGGTCCAGACCGCGCGCAAGAAGCAGCTGAAGCGGCTATTTCAAGCCCATTACTTGAAGATGTTGATTTAACAGGTGCTAAAGGTATCCTAGTTAATATCACCGCAGGTATGGATATTGCGATTGAAGAATTTGAAATTGTTGGTAACCACGTTAAAGCACTTGCGTCAGAAAACGCAACAGTGGTTGTAGGTGCGGTAATTGACCCTGAAATGAGCGACGAGTTACGTGTAACGGTTGTTGCAACAGGTTTAGGCGGCGATCGTCGTCCACAGTTTGGTATTGTTGATAATGGCTTTAAGAAAGCATCAGGTTCTGATGTACACAGCTCAATGAACCAAACGACTAGCAGCATGTATGTACCAAGCTTTGCAAGTCAAGGCAGCAGCGATGACGTAAGCATGTCATCTGCGTCTGAAAAGCAAGAGCCAGTACAACAAAGTACAGCGAGCAGCTCAGTATCTAGCAGCACTGAGAGCAGCAAAAAGTCTGATAAATCAGAGGGTGGCGATTACTTCGACATTCCTGCTTTCCTAAGAAAGCAAGCTGACTAAGACAGTTTTTGTTGGTAATTTTGTTCGATAAATAAACAAATTGGCAGCTGGATGTATTTATGATACAATTCGCCGTCTAACTGTAACTATAAGTGAGCGAACCTATGATTAAACAGCGTACGATTGCAGAAGTAGTCAAAGCCATAGGAATTGGACTTCATAAAGGTGAGAAGGTCACTATTACTCTCCGACCTGCGAGCGCAAATACTGGGATAGTATTTCGTCGCGTAGACCTTGATCCGGTTGTTGATTTTGAAACAACCCAGAAGCCGTTGGTGATACGCAACTGTGTACCTGTTTAACAAACAAAGATGGCGTTCGTTTATCAACGACTGAGCACCTTATTGCGGCGGTAGCGGCAATGGGTATTGATAATCTAATTGTTGAATTAGATAGCTCAGAAGTACCAATCATGGATGGTAGTGCATTACCATTCATCTATTTGTTACAAAAAGGCGGCATTAAAGAAGTAAATGCAGCTAAACGCTTTATTCGTATTAAAGAAAAAGTACGTATTGAAGAAGGCGATAAATGGGCTGAGATCGAACCATACGATGGTTTCCACATCGATTTTGAAATTGCGTTTGATCACCCAGCAATCAATGAAAGCCGCCAACGTATCGGTTTAGATATCACGGCACAAAGCTTCACTGAAGAAATCAGCCGCGCACGTACTTTCGGCTTTATGAAAGATATCGAGTATATGCACGCTAACAACCTAGCATTAGGTGGTAGCATGGATAACGCAGTTGTATTGGATGAGTTTAAAGTACTGAATCCAAACGGCTTACGTTATAGCGATGAGTTTGTTAAACACAAGATCTTAGACTGTGTGGGCGATATGTTTATGACTGGCCACAACATTCTAGGTAAAATCACGGCTTATAAATCAGGCCATGATTTAAACAATAAACTACTTCGTAAAATTATGGCGACTGAGTCAGCATGGGAATGGGCAACTTTCGATACCCCAGTGACTATGCCAGCACCAGGCTTAGAAGTAGCGACAGCTTAATCGCAAGCATATTACAGTTATAAAAAATGACGCTTTAAGCGTCATTTTTTTTGCCAAACTATTATCAAGAATTATAAGCCTAGAATAGCCTCAAGCTCGACCAACTGATTGATTTGATATGTAGGTTTAATACCCTCAGGTAGCTCAACTCCAGGGTGTTGTAACCAACATGTGTCGATACCAACATTGTGACCACCTAAAATATCGCTAGCAGCGGTATCACCCACCATTAAAATCTGCTCTTTTGGCGGATTGCCCATTAATTGGAATGTGTGCTGAAAAATCTCAGGGGCAGGCTTTGCTTTACCGACTAACTCTGAAATAACGAGCCAATCGAACATATCCTGTAACCCAGTGTGCTCTAGGCGTTTTTGTTGTAACTTAGCAAACCCATTGGTAATAATGCCTAGCTTGGCGTGTGGCTTCAATTTTGTGAGTAATTCAACCGCACCAGGTAGCGGCACACAAATAGAGGCCATAGCGTCTAAGAAGCCATCGTTAAGTGCTTTTGCTGGCACATCGAGTTTATTTGCCCACTCGGTAAAGCGAGTTATCTGTAGTTCACTGGCGGTAATTTCGTGCTTTTGATATGCAACCCACAGCGGCTTATTGGTTGCTTGGTAATGATGATAATCTGACTCAGTAAATTCTACGCCGTAATGTGCAAACATCACTTTTAAACCTTCAAATGCATTAAAGCTAAAAAGCGTTTCATCTGCATCGAATAATACGTGGCTATACTTCATGGTTATCCTAATTACTGATTGAATAGGGTTGGGTGTAAAAATGGCGCCATGGCCAGTGTCAGCGCTTGTACATAAGTGCTTTCACGCGTAGCAAGGTGATTGGTCAATAAGCCAATAGCACCACCTTGTTGTTTGATATTAACAGTATTGAATGCCTCATCCATGACATCACCCAACTCTTTACCTGCCAGCAATGCATCGTAAAAAGGTTGCGGTAATGGCAGGTTGCTACTGCGACCAACGCTAAATTGTTGCTTGTTTGCAATCACCACAAAGGCAAAGGTTGCTGCGCCATAACTAAATTGTTCTGCGCCACCTTCCATTGCTGCATAAAAGTCGGCGTCAAAGTGATCTTGGCAATACTTAACACGATTTTCAGCACCGATGCGGGTTTCATCTTCACCTAGCGGTTGATCAGGCACGCCAGATGGCGCATGTTCACCTTTGCATTCAATCGTATGATTTGGGAAATAAAGACTAAAGACATGTTTAGCCGCGTTAATTTTAACGGGGTTCTTTGAACCAACAATAACACGTAATGTTTCTTTCAAGCCGACGACTCCATTGTTTTACCAGAGTCAGCAGTGTACCCGAGTGAGTTAAATCGGCAAGTCAACCGGGGCTAAATTTTCAAGAGCGCGTTTTTTCAAAATAATATCTTTGATCAACGGGGTTAGCACAAGCTCCATTGCTAAGCCCATTTTGCCTCCAGGCACCACAAGCGTATTGATACGAGACATAAAGCTGCCTTCAATCATGCTCAAATAGTACGGAAAATCGACGTCATCTATGCCACGAAAGCGAATAACAACAAAGCTTTCGTCTAGCGATGGAATGTCTTTTGCGCTGAATGGGTTTGAGGTATCAACAGTAGGAACTCGCTGGAAGTTGATATGAGTACGTGAAAACTGAGGAGTAATATGATTTATGTAGTCGTCCATCGAACGTACAATAGAGCCCATTACCGCCTCACGAGAGTGGCCTCGTTCCGAGGTATCGCGAATGAGCTTTTGGATCCACTCAAGGTTGATAATAGGCACCATGCCAATCAATAAATCGACATGCTTAGCAACATCATGATTCTCATCGACAGCACCACCATGAAGACCTTCATAGAACAAGATATCTGTATTTGATTCTAAATCTTGCCAAGGTGTAAAGGTTCCCGGTAATTGGTTATAAGGAACTGCTTCGTCGAAAGTATGTAAGTAGCGTCTGATTTTACCTTGCCCGGTTTCACCATATTGGTAAAAAAGCTCCTCAAGAGCGCCAAAATCGTTAGCTTCTCGGCCAAAGTAGCTAATATGCTTGCCTTCTTGTTGTGCTTCACGGACCTTTTTATCCATTTCTGGACGTGTATAACGATGAAAGCTATCGCCTTCGATGAAGGCAGCATCAATGCTTAAGCTTCTAAAAATGTGCTTAATTGCATTGGTGGTTGTGGTAGTCCCCGCCCCAGATGAACCGGTAATAGCGATGATTGGGTGTTTAGCTGACATAATTATTCTCGTTATTGTTGATACCTATCGGCTTAAATAGTTAACCATTGTTGTGCTTAATGGTCAGTACCTTAACGCGTTTGGTATTATCGTGCATAAAATCAATCAGTAGAAACTGATAAAAAACGAACACGTCCTAGTTATAAAGGTCGAGCATGGTAAGGTCAAGTGACTGGCGGATTAATTAACGCTATCATGGGCTGATAAAAATTAAAACGAGAGAACAACATGAAATTGATTTCGTCTTTACTTTTCGTCGCAGCAGGGACATTTTTTACCAGTCACGCACATGCAGCGATGCCTAAAAGCGAAATATTACTTGCCGACTTAGACACCCCATATGGTATGCAGGTGTCGCGAGTAACCGATGATAAAACGTATAATAATCAACCGTTTTTAGTTGATGCTGGGCTTTACTACACCCATGAGGTTGTTGGCGAAAATGGCCAGTCACAAACCGATATTGCGTTTTATGACTTTGCATCTAAGAGCAGCGTGAATATCACCAACACGCCCGTCAGTGAATACTCGCCAACGCTTATGCCAAATCAGCAAGCCTTGTCTGCAATCGTGGTCGAAGCAGATGGCAAGCAAAAGTTATGGCAGTATCCATTAGCAGAAGAGCCAGCTGCGAGCCGAATTTTTGAATGGATTGAGCCGGTTGGCTATCATGCTTGGGGCGCTGATGAAGATATCATCATGTTTATCTTAGGTGAGCCGCATACATTGCAATACACTCGTGTTGCAGCTGCTAAACCGCGTATTATTGCTGGGGATATTGGCCGTACTTTAATTTTTGATAAGCACACAAACAGTTATTTATTTAGTTATAACAAAAATAACCAACACTGGGTTGCGCGCTTTATGCCGCAAACAGAGGAAGTTAGTGATTTATTTAGATTACCTGACTCGGTACAAGACTTTGCTTTAATTGATAAAGATACTGTGGCCTATGCGGTTAATAACCGAGTTCATAAGCGCAGTTTGTCAGAGCCAGAAGTGGTATCACAGTGGCTTGATTTGAGACGCTTTTGTGAAGGTTCAATCTCACGGTTAAATTACAAACAGAGCAAACTGGCATTTGTATGTAATAAATAAATGAGTAACGGTTTCAGCCTGATTACTGTACTGTGGTTAAACTATCCATGCTATTTGTAAGGAACGCCTTTGTCTTTTTCTGCCGAACAACTGAGTGTACAGCTGGTAAAAGCGGGCTGCCGCAGTAACTTTAAGATTAAGAATATTAACGAATTTATGCCAGCTAGCTCAAAAGAAGCATTTTATGTTCATGAGCAAAGTGGCCAAGCTAAAATTGTTATTAGACCTATATTTGAAGTATTCAGTGCTGATTTCGAGTCAATTGAGGGCATTACGCGTATCAAAGACTACTTTCACAGTAGTGAAATGACCCGTTTTCCAACTCGCATTTATAAAAGTGCACAGCCCATTCATTATGGTATCGCATTTAAAGTCATGTCATCTGACGCTGCTGAACAATTTATATCTAAATTAACCGCTATTTTAGCGCAATAAAAAAGGGCCACATTGTGGCCCTTTTCGTATTTGCTTAAATTAGCGTTTAAGGAAGCTATTTACCGAGTTTAATTCACGATTTTTCAGAGCAATACAATCATTGATGCTTTCTTCAAGCTTACTAAGAGAGCGTGCATAACCAGGTACTTCAGTGATTTTATCGTTGAAGAAGGTTTTGGTTTTCTCTAAGCTTTTCGCATCACAGCTTGCCGTCGTGAAGAACGGTAAGTTTGGTACAAAGAACGGCGGTAAGTTCTTAGTGATCGCATCGTAATTGTTGTAAATCCACTCAATAAACAGTGCTTCACGCTCTTTACCATAGCCTAAACCACCTAATAACGTACGCATATCAGAGGCTGTTACGTTATCTGTTAAGCTGTATTCTAGGACCGCGTTTTGTAACTCAGGTTTACCAAAGTAACCCATCGCTGCCAGCATCTTAGTACGAACTTGTGGATCTTTGGTTGTTTTAAAGGTTTGCTTGTACTTTTCAAGTAACTTCGCATCGCCATGGTAAGCCGCAAGGTTTAAGTATGTTGAGGCTAAATATGGGTCAACATTTTCAGGGTTGTTTAAGTACAGTGCCGCTTGTGCTTTTGCTGTATCAATGACTTTTTGGTCATGGCCATCAAAGCCTAAACGAGCAATAACTTGCGCACGTAATTGCGATACCGCCGCGTCTTCACCTGCTTTTGCTGTTAAACCATATTGCTTAGCGGCAGGAGCAATGCTGTTACGGATAAACTTAGGCCATAAATCACGGTT
Organism: Pseudoalteromonas sp. T1lg21; assembly: GCF_002964625.1. NCBI lineage: Bacteria > Pseudomonadati > Pseudomonadota > Gammaproteobacteria > Alteromonadales > Pseudoalteromonadaceae > Pseudoalteromonas > Pseudoalteromonas sp. T1lg21. Next base: position 169,092 of record NZ_PQBX01000001.1, read on the forward strand.
GCTGTCGTCTTCGAATACACGTTTTTGAGAAGCTAGGTAACCTAATGCTGTGTTTGCTACTAATGGGTGAGCATCACTCACAAAGGCTTCTAAAGTTTGCATTAAGTGAGCCGCAGAGATAACACCCGCGTCAAGTAATGAATCAACCGCAGAAAGTAGCGCTAAGCGCTCACGCACCGTTAGCTTATCTGCTGCATTCTCTAATAGAGCATTGAACTGTGCATCATTTAATACCCAGCGGTAATAACCCATGGCACCTTGATCTGGGTAGATCCACTCAGGTTCAAAGTCGAGAGTCAATTGCTGTGTTTCTTTGTTAAGCAGAACACTTGCGGTTTTAACTTTGTCGCCCGCACCATACTTAATTGCAACCGGAACATTCCACAGTTGTGCAGGTGCATCAACGCCAGCATTTACAAAGCGGCTTTGACTGATATTAATTTTCTTACCATCTTGCGTTACTTTGATAAGTGGGAAAGATGATTGTTCGATAAATGATTTTAATACGCTTGCCACATCTTTATTAGACGCTTCGCCTAGTGCTTGCCATAGATCAGCGGCTTCTGCATTTTTATACGAGAATTTCTTCAAGTAAGCACGAATACCTTGCTGGAATGCCTCTTCGCCAATCCAGTTTTCAACCATAGATAAAACCGCACTCCCTTTACTGTAGGCAAGGCCAAGGCCGTCCATGATGTCAGCTTCAGTTTTGATTGGTTTACGAATAGGTTTAGTACTTAAACGCGCATCCAGTGCCATTACATGGTTTTGCGGCAAGTCTAAGTGCGACTCAAACTCTGGGTTGATTTGTGCAGTGATTTTCGCTGCCATCCAGCTTGCGAATGCTTCGTTTAACCATAAGTCATTCCACCATTTCATGGTCACTAGGTTACCGTACCATTGGTGAGCTAATTCATGGGCAATGATTGATACATTTCGCTCTTTTTTGCTGCGCGTTGCTGTTGCTAGGTCTACCAATAAAATGTCTTCACGGTAAGTCACTAAGCCTGCGTTTTCCATCGCGCCAAATGGGAACTCTGGTACAGCAACTGAGTCTACTTTTTTGTAAACGTAAGGAATGCCAAAGTAATCTTCTAGTGCTTTTAACACACGCGGCATATTTTCTTTTGCGTAGTCAGCAAGATGGATTTTGCCTTGTGGAGTCAGAACGCGGCCAGGAATTGGCATGCCTTTAATTTCAAGCTCTTCAAACGGGCCTACAGCCATGGCGACTAAGTAAGAAGGAATAGGAGGCGTTTTGTCAAAAAAGTGCGTTGTCATATCGCCATCAACTTTGGTTTTTAAAACCGGTGTATTGGCATACACTTTTTGTGATGTTGGCGCTGTAATAGTTAGCTGAAATGGAATTTTATAACTAGGCTCGTCAAAAACCGGGAATGCACGACGCGCATCGCTCATTTCAAATTGGGTGAAAAGATAAGGCGTACCTTGATCTAAAGTTTTATATAAACCAACACTTTGACGGTTATAAGGGGCTGTAAAATCAACTTTTAAAGTGTATTTGCCTGGCTGAATTTTTTCTTCACAAGCGAATTTAACTTTGCCTGTTTTTAGCATTTCAGCACTTAGGTCACAGTTTTCTGCACCTAAAATTTTCGCCATGCTAACCGCATAATCAATACCGTTTAATTCGATATAATTCGTTGCTTTTAAAACCTCTAAAGCAATTTCGGTATGACCAGAAAAATTGTCTTTGGCAGGATCAAGCGTAAGTTCTACTTGTTGTGAGCTAGGCTTGGCAAGCTTTTCGATAACATATTCATTGGCATGGGCAGAGCTAACAGCAAGTGCAACACTTACCGTTAATAGGCTTTTTAAGAACATAAGTATCCCTGATTTTTTGTTGTTAGAAAGGCACCTGCTAAGAGGGGCGAATCACCATGCTATCAGGTTTTAATTTGAACAGTAATAAATAGTTAGTAACAAAGTTTGTCAGTTAATTATGGCGGTCGATGAAACGCTGCCAATGCAGGTGTGGGTTTATTTGTCGGACGTTTTGTAGCACGGCATTTAATAGTGCCAAATCAGTAAAGCGTTGTTCGTTGAAATCTTTAAAACCAAGTAAGTAGTTAAAGGCGTCTTTGCTATTTGCTTGCAGTGCATGAATACGCACTTGTTGTTCGAAGTTGAGCCGTAAGCTACTAATTGCGGTTTTCATACCTTGTTGATCGACATTAGGAATAGCGCATTTTTGTAAGTAACCAGCACGTTCACCTTCACCAGAAAACCAAATGCGTACTTTTTCGCTATAGCGACCTGATTTTGCAGGTAAATCAAACATTAGTCGTTGTTGATTTTGCTCATTTAAATAGCCTAAGTATTGATCAAGTCCAGCATCGAGTAATGCATTATGGATTGGCACATAGCGGGGTTTTATCTTGCCATGCGTATGAAAATCAAAGCAGCGAATACCGTCAAGGGTGACGATGTTATCTAGGGTTAAGTGGCCAATTTCATCGCTGTAGGCACCAGTATAATAAGCAAATAAAGGCAGCCAAAAGTGCCAATGCTTAGCTTGCTCACGTGCTAAACGCTGATCACCATAGATGTAACCATTATACAGGGTATGTAATTCCATGGCCGAAAAGGGCCTACGACCAAGATGGGACTTCAACCTAATACCTTGATAATAAAGATGTGTCGAAGAGTATAACTGATATACCCAAACCACCTCAAGATGCGAGTTTCAGTTGGAATTAAAAGCGATTTAGGCAATGCATTGATTGCAAGTAATAGTGGTTCTATTGTTAAAATCAATATAAGTATCAAGTTTCCAGCTTAACGACACTGCCATAAAAGCGGCAGTGTCATTGTAAGCCTAAGGATTGCTATTAATCGCACAGTGCTTTAGCTAGACCAACCGGTTCGATTTCAACGCAAACTTGATCATCGTTCCAGTTTAAACCTACAAGCGCATCATCTTCGTTTAGGTCTTCAACCCATTCATCAAGGAACTCGTCTAGGCCAATTTCAACGGGCGTGTAGTCTTGCCACTCGTCTTTACATTGTGCTTTTGCAGCGTCTTCAGTGCCCCATAGCAGTAGCACATCAGTGTCGCTAAATTGGTTTGATTCACAGACAACAAAACCACCATCTTCGGCACCGAGTGCCCACATAGATTCGTTCAAACGAACTTTTTCTACAAAGCTAACTAATTCTGATTCAATTTCGATATCGCTCATTTGCGTAACCCTTATCTTTATTTTCGTGGATCTGTTTGTTGTACCGCCGCTTTATCGGCGAATTTGTGATAAAAATCAACTAAGTTATTTAGTTGGCTAAAATCAGTTAATTCGCGGAAGCGGATCCAATCTAGCAAGCAGTATAAACTGATGTTGAGGTATTCACAGCTTTTAAATACTGGCTCCAATAAATGACTATTTAAATAGGCTAATGTTTCAGCAATTCGTTCATTCTGTAAATTAAAAAACAGTTTGTCGGTGTTGGTATCAAACCCCGAGCGCTGGCAAAGTAGAATTTCTACTAATGAATCATTACAGGCATTGATAATGGTTAAATAGTTCTCTTGCTGCCAGCTAAGTAATGGCTGGTCTGCTTGTTCAAGCAAATAGCGAATAATTGAGTTGGAATCACACAAGGTAAAATCATGGTCGATTAATACAGGAATTTTTCTGGCAGGGTTATGAGCAATCATGGTTTGTCTGTCTTGCTCAGAGAAAATATCCAAATTAATAAAATCAATAGGTAGGTTATTAAGTGCCGCCCAAATCCGAATACGGCGCACAAAAGGTGAAGTGGTAGAGCCTAGTAATTGCATGATGGTATCCTTTGCAAAAAAAAGCCGCTGTGAAGCGGCTTTTTGAATTCAATTGTGAAATTAATCAGTACGGCTTGTTACTTCAAGAAGATGATAACCAAACTGAGTTTGTACTGGGCCTTGTACTTGGTTAATTGGCGCAGAGAAAACGACTTTGTCGAACTCTGGAACCATCATGCCAGGGCCAAACTCACCTAATGCACCACCATCTTGACCTGATGGGCAATTAGAATGAGCACGAGCAAGCTCTGCAAAGTCAGCTCCTTGCTCAATTTGCTGTTTTAAATCCAAACAGTGAGCTTCACTGTCTACGAGAATGTGTCTTGCACTGGCTACTGCCATAACATCTCCCTAATGTGTGTTTTAGTATTAAATTACTAGTCTAGTTCAATATTTACCGAACGAAAAATTAAATTTATTTTGCAGTCAGCTCAGCTTCAATTGCATCGCGTAACGTTTGCGATTCTGGCTTAGTTTTACTGTTGAAGCGTTGTACTGTCTTACGGTCAGCAGACACTAAGTATTTGTAAAAGTTCCAGTTAGGTGAACTGGTTGCTTCGTTTAAGTGCTTAAATATTGGGTTCACATCACTACCACGAACGGCGCTGGTGGCAAACATATCAAAGGTTACACCATAATTGATGAAGCATACTTTAGCAGTGTCTTTTTCATCGTCTTCTTCTTGAAAAAAATCATCTGAAGGAAACCCTAATACGACTAAACCACGGTCTTTGTATTCTTTATGAAGGGCTTCTAAGCCTTCAAATTGCGGTGTAAAACCACAGTTACTGGCGGTATTAACAATTAAAAGCGGCTTATCTTTAAATTCACATAAGTTGATTGACTCTTTCGAGCGTAATTTTCTCATTGTGACATTGGTGAAATCATCGCATTGACTGCTTGCTTTAGCTGCCGGTGTCGCTTCTGTGGTTTGTGCTGCAAGGTTTGTTGTTAGTAGGCCTGCTGCAAGTAACAAAGCATATTTATACATAGTTATTTCCCGCTAGTTATTTGTGATGAATATACGCTAATATGCAGCAAAGTGATCATTTAATTTCAGCTATTTATGACGATTCGCAAAGCAACTCAAAACGATTTAACTGACATAGTCGCTATTTATAACGAGACTATCCCTGGGCGTATGGTAACCGCAGATACCGAAGAGGTGTCGGTTGCAGATAGGCAAGTGTGGTTTGATAGCCATACACAGAAAAGACCTATCTTTGTTTTTGAGCAACAAGGTAAAGTGCTTGCTTGGCTGAGTTATAAGTCGTTTTATGGGCGTCCTGCTTATGATGGTACCGTTGAAATAAGCATTTACATCACTCAACAGGCTCAAGGACAAGGGCTTGGTAAACAATTGCTTACATTTTCAGAGCAGCATGCAAAAACACTTGATATCAAGGTGTTATTAGCTTTTATTTTCAGCCATAACCTACCGAGCATAAAACTGTTTAATTGCTTTGATTACAAGGTCTGGGGAGAGCTTCCGGATATTGCGATTATGGATGATAAAGCTTATAGCCTCACTATTTTAGGCAAGCGATTAGACCGTTAATACGTTAAAAAACTAATAAAAAATGCGGTACAAATTGTGACCCACTGTGATTTTAGACTACGCTAAAATAGGTATTTATTATTAAGCGGGTCTAGTCAACGGTGCGAAGAATATTAATTGTTGATAGCAATAGTGTGTTAGCCATGCGGGTAAAGGTGCTGCTGGAGCTGATTGGCTGCAGAGTAGAGCTATTACATTTTGCGATGGTTGATGATGCTGTTTTAGAGCAAGACTTTGATCTTGTTGCAGCTTCTCATGGTGTGCCAACCAGTATTATTAAAAAGCTTATGGAGGTATTTTCTCAAGAGCATTTCTTGCTTTTGGCTCCTAAAGCACAACGAAGCGATTTACTTGAGCATTTTAGTGAAGTAAATCGCCTGTTACCTAATGCTGTGGTCATTTACCCTTTCTTTGCCAATAAAGAAATTAGCTCTTTATTGGAAGGGGTGCTTGAGCTCGACAGCGATAATATTCTTCAACTTCCTACCGTGTTACTCGTTGATCATTGTGCTGAACGTTTGGCGCAAATAGCCCTGAATCTCAAAGGTGCACATATTAAAACCTTCACGGCTGATAGTACGGCGTCAGCATTGGATGTTATCAAAGAGCAAAATATTGATTTACTGATAAGCGATTTTACTTTTGAAGACGGTACTGGACTTGCGCTTTTCAACAAGCTCAAAACACGCCAGCCGAATAGTCGCTGTTTACTTTATACTTCTAAGCCTGATCAAGTCTCCATGGTGGCCGCTATTCGCCAAGGGGTGGAAGATGTGCTCATCAAACCGGTTGATGATAATAGCTTACTACAATCAGTGCATAAACTGTGGCAGACAGAGCTCTTAAGACGCCATAACAGTGAATTAGTGGAGCGTTTACAAAATACCGTTGATGCACTCATTGAAAAAGACAGCTTACTGCGGGTTATCTTTAAACATACCCCAGATGCTATTATTTTATTTGAACGCTGTGGCAAGGTAATTGAAACGAACGATGCCTGTGAACAGCTGTTTGAAAAACCGCTCAAAGAGTTTGAAAACTGCTCGGTCTATGAGTTCTTTGATGTGGCATCAACTGAGCGAATCAAAGATAAAATCGCAACCTTAAGTAAAAATCGTCAATTTAGTTGTGATTTACGACTACTTAAGAAAAATGGCACAGAGGTACCTCTTGTTGGTTCGTTTAATGAAATCGATCATCATGGCGAAATAGCGTTAGCGGTTATCTTTAAAAATGTGACTCATTTAAAAGAGAAAGAAGACTTGCTGCTTGAAGCAAAAGACATGCTTGAAGAAGAAGTAAAAGCCCGTACTGCCCAGTTAGAGCACGCTAAAAATGTTGCAGAAGCTGCAAATCACAGTAAATCTGAGTTTTTAGCAAACATGTCTCACGAACTTAGAACCCCTATGCATTCTATCTTAAGTTTTGCTCGCTTTGGGCTTGAGAAGGTTGCCAATGACGATTTAAGTAAAGATAAGTTAAATAAATACTTATCTAGAATTGAGCAAAGTGGTGAGCGCTTATTGTCGCTGCTAAATAACTTGCTTGATTTATCAAAGCTCGATGTCGGGAAATTCCCATTCAATCCACACAAACATAATTTAAGCAATATTATAAAAACCAGTATTGATGATGTGTCGGGCACAGCGCTTGAGCGAAATATTGCGATTCGGCCAATAGGCTTTGAGCAAGGCATTGTGCTTGAGTGTGACGAAGAGCAAATAAACCAAATCATGCGCAACTTACTCGGAAATGCACTGAAATTTAGTGAGCCGAATAGCGAGATTGATATTAGTTTAGCGGTGCATGAGGAGATGGCCGAAATCGCTGTTATTGACCGCGGAATAGGGATCCCTGAACAAGAACTTGAAAAGATTTTTGCTAAGTTTGAGCAAAGTAGTAAAACCAACAGTGGTGCGGGAGGCACCGGGCTTGGTCTGGCGATTTGTCGTGAATTCGTGTCCTTGCATCAAGGCACCATTATGGCAAGCAACAATGAATACGGGGGCGCCACTATTTTGGTTCGACTGCCCCTAGAAATAGACTTGCCACAACACTTGGCAAATGAACAACAGTCTATATCGATAAATTGATAAAACGGAAGAAGCAATCATGGCCTTGAAGCGTATTTTAGCGGTTGATGATGAACCATTTAATCTAGAAATTATTGAAGAGATCTTAGAAGATCTGGATTTTGAGCTGAAAATGGTTAATAGCGGCCCAGAATGTTTAGAAGTCGTTGAAGAGTTTGATCCTCAGGTGATTTTACTCGATGTGAGCATGCCACAAATGAGTGGTTATGATGTATGCCGTAAACTCAAAGAAAACCCAATCACACAAAAAATTATAGTGATGTTTGTCTCAGCGAGGGGCACGGTTGAAGAGCGTATGGAAGGCTACTCTGTCGGGGCTGAAGACTATATTGTTAAGCCATTTAGCCATGAAGAACTGAGACTGAAATTACAACATTTGAATCAAGTACTCATTGAAAAAGAGTCGCTAGAGCAACAGGTTGAAGATGCGACTTCAACGGCGTTTAACGCCATGGCAAACAGCAGTGAAATGGGTCAAATCGTTAATTACATCGAACATATTGGCTCGATTGATAATGAGCAAGATCTCGGTAAAGCCTTTTTAAACTGTTTAGGTGCGTTTGATTTACAAAGTAATGTGGAATTTAGGTTAGATGGTGAAGTGTTACATTTCTCTGTGTCGGGGGTGTGTTCACCCATAGTGATCGAGCTGTTTGAAATGCTCAAAAGTAAAGGACGTTTGCACGAGTTCTCAAATCGGATTTTAGTAAACTATGAAATGATTAGTTTGCTTATCTTAAACATGCCGGGACAAGACCCAGATAAGCATGGCCGAATTCGAGACCATATTTGCTTTTTAGTCAGTGTTACAGAGCAGCAGCTTAAAGCGATTCTCACAAAAAAAGAGCTTCTTCAGCAGCAACAACAATTAAATGATGCCGTCGGTAAGGTACATAGTAAATTTACTGGTTTAATTGAGCTTTTAAATGAAAACCGTATCAATAACGAAGCAATTTTTAAGCAGCTTCAAGAAGACTTAGAAAGGCGCATACCGACCATGGGCTTAGATGAAGACCAAGAGGTGTTTATCTATCAAAAGGTCGATGAAACCATTCAAAACTCAGTAGCTCGAGAAGAGTCTGTAAAAGGGGTTAAAGCGGCCTTCAAAGAAATTGAAAATGACCTATCGCAATTATTAAAGCAATAGGTACATCGTTTTTATTATGCATTAAGCATCTCTGGGGAGGCCTTTTTCAACAATACGAATTAAGCGCTCAGTTTTACGAAGTTTTAACTGGCGCTTATTTTTTTGTTGATCAAGCGCCCACTCAATATGCTCAGCAACCAAAGCGCTAGCGGTTGTTAATCTTTGCTCTAAAGCATCGATTATCAGCTCATTGTAATCAGCGTTACCTAATCCGACAGCGAGGTTCCTTAACCAACGCTCATGACCGATGCGGCGAATAGGGCTGCCTTCGGTATTTTTAAGAAATGTCGCTTCATCCCATGCAAATAAAACCAGTAAGTCTTGATCTTTAAGCTGTGTTCTTGGGTGAAAGTCAGCTTCATCGGTGATCTGACCATAGCGATTCCATGGACACACTAACTGGCAATCATCACAGCCATAGACACGATTGCCTAGCAGCGGACGATATTCTTCTGGGATCGCGCCTTGTAACTCAATCGTTAGGTAAGAAATACACTTACGGGCATCAACGACATAAGGTTCGACAATTGCACCAGTTGGGCACAGCGTCATACAGGCAACGCATTTACCACAGCCTTCAAAACTATTTTCTTCATCAATAGGCAGCGGTATATCAACAAATAACTCACCTAAGAAAAACCAAGAGCCCGCTTCTTTATTGATTAATAAACTATGTTTTCCACGCCAACCTAAGCCTGCCTTTTCGGCTAGTTGTCTTTCAAGCACAGGGGCTGAGTCAACAAAAGGACGAAAACCGAGTTGGCCGATATGCTGTTCTATTTGTTGGCCTAACTTTTTCAAACGGTTACGAATTAACTTGTGATAATCACGACCTAATGCATAGCGACTGATGTACGCTTTGTCGGTTTGTTTAAGGTTTTTAGCAAAACTTGCATCAGGCGGTAGGTAATTCATTTTTACTGAGATGACTCGCTGCGTACCAGGTACCAACTCAGCGGGGCGCGCTCGCTTCATACCATGGGCTGCCATGTATTCCATCTCACCGTGATAGCCTAAATCTAACCAGCGTTGTAGCTGCGCTTCGTGTTTCGTTAGGTCAATATCAGTGATCCCGACTTCTGCAAAGCCAAGGTCTTTACCCCATTGCTTTATTTGCAGCGCGAGTTGTTCATAATCAATAGCGGGTGTTGTCACGGTCAATAAAAAAGTAGCCAAGAAGCGGCTACTTTAACATAGTTTGACTCAGAGCAGCAGTTAAAAGCCGATTACACAAAGCGTTTTAATTGCTCTTGGGTTTGTTGGCTCAGTTTGTGTGATTGCTGGCAATCAGCGAGTGATTCATCAATTTGCTGTTTAGCTTGCTTGCCCAAAGCCACAATTTGCTCTACCGTTTGATGAGTGTGGGTTTGGGTTTGCTCAAGTAAATGCACCGCGCTGACAATTTGCTGCAGCTGTTGTTGGTTTTGCTCAAATTCGCCAAGCATATTGCTAAAGCCTGTTGAGGTATTGCTAATTGCTGTTTCAGCCTCACTCGAGTGGCTAATTAGTTGCTCAGATTCTTTATTGGTTTCGCTAACGAGGGTGTTCATTTGATTAATAAAATCGCTGATCTGGCGAGTTGCATCGTTTACTTTAACTGAGAGCGATCTGACCTCATCGGCAACCACAGCAAACCCTCGGCCAGCTTCACCGGCACGTGCCGCCTCAATTGCAGCATTGAGGGCAAGTAAATTGGTTTGATCCGAAAACTCTTCGACCATTTTCAAAATAGCGCGAATGTTCTCGCTGTTTTCTTTCAGACCAGACACAGTTGCTGAGAAGTTACCCAAAATTTGGCTTATCATCGCGACCTTTTTAACCAGTGCCGATAACTCAGTAGCCGAGTGCTGCACAAAGCTCAAGTGTTCATTATTTACTTGATGTACGCTGTCTGTGTTCGCTGAGATATTCTCTAGGCTTGAAGTAATTTGATTACTTGAATCGGTAATGGTTTGACTGAATTTTATTTGCTGGTGGCTCATCTGTGCGGTTTGCTGCATAGAATGAGTCATCTTTAAGCTACTATCAGCACTGGCTTGTGCACTTTGATACGTGGTGGCTAATAGTTTTGCTAGGTGAACGGTAAAGGTATTGTACTGCTCACTTAAATCACGAAATTCATCGTAGGTAAAATGCGGAAGCTTGGCAGATAAATCGGCATCATGGCGATTGATTTGCTCAAGTGTGTCGCGCATTGCTTGCACTGGGCGCACAATCAAAAAGCGCATGTAGAAAACAGTAAAAATAAAGCTGGCGACGATAACAAAGGTCATTAACCAAAATAGTCCTAAACCAGCTTGTTGCTCTGACAGGCTGCTATAAAGCCAGATTAATGTGATAGCTTGAAACGCAAACACAAAACCTAAATTACCGACAATCTTACGTGTAAGAGTGTAAAAGAATGTTTGTTCGATAAAATTATAAATGCGCATATAGCTACTCATTAAGATGTTGTGTTGATTCATTTTGGCGTATTTTTTATTATTCAATTTCACATAATTCAACAGTATAGCTTAGTTTTGTTGAGTTACAGTGACTGCAGTGTCATTTGTGTATGACACGGAAAATTAGTAAAAATACCATCTACGCCATACTCTAGCATTAATTCGATATCTTCCACTTTATCGACCGTGTAAGCATAAACTTGAAGGCCGCGTTGTTTTGCATCAGCAACAAACTCATGGTTTATAAAGTTTTTATCTACATGAATGCTGTAGGCATGCAGTTTTTGCGCAAACTCGCTGTAATTAATTGGAATAGAAGCGGTGAGTGCGCCAATCTTTACCCAAGGCAGTTTTTGCTTGAGCCACATTAGTTGGTGATGATCGAATGAAGAGACTAACAGGTTATCTCTAGATATCTTTCCTGCACTGACATTTGACTCAATAAGCTCAACAAATTTATCTAGCGAAAAAGTATGTTTAAGTTCTAAATTGAGCAGTGTTTTATCATCAACCCAATCGATTGCCTGCTGTAAAGTCGGTACAACTTCGCCATTGCCTGCATCGTATTGCTGAATTTTTTCTTTTGAGCAGGCGTTTACCTTGCCGCGTCCTGAGGTTGTACGATCAAGCCAGGTGTCATGAATAATCATGTAATCATCAAGACAGCTTTGCACATCAATTTCGATACCATCTACTGCCAAATCAACAGCGGCGATAATGGCGCTCTTGGTATTTTCTGGATAGGTACCACTGGCACCTCTGTGAGCGAATACTTTCATCATTGCTTATACCTACGAGTCACTGACCATGTTTCATAAAAAGCGGCACTAATTACTAATGCGCCACCAATAAGAGTGCTAATTGAAGGTTGCTCATGCAAAATTAAAAAAGCGAAAAACGTACCGTATAAAGGCTGCAAACACGATATCAAACCAGCGGTTGAGGCTGATAAGTTTTTTAGGCTTGCTGCAAACAGTGAATGCGGTGCTGCTGTAAAAATAACCCCTACGGTAATTAATAGCAGCCAATTTATTGTATCAACTTGTAATGGCGGTACTTCGACAAAGGCGCACAGCATAATGCAGGCGATCCAGGTTTGATAAAGCATGGTTTGTGGGCCGCCATACTGGCTAAAGTAACGCTTGTGAACGATATTTCGAAAAGCAAAAAAGAACGCTGACAAAATACCAATAGCAATACCGAGTGTAACATCATTGCCTAAGCTGGCATCTGGAATGAGTAAGTAAATCCCTAGCATTACCACCAAGGCGCTAAAAATATCTTTAAGCTGTGGTTTACTGCCATGAAAAAAAGGTTCTAAAAACACCGTGATAACAGGGTAAGTAAAAAAGGCAATCATACCGACTGCAATACCTGCCAATTGCATACCTGCGAAGTAGGTAAGCCAATGTATTCCAACAATGACACCAAGTAACAAGGCGATGAGATAATCACGACGTGAGTGAAGCTTAATCGCTTTCTTTTGGATTGTGAGTAACAGCAGTAGTGCACAGCCCGCAATGGCTGTTCGGTAAACGGTAATATCTAATGCACTTAGGCTGACTAGCTTGGCAAATAATGCAGTGCCCCCAAATAGGAGTACTGCAATGTGTAAGTACAAAAGGCTCTGTTTGTGCGCCTGCATTACAAACCTTGTTATTGTTGTTATTAACTCTCTTTGTAACGGTAATCCTTTACTTTGTAAACTCCCCAAATAGGCTAATCCATTCGTTTAGTTCCAATATTTCCACCCTTGTAAGTAATAGTGCAGCACATTTGGCTCATCAAGCGTCGATACTTTTTCGTTGTTAGCGCTAATGTCTGGCGTGAAAATAAACAGTTGTGCGTCATTTTCAGGGCGATAATAGCGGGTGTTAACAGGCAACAACTGGTGGTTGCTACAGATCAAGTTGCAAGCCATAACAAAGCCCCACTCACCGAAAGAGGGCACATTCAAATGATAAGGCAAAGTATGAGCAAAGCCTGCTGCACTGAGCGTGTTGTTGATAGACCAAAATGCCTGTTTTGCAAAAAATGGACTGGTGGCTTGGGTGACCACAATTCCGTTATTTGGCAGTCGTGTTTTTACTAGTTGATAAAACTGCTGACTGTAAAGCCGTGCAAGATTGATTGCTTTTGGATCGGGTAAATCAATAAAAATAATATCGAACAGTTGTTGGCTTTGCTCAACAAACACATAGGCATCTTGATGAATAATTGTCACTTTAGGATCGCTCAGTGAGTGCTTGTTAAGTGTTGTGAGGTTGTGATTAGTTTGCGCAAGCCTAGCGACAGCAGGGTCTAAATCAACCAGGGTAATAGACTCTAATTGCGGGTATTTCAAAAGCTCCCTGGCTGCTAAGCCATCGCCACCACCTAAAATTAGAATTCGTTTTGCATTGCCATGGCGCACCATGGCTGGGTGAATAAGCGCTTCGTGATAGCGATATTCATCAATCGATGAAAACTGTAAGCCACCGTTTAAATAAAGGCGAATATCATCTTTATGACGAGTGAGTACGATTTGCTGATAGGGGGTTTGCTCTGAATGTACAACACGATCATCGTAAAGTTGGCTTTGCCAAAGATACGTGAGCTGTTTACTAGCAAATAAGCAAAGCACCAATATTAAGCTAACTAAAACAAGTGTGAGCCTCAGTACTTTTCGACGGTTTGGGCTGATATGGTCGATAAAGTACCAAAGCAATAGCAGCGCAATACTTAGATTCATTAAGCCAAAGCTTAGGGCCGTTTTAAAAACCCCAAGCCAAGGTAAAAATAGAAAAGGAAACAGTAAAGTCGCGAGCAGGGCACCAAAGTAGTCAATAGATAACACATTGGCGAGGTTTGCTTTTAGCGCATAATGTTTTTCCATTAGGCGACTTAACAGCGGAATTTCTAAGCCAATCAAAATCCCTATTAGCGTGGTGAGTAAAATACTAATTGCTTGTAGTGGTAAGCCATAGGCATACGAGAAGTACAACAAGGGCACGCTCAAACCACCAAGTAGTGCAAGCGCTAACTCAAAACCAATAAAATAAGCTAGCAATGGTTTATCGGGCACAAAACGCGAAAAATAAGAGCCTATGCCCATTGCCGCCATATAGACGCCAATCGTCAGGGAAAATTGGGTGATGCTATCACCCAAAAAGTAGGCACCCGTTGTTGCGATCAGCAGCTCATAGATAATAGAGCAAAGGCCAGCGACAAAAATACTAAACAGTAAAATGTGGCTTTCGCGAATTGATTTACTTACCACCCGGGCCGCCTCGTGAACGAAAACCAGCACTGCCAATACTTTGCTCTCGAAGCTGTTTATCTACATAGATATTACTGTGCCCATAGGCATAAACTTGCCAGTCAGCTTCATCATCATCTTTGCCATAGGCGAACAGAGATACAAGTAGCACAGGCACGAAAAACAGCAGGGCGATAGGCCAAACAGGAAATGTTGTTTCCATCGCTTGCTTTGCCTGTAAACCTTTTTTGGTGATAGGTTGAAAAGAAATATCTGATTTATTTTTACCTTCCTCTAAGCGATTCAAAATCACAAAAAGGCATAAGCCAGCAATAATGCCTGACATCCACATTAGCGGAATAAGTATTTTACTATTCCCTTTGATTGGAATAATTCGAAACGTATAACTAAAATGTTCGGCACGCTTATTTGGGCCAAACGTACTACTGACGTAGGCGCTATATTGCCCCTTCTTTGGGAAGTGGACATCGTGATAAGTATAATCACGGTATTCAGTCCATTTTCCTTCTGAATCGCGTCCGGTTTCTGCCCATAGCTCATCTGCGTAACTAAATAAATAGTTGCCATCAGGGTCAAATACTTCAAGGTCAATAGCTTTCCACGAATTTAAAGGCAGTCTGCCTTTAATTTCTAAGCGCATCATCTGGCCATCTTCTGGCACTGAAAATAGGTAGGCTTTATCTTGTCCGTCGTAGTCTTTAAAGTTGCCATATTGGCCACTGATAAGTGGCGCTTGAAGATCTGCACGTATTATTATGCAAGCCAAAAACGAGATGGCAGCAATAATAAAAAGCTTATAGATGTTCATCCATTACTCCATATATAAGCTTAAATAGCGATAGTGATGATAACAGCAACACAAATGGCAATGCTGCTTTCGATAACCGCAACAGCGGTGTTTTTATCGTGCATTGCTTGGTCGAGAGAAATTTTACTAAAAATAATTTTATCAACGAGGTAACGCACAATTGGTAAAATTAAAAAGCCAAATAATGCGTCAATAAAGAATAAGCTTAAGCTTTGTTGCCAACTATGAAAGCCACCAATAAGCGCATGACATAAGATAATAGCTAATGCCAACATGGTGCCTGAAAAGCTAAGTGCAACGGCTTTATTGCCTTTTTCTAGCTGCTCGTGAAGGTTGAATGCAGTAAGGTGATCATAGCCTTTGGCAAAAATGATCAGCATCAGTTGCCCTAAAAAGTAGAACACAATGGCTGATAACCAGGTGCCTTCGCCGGTTAATGCGCCACCAATGATAAGTGCTGCTGCCATATAGTTAGCTGCTTGTACTAAGCCAACGGCCTCGTTTTGTTGGTTAATTAATTGCTCTTGGTTGCAGAACAAGCGCAGCAGTAATTTGTCATTTAAAATACGTGAGCAGGTCAGTAGTACCATACCTAACACGCTGTACAGTGAAACATTCATCAAGTCGCTAACAAGCCCTTTACTAGGCCCAGCTAAAACAAAGCCGTAAATAATGGTGATAGCTCCTAAATAACCGCCTATCGATAAACCTAAAGCACTGTTGGCATTATCGGTTAACTGGCTGGTGGTGTTGTAAGGAGTTGCTAAGTTATACGACAGTTTTGCAAGGGCTATGATAGCAATGAACAGGCCAATGTAGGCGCTGTTATAGGCCATAGTCGAAAGATAATGGGTTAAGTTAATATCCATATAGATTTGTTAGCTTGTTGTTATTTTCCGAAAA
Organism: Pseudoalteromonas sp. T1lg21; assembly: GCF_002964625.1. NCBI lineage: Bacteria > Pseudomonadati > Pseudomonadota > Gammaproteobacteria > Alteromonadales > Pseudoalteromonadaceae > Pseudoalteromonas > Pseudoalteromonas sp. T1lg21. Next base: position 185,103 of record NZ_PQBX01000001.1, read on the forward strand.
TATTAACACAGAGTGTTTGTTGCAAAGAATATCAACGCCTCACTTTTTGCCAGAATTAATCAATTTCTTAAAAGTTTCATAGCTTTTGCCTGTCTCATTGTTAGGTTATGGGTTAAAATAACAACATAACCAACTAACAAGATAGTGAATGTCAAAACAGGATCCCAATCTCAGTCGAGAACAAGAAAAGTACGAAAACCCCGTCCCTAGCCGTGAGTTTATACTTACTCACTTAGAATCTCGCGCCAAACCAGCAAACTTCACACAACTTTGTGACGAATTACATGTGAACGATACAGAGCGCCAAATAGCGTTCAAACGTCGTTTACGTGCTATGGAGCGCGATGGTCAACTGTATTTCAATAAGTTTAAATGCTACGCATTGATCGATGAATCTGGCCTCGTTAAAGGTAAGGTCATTGGTCATCGTGACGGATTCGGCTTTTTAGAAGTTGAAGGTGAGAGTAAAGATTGGTTTATCGCGAAGCACCAAATGAATATGGTGTTACACGGTGACATTGTGCTTGCAAAAGGCAATCGTAAAGGCGCTAGTGGCAAATGCGAAGCACGTATCATTAAGGTATTAACCAATGAACGAGCACCGATTGTTGGTCGCTATTTTGTTGAGCATGGTATTGCTGTTGTAGTGGCGGAAGACCCACGCATAACGCAAGACATTATGATACTACCGGGTAGTGAAAATGGCGCGCGCCACAATCAAATGGTGCAGGTGCAAATTACCCAAAACCCTAGCCGACATATGAATGCGGTAGGTAAAGTAACCGAGGTACTGGGTGAACATTTAGCACCGGGTATGGAAATTGAAGTTGCACTACGCAATCACGATATTCCCCATGTGTGGCCAGAAGCGGTTGAGAAGCAAGTTGCTCATTTAGGTGAGTTTGTTGATGAACAAGCAAAGCTAGGTCGTGTTGATTTACGTGACTTACCGCTGGTGACTATTGACGGTGAAGATGCCCGTGACTTTGACGATGCCGTTTATTGTGAGCGTAAACCATCGGGTGGTTGGCGTTTATGGGTCGCTATTGCTGATGTGTCGCATTATGTAGGTATGAATACGCCTCTGAATAAAGAAGCGATTGAACGCGGTAATTCAGTGTACTTCCCTGAGCAAGTTATTCCGATGCTGCCAAAAGTACTATCGAATGGCTTATGCTCACTAAACCCGAAAGTTGACCGCTTATGTATGGTCGCTGAGATGACAGTGTCAGATGCGGGTAAATTGTCTGGGTACAAATTTTACGAAGCGGTGATGAATTCACACGCTCGTTTTACCTACACTAAAGTGAATGCGATTTTACAAGGCGATGAAAAGCTGCGTGAAGAATATGCCGAGATGGTGCCGCATTTAACTGACTTGCATCAGATGTATATGGCACTAAAAGCAGCACGCCAAGAACGTGGTGCGATTGAATTTGAAACGTTAGAAACGCGTTTTGTGTTTAATGCACACCGTAAGATTGAATCAATCGTGCCAGTGGTTCGCAATGATGCACACAAGCTTATCGAAGAGTGCATGATTCTTGCGAACGTATCAGCTGCCCGTTTATTAGAAAAACACGAAGCAAGTGCGCTTTATCGTGTGCATGATGAGCCGGATGGTGAAAAGCTTGGTTTCTTCAGAAACTTTTTATCAGAGCTTGGTATTGAAACCGCGATTTCTGATGAGCCAACACCAAAAGAAATCACTCAGGTGTTAGCAAGATTAGGCGACCGTCCTGAAGCTGAGCTTATTCAAACCATGTTGCTTCGTTCGATGAAGCAAGCGGTGTATCAGCCAGATAACATTGGTCACTTTGGTTTGGCTTTGCCAGCCTATGCCCACTTTACGTCGCCTATTCGTCGTTACCCTGATTTAGTGGTGCACCGTGCAATTAAAGCCGTGCTTAAAGCGCAAGGTCAGCAAACATCCGGTGAGTACGCCTACACTGATGACGAAGTTGATATTTTAGGTGAGCAGTGTTCAACCACTGAACGCCGTGCTGATGATGCGACACGCGAAGTCGCAGATTGGCTGAAATGTGAATTTATGCAAGACCATGTTGGTGACGAATTTGGTGGGGTGATCTCATCGGTAACTAACTTTGGTTTATTTGTACGTTTAGACGACTTACAAATCGACGGCATGATCCATGTAACTAATTTAGGCAATGAATATTTCCATTATGATGGAGCTAAGCATTGCTTGATTGGTGAACAAACACATACCGTTTATCGTTTAGGCGATAAAGTAACGGTTCAGGTTTCATCTGTAAGTCTTGATGAGCGACGCATAAACTTAGTGTTAGCAGGTGAAGCGCAACAAGACCGTTATGCGCGTCGTCGTGGTCGTAGTGCCCCTGCAAAACCAAGTGTTCGTGCCCAGCTTAAGGCCGGTAAAATCCCTGGCAAAAAAACGCAGTCAGGCAGTTTTGAGGCTAAGTCAGGCGATAAAGACAACGAAAAACGTGGCAAGTCTTCTCATTCTAAAGGGCGTAAAAAACCTAATGGTAAACAAGCCGATGCTGTAAAAGCCGGCAACAAGAAGAGCAAGAAGAAAGCCACCAAAAAGGCAAAAAGACCGGGTAAGAATGCCCGTAAACGTAATAGCCGAGGAGCAAATAATACGTGAGTAATGAATTAATTTTTGGTTTTCACTCAGTTGAAGCAATTTTAGCAAAAGAGCCAGAGCGCTTTTTAGAAATTTATGCTTTAAAAGGACGTGAAGATAAACGTTTAAACCCGATTATTGATGAAGCACGTAAATTCGGTATTTCTGTACAATTTATGCAGCGTAAAGCGCTTGATAATAAAGCCGACGGTGAGCAGCACCAAGGCATTATTGCCAATGTAAAAGCAGCCCGTATGTATAACGAGAAAGATCTAGATGAGATCATTGCCCGTGAGGAAACGCCTTTCTTACTGGTACTTGATGGCATAACTGATCCGCATAACTTAGGGGCGTGTTTACGTAGTGCTGATGCTGCAGGCGTGCACGCGATTATCGTTCCTAAAGATAAATCAGCAAAACTCAATGGTACAGCGCGTAAAGTAGCATGTGGTGCGGCAGAAACAGTACCACTGGTACAAGTCACTAATCTGGCACGCACATTACGCGAAATTAAAGACGCAGGTGTTTGGGTTGTCGGCACTGCAGGTGAAACAGATACTGAGTTATTCGATGCAAATCTAACAGGGCCAATGGCGATTGTTATGGGTGCAGAAGGGGATGGTATGCGCCGCTTAACTCGTGAGCATTGTGATTTATTAGTTAAAATCCCAATGGCTGGTACGGTATCTAGCTTAAATGTGTCAGTTGCGACGGGGATTTGTTTATTTGAAGTGTTACGCCAGCGTAATGCAACGCAGATCTAACTACCGCAAAATTCCAGACACAAAAAAGCCGATGTAACATCGGCTTTTTTTGTATCTATTTCGTAAGATTAGATCTTTGCGAAAGCGTCTTGTAGTGGTGGTACTACTTGCTTCTTACGGCTTAATACGCCATCTAACCATACGCGACCGTCTTCTGATTTAACATCATAAGCAGCTTCGATTACAGATACGTCATCAGACGTAATTAGCATTTCTGAGCCTTCTTTCATGATATCAGTTAACAGGAGTAATACTGAGTGTCGATCGCCTTCTTCTTTAAGCTTAGCGATATCAGCTTCAAGATCTGCTTTGATTTCATCAAATACTGCAAGGTCGATAACTTCTAGCTGGCCAATACCTACTAGCTTACCGTTCATGTTGAAGTCTTTGAAATCACGCATTACTAAATCGCGTGCAGGCGTGCCTTCCACTGCTGATTTAACCTTGAACATGTCCATGCCAAGTTCTTTGAAATCTTCGATGCCAGCGATTTCAGCAAGTGCTTCAACACACTTGATATCAGCCGTTGTACATGTTGGTGATTTAAAGATCACAGTGTCGCTTAAGATAGCGCATAACATGATGCCTGCGATATCTTTTGGAATTTCTACATTGTAGAAGTCATACATCATTTTGATGATAGTGTTTGAACAACCCACAGGGCGGATCCAACACTCAAGTGGTGTTGACGATGTTAAGTCGCCTAGTTTGTGGTGATCAACAACCCCCACAACACGTGCTTCATCGATGTCATCAGGTGCTTGTGTTTTTTCTGTGTGGTCAACGATATAAACGTCTTCGCCTGCGTAGCTAAGTTTTAGCTCAGGTGCTTCGAAACCGAATTTATCTAGGATAAATTGTGTTTCAGGTGATACTTCACCTAAACGCGTCGGGATCGCAGGTTCATTGATCTGGTTTTTTAAGTAAGCAAGCGCAATTGCACCGCAAATTGAATCTGAATCAGGGATCTTATGACCCACTACATACATTGACATTGACGGAACTCCTTTAAATTTGGCGGATATTTTAGCAAAGTATCGACAGATTGATACATAACAGACATGAAATTTTGTTGATCAATTACAACTGCCAATTAATGTCCTTTTTGGTTACACTTTAAGATATTGAAAACTGAGGAAGATACTGATGCGCTTGAGCCGAAAAGCATGGAATAATGTGGTGATTATTTCGATGCTATTGATGATTTTTTTCTTCAATGGCCTACATAAAAAGCTCAATACACAGCCCGTTGAAGAAGGAGTACAAGCATTACTCCCAGAACAAAGCTTTATTTTAGCAATGGCATTTCCAGAATTAAAAATCGAGCGTATCGGCACCTCTTGGCGTAGCCAATCACAGCAAGAAATCACATGGCAAGGCGATGAGCAGCAGCTCGAACAACTTGTTGGACTTTGGCAACATCAAAAACTGACTATTGCCAGTCTCCCTGTGAGTAAAATTTCACAGACATCGGCTGATTATGTTGCCTCCGTGTGGCTAGCCGGTGAGCAGTTGCCAGCGGTGTATCAGTTGTACAACATAGATCAGCAATACTATTTATTAGATAAGCGGTTACAACGAGTATTTGAGCTTGAACAAGCTGATGCTGCTAAGTTATTTCCGTTATACCCGTTTTAAGAGAGTCACAGATGCCTGAATTACCAGAAGTTGAAGTTAGCCGTTTGGGAATAACGCCGCATGTGCTTAACCAAACAGTGACCAAAGTAAATATTCATAACGCCAGTATGCGTTGGCCTGTGCCTGATGATGTATATCAATTACAAGGACTTAAAGTTACTTCAGTGGAGCGTAGAGCAAAATATTTATTACTCGGTTGTGAGCTGGGTAGTGTTATTTTGCACTTAGGAATGTCGGGCAACTTACGAGTTGTGAGCGCAGATGAGCCATTAAAAAAGCACGACCATATCGAATTTATTTTAGCCTCAGGTAAAGCGCTAAGACTCAACGACGCGCGTCGCTTTGGTGCCTGCTTATGGCAAGCACCAGGCGAATGTCATACCTTGCTAACCAAGCTTGGGCCGGAGCCACTTACCGATGAGTTTGCTGCAAAGCGTGTTTACGAACAGTCTAGAAATAAAAAAGTACCAATAAAACAGTTTATTATGGATAATGCTGTGGTCGTTGGTGTAGGTAATATCTATGCCAATGAGTCGTTATTTAAGGCCGGAATTCACCCGAAACGAGAAGCCGGCAAGGTGTCTTTAAAGCGTTATCAGCAATTAGTGCCTATTATTAAAGAAACACTTGCTGCGGCTATCACGCAAGGCGGCACAACATTAAAAGATTTTGCTCAAAGTGATGGTAAGCCCGGTTATTTTGCCCAGCAATTACTAGTTTATGGTCGCAAAGGTGAGCCATGTGTAACGTGTAAAGAGCCATTAAAAGAAATTAGATTAGGGCAAAGAAGCACTGTGTACTGCTCTAATTGTCAAAAATAACAAAGAATCCCTCATCTATGTAGTATTGCAACAGATAGCAAGATAGAGACAGGCTTAAGGAATGAGAAGGTTGTATGCTATTAAACAAATACGTCATAGGGTGCGTGTGCTTAGCGGCACTGGTGGGTTGTTCTAAAGAGCAACCTCAAGTGGTTGTTGAAGAAGTGGTTACCGCTGAGGTTAAGCAGCTCGATGTGCCACTGTACGGGAATTACGTGGCACGCACAGATGCGTCGCTGGATGTTGAAGTGCGAGCGCGGATCACCGGCTTTGTACAAAGCGTAGAATTTGTTGAAGGTAGCTGGGTAAATGAAGGAGATTTACTCTACACCATTGATGATAGACCCTACCGAGCAAAACTTAATCGCGTTAAAGCGGCGCTGCAAAAAGACCAAGCAGCGCTGGCTAAAGCAAAGCGCGATGTAACCCGTTTAAAACCCCTCTACGAGCAAGACGCAGCAAGTCAGCTTGATTACGACAATGCAATTTCGATTCAAGAGCAAGCACAAGCCTCATTATCAGCAACCCAAGCAGAACTTGAAGAAACCAAGCTTGATTTAGAATATACCCGTGTGACGGCGCCAATTAGCGGCATGGTGGGTAGCTCAGAAGCCGATCTCGGTGCTTTGGTCGGCAGTAACGGTATTTCACTCCTTACTACTATTCAGCAAATAGACCCTATTTTCGTTAATTTTAATATGTCGGCACTTGATTACTTGAATGCCAAGCGGCGTATGACCAGCATGATGGAGCAGCTACAAGCCGAGCAAAAGGGCAAGGCGCTAGAAGGCTTTGTACGTATTTCTTTGCCTGATGGCAGCGAGTATCGATATTGGGGTGATGTGAGTTTTACCGACCCTAAAATTAGCCCGAAAACGGGCACCTTTAAAGTAAGAGCAAAGCTGCCTAACCCTAATAGTGAGCTATTACCTGGGCAATATACAAAAGCACGAATTAAATTATCTGAGTTGAAAGATGCCATTGTCGTCCCTGAGGAAGCTACACAAGTTGAGCAGGGTGGTATTTATGTGATGGTGGTACTTGATTCAGGTGAGATAGAGCGGCGCTTTATTGTTGTTGAGCATTACGGTGAACAAGGAATTGTTGCTAGCGGTGGCTTGAGTGCGGGTGAGCAAGTGGTGGTGAAAGGTTTACATCGCATTCGTCATGGTCAGCAAGTAAAGGCGATTTCGTTAGCCGAATTTGAAAAACGCCAAGTCGCACCTAACACTGACACTACTCCACTGGCGCCAGATAAACCAAGCAAACAAGATGATGAAAAAAATCAGCAGGGAGCTTAGCTATGTTTTCGCATTTTTTTATCAAGCGTCCAGTGTTTGCTATCGTTATTTCGTTAGTTATTTTACTCACAGGCTTGGTCTCGCTCTTTACCCTACCCATTGATCAATACCCAGATATTGCTCCGCCGTCGGTTAAAGTGTCTGCTTCATTCCCCGGCGCAACGGCTGAGACCGCATCTGAGTCGGTAGCTATTCCTCTTGAGCAAGAATTAAATGGCACACCGAATATGTTGTATATGGAGTCAAAGGCAACTAACTCTGGCAGTGTTGGGATCACACTCACCTTTGATGTTGGCACCGACCCTGATCTCGCCCTTGTTGATGTACAAAACACCGCAAGTCAAGCTGGTAGTAATTTACCTGTTGATGTGCAAACTGAAGGGGTGAATGTCTCTAATGAAAGTTCCGTTGAGCTTTTGAAACTGGCACTGACCTCTGATGACCCACGCTATGATGAAATCTATTTGAGTAACTACGCTAGCATCAATGTTGAGGCAGCTTTAAAGCGTGTCCCGGGGGTTGGTAAGGTACGTAACACTGGCTCGCGTTCATATGCTATGCGTGTCTGGTTAAAGCCTGATATTTTAGCGGGCTACGAGTTAACCGTGAATGATGTGACCGCAGCAATCAAAGCACAAAATAAAGAGGCCGCTGCTGGGGAGATCGGGGCTCAGCCAATGAGCGATGCTATTAAGCTTAACTTTCCGGTACGAGCACAAGGCCGGCTTAATAAGGTGGATGAGTTTAATAATATTATGCTGCGAGTTAATAGTGATGGCTCGATGATCCGTTTGCGAGATGTCGCAAGGGTTGAGCTAGCTTCCTCTGCGTATACTTTAAATTCAAAACTTAATGAACAGCCAGCCACTATTTTGCAGGTTTATATGTTACCAGGCTCTAATGCATTAGCGGTTACAGAGCGTGTTAAGGCTGAGATGGAGCGCCTGAGCGAGGCTTTTCCAAAGGGAGTGAAATGGCAGCTTTTTTATGATGCATCAGAGTTCATCAAACTGTCGATTAATGAGGTGATTAATACCCTTATTCAAGCGCTGATCTTAGTGATTTTAGTGGTGTATTTATTTTTGCAAAACTGGCGAACAACTTTAATACCTGCGTTAGCTGTGCCGGTGTCGATAGTGGGCACCTTTATCGCCTTGGCTGCATTTGGTTTTACCATTAACAATGTCAGTTTATTGGCTATGGTATTGGCAATCGGCATCGTCGTCGATGATGCGATTGTCGTAGTAGAAAGTGTTGAGCGACTGATCAATGAGCAAAATATGGAGGTAGTTGCCGCTACTAAGCAAGCGATGACGGAGCTTTCTGGCGCCATAGTGGCAACCTCTTTAGTACTGGCAGCGGTGTTTGTGCCGGTGTCATTTTTAGCCGGTATTACGGGCATTATGTACCGAGAGTTCGCGATTTCAATTACGGTTGCGGTACTCATTTCAACCTTAGTTGCGCTAACCTTGAGCCCTGCTTTATGTGCGATTTTCTTAAAACCTAGTGCCCCATCAAACAATAAGATTTTTAATAAATTTAATAACTGGCTTGAAGGTGTTGGCGAAAAATACACTTGGCTTGTAAAGGCATGCTCCGAAAAAGCAAAACGTAGTTATATTGGCTTTTTTATAATGGTAGGAGGCTGTTACTTTGTGTTTAGCCAATTACCAAGCAGCTTTATGCCGCAAGAAGATCAAGGACGCTTTTTTGTTGATATTACCTTGCCAGATGCGGCAACGGTCTCACGTACCAATGAGGTGATAAGTAAGGCAAACCAATATGTTATGAACCATGCCGGGGTGGCTTATTCATTCACGCTAGCGGGTGAAAACCGTCGTGCTGGTAGTGCGCAATCACATGGTCAAATGGAGGTTATTTTACAACCTTGGCAAGTGCGTGCTGAGCAAGGCTTTACGGTCACAAGTGTGATGAATGATATACGTAAGCAGTTGTATGCCATTCCGGATGCTGAGTTTAATGTGTTTCAACCATCAGCTGTAGCGGGGCTTGGTTCGGGCTCTGGCGTTGAGTTTGCGCTGCAAGAAAAAACAGGAGGCAACTTAACGGGTCTGGTTGAATCGCTCGAGGTACTGCTGGCAAATTTAAATAACCGCCCTGAAGTTGCTAAAGCAAGTAGCTCACTGCGTGGCTCAGTACCTCAGCTATTTTTAGAGTTAGATAGAGAAAAAGCCATGGCATTAGAGGTGCCGATTGCCGATGTTTACAGCACAATGAAGGTGCTTACTGGCTCATCAACAATTAATGACTTTAACTTATTTGGCCGGGTTTATCGGGTTAAAGTTCAGGCTGAAGATGAATTTAGGGCACGCCCTGAAAACCTCAACGAATTTTATGTGCGTTCAAAAAATGGCGCTATGGTGCCATCAAATGTGCTTGCTAAGTTAAATTTAACAACCGGTCCGTCTGCAATAAATCGCTTTAATATGTTTACCAGTGCCATGGTGAATGTATCGCCAGCTGAAGGCTATGCATCGGGAGATGTAATTAACGTAATTAAAGAAGAAATGGCAAAACTACCGCCTAACCTTGGCTATGAATGGACAGGATTAACCTATCAAGAAATTCGCTCATCGGGGCAGCTAAGTATCGCTATCAGCCTTGCTATCGTGTTTGTATTTTTATTTTTAGCGGCGCTCTATGAAAGTTGGAGTTTACCGTTTGCGGTTCTATTAATAAGCCCGATTGCCATGTTAGGAGCCGCAGTATTGACCTTAGTGACGGGGCATGAAAACAATTTATTCTTCCAAGTCGCCTTTATTGCTTTGATCGGCCTTGCTGCAAAGAACTCAATTTTGATTGTTGAAGTGGCAAATCAGCTTTATCAGGAGGGGATGGATGCCACTGATGCAGCAATAGAAGCCGCCCGTTCTCGCTTTCGGCCTATTTTAATGACTGCAGCCTCTTTTGTGCTTGGTGTTTTGCCGTTAGTGCTTGCCTCTGGCCCCGGCGCCGTTGGTCGGCAGTCGGTATCTATGCCTATTTTAGGGGGAATGTTACTGGCAAGTTCTATTGGCATTATATTAGTGCCGCTGTTTTTTATTACTGCTGCACGCTTTGTGAAAAAACAGCCAATACTGGCCTCTAAAGTAGTAGAGGAGCAAGTCGATGCATAAATTGTTGCCATTGCTTTGTTTCGCTTGTATTCATGGCTGTGCTGTAGGGCCAGATTTTGAAATACCTGATCATAGAGAAGTTGCTAATTTTATGGGCGCAACAGCAACGCCACAGTCGGAGGCTTTAGCGGGCTGGAAGCAAATATATAACGACCCACATTTGCAAAAACTAATTAGCCAAGCGCTTCTTAACAACCAAGATATGTTAATTGCGCAATCGAAAATTATTGAAGCGCGAGCTCAGTATCGGATTACCGATGCCGCTTTATGGCCAGATGTAAGCATAGGCTTTACCTCAGAGCGAGAAGAAGAGCTTAATAGCAGCCCCGAAAATACATTTGATTTAAAAGGTTACTTAAGTTGGGAGCTAGATTTATTTGGCAGTAACCGCCGCGCAAGCGAAGCTGCACTGGCAAATTATTATAGCCAAGAGCAAGCAAGAAACGCGTTTCAGCTCGCCTTGATTGCTGATGTTGCACAGCAGTTTTTTGCCCTCAAAGAAGTTGAAGAGCAATTAAAAATTAGCCTGAGTACGATTAAGCTTCGCGAGAAAGAGCTTGAAATTGCGCGTATTCGTAAAAAAGGCGGTATTATTTCAGGGCTAGAACAGCGCCAAGCCGAGGTTGAATTAGAGTCAGCGAAAGTGAAGATCCCGCCTTTACAGCACAGTGAAAGGCGGATTATTAATCAGTTAAAGTTTTTGATTGGTGATGCCAATGCTGATGTGCAAGGGGGGAATGAGTTATCTGTACAAACCCTTCCTAAGCAATTACCTACAGGACTACCTAGTGAACTGTTAAAGCGTAGACCAGATGTGCAGCAAGCAATGTATCAATGGCAAGCGGCCATGGCTGAGATTGGGGTCGCAAAAGCGGCTTTATTTCCAAAACTTAATTTATATGCAGAGCTTGGCAGTGAAAGTACTGATTTTAGTGATTTGCTCGCCAGTAATTCGCAGGTTTGGTTGCTGGGCTCAGAGCTGTTAATGCCAATATTTAATATGGGACGTAATCAGGCAAATTTAACGGTGGCGGAACAACGAGCTTATCAGGCAAGTATTCAATACCAAAAAACAGTGCTGGTGGCACTGCAAGAAGTGAGCAATCAGCTTTCGAACTATCAGTCGGCAGAGCAAAGCTATGATGCGCAAAGGAGCTTGGTGCTCAGTAGCCAAGATTACATCGCTTAGCACGCCTTAGGTATAGCAATGGTGTTGCCAGCTCCCTTGATTTAATGGATGCACAGCGCCAGTTATTTTCGGCAGAAATAGCGTTATCGCAGGCAAAGAATGATCGTCTGCAAAGCTTAGCAACGCTCTATAAAGCCCTTGGTGGCGGATGGTATGATACCAATCCGCAATAATACTTAATCATTTTGAGGGATTAAACCTGTCGCTATCTGCGTTAAAAATTTCTGATTTAGAACAACTAAATAACGAAATTTTTGCCTTGCTATCAACGAGGTTTTATTGCCTCAAAATAGATCACTTAATTAAGCGAATTGGTATGAATTAAGCGAACAGGAACTGGAAAAAGAAAAAGTGGTGGATTAATTTAAAGAGCATGCAAAAGCATGCTCTTTAAAACTTATAACTCAAATGGTGCTACACCGACGGCTTTCATTTTATAGCCGACTTGGGCAATTTCACCAGACCAAGTTTCGGTGCTGATAACGCCTGTCACGACAATCGCATCGTAGAGGCTTTCGATTGGTACGCCGTTTTTAATCGTGACATGCACAATTTGATTTGGCGGCGGTGGTGGTACGTGAATACAAGCACCGAAGTAAGGTACCAATAAAAACTCGGTGATCACTTCGCTATCGCCTTCAAGTGGTACAACAAAGCCAGGCAAACTTACTGATTGACCATTAAGTTCTTTTACCACAGGTGCATCGAGGTCTGGTTGCACCCAGTTTTGCTCAGAGCTTTCATGGTTTGCTTGCGCTTGGGTGTCGATTTGCACATGACCTTTTGGAATTAAATCTTCCCAGAAGATTTCTTTAGGTGCGCCAGCATTAGCGCTAGCACACACAACTAATGCGACTAAAGCGACGAATTTTCGAAAAAACGGCATAACATTCCTTAAATTTTAATACTCATACCATCAGCAAGAGAGTAGAAATACGCACGGGTTGCAGGAATTAACCCAACAATAAAGCCTGCGACCATTATCGCAGCTAAGAGCATGAGTTCATAGGATGACAGTAAAGCAATATTTAGGCTTATTCCGGCATGGCTTTGCAAGTAATCTGCGCCGAGTAACATTAAAGTATAGAACAGTGCGGTGCCAACAATGCAGCCAAGCCCTGTTATAAGTAATGACTCGACACTGATCAAGGTGAATATATGCCATGGCCTTGCGCCCACAGAGCGCAAAATAGCAAGCTCTCTACGGCGTTGATTTAGGCTTGAAAGCAGGCTCGTTAACATGCCAAGTAAACTGATCAGCACCACGACGATAGAAAATAACAGCAAGATTTTTTCAACAATAGACAGCATTTCCCAGAGTTCACGCAAGGTAACCCCCGGCATGATGGCTAGCAGTGCTTCATCTTTGTATTGGTTGATATTACGACGCACTTGTAAGGTATAAAGTGGTGAATCAAAACCAAGTAAAAAAGCGGTTATTTGTTTTGGTGTGCCAACTAAATCAACATCATCATGCTGGTCATGGTCATGGTCATGGTCATGGTCATGGTCATGGTCATGGTCATGGTCATGGTCATGGTCATGGTCATGCTCATGGTCATTTGCATCAGCCTGAGCGGGTTCATGCTGATGAGCATGACTGCCATGAATCGCGTCTATTGCTGCAAGTGGAATATGCAGGGTTTTATCAACAGGTGTCCCCGTTGGTTTTAAAATACCGACCACTTTAAATGGGTTATCGTCATGGTTATGAAAGCTGGTATTGCCCATGCCGTGTGCAATCACCACTTCATCACCAAGTTGATAGCCAAGGGTATTGGCAACCTCAGCACCTAGTACAACCTCAAATAAATGATTAAACTCATGACCTTGTAAAAAGCTTAAAGGCTGCTTTTTAGCAAAGCGATAGTGCTCAAAATAGTCTTTATTTGTACCAAGTACAGCCAAGCCTTTATGGCTGTCGCCAAGCGACATAGGTATAGCCCATTTTACACCTCGCTGCTCAGAGATGAATTGATAGCTTTTCCAACTCACGCCATTGTTTGCATGACCAATGCGAAATACCGAAGACAGCAGTAGTTGGATGTCACCAGTACGCGCACCAACAATTAAATCAGTGCCAGAAATTGTATTGCTAAAGCTACTTTTAGCATCGACCCGAACCCGTTCAATCGACATGAGTAGCATCACGCTTATGGCTATTGTAAACAAAGTGAGTAGGGCGCTGGCTTTACGGTTTAATAAACTTTTTGTGGCGAGTTTAATGAGTAGCATCTGTGCCTCCTTGTAACTCGACCAGGCTGATACTTCGGGTAAATAGCGTTTGTAATGTTTCATCATGACTAACAAAAATTAGCGTGCTATTTGCTGCGCTTGCCTGCTCAAATAACAATTTTACGAAGGCTTGGCGATTTTGTGTGTCGAGTGCTGAGGTAGGTTCATCTGCAATGATAATTTCAGGGCTGCCAATAAAGGCGCGTGCTGCGGCAACTCTTTGTTGCTGACCAATACTCAGCTGTGCAACTGCTTGATGTTGCAAGGCGTCGTTTAGTCCTAAAGCAGTGAGTAAGCGACTTGCTTCCGCTGCTATTGTTGCACTATTTTTTAGAGCGTTGTTTTGCCTTTGTTTTGAAAACTGGCAACCTAAGGTCACGTTTTCAATGGGCGATAAATAGGGCAGTAAATTAAAGTTTTGAAAAATATAACCAATATGGTCGGCACGAAAACGGTCACGTTTACTATTACTCAATTGGTTTATCGCTTTACCAAGAAGCACGATATTGCCCTGTGTTGGCACTGTGACACCAGCAAGCAGGGATAATAACGTTGATTTACCACAACCACTCGGACCGTGAAGAAAAACATGCTCGCCTTGATCAATATCTAGCTCAGGAATATTGATCGTCGGCTCAGGTTGTTTTGCGTGCCATTTGAAAAGCACATTTTCAAGCGTGATCATAACGACCTATGAATTGTTACCATCGCCAGTAATTTAATTTTCTACGCATTTTAAAATTACGAATAAAATTACGTGGTTTCGGCTTAAGTGCAGGATTGCTCAATAGTAATTCATTGCTAGCAGCAAGTACACGTTGACTCGATAAGCCGTCTTGGTATGGATGCAGTTGCTGGCAGAAGTGTTCGATTTTCGCCATTAATTCAGCAGGCTTACCCAGTGCGTAGTCGATAGCACCCTCTACTTTATTGGCATCAGTAATATCTACTAAATGTTCACCAGCACCATGATTACAAAAGGTCACGACAGGTTTTCTTTGTAAGATAAACATAAGTAAAATTGATGAGGTATCACATAGCATGACATCCGCTGCTTGTAGTAGTGGTAATACGTTATCAGTCTCGACAAAGGTTAGATTGTCGTTTTGTAGAGCCTTGTATTGTTCAACAAGCTCGCTTGGCATTTTTGGGTGAAATTGCACCAAAATTCGCCACTTGCCTTGCTCACTGTATGCTTTTATTTGTTTGTATAATTTAGGTGCAAGAGAAAGGCGCTTTGAGAAAGTCGAGCAAATCAATAAGGTTTTTCTGTTGTCATCAGGGTTTTTGTATGGATTGTTTTCAATCTCACTAAAATAAGGATCGAGTGTTGGCCAGCCCGTTTCTTTTACTTTAAAGAATCCATGTTGCTGGGCAAGCTCTAAAAAAGTCGTCGTAGTTGTCGGCCCTTGCGTGCAATATAAGTCGAAGCAACCTCGAATATTAAAATGGTTATCAACGCCATTGTTGATGCGTTTTCCCGAATTAAATCCATGGAAAACAGCCACTTTTTTGCCTGGTATGAAATCAGGTACCACATTCCCTGGTACATATACAATATCTGGACGCCACTCTATTACTTCTTTGAGTGATTTTATGCTTATTTCATCTTGATGAAGGAAATGTGAATTTACTTCATCACCATAGAAAAACCAGCGAACTTCACCGCCACGCGCTAAAATCTCCCGTTGTAGTGGGCGTAAGATCGCGTACGAATAGTTCTGTGAAATAAACATTAAATATTTTTTTTCTGCGGTAGCTGCTAAGTAATCCAAGAAAACCTCCTATTGCGAGGGCACTAGTATAGCGAAATAATGTTTATGACAGCAAAATTACTGAAAGTTTAAATTTTTATGGTTTTTATTACATCCGCAGGCTGATGATGATAGTGCAATGATTGAGCTTTCAAGGCGTCTAGATTATTATAGGCGGCCATAACCCCAATCCCATACATGTGCTCACAAGAGCATGCCAAATACTATCGGAGATAGCATGACTAGCTATAAAGTTTTAGACGTAAACGATGATTTACCGATCCGTACCAAAGGTGCGGTACACAGTGGTAAAGTGCGTTCAGTTTATTGGTTAACTGATGAAGACAGCGCTCGTTTAATTAATGAAAAAGGTTACCAAGTTCCAAAAGGAACTGAGCTAGCTATTATGGTTATTTCTGACCGTATTTCTGCGTTTGATTGTATTTGGCAAGGAGAAAACGGTTTAAATGGTGTGCCTGGTAAAGGTATCGCGCTAAACTCTGTGGCATCTCATTGGTTTAAGCTATTTGATAAAGCTGGCCTTGCTGGTAACCATATTGTTGATATTCCACACCCTTATGTATGGATTGTACGTAAAGCAAGTACAGTAAAAGTTGAAGCCATTGCGCGCCAATATATTACTGGCAGCATGTGGCGTGATTACGCGAAAGGTACGCGTAATTTCTGTGGTATTGATTTACCAGAGGGCTTAGCTGCGAACCAAAAGCTAGATGACGTGTTAATTACGCCATCAACCAAAGGCATTATCACAGGTGTTGCAGATATTCCTGCAGTCGATGATGTAAATATTACCCGTGAAAACATCACGAATAACTTAGCTGTTTTTAACTTCAAGTCTGAAGATGATGTGGCTAAATATGAGCAATTACTTGTTGAAGGCTTTAAGCTGATTAGTGATGAACTTGCAAAGCTTGATCAAATCTTTGTCGATACTAAATTTGAATTTGGTTATGTTGAAGACGTTGATGGTTCAGATAAGCTTATCTATATCGATGAAGTAGGTACACCTGATTCATCACGTATTTGGGATGGCTCAGCTTACCGCGACGGTAAAATCATTGAAAACTCAAAAGAGGGTTTCCGCCAGCTATTAATTAATAACGTGCCAGACAGCGACGTGTTATTAAATAAAGACCGTATGGGCGAGCGTGAGCAGCTTGCTAAAGACTACACCTTGCCAGAATCAGTGATGCTTGAAGTGTCTGATACCTACGTTGGCATTGCGAGTAAAATTATTGGTCAAGAAATCACGATTCCAAGCGACCCACGTAGTGAAGTGATCGCTATTTTAGATAAAGAATACGGCTTAATTAAGCACAATTAATTGTCGTTTTTTAACTTAGTCATGTGCTAAGTCAATATTATTAAAGCCAAGTTAGTTTTCTAGTAAAACTGCTTGGCTTTTTTCTTGCTTTTCATATCCTCTCTCATTAACTTAAGCTAAGATTAATCTATACTTATTAGCAAACTAAGCTAAGCAAGGTCTAATTATGACGTTTTTTTCGCATTGTGCCCGCACTGTATGCTCTTTTGTAGTTCTTTGTTGCTCAGCAAATGCTTTTGCTGGTGATATTTCATTTACCGTTCGTGACCAGTTTGGTAAGCCGTTAGCTGATGCTGTAATCGAATTAGAAAGTAATGCGAACTTACCGAGCACGCAATTACCCATAGCGATAATGGACCAGGTTGATAAACAATTTTCACCTAATGTATTGGTCATACAGCAAGGACAATCTGTTGATTTTCCAAATAGCGATAATATCCGTCATCATGTTTATTCTTTTTCGAGTGCTAAACCTTTCAATATTAGGCTTTACGCTGACCGTCCAGAGAAACCAGAGTTGTTTGATAACTCTGGGGTTGTAGTCCTTGGCTGTAATATCCACGATTCTATGGTGGGTTATATCTATGTCGCAAACAGCGCTAACACACTAAAAACAGCAGAGGATGGCAAAGTACAATTAAAAGGGATTACTTTACCGGCCAGTTTAACTATTTGGCACCCAAACCAAACCAGTGAAATTAACAAAAAATTATCGGTTACTGTAACTGAGCAAGTTGCTGATATTACAATTAATACGAATGAACCTGCACCGCGTAATACGTTTGGTGAGATGTTTAAGGCAGATAATGATTCATAGTTTAAGAGGGCGTATCATAGCCTTATGCGTAAGCTTGGTTTTATTAACTAGTTTAGTCAGTTTAGCGAGCTCTTGGTGGTCGACTAATCGCTTTAATGATCAAAAGTTACGTGAAGATATTAATGTCGCTGAAAATGTTTTTAAGCAATATTTAAGTGCTAAAGAAAGCCTGCTATTAACAGCCGCAAAGGTACTCACCGCAGATTTTGGCTTTAAGCAAGCAATCGCCACTCAAGATGCTGATACTATCAGTAGTGTACTGAATAACCACAGTCGTCGTATCAATGCTGATTTGATGTTACTGATTGATTTATCAGGGCAATTGGTTTCTGCAAATACTGAGTTTAACCATACGCCAGATGAGTTTTCTGCACTGATGAATGAATTACTCATTAATGCAGAACAATCAAATTTCATTGTACTTGACCAAACCCTTTACCAAGTAATTTTACTGCCAGTACGTGCGCCTCGTACTGTTGCCTACAGCCTTGTGGGATTTGAAATCAACGACCTAGTTGCAGCAGAGCTTAAAAACCTCACCACAATGGATGTGAGTTTTATTGGTGAAGAGGATGGTGTTGTAGAGACATCACTCACCAAGCAGCCACAAAGTGATTCAGTGTTAGCGCATTTTAATAACAAAACAACCCAGCGAATTTTTGGCGAAAAGCCTGTTTATAGAAACCGATTGGTTGAACTTCCGTCGTTACCAGGTCATTTTGTCTCAGTGTTGTTAAGTGCCGATTTAACGCAAAGTTATCGTGAGTTTGAGCAGTTGTTTTTCACTATAATTGTGCTTGCTGCTATCACGGTTGTCATCGGTGTGCTGGCCAGTGGGATTTTGGCCAAAAACCTGACCACACCGCTTTCAAAGCTTACCCTACTTGCTCAGCAATTTGCGCGAGGTAATTATAAAGCTGAATTTGTAGGTAAAAAACAAAGTAGCGAAATCACTACCTTAGTCGATGCATTTAATAACATGGGTAATGACATACAAGAGCGTGAGCAGCAAATTAGTTTTCAAGCCAGCCATGATTCTTTAACTGGCTTTTATACCCGTTCTGCGATGTTAGAGAGCATGGAAAACTTGTTTGTTGAAGGGGCTGAATACACACTCGTTGCTATTGATATACGCGGTCTTCGTCATATCAATGATAAATTAGGCCCGCGTATTGGTGATGATTGTTTAAAAGCCGTTGCTGAGCGAATTGGCGAATACTCAGCTCATCATAATGGGGTGAATGCTCGGATTGGCGGTGACGAGTTTTTAACTTTATTGCCAGCAGATGAAACGAAACAATTTAAAGATGCAGTAATGAAGCTGGTTACTCAGCTACAAGCAGGCTACTTAATTCAAAGCTTGAATATTACGTTACGCTTTAGCGTTGGGGTAGTGCATTGTCTTTCACAAAATGTCAGCCCTGAGGACTTAATGCGTCGCTCGTTAATTGCCGTTGATACCGCATCCTGTGAGCATAAAACCATTCACTATTATCAAGAAGGTGAAGACGAAGAGCACCTTGAGCGCCTTGCTATTATCGATGAACTTAAGCAAGCCCTTGTCGATGATGATGGTCAGCTGTTTATGACCTATCAGCCAAAACTAAATATTAAAACCAATTGTATTGATAAAGTTGAGTCGTTAATTCGTTGGCAACGCAAAGATGGTCAGTGGGTTTCACCAGAGCTGTTCATTGATTTAGCTGAGCAATCGGGGGTGATTGTTGAGTTAACTTCTTGGGTTGTGAAAACCGTAGTGTCTCAAGTTGCTGCATGGCAACAGCAAGGTATTACTATGCAGGCTGCGATTAATGTCTCTGCACAAGATATTGCATACCCAAGCTTTTACTCACACCTTGCTAAACAACTTGAGAAACATGCTGTTAATGGGCGTTTAATTACGATTGAACTTACAGAGCGAGATATGATTGAGAACGAAGAGCAAGGCATTAAGGCACTCGAAAACCTTAAAACCTTGGGTGTTAAAATCTCGTTGGATGACTATGGTGTAGGGCAAACATCGCTTGGGCGCTTAAAGTCATTACCGATTGATGAGCTAAAGCTTGATAAGTGTTTTATTTTGCAACTAGACCAGTCACGTCAAGATCAATATATAGTGCAATCGACGGTGACTTTAGGTCATCAGTTGGGCTTTTCGGTTGTAGCGGAAGGCGTTGAGAACAAAGATTCACTGGATATTTTAGTGCAAAACAAATGCGATTATGCTCAAGGGTATTATTTAAGTAGGCCACTAAAATCAGAGCAGTTTTTGCAGTGGTTAGAGGTGTACAATGAAGCGTCTTAATTGGTTGTTTGGGTTAACATGCCTTGCTTTTGCAAGTTCTGGCTTTGCGGCGTCAGGTAAATTATTAGCAACACCCGGAGTCTCCCAAGTTGAAGGTAGTGCGGGTGGTGGTATTGTCCCTTGGGCGCAGCTTGCAGGCTATGCAAGTGATGATGAAATAGCAATAAATGGTTTTTGTAGCCGTGCAGATGTGAGTGATTATCGCCTAGATGTTTGTGGCGCGCAGCTAAATATTTATGATCGCGTTGAATTTAGTTACGCAGAACAACGCTTCGAAGTTCCGGCGTTAAATACTGATATTGAGCAATCAATTGCAGGTGCAAAATTGCGCTTATACGGCGATATCGTTTACAGTAAATGGCCGCAGTTGAGCTTGGGTGTGCAACATAAATCACTGGATGACGGCAGTATCGCAAACCTACTCGGCGCCAAAGACACCAGTGGTACCGATATTTATCTTGCTGCCAGTAAATTACACTTAGGGGCGCTTGCTGGGTATAACTGGTTTTGGAACACCACCTTTCGTTATAGCGATGCTAATCAGCTAGGCTTGTTAGGCTTTGGCGGCCCTGATAGCGATAAAGAATTGTTATTTGAAGCATCTACTGCAGTGTTTTTAACCCATCAAATAGCTGTGGGTGTTGAGTATCGTGAAAAGTCCAATAACCTTGGCTTAGGAGAGCAAGATTGGCAGGATGTGTTTGTTGCTTGGTTCCCTAACAAGCATGTTAGTGTGACCGCAGCTTGGTTAGACTTAGGAAGTATTGCTGGGGCTGAGGATCAAACAGGTTGGTATCTTTCTGTAACAGGGTATTGGTAATGATGAAAACACTTTTTACATTTGTATTTGCCGTTATGTTAGTTGGTTGTGCGAGTAGCAACAATAGCACCTTGTATCAGCAAATTAATGGTGAGCAAGGAGTTGAAAAGCTGGTTGATAGTTTTATTAATCAAATTGGCCGTGACGAACAAATTTTAGCTTATTTTAAACAAACGAATGTTGCCCATTTTCGCCAAGGTTTTATTACTCATTTGTGTAGCGTCACAGATGGCCCTTGTGAATACAAAGGCGACAATATGGTAGATATCCACACGGGAATGAACATCCCTGAAAAAGACTTTAACCGCGTAGTAGAGCTTTTGATTAATGCTATGGACGAGCAACAGATCCCGCAAACAGTACAAAATAAGATTCTTAGTCGCTTAGCACCGCTGCGCCCTGAGGTAATTGATATTTAGCTAGAACAAACTTTAATTGTGGGCTGAAACAAAAATGTAATTTATGTACAATAGCTCTTGGTTGAAGTTATTAAGTTGTAAACAATGCGGTTATATTTTGATGTTCAGCATCTATATTACATTCCACAGTACTTGCCTGTTTTAAAGGAGTTAAAAACAAAAGGCTACCATGTTTTCATGGTTTTCTATGAAGAGCAGGATGAGCGAAGTCGTGCTGTATGTTGTGACTTTATAGATAAAAATGCAATAGTTGCAAAGTGGTTAACAAACACAAGTGAAACCTTTGACTTTTATCAGAACTCAGATGCAGATTGGGTTGTATTTGGTAATACGTTTGCAGGTGCTGAGAATTTAAATAAAAAGACTGTACTGATGCAGCATGGAATTGGCCCAAAGCAGTGTTATTACGACGTATCGAACAACAAGATGACAGTGCGGTTTGTTGAAGGTGAACACCGACTTCAACGTTTAAAAACACTCTATCCTGAAGGTAACTTTATTGATAGCGGCTACGCAAAATTAGACCCTATTTTTAATCAGACTCTTGGTACTATAAGCCTCAAAAATCTAGGCCTAGATCCAACAAAAAAAACTTTGCTGTATGCGCCTACTTTTTATCCGAGTTCTTTAGAATGTTTCAGCGATGATTTCCCTGAGCATTTTGATGAATTTAATATTATCGTTAAGCCTCATTTCTTTAGTTTGTTTAAGAAAAAATATAAAAAACAACGCCTAAAGCTTGAGAAGTGGGCTAGCGCTAAGAATGTTTACCTTGCTAATGAGTTCGATTTTGACCTTACTCCTTTTTTAGAACTTGCTGATATAATGATTTCTGATGCATCGTCAGCCATATTTGAGTTTGCAGCATTAGAAAAGCCTGTTATCTGGTGTGATTTCTATAAGCTGCGCTGGTCTTACAGAGGTATTTTTTCTTATAGGTTAAAAGCTCGACTTGATGAAGATATCAAATACTTCAATGAGCTATGTACTCGTGCAGGAAGTTATAAAGATTTAAAGCAGTTATTAACTTCAAGTGTTAACGAAACAGCCGAATTTAAAGAAAAAAGAAAAGAAATAGTCTATAAACTGGCAGGTATTACGGATGGTCACTCTGCTAAGAGAATTGTATCTTATTTAGAGGAGCACCAATGAAACGGGTAATTACATTTGGCACGTTCGATATTTTTCATGTGGGACACATCAATATATTAGAACGAGCTAAAGCGTTAGGAGATTATTTAATAGTTGGTGTATCTTCCGATGAACTAAACTTCTCTAAGAAAGGTCGAAAGCCCGTATATAGTGAAGCTGATAGGCTGAAAATTATTAGTTCATTGAAGTGTGTCGACGAAGTATTTGTAGAGCATTCTCTAGAATTAAAAGGTGAGTACATAAAAGATCATCAAGCCCATTTGCTAGTTATGGGGGACGATTGGGCTGGTCGATTTGATCAATTTAGCCAACTTTGTGATGTAACTTATTTAGAGCGTACTCCCTCTATCTCTACAACAGAAATAATAGAAGTTGTGAGGCAACCTTCAAACTGTCATTTATAATTAATAAAATAGCTGTATGCGCTTACGTTAAATCAAAAATAAGATGTGTATATGGCTTTTTTATTTATCTCTCGCAACAATGTGCACGCCCGCTATTACAAAGAACTGACTAGGAAACTGCCTTTAAAGAGTAAAGTGCACTGCATGGGCTTACCTAGATTTACTGCTTTAAAGTATTTTAGCAAGGCAATACAAATTGATTTTAGTAAAATAATCTCGGAGCAACTATTACGTAAACAAGCGCGTAATAGTTTATGGAATAACCCGCTAATAATTAAAAGTTACTCTGCTTTGATGCTGCTTGTGGAGCGGTGTCGGTTCGCTAAGTATTATGATTTATTGAAGTCAGAATCGCCACAAGCTTTAGTCATTTGGAATGGTAATAAATTACCGAATGTTACTGTTTGTATGGCTGCTAAGGCTTTAGGAGTGACCACCTATTACTATGAAAATGGGTTACTGCCCGGAACAACAAGCTTAGATCCAAAAGGTATTAATTTTGCGGCTTCTGTACCGCGAGATAATCAATTCTATTTAAACTTTGATCCGCAGGGGAAGTTGCCATTTTCTGCGCCTGATTTAATTCCTAGAGCGAACCATAAAAAGCGTTGTAAGTTTGACGCTATCGAGTTACCCAAAAAATACTTATTTGTGCCATTTCAAGTTCCACACGATACTCAAATAGCTTGTTACTCTCCTTGGCTTAAGTCAATGGAAGAGTATTACGATGCTGTTGTTTCAGCTGTAAAACAGTTAAATGATCCAGAACTTAAAGTTGTTTTTAAAGAACATCCTTCATGGCATAAGCACTATGAGCACTTGTACGATAGAAATGATGTTGCCGTTTTTGCCAACGGAAATTGTACTCGAGAACTTATTAATGGTGCTGAAGCCGTTATAACTATTAACTCGACAGTTGGCTTAGAATCTTTATTACTTGATAAAAAAGTGATTACCTTGGGGCTTGCTTGTTACAACATTGATGAGCTCGTACTACACGCAAGTGATCAAACTGCCTTGATTAAGAGCTTGGAAAAACTACAAAATGGCTGGCAGACCAACAGTATTCTGAGAGATAAGTTTTTTACCTACTTAAAGCATGTGTATTGCTTGCCTGGTGTTTGGAAAGAATGTACAACTGAGCATGTTGAAGCGGTCGAAAAACGCTTAACTCAACAAGATACATTTGCACAGCTATCGCAAAAGGAAAGCTAATGAAGAACATCGTCTCGCCAGAATGGCTTAACGAGCATTTAAACCAGGATAACTTGGTTATCTTCGATGCAGGAATGGTACGTCCTGGTTTACCGGGTGAGTATGCGCCTAAGGCTATGCTTCCTAATGCACAGCGTTTTGATTTCAAGAAGGCGCTAGCAGATAACAGTAATCCTGTACCAAGCATGATGTGCAATAGCGAGCAGTTTGAAGAGCATATGCAGCTTGCTGGTGTTAACCAAGACTCTCTAGTTGTGATTTATGAAGACCAAGGCTTATTCAGTTCTGCCCGTGCGTGGTGGATGTTTAAAGCAATGGGCTTTGATAATGTAAAAGTTTTAAGCGGTGGTTTGGCTAAGTGGCAAGCACTTGGCTTTGCAACACAAGCAAGTTATTCAGCTGCTTCTGGTCAAGGCAACTTTGTTGCCAGCCCGCGTGTTGATTACTTCATCAGTGCTGAGCAAGTACTTAACTCACTTGATGAACAAAGCACACTAACACTTGATGCTCGCCCTTATGAGCGCTTTACCGGTGAACACGCTGAGCCGCGCGAAGGCATGCGCAGTGGTCATATTCCAAATAGTCGCAGTTTATCTCTTGCAACAGTGCTAAATAACGGTGAGCTTAAATCGCTAAGCGAGTTGCAGGCATTATTTGAGCAACATATAGCGCCGCATCACACCCAGTTGCAGTTTAGCTGTGGTTCAGGTGTAACCGCTTGCGCAATTGCATTGTGTGCCGATGAATGCGGTTACGCTAACTTACGTGTTTACGATGGCTCATGGAGTGAGTGGGGCGCTCGTCACGACTTACCTATTGAAACAGGCCCACATCAATAAACTCAGCGTAATTTTGCCAGCTGCCGATACTGTTTTTATTCAGTGGCTGGCGAATTTGCTTTTTACTCGCCGTGGCTGATGCTGCATTGTTTTTATAAAAAGTAAGGCTGTTTTCCTGCCAGCTTAAATCACAAAACGCATAGAGCTTTTGAGTTTGTAGGGTCGGCTCTGCCACCAATTGCTCATAGCTTTGCAAAAAAACGTTCTCAGGATACTTGTTGGCAAAATGACTGACTAATACCGAGTAATCTTGATGGAACGAGGCAATATCTTCAAGTGTAAAACTATAGTGATGGAACACACTTTGCGGGCTATACATCTGCCTAAAATTGGCAATGCTGCAATCTTGCCAGTCCCGCTGCATACAAACGATTTTTGCATTAGGAAAAGCCGCTAAAATAAAATCAATATAGTAAAAGTTAAATGGCTGTTTATCACAACTTCTTTGGCCACCACTTAGCAGCTGGGCTCTTTGTTGATAGCTAGTCAGTGCTGTCTTTATCGCCTCAGATTCATATGCCTTATCGAGCATTTCGCTGTCAATCACACGCGCGGATTGCGTGGCGTGTTGTATCAATTGCGCAATATCATTTAATTCCCCAATGCCTCGTAGC
This sequence comes from Pseudoalteromonas sp. T1lg21, assembly GCF_002964625.1. NCBI lineage: Bacteria > Pseudomonadati > Pseudomonadota > Gammaproteobacteria > Alteromonadales > Pseudoalteromonadaceae > Pseudoalteromonas > Pseudoalteromonas sp. T1lg21. Next base: position 210,483 of record NZ_PQBX01000001.1, read on the forward strand.
TTTGAACTTTGATTAAGGATTTTCTCAACTAAGGTTGTACCAGAGCGGGGCATGCCAACGACAAAAACTGGCGAGAACTCAGAGTCACTACTTTTAATTGCTTGCTGCTTGCTCTGGGTAATCAGTTTTTGACAAAAGTGGCGATGCTGTGTGGCTTGATAATTAAGTTTACCGGCTATTGCTTGCTTACTTTGTGCAAAGTATTTAAATGCATTTTTGTAGTCATTGAGGTGCTCATAATTAAGAGCAAGACTATGAAAATACACTTGTTGGTCAATAATGCTTTTTTCTCTATCCGCCAAGGCTTGTAGTTTTTGAATATGTTGCTCTGCATCTATAACAGTATTGAGTTCAGCCTGCGAATAGTGGGCTTGATAAAAACTAGCTTGCTTTGTGGTTAGTTGCTGTAACAAGCTTTTAGCTTCATCGAACAGTCCGTGAATTTTATAACACACCGCCAAATTATAGCTAATTTGTGGGTTATCTTTATTGCGTTGGTAGGCTGCTTGTTGAAAGCTAAGGGCGTCGTCATAATGCCCTAAACGGGTCGCAATATTGGCTAATGTATCAAAGTCAGCGGCACCAAAGTCAGCTGTTTGTAGAGCGCTTTCATAATGCACAGCCGCATTACTTACTTTGCCTAACAGTACGTATAACTTGGCAAGTGCTAAATGATAAATCGCAAAAGGGGCTAGGATTATCGCTTTCTCAAGTAGCTTAATCGCTTTGTTGATATCGCCAGCTGCGGTGTTGACTTCGCTGAGTAAAAAGTAACAAACGTGGTCTTCAGGATTTTGTTTTAGCCGCTGCACAAGTAAGTGATGTGCATCGGTTAGTTGTTTGTTGCTTAACAACTGTTGGATATGAGCGCGAAGCGCTTGTTGGGTATCATTTAGCATAAGCGCATAGTATACCAATTCTCCATAATACTTAATTATTTTCAGGCTTATACCAATCCCAATAAAAGCCCTGCCTAAAGGAGGCAAGGCTTTTATGGGTATATTTAATTACAGCTCAAAGTTATAGCTAAACTTCACACCGATAGTACGAGGCGCGGTGGTGTAGTGACCATAAACACGCTGTAGCTCAGGTAGCTCTTTGTTAAGCTCAGCATATTGCGACATACCTGCCCAAGACTTATCACGACGTACAGAAGTGAATGCATATTTATCGAATAAGTTGTCTACGTAAAGCGTTGCAGACCACATATCGCCAGTAATTTTGGCAGATAAGTTACTTAGTGCATAACCTGGTAATACTTCGCCGTCTGCTTTTAAGCCTACTTTGGTGATTACATCACTTTGCGCTGTGATACCGTAGTTTACGCTTAATAACTTATCACCTAAGACATCTTGCTCGTAACGAAGACCAAACGAGAATTGATGCTCAGGAGCACCTGGTAAACGGTCGCCTTTAGCACCATCATAGTAGCTTTGGTACTGCGCTAAGTCATCGCCTAACACGCCAAATAAGTACGGCGCATCTTCGGTCAATTCAGCCTTTGCATACGCGTATGTCGCATATGCAGCCCAGTTGTCACCAATCATTGCACGAGTAGAAAGCTCAACACCTTTTGAATTAGCAGAGCCTGCGTTCGAGGTAATTAGCTCTTGGCCATTTACAGTGCTGCTACCTACTTGCGCATCTTTCCAATCAACATTAAATAGTGCTGCATTGAAGTGTAGGCGGTTACGTAACCATGATGACTTAAAGCCTAGCTCATAGTTGACCGTTGTATCTGGTTTGTAATCTTCTTCGTTTGGCAGGGCACAAACTATTTGTTGCTCAGGTAATACATCAGGGCAAGGAGCAATACCGTTACCACCACCAATACGGAAGCCTTCACTTACAGTAAAGTAAGCAAGAATACCGTTATCAAATGTGTAATTAGCATTAAACTTAAATAAGTTACCGCTATCGCTGGCACTAACCGTTTCCATATCTAGATTAGCAAGTGAATCAAAATCCCCTGAGTAAAGCGGTGTAGCAGAACCTGATGTTGTAGAAACATCGTATTCGTAAAAACGTGCACCTAGAGTTACATCAAGCTGATCTGTAATGCTGTAGCCGATTTCACCAAAAAGTGCTTTTTCAGTGGTTTCGCTATCTGAAATTAGAATGTACTCAAGGTCTTGTTCAACATTAGGGATACCGCCACCCCAATATTCAGTCAGACCTGGCGTGTACTCACGGTCATCTGAGTGACTTTCTAATTTGTTATAGAAGCCACCTACGATCCAGTTAAAAGCGCTACTACTATTTGAAACTAAACGAAGTTCTTGCGTGAAGGTATCGCGCTCAGAGGTGTCGTGTGTGTAGCCAACGAATGAAGGGAAGTCGGCATAACCTGACCAAATATCGTAAAGTAGATCGGTTTGGTCGCGCTGACCTGATTGCTCATAGCTAGACCAACCTGATGCAGATACCAGCTCAGCAAAACCAAGATCCGCTTTAATCTCTAAGCTTAATAAATCGTTTTCTTCTTCGCCTGGCTCAAGTACACGGGCAACGTTTTCGTACTTTCCTGGGATACCTTGTAGCGCACTGCTATCAGCAAGTGAGCCGTATTGCGATGTTGAGTTACCGCCATTTTCTTGTTTTTGATAGAAGTAGTTAAGCGTTGCATCTACATCTTCGGTTGCAAGCCAACGCAGTGATAAACGTGCTGTGGTGATTTGCTCATCGTTAACATCGCTTACGCTTTTTAAGTTGGCATTTACATCGCTGCTGTCAGAAAAGTCAGGATTCGGATTTGATACACCTGGCTCTTGAACCACGTGCGTGTAGTCAATGTAACCCGGGTTATCGTAATAATTTAAGCTAGCGCGAAGAGCTAGTTTTTCTTCAATTAGCGGAGTGTTGAATACCACGCCAAACTCACCGCCTGTGCCGTCACTTTCGTTAATGCTAAATACATCACCTGTTACCTGACCTTCTGTTAAATCTAGATCGGGTTGCTTAAGCAAATAACGGATCGCACCGCCTAAAGTCCCTGCGCCATACAGTGTACCTTGTGGGCCAATTAGCACTTCAACACGGTCAACATCAGTTAAACGTAAGTCGATGCTAAGTGGAATTTCACCAACATAAGTGGCTACTGTGCCACTATCAGAAATACGGTCAGAGGTATTTGTGTTTAAACCACGAACGATAATCGGAGAGCCTTCACGACCACCTTGATCAGAAATTGTTAAGCCAGGTACCCAACGCGCGACATCTTCAAGATCACCAATGTTTTGATCGCTAATTACATCGCCGTTTAGCGCTGTAATGTTAAGTGGCGCATCTTGCACTGAACCTGCACGTCGTGTTGCAGTGATTTGAATAGTTTCAATTGATTTATCAACTTCGATAGCATCTTCAGCTGCAAACGCCATATTGCTATTGAATAAAACCGCAGAAATTGCACTTGCAAGTAGAGCAGGCTTAAAGGTGTTCATGATTGATTCCGATTTAGTTACAGTAAATTTATGCTTAAAAAATAGACGTTATTAATAGTTTAAGCTTAAAAATGATTAATTTAGTGAATTTATATCCAATTATAATGTATTTTTATTCTTTTCGTCCATGCAATATTTGCAATTAAATGCAAACTAATTGAATAAATACTCTACCTGAGGGTTAGTTATCGGAATAAGGACAGTGAGTGCAGCCATTACTGCAGCAATGGCCGCGTTTTAAAAAGAACCAGCGGCTAAATACCATGTAATTGTTTTGCATGGTGTAATCAAGATTTTCTATTAAATTTCCTTGAGAAAAATAAGGCTTAGCAAAGGCTAGTTGCTGTTCTAAAGGTTGTTGATAAAGTTTAGATAAAAATGAATTTATCTTTTTTATAGTACAGTCTCGGCATAAACACTCTGTTGCTGCCTCATCGAGTGGTAAAATGTTGGGCAGCTCGTTACACCAGCAGGCATTAATATTATCAGCTTGGCAGTGAAGGGTTGCTTTGCATTGTGAGCAAGTAAGGGTTGTCATTTAGTAAAAAGATGCTTTGAGATTGAAAAGGTAAGCATAGCAAATGGATAAATTAGACGCATTAGATGAGTTTGCCCGTTTTGGTGATAATCGATTTGAGGCAATCTCAGTGATTACAAGCACTCCTGACACACAAGGTGATGTGTATATTCTTACGCAAGACGTTTTCTGTCAGGTTTTACAGCGTGTTATCGATGGCGAAATAGATATCGATGAATTAGAACTTTGGGCAAATGTAGTAGAGTCCAGACAAGATATCGACGAAAGTGCCGTTGAGGGGGCTATTTACGCTTTAAGCAATAACGAGCAAATGGGTGAGTTGAATAAAAGTATGCTAGAGAAGTTATTAACGATAATGCAATAGCATGATGGAAGGTAAGCACGAAAGCTTTAAGCAAACCTTAAAGCTTTCGCTTACGAGCCAATGGGTTAGTGAGAAACCACAATTAAACGAATTGCATCCAGTTTAACTTGCGCTTTTTCAATGTAAGTAGTGAGTTCACTACGTTGCTTATCAAAGAAGCTAAGCTCTTCATCACGAATATTCGGGTTGATCTGCTTAAGTGCTGTTAAACGAGCTTGCTCTTCACCGAGTGCAGTTTGCATTTTCTCTAGTGATTCAGCGCGTAGTGTTTCAAGCTTGGTTTGTGCCATGCCTTGTGCGCTGGTGATCATTGGGTGAATGGCGCTTTGTAGTGCACTGGCTAACTTACTTGCCGTTTGGCGACCAACCGCAGACAACTGCTGGTTGAAGGCATCAAAGGCAACATTGTCGGCCAAGTTATTGCTGCTCTTATCTAATAAGATACGAATTGGCGTAGGCGGTAAGAAGCGACCAACCTGCAACGCTTTAGGTGCCATCGCCTCAGCAATAAAGATCATTTCAACAAAGAAGGTGCCAGCAGGTAACTTTTTGTTTTTCAATAACGCCACAGAGGCAGTACCAAAGTCATCATCACAAATCATATCTAAGCTGCCTTGCACCATAGGGTGGTCCCAGCTGATGAAATGCGCGTCTTCTTGCGAAAGCGAGGTGCTACGATCAAACGTTACTGTGATGCCATCATCTTTCAAGCATGGGAAAGATGGATTTAGCATGTGCTCAGTTGGCTTTAAGATGATGGTATTTTCACCTTTATCCTCTTGGCTTACACCAAAGGTGTCGAACACATTGATCATATAACTTGGTAGCGTGAATTGATCATCTAACTCTTCGATATCAGCAACAAGACTTTCAGCTCGTCCTTGGCCACTTGAGTGCAGCTCTAATAAACGGTCACGACCACTTTCCATTTGTTTACGAAGCTTAGCATTTTGGCTGGCAACTTGTTCTAGTAGTGGGTCTAGCTCTTCTTCGTCACAGTTGTGTGCACCAATAAACTCAAGTAGTTCTTCGCCATACTCTTTATACAGCATTTGTCCTGTTGTCGATGTTGTTTCAAACGCATCTAAACCTTCGTTGTACCATCGAAGTAATACTTCTTGTGCGGTGTTTTCGAAATACGGTACGTGGATGTTTACGTCTTGCGTTTGACCAATACGGTCAAGACGACCAATGCGTTGCTCGAGTAAGTCTGGATTAAGTGGTAAATCAAACAGTACTAAGTGATGCGAGAATTGGAAGTTACGACCTTCAGAGCCAATTTCAGAACAAAGAAGAATTTGTGCGCTGTCGTACTCATCGGCAAAGTAAGCTGCTGCACGGTCACGTTCTACAATCGACATGCCTTCATGGAAAACTGAGGCTTTAATTGCTTCACGCTCACGTAAAATCTGTTCTAGGCTAAGTGCGGTTTCGGCTTTAGCGCAGATAAGCAGTACTTTTTCGTGTTTAAGGGTTTTTAATGTTTCGATTAACCAATCAACACGTGGGTCAAATGCGCCCCAACTGGCATTTTCACCCTCAAACTCTTGGAATATTTTTTCAGGGAATAAAGCGCGAAGAGCAGTTAGCTCTGCATTTTGAATACCAGCCATGTTACCCAGTACTGACATCGCCGTTTTATATTGTTTAGGCATCGCCATTGGATAAGCATGAAGTTTACGGCTTGGGTAGCCATCAATTCCGCTACGGCTATTTCTAAATAAAATACGACCTGTACCATGGCGGTCTAGCAGCATTGATAAAATTTCGTTACGTGCCGTTTCATCACCTTGCTCTGCTTTGGCTAAAAGCTCTGTGATATCAGTTTCTTTTAATAGCTCTTTTAATGTTGCTCTAGATGCATCATCAAGGCCTTTTTCACCCAGTAATTGGTTAGCAGCTTCGGCAACCTCTTTGTAGTTACTTTCTTCTTCAACAAACGCATCGTAGTCGTAGAAACGATCTGGGTCGAGTAATTGTAAGCGGGCAAAGTGACTGCGGTGACCAAGTTGATCTGGCGTCGCAGTTAATAAAATAAGGCCTGGAATGTCTTGGCTTAACTCTGCCATACGTTGGTATTCAGTGCTTGGTTTACCATTGTTGATACTTAAATGGTGCGCTTCATCAACCACTAATAAATCCCAATCAGCCAGCGTAGCTTGCTCAAACCAGCGTTTTTTCTTGCTTAAGAACTCAAGGCTAGTAAGTACTAACTGTTCTGTTTCGAATACGTTTGGGGAGTCTGCAAATGCCTCATCACAACGTTCTTCATCAAAGATTGAAAAACGTAAGTTAAAGCGGCGTAGCATTTCGACTAACCACTGATGCTGTAAGTTTTCAGGCACAACAATCAATACACGGCTAGCACGGCCACTGATGATTTGCTGGTGTAAAATCATACCTGCTTCAATGGTTTTACCTAACCCCACTTCATCAGAAAGTAATACGCGCGGCGCAAAACGTTTACCCACTTCTTGTGCGATATAAAGCTGATGCGGAATAAGGTTTGCACGTTGACCAATTAAACCTTTCAAAGGTGATTGCTGGCGCTCAAACTGGTGCTGCCAAGTTTGGTAGCGCAGCGTATAGCGGTCAAAGCGGTCTACTTGGCCTGCAAATAAACGGTCTTGTGGTTTATTGAATTTGATAAAGTGATCTAAAAAGGTTTCTTTTAACTGCGCTTTTTCACCATTATCAACGCGAGTGCCGTGATAGCATAGTAACTCGCCTTGCGCTTCAACAGACTCGACTTCTAATTCCCACTCTTCAACGCTGCGAATAATATCACCTGGATTAAATGCGACACGAGTAACAGGTGCTTCTGTTAAAGAATAAACTCTGTTTTCTCCACTGGCTGGAAATAAAATGCTGACCTGACGGCCTTCAAGGGCAACAACGGTGCCTAATCCTAAATCTGACTCAGTATCACTGATCCAACGCTGACCTAAGGAAAAATTCATGTATGTCTCGTCTATGAAGAAAAAAGGCGGCTATGTTACCTGTAACGCCATGCTACTTCAAGGCAGTAAACTCGCCGCACACAATTAAATTTAGTCAACCTTTTTAAGTCATTATTAAGGGTAAAAATTGTATGTATTTTAACCAGTTAAATAATTGTATATTTGTTTGTCATAAAAAGGACTTTTGTCGTAAATAGACTAAACTGAGTATATACCTGACGAATAAATCATAGCTTCATCCGCCGCTTGTTTAGTTTATTGGGTATAGCATAAAAATCATAAAACGTAAGGAAAGTGCTATGGAAAAAGCTTCGAACCTTGATAGTAAAATGTATGTGCTCGATACCAATGTATTACTCCACGAACCCCTCGCTTATTTATCTTTCCAAGAACATGATGTCGTTATCCCGATGACAGTATTAGAAGAGCTCGACCATATTAAAGATAGGAAACATGACGTCAGCCGTGACGCCCGTGTTGCTATTCGTGGTTTAGATGAAGTGCTAAAGGACGCTTCTCCAGAGCAAATGTTGCAGGGTGTCGCGCTCCCTAGTAATAAGAAGGCTAAAACAGAATCTCGTGGTCGCTTAATTATCGTTAATGACCATTTATTTGCAGACAGTATTTCAGGGTTACCTGGCAACGAAAACGACCATCGCATTATCAATTGTGCTGTTCATTTACAGAAGCAACACAGCGATAGCAAGGTTGTGCTTGTCACCAAAGACATCAATATGCGCCTCAAAGCGAAAGGGGCAGGGCTTAAATTTGTTGAAGACTACAGAACAGACCAATTAATTGACGACATAGCGTTGCTAACTAGCGGCTATAAAAAAATTGACGGTGATTTTTGGCAACAGGTTGGAGAATGCGAAACAGAGCAGCAAGGCCGAGATACCTATCATCATGTGGCAAAAAGCACGATTAGCGATGTGTTCTGTAACGAATATATTTTAGATGAAAGCGACCACTTTGCGGCTCGAGTAACAAGCTACGATGATAAACAAATTACTTTAAAAGATATCAGTGTTGAGCGTTTGATGAGCCATACCGCGTGGGGTGTTAAACCAAAAAATGTGTATCAAGGAATGGCACTTGATGCGCTGCTTGACCCAAGCATTGAGTTGGTGATTTTAACTGGCCCCGCTGGCTGTGGTAAAACCTTGCTCGCCCTTGCCAGTGCGCTTGAAATGATTATTGAAAAAGGCATTTACGATAAAGTTATTGTCACTCGTAATACCCCAGAGATTGCTGAGTCGATTGGTTTTTTACCGGGCACCGAAGAAGAGAAAATGGCGCCGTGGTTAGCTGCTATCACCGATACGTTAGAAGTGCTGCATAAAGGAGATGAGAATCCGATTTCAAGCCGTAATTACATTATGGAAAAAGCCAACGTACAGTTTAAATCGGTAAACTTTATGCGTGGTCGTAGTATTCAAAATGCTGTTGTTATTTTGGATGAGAGTCAAAACTTAACCGCATCACAGCTGAAGACCATTATTACTCGCTGCGGTGAAGGCACTAAACTCATTTGCTCAGGTAATCTAGCGCAAATTGATAGTAACTACCTCACGCCTGTGACCTCAGGCTTAACCTATATTGTTGAGCGTTTTAAAGATTTTGAGGGTAGTGCCACTGTTAACTTAAACGGTGTAGTACGTAGTCGTTTAGCCAGCTTTGCTGAAGAAAATTTATAACTTGCCAGTATACCTATGCCTCGTTAACCTAGCTGTTACCGAGGTAAGGTACTTATAAGCCAGTGAATTTTTTACCGTTAAAGCATTACTATCGCTCTTTAGCAGTGGCACTTATTGTGCCGCTGCTGGTGGCGTTTTTTTTGTGTTTACACTTATATAATTTAAAACTTGAGCGGGCGATAGAAAGCAGGCAAAACGGTTTTAATAATATCTCAGCTCAACTTAGCCATGCGATGAGTGCCGCAGATGGCCTCATTGACACCATGTTTAAACTCTACGAGCAGCCACTTTCTTATGATTTTGATCCTAGTTGGGCGCGCAATGTGAACCAGTTTGATCATTATTACTATCAAACCGTTGGTGATGGAGTAGGCGAGATAGTTGGGCAAGGAAAGTTTGCCTCAACCGCTTATGCAATTAATCAATGGCGACGAGTAATTGCCCTTGGTCCGTCTTTTAATACCACGCTGTCACTTATTCAATCTTTAGAAGCGGTTGCTTATGTTAATGAGCAAGGCTTTGTTTATATTAAGCGACGTAACACAGCAAAAAGTGAATTTTTGACCAGTGTGCTAGATAACAAGTTTCGGCCTCTATTAGTGAATAGCAACAAGCTTGCTTCGAGCCCCGTGTTGACTATTAATGGCCATGCCTACTTTGCAATTGGTAAGCAACGAGCAGCCAATAGTCGTGATTACATCGTGTTGATTTATGACCTTAAAGCAATTTCTAACTGGTTAAAAAAAATATCGCCTAACTATGGTGAGTATATTTTTATCAACCAAGATAACCAAGTTATAGCCAGCTCAAAGACACAACTTAACACTGCCGTCAGTGCTAGCGAACATTGGCCTAATGTCGCTGTAGATATGCGCAAAAATAACCACAGTCATTTAGTGCAAGAAGCAACAAACTTGCCTATTTACACTCGTTTCTATGAATCAAAGCAAGCCCTGAGTGAACCTGTAGGCTACGACATTTTTTTAGAATTCGCATTTTTGAGTGTGTTTTTAGTGATGATGTTCAGCGCTGTTTTTTGGTTGAGTCAGCGTATTTTTGTAAAACCAATGACGCACTTAATGAATTATCTTGAGCAGCATGATGAAGGCAAACAAGCGTTAGTTCATTATCGTATTCCAGTTGATTGGCAGCCTTGGTTCAGCCGTGTGAAAAAGGTGTTTAGCCGTAATGAAGAGCTCGTCCAATCTTTACAAGAGGCAAATAAAGCGCTTGATTCGCAAGTACAGGTAAAGTCAAAACAATTACGCCGTAGTATCGATGCGAAAGAGCGTCACTTAGCGTTATTAAATACCATGCTTAATAACGTACCGGATCTCATTTATTTTAAGAATATTGATGGCTCGTTTTTAGGCTGTAATAAGGCGTATGAGCGCTATATTGGTTTGCCACAAGAGAAGCTTGTAGGCCAGCAGTTATGTGATATTAGTGATGATAAGGGCGTGTTAAATGAGCTTGAAAAACAAGTACTCAAAGACCGCCAAGCTTATCAAAAAAGATTGACCACCGAAGATAACAGTTATCTATTTAGCATCGTGCCATTTTATAACGAGCATCAGCAGTTTCTTGGCACCATGGCGATTGGTCGTGATATTACCGAGCAGCATAATGCGCTGAATGCATTACAAAGCTCCGAAGCAAAATTACGCAGTGCCATGGAATATGCTGCAAATGGGGTGCTGTTGGTATCGCTTGACGATCAGGTGCTGCAAGCAAACAAAGCGGCACGTAAAATCTTTGCAATTGAAAACGCCAATGATCTTAAATTAATAGACTTATTTGCTGAACAGTCTTATCAGACGTTAAAAAATACCCTGACAGAGCTATTGCATGAGAAGAAAAAAGTTTATCACTTTAGTCTTGAACAACAAGAGCAGCAGCGCTGGCTACAAATTAGTGTGTCATTAGTTTGGAATGCTGAGCAAACACCTGATTACTATGTTGTTCATGTACAGGATGTGACGGATTTAGTAAAAGCAAAAGATGATGCTGAGCGGGCAACATTAGCTAAAAGCCGCTTTATTGCTAACCTCAGTCATGAAATACGCACACCACTTAATGCTGTATTAGGCTTAATTGATGTTATCGCTTTACAAGGTTTAACACAGCCGCAGCGCAACCATGCCGAACAGGCAAAATCAGCGGCCAATAGCTTACTAACTTTACTGAATCGTATGCTCGATTTTGCCCGCGCCGAAAGCTCGCAAGTGCAAATTAATAAAGCCCCTTTTAGTGTGCCTGACTTAATCGACTACTGTGAGGGGATTACCGCTCCTTTATGTGCAAATAAAGATATCGAATTTAAAGTTGAATGCGATAAAAGCATTAGCGATAACTTGATGGGTGATCAGATTTGCTTGCAGCAGGTATTAGCTAATTTACTGACAAACGCAGCCAAATTCACCGAGCAAGGCACAGTAATATTAAACTTAATGTTGGTAGAAGAGTCAGCTGAGCAGCAACTCATTTGTTTTACTGTTAAAGACACGGGCATTGGTATTAGCAAGGCAGATCAAAGCCGCTTATTTGATGCATTTACTCAAGGTGATGAATCATTAACGCGCTCTCATCAGGGGGTGGGTCTAGGCTTAGCGATTGTTAAGTACGAAGTTGCGTTAATGGGAGGCGAAATTAAACTTGAAAGCGAAAAAGGTAAAGGCAGTGAATTTTGCTTTTGCTTACAGCTTGATAAAGCCGCAGAGCCTGTGAAAAAAGCGCTGGTTTCACTGCCTTCAAGTACTGACTTATCAGGGCTTTTAGTACTCGCTGTGGATGATAACCCGCTTAATTTAAGCATTATTAAAAGTATTCTAGAGCAAATTGATGTCACCGTTGTGTGTGCAAAAAATGGTGAAAAAGGCATTGAGCTGGCAAATAGCTTAAGGCCCGATCTCATTTTTATGGATATTCAGATGCCAGAGATGGATGGTTGCCAGGCAACGCGTATTATTCGTCAGTCATTCACCAAAGAGCAAATGCCGATTTACGCACTCACTGCACACAGTGAAAGTGAGGATATTGAGCATTCAATCGCGGCGGGGATGAATAAACACCTAACTAAACCGATTGTTGCTAGTAAGTTGTTTTTAGCAATGAGTGAACTTGATAACACAAAAGAAGTCTTTTTTGATCAAGCTTTTATACTGTCTCAGTTTGCAAACAATACTAAGTTAGTATTAACTATGTTATCAAAGTTTGCGACTATGGCAGCAGAGCAGTTATTACAAATCTGTACATTAAAAACTACCGATGAGTTGGTCCGTGTGGTTCATAATGTAAAAGGGTCAGCCGGAAATCTCGGTTTTAAGCGATTGTCAGCGTGCGCTCAGCAATGTGAAGCTAGGCTTAAGGTAGATGGCGAACTGCCCGAACAATTAAATGATGAGTTGCAATGGCAAATAAAACAGGTCATCGCATTTATCATCGAACAAGGATCTACTGATGTTGAAAAGAGCCAAGGTACTGATTGTTGATGACGATCCGTTAAACCGCTTGGTATTAGAGAAAACATTGCAGCAAGACTATGATGTTTTTTGTGTTGGGAGTGGCGAAAAAGCTCTGACGTTTTTAAAAACGCAGACTGTTGATTTGTTGATCTTGGATATTGTGATGCCAGGCATTGACGGCTACGAAGTGCTTACTAAGTTAAAAGAAAGCGCAACAACCAGTATGCTGCCCGTAATATTTATTTCTGCCAATACCAGTCACGATGATGAAGCCAAAGGCCTTGAATTAGGCGCGATGGATTACATCACTAAACCATTTAGTGCTGCTATCGTGCGTGCCCGAGTGCGTAACCAGCTGTTGATCAAACAAAAAAATGACTTACTCGAAATGCTCGCCTCAATTGATGGCCTAACCGAGATCCCAAATCGACGTTATCTGGATGAAAATTTAGCACGAGAGTGGCGTCGTTGCCGTCGGGATCAAACCCCGTTATCGGTGTTACTGATGGATGTTGATCACTTTAAACGTTACAACGATTGCTATGGTCACCGAGCTGGTGATGATTGCTTAAAACAAATTGCTCATGCCTTAGTTGGGGCGTGTGAACGAGGCAGTGACTTTGTTGCGCGTTATGGTGGTGAAGAGTTTGCGGCAGTGTTACCCAATACTTCAGTGAAAGAGGCTATCTCGTTTGCAAATAAATTGCGCAATGCCGTGAATGAGTTAAACATTCCACACAAAGCGTCGCTAAATGCTGACCATGTCACAATTAGTATTGGTATTGCGACCACTGAAAATGGTCAGGTTTATGCTGAGCAAACCTTACTAGAGGAGGCTGATTTAGGTCTTTATCAGGCTAAGGATGCAGGGCGAGATCAGATAGTATCGAGAATGATCGCAGTAAATGAACATGAGTAGGCGATTGCCTACTCACCCATTTTAAATTTCTTATTAGCCATTGCTAAGTGATTTATAAATCGTATCACCCACGCCAATTAACTTATCATTTTTAAATACAAGTGGCGTACACTCGTCTTTAGTCATCTTGCCATCAGAGTGAATGCTATGCGTTGCATAGAATAATACTTGATACACATCATCACCTTGCTTTAATAACTCGGTAAAGTTAGGTGTATTTAGTTTGTTTAATACCGTTTGGTAGCTGGTATCTAATGCAAGGTTAGAAATCACTTCACGATTATTTTTATGTTGTTGCTGCCAGCTAGATGAGCTTCCCGCCCAATGTGTATCGGCTTCACCGTCAGAAACAGCAATGACACAACCAGTTAAAAATGGTGCAGTTAGCGCGGCAATTAGAAGTGCTTTTTTCATGTTCTTTTATCCCGAAGAAATTGTTTTTTAGTTATTCACTTAATAGCAAACTGCTTGCCAAACTTTTAAATCATAACTAAATCAATTGTTTATGTTGTTTTTAGTCAAAAGGCTAAGTTATAAATTACTAACTACTTAGCTCTATTGACTAATAAATTGCGATTTAGACCAACCTGTTACGCATTTCGCCTTGATTAAATGCTTGGATATTTAACGCAATTTCGTTAACTAAGCGCACGATAGATTCTTGGCTGGCCCATGCAATGTGTGGGGTAAGTAATAAGTTTGCACCTTTGTATTGTGCCAGCGGGTTTTCTTGCTCTGCGGGTTCTTTACTGAGTACATCAACACCGGCTCCGGCAATGACATTATTAGCTAATGCATCAGCTAAATCGGCCTCATTGATGATCCCACCACGAGCAGTATTAATGATGATAGCTGACGGTTTCATCATGCTTAATTCTGCCGCAGCGATTTGGTTGCGTGTTTCATCAGTAAGCGGGCAGTGAACACTAATAATATCAGCAGTGGTCAGGGCATCATTGAAACTAACACGACCTTCACGAGGCGTTTGGCCTTTTCGTTCACTGATGATGACATTGGCACCAAAGGCACGCGCTACATCGGCAACGGCTTTACCCAGCGAGCCATAACCAACAATAGCCAGTGTTTTGCCGGCAATTTCATTAAAGCTGTAATCTAAACGGCAAAACATGGGGCTTTGTTGCCATAAGCCTTGCTGGCAATCATTAATGAATCTGTGAGTATTACCCAGTAAATTAGTGATGAGGGTAAAGGTATGCTGCACTACACTCGGTGTTGAATAACCTGCGACATTGGTCACTGCGATGCCATGCTCTTTTGCTGCACCTAAATCAATGTTGTTAGTCCCTGTCGCTGCAACACATATTAATTTTAAATTAGGTAATTTGCTCATGGCGTGTTGATCAATCACCACTTTATTACTAACAACGACATCGGCATCTTGGCAGCGCTCAACAACCTGTTCTTGGGCGGTTAAGTCGTAACAGGTTAATTTACCTAATTGCGCTAGGGCATCTAACGACGTGTTGGCTAATGTTGCTGCATCAAGGACAGTAATATTCATGTGCTTTCCTTTTTTAATTTATTGCTTGACCTTGGGGTGTACTCCAAGGTTTATAGTGAGCATAATAATTAAACGCTTCACAATGGAGACGGTGATGAAAATAGGTGAGTTTGCACGCCAGTTGGGTGTCTCAACAGATACGCTAAGGTACTACGAAAAGCATGGTTTGTTAACGCCAAGTTCGCGCTCAGACGTGGGATATCGTTTTTATTCTGAGAATGACTATAAACAAATGGCGTTTATTCTCAGAGCAAAGAATGTTGGCTTTAGTCTGGCTGAGATCAAAGAGCTATTGCAAATCAAGTTTCATAAAGATCAGCATTCTTGTCATGAAGTTAAAGAAATGACGTTACAAAAACGCGATCTCGTTGCACAACGAATTGCAGAGCTTACTCGCTTTTATGACTCACTTTCATTATTAGCAGATAAATGTTGTGGCGGCGAAGAGCCTGCTGAAAACTGTTCAATACTAACGACGCTGGAGGATATCGATGGACTTACTCAATAATTTTTGGCATCTATTTTTACTCTCAGCGCCTTGGTTAATGCTGGGCTTATTCATAGCGGGTCTTCTCAATGTGTATTTGCCTGCTAACTTTCTTAATCGGCATTTAGGCAAAGAAGGGTTATGGACCACAGTTAAAGCAGCCTTTATTGGTGCTCCAATGCCCTTGTGTTCATGTGGTGTGATCCCTGCGGCTATTGGTTTAAGAAGGGCGGGGGCGTCAAAAAGTGCCACCACGGCATTTTTAGTTTCAACCCCTGAAACTGGGGTCGATTCGGTTTCGGTATCTTATGTGTTGCTTGGCCCATTTATGGCGGTGATACGTCCTATTGCCGCCGTGTGCAGTGCCATTGTGGCCGGTGTCTTAGTGGGCAAAGACAGTGAACTTCATCAACCGCAAAGTACACAATCAGATCAAGAAACTACTAAAAAAGACTCTTGTTGTAGTAGTAAACAACCTGAGCATAAGACCACAACGAGCTGTTGCAGTAAAGAGGCAACTGCTAAGCCCGCACAAAGTTGTTGTAGTAAGCAAACACCTCAAGAGCTTGAGCCTGTTAAAACAACAAGTTGTTGTAGTAGCAAGGGATCGCAACCAATTCAGGAGCCACAACACAGTTGCGCAACTGAAAAAGCAGCACCTTCGCAGAAAAGCTGTTGTAGCAGTGAGCAGTCAACTAAAGCCGTTGAAAGTCGTTTTAGCAAACTGAAACGTGCGGTGAGCTTTAGTTGTAACAAGCTGCTTGAAGACACCATGATTTGGTTAATGATCGGTTTATTCTTTGCTGCTCTGGTACAAACTTATGTTCCAGAATCTTTTTTAAGCCAGTGGGGTAATGGTATTTTTGCGATGCTGGTGGTTATTTTAATCAGTATTCCTATGTATATCTGTGCGACTGCATCGACACCTATTGCGGCAGGCTTATTACTCAGTGGTGTGTCTCCAGGGGCGGTGCTGGTGTTTATGTTGGCAGGGCCGGCAACCAACATTGCAACGCTTGGTGTGGTTGGAAAAGAGCTTGGCAAGCGTGCGGTATTTGCCTACCTAATTGGGGTGATTGGTACGGCGCTGGCATTTGGCTTTTTAACCGATTATTTAGTGGCGCAATATGGTTTTGTGGTGGCGCCGATGATGGGTGAAGAGCATGAAGTTCTACCACATTGGTTAAGCCTGATAGCAGGTATTGTATTGGCAATTTTAATCCTTAGATTACTGCTAAAAATGGTATTAAAAAAGTCGTCTCAAACTGGTAAGAGCATTGCGTAATTGTTTGTTGTAAAATAATTTTTTTAAATTTACTGGCATTTAACTTGGTTAACTACCGCGTCTCGGTTCGCATTTAAAATTGCCTGAGTTATAATCCGCCAATTATTTTTAACGGCACGCTCTGCGTGCCGTTTTTTAACTTAAGTAGTTTTTAATGAGTGAAAGTGTGGATAAATACGCCGACATAAGACCTTACAATGATGATGAAGTAGCTGATTCAGTAGCGCGTTTGATTGCTGATAATGCCTTTGTAGATGTAATCGCTAAGTATAACCTACCGCGCTTTTTATCGAACTTCCCATTTATTACTCGCCCATTAGTGCGCAGTCAGCTGCGTAAAAAGTGGGGCAACACCGCATCGGTTGAGCAAGTTCAGCATGAAGTGGCTGATTATTTAAATAAACTAATCACCCGTACGACTTCAGAAGTAACGTTTTCGGGCATCGATAAACTAGACCCAAAACAAGCTTACTTATTTATCTCTAATCACCGCGATATCGTGCTTGATCCTGCGTTGGTGAATTGGGGCTTGTTCAAGCACAACATGCCGACAGTTCGCATCGCAATTGGTGATAACTTACTGCAAATTCCTTATATCACTGAGTTAATGCGTTTAAACAAAAGCTTTATTGTAAAGCGCTCAGCGAAAGCTCCGAAAGAGATGTTAAAAGCGTTGTCGCAGCTGTCTGCTTATATCTATGACTCACTTGCTGAAGGCCACTCAATTTGGATAGCGCAAAAAGAAGGCCGAGCAAAAGACGGTTTTGACCAAACAGATCCAGCCTTACTTAAAATGTTGCAGTTACAAGGTCGCAAGCAGAAGAAAGAATTTGCTGAGTACGTTCGCGAGTTAAAAATTGTACCAGTGTCTATTTCTTATCAATACGAGCCTTGCGCGATTGCTAAAGCGAAAGAGCTTTATCACAAACAGCAACATGGTCAGTATGTGAAACAGCAGGGTGAAGACATTGCTAGTATTGTTGAAGGTTTTAGTACAGCAAAAGGGCATGTACATTTAGCGTTTGGTGAGCCAATTGAGTCTGGCTGTGAATCGCCTGAAGAGCTGGCAAAAACCATTGATCAGCAAATTGTTGATTCGTTTTTCTTACACCCAGGTAACTATATAGCGGGTGGTTGTACGCAAGCTGTGATTGATGAAAAAGATGCAGCAGCTTTTAACGAGCGCATCGCGAAAGTGCCAGAGGAGTTAAAACCTTTGGTATTAGCTATGTATGCTAAGCCTTTTCATCGTAAAGCAGAACTTGCCACAAGCGAATCTGAGTAAGCGAAACAGATAGTTTAAGAAGCCACTTTTTAAAGTGGCTTTTTTTATGGTTAATTTTCAGGCTATACTTTTACTATTACTTATTAACCGGCATTTGTGATGCAACAAATTGAAATATTTGAAATTCCAAGCCCTTGCAAAGGGATATGCCAAGTTAATAACCGGGGCTATTGTAAAGGTTGCTACCGTAGTCGTGACGAGCGTTTTTATTGGAATAAGTTTACCAATGCAGAAAAACGTAAAGTCATTAGCTTATGCCAACAGCGTTATAAACGTTACCTTCAGAAAAAACAGCAGGCAGAGCAACAACACACAAACCCTGAGCAAGGTGGCTTTGATTTTTAAAATTTACTGAGGTTGTATTTCGATTTTAAAAATTGCACCGTGCCGTTTTCATCAAGCTTTTTAAGTACTTTGGTCAGTTGCGGTATTATTGCCGCATGACGCTTATGAACAAAATGAAAGCTCTTCATCGGCATTAAAACTTGTTTATGGAAGGCTGTTTGGTCAAAGCCAGGGTGCTTAGTCGACAATAAAAAGTCTAACAAGATGGTCCCTTCAACACGTTTTTGCGTCAGTAAGTTAAGCTGCGCAGTGACATTTCTAACCTTGATCACATCGCCTTCAAATGGGTGGTTATCGATATAACTCTGAGCCGCCGGGTAGCTTGACTGAATTGCTAACGATTTAAGTTCTTCATATTGACATTGTCGGCAATTTTTCAGTAGCACTAAATTAAAATCAAAAAGTGGGTAGTCCACCTTCAATAAATTAGGATAATCATCTTTAACATCAGCAATACGGCCTAGCTGTCCATCAAGCACTCCTTGGTTTGCGGCAACCAGTGCATTTTGATGATTAAAATCGATTTATGGATTTCATAGCCAATTTCTTTGTATGCCATTTTCATTAAATCAATAACATAGCGAGCTTGTGGTGTATCGGCAGGGCGATTAAAGATCAGTAAATTGGTGCTGGCACTACTTGAGAAGCAAAAAAACAGCAAAAATAAGGCGAATCTGTGACTCAGATATTTTGACAACATGCGTTCCTTGCGTACATAAATTGCTCGTTAATTTACTGATATGTGTTTCCAAAATCAAGTTTATACGCGGGCTTTTAAACTAATAAAAGGGATTAAAGCCTGTTAATTTTGTTATACTTGCTAAATTAAAATTTTATTGCTGAGAAAGTATGAGTTTCAATCTATGTAAATTGCCACGAGAGCAAAAATATCAAATTCAACTGGATTACGAAGCGTCTTTTTGGGCTTACCAAATAAAGCGTGGTAAAAACACCCGTGAAGGTGTTTATACTGCAATAAATAGTCGTCCAATATCTGAGCAAGCGTTCTTAAAGCAGCAGTTTGAGCATTACCTTTCGCTAATGAGCTAACCATGACTGCGTTTAGATTTTGTTTACTTGAGCCAATTAAAACGCCGTTAGTAAATAAATTTTATGATAAACACAAGACACGCGGTCGAGCGACCAAAGCTGACCAAGTATGGGTTGCCTACAAAGAGACAGAAATAATTGCCGCTTGCCGAGTTCAAAACCAAGCTGGGCTGTTATTTTTATCAACCCTTTATGTGGATGAAATGTGGCGGGGTCAAAAAATTGCTTCACAATTACTTGCTACCCTAACTGCATCACAAAAAGGGACGGTTTTTACCTTCGTGTACCAAAATCTGATTGATTTTTATCTACAAAATGGGTTTAACTATGCATTAACATTACCCAATTCTTTGCAATCGTTGTTTGAGGTATATGCGCATCGAAACGTAGTTGCGATGCACTTTACGCGTGACACAGTGCCAAGTTAGCAATTTGGAACGTCAATGACTAAGTTCTTCTCCAGTATAACGTTATTTTTTATTTTGACCTGTGGCTTGTTTAGCCATCCCGCTATCTCGCAGGTAAAACGTTTATCAACCAGTGAAGGCTTATCGCAGAGTTATGTAAACACCATGCTTATCGATAACAGTGGCTACTTGTGGTTATCGACTGAAGGTGGCCTCAATCGCTACGATGGTTATCAGGTGGTCCATATTAAAGGCCCTAATGGTGAGCTTGAAGATGCCATCATTGACCGTATTTACCAAGATCCACAAGGCTATATTTGGATAGCTTCGCTACAAGCGGGTTTGTTCCGTTACGATCCCACTTCCGATACTTATCAGCAATTTATTGCTAAACCAACCACTGAAGAGCAAATTTTTATTGAGTCGGTGTTTAGTATGGTGGCTGTTGATGACAAAACACTATGGCTAGGGCGTGGCTGGGATTTTGCCAAACTAGACTTAGAAACGAAAAAAATCACCTCTATTTTTGAAATACCTGAACGTGTAAAAAGCAGTGTTATTCGTGAGCTTTTCGCGTACCAAGGTTATATTTTTATGGGTACCAGTAATGGTGCTTATGTCTATGAGCTGGCATCAGGAAAAGTCCGTAAGCTTGATCATCTGCAAAATGAGCCAACTCATATTTATCAAAATTATGTCAAATCATTCGCTATTATCAATGAACAAACATTGCTAGTGGGTGCTGTTAGAGGCCTTTATCAGGTTGATATTAGTAATTTAAAAGCAATGTTTGATACCCCAGACATCGCCTTTAAAAATAAAACACTCATCAGTGAATTAAATATTTGGAAGATTATTCCAGAGGCTAACTCGATTACGCTTGGCACTGACAAAGGGTTATTTGAATATAACCTTGAAACAGGTGAGTTAGCTAAGAATATGCGCTTAAAAGAAAGTGGTTACACACTAGCTGACACCAGCATTATTGATATTGTGAAAGACCGCTCTGGTGGAATGTGGCTGGCAACTAAAAATGATGGGGCGTTTTATCAGTCATACGACAATTACAATTTTATTAATGTGACCGCCAATTCATTAAAAGGCGATGGGCTATCTCATCACTCAATTTGGAGTATTACTGAGTTTCAAAATCGTCTTTGGCTTGCCACCCATAATGGCTTAACAGCGGTTGATTTAGAAACCTACGAAAGTGAAGTGTTTTTGAAAGATTATCAGGTTGACTTAATAACCACTGAGTTTAGTGTTTATCAAGTTATGCCCTACAAAGATAAGTTATGGCTGCATACTAATCGCGGCATTTTAAGCTTTGATCCGAAAACCGGGCAGGCCACGCCTGTCAAAGCGGCAAACCCCGATAATCAGGTTTTAATTAACGATTGGGTGCACGGCATATTGTTGATGCCATCGGGCGATCTTTACTATGTTCATCCTGATTACGGCATGTTTGTTTATAATATTGATAGCCAAAAAGTAACCAGATTAGGCGGTAAATTTGATGAATTTGAGCCGTTTTTAGCCTACGGGTTTTTACCAGCGTTATCTTCAAAGCCTGATGCGCCATTATTTTATAATGCGGGTATTCTTTATCAAGTTGATCCCAAAACTTACGAGCTTTCGACGATTTACAAAGTGCCTGAACAGCATGAAAATGTTGCTGTGAATGTGATGTCTTACATCATAGATAACAACAATGTGTTGTGGTTATCGCTTTCAAACTTTGGATTAATCGGCTTAGACGCCAGCACCTACGAACATATTTATACCATCGACCTTGAGAAGAATAAGTTAGGTACTTTGTTATACGACATGGTGCTTGATGAAGCAGGCATGATCTGGATGAGTAGCCACAAAGGACTTTGGCGACTGAACCCAGATAATTTACATTTTCAGCAATTTACTGGCTCAGAAGGGTTATTCTCAACCGAGTTTAATAGTGGGGCATTTACTAAGCTTGAGTCGGGGCAAATTGTCTATGGTACGCTAAAAGGATTTACCTATTTTTACCCTATGGATAACCACTATCAGCAAGCTTTGATTGATCACGTAAATATAACCAACCTTGATTTAATGTCTCGTGATTTACCCGCTGAGCTAAAACAGCCAATCGACAGTGTTGTCCTTGAGCATGATGATATAGGCCTCGAAGTTGCCTTTTCGGCGATGGCATTTAACTATCAAGAACGTATCATTTATGAATACCAACTGGGTGATGGTCAAAAAACCTATACCCGCAATAACAACCGGGTGCTGTTCCCAAAACTCAGTGCAGGAAAATACCACCTTAAGGTATGGGCAAAAGATCCACTAACCGGCGATTTAACGCCGCCCGCTATTTTAAATATCGAAGTGAAATACCCCCCTTGGCGTGCGCCACACTTTATAGTTTTATATGTGATTTTGGTTGCACTGTTTGTTGCTGCTTGGGTGTTTAGACGTAACCGTATGCAACAAATACTGCTAGCTGCCCATAAAGAAAGTAAAGAGAGTGAAGCGCGATTGAAGCTTGCTCTTGAAGGCAGTCATTCTGGGGTTTGGGATTGGTCATCGCAAAGCCCGATTATTTATCAGCCGCGTCTTAAAAATGAGTTAGGCTATGAAACTGACAGCGTTAATTTAGATGATTATTTAGCCAAGATTCACCCACATGATAAACAAACTTTCCGTTTAGAGTGGTTAGAATTTTTATCAACGCAAAAAGGCTATTTCAATTGCACTTACAGATTACGTCATGCTGATGGCAATTGGCGTTGGTATAAAGACTTTGGCAAAGTGGTTGAGTGGCAAGACAGCGCCCCTGAAAAAGTTGCTGGCACTTACACGAATATGACTCGCGAACTGGTATTTGAAGAAAATGCCCGCTTGTTTGGTGCGGCATTTGAACAAACCCGTGACTGGGTGTTTATCTTAGATAAAAACCTGCGTATTCGTGCTACCAATAAGTCATTCCAAGATGCCTTTGGTTTCCCTGCAGAGCCTCGCTCTAGCCGCTCGCTCACACTTGGTATGCCTATCTCTACCCGTATTCATTATCTGCGTATTATGCAAACGTTGAAATCGGGCGAGCATTTCTCTGCCGAAGATGTGGTTGAAGTTGCCAGCGGTGAGAAACGCCAAGTATTAATAAAAATTAGCGCGGTGGCGGGCAGTAATCGCCAGCTTGATAGTTACGTCATTATTGTTACCGATATTAGCGCGCAAAAGCTGGCTGAAAGCGAGCTGCATTTACTGGCCAATTACGACGCTTTGACGGGGCTGCCAAATAAAACCTTATTCAATGATCGGGTTATTCATGCCATTGAACAAGCTGATTACCATCAAACAAAAGTCGCCTTATTAAACGTTAATATTAAGCGCTTTAAGCACTTTAATGATTCGCTCGGACGTGAGGAATCAGATGAATTAATTAAGCGTGTTGCTAAGCGTTTAAAGCTCGTATTGCGCCCACAAGATAGCGTGGCTCGTTTCGATGGTGACGAGTTTGTGATCCTTGCTGAAGATTTTAAGCAGCTTGATGAGCTACTGCTGTTATGTGCAAAAGTAATGGATTGTGTCGATACCCATATTGAACTGAGCCAGCAAGCTGTAAAAGTGAACCTTAGCGTTGGTGTTGCTGTTTACCCAGATGATGCAAAGGATACCAAAGCATTGCTGAAAGCCTCTAATGTGGCACTGTATCACGCGAAAAGTCATGTCGAGAGTTGTTATCAATTCTATAAGCAAGAAATGAACTTGCAAGTGCAGCGTACTTTGCATCTTGAATCTCAGCTAAGCAAAGCCTATCAAGAGCACGAGTTTTGTAATTTTTATCAGCCAATCGTGAGTGCACAAACAGGTAAAGTCGCAGGACTTGAAGTGTTACTACGTTGGCCTAGTAATGATGAATATAAACCAGAAGACTTTGCAAATGCTGCAGAGAGCTCAGGGCTAATTACCAAAATTATGTTGCAAACCCTTTCAAGAGCATTAATTGAGCTACGCCAGTGGCGTATCACGCATCCTGATCTATATGTTTCTATAAATCTCTCTGCCCTCGATTTTGAAAGCGAGAATCTAGTTGAGAAAATACATCAATCAATAAGCGCAATTAAAGTGCCTGCAAGCGCGTTAGTGTTTGAGATCACCGAATCAGTAATGATGCATGATTCAGATAAAGCGCAGCAAAGTATGGAAAAACTCAAAGCCCTAGGCTGTCGTATTTATATGGATGACTTTGGTACAGGCTATGCGTCACTGACCTATTTGAAACGTTTTCCGGTTGATGTGCTGAAAATAGACAAGAGTTTTGTCAACGACATCGGGGTCGATAAAGGTGATGAAGCGATTATCAACTCAACGCTTACCTTGGCAAAAAGCTTAGGGAAAGAGTGTGTAGCCGAAGGGGTTGAAAACCACACGCAATTGCAATTTTTACGCACTTTAGGCTGTGAATATTTCCAAGGTTATCTGTTTAGCAAACCTGTGGCAGGTGATGAAGTAAAAGCGCTTTTAGATACTCAATGGGATGAGGAATTTTTAGGGTAAAGCCAAGGCTTTACCCTTTTCGTTAATCTTGGCGTTTTCCGCAGTGGCGGCAATATAAGTTACGATTGCGGTTTTTAAGTTCGTTATGAATCGCTTTATTCGCCTCTTGCTGACTTAAACCCAGTTTGTAACGTAAGTTTTCTAAGTGTTCTTCTTCAACTGGCGATAAATGCCCATCTTCAACGGCTTCGTGGACAGCATCGGTAAACACTTGTCTGCGTTTACGTAACTGCTCAGAAAAGCTTGAGGCCAACAAACCGGTTGGAATAGCCACCATGCCCATACTCACTAGTGTGATGGCACCACCAAATAAGCGACCAAGGGGAGTCACAGGTACGACATCGCCATAACCAACGGTTGTTAATGTCACCATGGCCCACCACATCGCAGCAGGAATAGAGCCAAATTTATCGGGCTGCACATCGTGTTCAATTAAATAAATACCGCATGAGGCAATGATCAAGACCACAGCCATAATAAAAAATGCCGCAAGCAGTGAGCTGCTTTCTTCTTTAAATGAATTTAATAATAGCTGCATCGCCCTTGAATAGCGGGTCAGTTTAAAGATACGCATTAACCTAAGCACTCGTAAGAAGCGTAAATCAACACTCACAAAGACCATCAGAATGGTGGGTAAAATCGCGATCAGATCAATCAGCGCCAACGGCGAAAAGAAATATCTAATGCGAATTTTTGAGTTTGTTAATGGGCTTTCTTTATGCACGCTTTTATCTACACAAGACCAAAGTCTGAGCACATATTCTAAGGTGAAGATACCGACAGAAATCAGCTCAATCATTAAAAATTCGTGATGATATTGTTTTGCTAAAGGGCCAACCGACTCCAGCACAATTGCCACCACATTGACCATGATCAGCGACATCAAAAATACGTCGAGTGCGCGTCCTATACGTCGATATTTACCGTTACCTTCAAAAACTCGTGCAGTGTAATTTCTTAAACGATGCAAAATAGTGATCCAGTTTTAGTTAAGTTTTAGCACCATGTTAATGCTGCCCTCTTCAAAGTCGCGGGTGATCTTAAACCCGAGTTTTCGTGCCAGTTCAATCATGCCGGTGTTTTCTGGCAAGGTGATACCTGCAATTTGTTTAACGCCTTGGTTTTTACAATGCTCAATTGCCGCGTTCATTAATATTGTGCCAAGCCCTAAACCTTGGCAATCAGAGCGCACCACAATTGCAAATTCCGCATCGAGCTTGTCTGGATCCATCAATACACGAGATACCCCTAATGTACAGGCTGAACCATTTTGCTCTTGGCTGACAATAAACGCCATTTCTCGGTCATAATCAATTTGCGTCATTTTTGCGAGCTGATCATGGTTGAATTGCGGTAATTCACCGAAGAAGCGCTTATATCTGTCTTCTTTACTCAATGATTGATCAAACTCTAAGTGTGCTTGCTCATCTTCCGGTTTGATAGGTCTTAGCTGTGCTTTGGTATTGTTTTTAAGGGTTACTTCTTTCACCAATTCAATCGGGTAGGGGCGAATACACAAGCGTTTACGGTTCGCTTTTGCTTTATAACGGCTAAGGCCAATGGTTGCATCAAGTACCAAAAACTGCCCGTTGCTGGCTAAAATAGGGTTTAGCTCAACACTAGTGATATCAGGTTGGTCGATAACCAGCTGCGAGATACGGGTGAGTAGGGCACATAAACGGTATTTATCGACTTTTTCTGGTAGTACGCGGTCTTTAAGTACGCCTTTATCGTGCGCCGCAGCAATCAGGTATTTTGCCAAGTTCATATTCAGTGGTGGTAATGCCACTGCTGCTTGAGCGAATTCAAGTCCGGTGCCTGCTTCACCCAGTAAGATCACCGGGCCAAAGTTAGGTTCTGTTTTTATAGCGATACGTAGCTCATTAGCACCCGCTCGTGGCGCCATCTTTTGCAGTGAAAAACCTTCTATATGGGCATCAGGGTAGGTGTTTTTGATTCGTAGCAGCATAGCAAAGGCTGTTTGTTCAACTTCTTGCGCATCATTTAAATTAAGGACCACACCACCGACTTCTGATTTTGAAGGAATACTTGGGCTAATAAGTTTCAACGCTACCGGAAAACCCAGTTCAATGGCTTGCTCTTTGGCTTCTGTTGGTGTGTAAGCAACCTCAGTTTGAATACAATCAATACCATAATGAGTGAGAATTTGGCTTGCTTCATGGGTTGATAGATAGCTTTGCTCTTCGGCTAAAAACTCATTCACTACAGTGCGTGCTGCGTCTTTATTTATCTTTGCATCATCGGTGTTCGATTCTGGCGTTTGCGTTAAATGTTTTTGGTTACGACGATAACTTACCAAGTGCATAAACGCACCAACCGCACCTTCAGGTGTACGGTAGGTCGGAATGGCATTATTAGCGCAGACCTTACGCGCAGCATACGCGGCATCTTCTCCCATAAAGTTCGTCATAACATAAGGGCGTGCCATCTTCGGGATTTTCTCTAAGGTTTCAACAATGATCTCTGCATAATCTTCACTCGGTGCAAGCGCAGAAGGGGTGTGAATGATCAGCAGGTTTTTAACTTCTTTGGCTTGCAGCAAGATTTCTAACGCTTGTTGATAGCGTCTTGGCGCTGAGTCACCAAAAATATCCACCGGATTCGAGGTCATTTCTGATTGCGGAATCACTTTATTAAGCGCAGCTCTGGTCTCGTCGCTAAGCTCTGCCAACTTTCCTGAGCTTTGCAAGAGCGTATCCACAGCCATGACACCTGGGCCGCCGCCATTGGTTAAAATAGTCAGTTGCTCGACTTTAAGTAGTTTGGGGTGCATTGCTAGCGTTTGTGTAGCAGCAAAAAGCTCTCGTAAGTCGTTTACTCTTAACATACCCGCTCGTTGGAATAGCGCATCATAGACCGCATCTGAGCTTTGTTTGCCACCAGTGTGTATTTCTGCAGCAAGGGCTCCGGCACTGGTTTTACCGGTTTTAATAGCAATGACGGGTTTACTAAACGCAGCGGCTCGCGCTGCAGAAATAAAGCTGCGAATATCTTCTATATTATCGATATACAACAAAATAGCCTTGGTTTTTGCATCGCGGCCTAAAAAGTCGAGTAACTCATCAAAGTCGATATCAAGGCAATCACCTACAGACACAAAATATGAAAAGCCAATCTCTTTGTTCTTCGCCCAATCAAGAATCGTTGAGCAAACCGCGGCCGATTGCGACACAAAAGCGAGCTTTCCTGGGCTTGCAACTGTGTGCGAAAAACTAGCATTTAAGCCAATGTGAGGAATCAGCAAGCCCAAGCAATTAGGCCCAAGTAAAGAGACATTAGCCTCAGCAGCTGCTTCTTTCAGTGCGTGCTTTTGGTCGGCGTTTAAACCCGCAGCAATCACCACTGCATGTTTACAGCCAAGCTCTCCAAGCTCATTAATGATGTTGATTAAGGTGTTTTTATTAGTACAAATAACCGCAAGATCAGGCACTTTAGGTAGTGCAGCAATGCTCGGGTAGGCTAATACGCCGTGTACAGCGCTGTGATTTAAGCTAACAGGCATGATTGGGCCTTTAAAGCCCCCTTGTAAAAGGTTGCGCATAACCACAAAGCCCGCTCGGTTAGGGGAATTTGAGGCGCCAATGACCGCGACTGATTTAGGGTTAAAAAATTGGCTAATACGTTTAACGCTCATGCTGTTTCCTTCGCTTGCGCTGTTTGTTAAAACTTCAGGGTCTGTTAAGTTTAATACACCCAAACTAGAACCGACACGCTTCTAAAGTATTAAAAGTTATACTCATAAGATAACCTGTTTATAACTACTTTTCGAGTCAAAAACAGTGACCTACATCAAGGAGAAAAGCATGAATAAAGCGCAACCATTTAATATCGTTATTGCAGCGTGTGCATTGGCGGTTGGTTTGCTTGGATTAGGTTTTATTTTGAAAAGTGCAGCCCTTGATGTGAAAGGCATGGAGCGCACTGTTCATGTTAAAGGGTTAGCCGAAATGGAAGTGCCAGCCGACACCGTTATTTGGCCACTGCAGTTTTCTGATGCCGATAACAACCTTGAAAAATTAGTGGGGCGGGTTGAAGAGAAAAGTGATGCAGTCGTTGCCTTTTTAAAGCTGCATGGCTTTAGCGACGAAGAAATTAGTCTTGGTAGTCAGTCAATTATTGATAAACAAGCCCGTGAATATGGCGGCGAGAATCAGCAGTTCCGTTATATTGCTCGCAGCAATGTGATTGTTTATTCAAATGATATTGAAAAAGTACAGCATGCGTTAGGCGAAGTAAGCCAATTAGCCAAGCAAGGTATCGCGATAGTGCAAGATAACTACGAAACGCGTATTAAGTATTTGTTTAATGGCTTAAATGAAATCAAGCCAAATATGATTCAAGAGGCAACCGAAAAAGCCCGTGAAGTAGCATTGAAATTTGCTAAAGATTCACAGTCTAAGCTGGGTAAAATTAAAACCGCCCACCAAGGCCAGTTTTCAATTTCTGATAGAGACTCAAATACACCTCAGCTGAAAAAAGTACGTGTTGTTACCAGTGTCGAATATTATTTATCTGACTAAACCCAATACCACAGATAAAGGCAGCCGCATGCGTGTACACACAATCACCATGCGGCATAGCGCACCAAGCATAAAGCCACCACTAAACGCAACAGCCACGCCCATTAAGCCAAACTGATCTTTTAAAATTATAGCCATCAATACGGTGACACTGGTTGCGCCTAGTAATACGTACAAGTTGATGAGTGGGTTGCCTTTTAATTTGATCATGCTACTCGCTAAAATTCTCGCTGGTAGTAACAATTGCCCGAGTAACAGCAGCATTAAAATCCAAAACCCTTCTTGTAATTGGCTTTCGCCATAGAGGCTGAGTAGTGGTTTTGCGAGCAAGGCGAGTAGCAATATAGCGGCAAAGTTAAAGCGCCACACTACTTTCATTAACTCGCTCAGTTGCTGTTCGGTATTTTCGTTAGCCATTAAAATGGGTTTTAAATATTGGTTGGCCGCATTGCCTAAAATCGTCAGTAAGCCGGCGATCACTACCGCAGGAAAGAAGATACTCACGCCTTGTGCACCAAACCAGTGATGCACCAATAATACATCGAGTTTTGCTACTAATACGGTGCCTGCGCCACTGGCGAGCATGATCAAGGAGTCTTTACACCATTGCTTAGTTTGGTAGCGGGCAGTCCCTGCGACGATCATTTTTTTGATTAGCCAATATTGATAGCTGACTACACACAAGATACTACAAAACAACAAGATACAAATCTCGACTAACGATAAGTCCCCACGTATCAAATAAACTAAGAAACAAAACCCTGCGGTTAATAATTCAAAGATACATTGCTGTGTTATTAGGCCTATTTTAGGTTTATTTAACGCCACTAAAAAAGCCGATTGGCTTTGCATAATAGCGCCAATCGGCACCAGTAACAGTAAATAAACTACATGCTCTTTGGCACTTTGATGCGGTGAAATAGCCTGAAAGCTAATCACCACCGCAGCGACAAAAATCACCCCGAATAAACACGATGCAGCTAAATATACGTGTTTTAAGCCCCGTAATAACTCATGTTGCTGAGCCTTGTAGAGCGGATAGCTAATACGCATTAAAGACGATGCAAAGCCCATACTCGCAGGTAACAAAAGAATTTCACAAAGTGCGAGTAACGCCGCAAAAGTACCAAATTCATCACTACTTAATAACCTTGCAAGACACAAGGTGAGCACAATACGGCTACCATGATTAAGAGCGGTAAAACTACTGAGCGATAAAAACGCTTTAACAACATCCTTATTCATCGGGTTATTGATTAAGCGCGTTTAATAACTGTGCCGTTGGCACTTGCAAATAGGCCGCGCAAAGCAGCACTTTGCTGTCGGCACTCGTTGGTTGATTGGTACCATAGAATTGCTTAAGGGTATTTACCAAGGCGCTGACTGCACTAGGGCTGTGACTTTGGTCGACTTCCATCATGGCTAATAACGCAGAGAATTCATGTTTGGCTAGCATTTGAGTCGTGCTGTTTAGTGCTATAAAACAACCAATTGGAGAGAGATGCTGCTTATTTAATGTTTTTAACGCAACGCCTAAGCTTTCGTTGCTTTCAAATAACATTAACGAACGCAAGTAATTAAAGGGAAGTTTATCTGCTTGGCACTGCGTAAATAAATGATGTAGTAGGGTGTTACCTTGGTTGTCGGTAATACAAAAGGCATTTTGAAACTTAAGCCCCGGAGTAAAAAAGCTTAGTTTATCGATATCATCAATCAAGGCAACCGCTTCACTTGGCAGCGGGCTGGCTTCGAGTAAATGCGCTGCAACATTTTGTAAAAACAAGTATTTAACTTCACTACTGCACGCTAATTGATAGATGTGTTGTAATTGTGCCGCTTGCAAAACCCCCGAAACACTTTGGTAATCGGCAATGAGTTCTTTTAATTGGTGATGCTGAAGTCGGCTGTTCAATTGCTCTATAGCGCTTTGCATGAAAATACTCGTTTTTTATTATTTATACATTTATAGCTCAACTACTTGTTTAAATAAATAAAAAAGGCCGCTGAGCGGCCTTTTTCAAGTCTTTATTGTTTAAGCTGCTTGTTTCTTAGCAACCCATTGGTCAACAAACTTCTCAAGTACGTTTAATGGTACAGCACCATTTTTAAGTACGACGTCGTGGAATTCACGAATATCGAATTTATCACCTAGTTTTTCTTTAGCCGCTTCACGAAGCTCTAAAATTTTCAACATACCTACTTTGTATGCCGTTGCTTGTGAAGGCATTACAATGTGACGCTCAACCATTTTAACGCCATCAGAGGTTGCGTTAGGTGTGTTATTTACGTAGTAGTCGATACCTTGTTGACGCGTCCACTTCATAGCGTGGATACCGGTATCTACAACTAAGCGACATGCACGCCATAATTCCATTGAAAGACGACCAAAGTCTGAATAAGGGTCTTCGTATAAGCCCATTTCTTTTGGTACTAGCTCAGAGTATAAACCCCAGCCTTCAACATACGCTGTGTAGCCACCAAACTTACGGAACTTAGGCACACCTTCAAGTTCTTGCGCGATAGCAATTTGCATGTGGTGACCTGGAATACCTTCGTGGTATGCAAGTGCTTCCATTTGGTATGTTGGCATTGCTTCCATATCGTATAGGTTTGCGTAATAAATACCTGGTCGAGAACCATCTGGCGCAGGTTGTTGGTAGAACGCTTTACCTGCTGCTTTTTCGCGGAATGCTTCTACAGCTTTAACTTTAAGGTCAGCTTTAGGCTTAACAATGAATAACTCATCTAGGCGAGATTTCATGTTATCGATAAGGGCCGTTGCTTCATCAAGGTAACGTTGTTTACCTTCAGCGGTATTCGGGTAGTAGAACTGCTTATCAGTTTTCATGAATTGCATGAATGCTTTAAGGTCACCTTTAAAGCCAACTTTGTCTTTGATTGCACGCATTTCGTCGTGAATACGCGCAACTTCAGCTAACCCGATAGAGTGAATTTCTTTCGCTGTTAAATCAGTTGTTGTGGTACGTGCTAGCGCATTGTTATAGAACGCTTCACCGTCAGGGAATTTCCAAGCACCGTCACGGTCATCTGCGCGTTTTTCTAACTGAGCTAAAAAGTTAATTAGCTTAGTGTAAGAAGGTTTAAGAGCCGCTTTTAGGGCTTTTTCAGCATCGCTGATAAGTGCTGATTTTTCGTTATCTGCAATCTCTAGAGCGTTAACTTTACGTTTAAAGTCAGCAAGTAATGTTGAATCTTCACCATCATTAAACGGTGCGCCGCGTAAGATATTTTTGCTTGAATCAATCACGTGTGGGAATACAAACTTAGGCGCGATGATACCTTCATCTGCACGTACTTCTAAATCAGTGATTAATTGATCAATGACCGCTGGTACACCATTTAAACGCGAGATATACGCTTTTGCATCAGATACATCAGCAATCTGATGTTGGTTGATTAAAAACGCAGGGATCATCGAGTGAACCCCAAACATTTGGTTCACAGGGTAGTTGTAATGACGCCATTTGAAATCAGCAATTTCGTTTTCTAAGTCTTGTTTTTTAAGGTCGTAGCTTACTTTTGTTGCGTCATCTAATAAATCACGATTAATTGCATTCAATGCAACTAAGTCAGCTTTAGTTTGTTCAAAGTCAGCTAAAACGCGCTCTTCGCTACCATCATCCCATTTATCGTAATCTTTTTTGATACCCATGTATGTTTGGTAGACAGGGCTTTTCATTACGTCACGGTTAAAAGTATCTTCGAAGAAAGCATTTGCTTTATCGATTTCACTTTGAACAGGTTGGCTTTGTACGCTTGGCGCAGGCGTTGGTTGCTCTTGCATTTGTTGGCAGCCACCAAGTAATGCAACGCTTACCGCCGCAGCGATGAAGGTCAATTTACGCATTTTAATTCCTTTGTTGTTGTTAGAAATATAATTATTAAACGAATAATTCTAGCAGGTCATTCAAAAAACGATGGCCTTTTTGGCTTACCTGCCAGTTATCTTTGTCATCAATTAGTAAGCCTTTTGTAATTGCTTCGGTCAAGGCTTGTTCCTGACTTTGCAGTGACAAACTTGTAAGCAAAGGTAAATCTGCTTTCGGACAAGGTTCGACTAAGCGAAAGCGATTCATAAAGAATTCAAAGGCTAAATCGTCTTCGGTTACTTGCCATTGTTCGTATAAATAAGGTTTGGCAAGGTCCATATAACCCCGCGGGTGCTTAACTTTCACGGTGCGGGTGATGACTTTATTTTCATCAGTAATTTTACCATGAGCACCACAGCCGATACCGAGATAATCGCCAAATCGCCAATAATTCAAGTTATGACGGCATTGGTAGCCGGGCTTGGCGTAGCCTGAAATCTCGTATTGCTCATAACCTGCTGCGGCTAGTAAAGCTTGACCTTGTTCTTGAATATCCCAAAGGATGTCATCATGAGGTAAGGTCGGTGGCTTTGAAGCAAATTGCGTATTTGGCTCAATCGTTAGCTGATACCAAGAGATATGGGGAGGATTAAGGGCAATGATTTTTTCAAGGTCACCCAAGGCATCTTCAAGAGATTGTCCGGGTAAGCCATGCATTAAATCAAGGTTAAAACTGTTTAGTCCCGCTTGATGCGCTTGCTTAGCAGCGTAGCTTGCTTCATCAGCACCATGAATGCGGCCAAGGGCTTTTAGCTTGTCGTTTTGCATGCTTTGCACACCAATCGAAATACGATTAATGCCAGCGGCAACATATTCTTTAAAGCGACCAGTTTCGACGGTGCCTGGGTTTGCCTCTAGGGTAATTTCACAGTCATCGCTTAAGCCAATTAATCTGTCGACTTCGCCAAGTAGGCGAGTATAAGCGTCCCCGGTTAATAAGCTCGGGGTACCGCCACCAATAAAGATGCTGTGGATTTTACGCCCTTGTACTAAGTGTAAATCGGCCTTGAGATCATCAATAAGATGCTGAACGTATTCTTTTTCGGGGATCGTGCCTTTTTGGCCATGGCTATTAAAGTCACAGTATGGGCACTTTTGCACGCACCAAGGCACGTGCACATATAAACTCAAAGGCGGTAAACTCACAGGCCGCCTTTTTGCTGCAATTGCGCAAGTAGTTGTTTTAAAGCTTGGCCGCGATGGCTAAGGGCATTTTTTTGCTCTTTAGTTAACTGAGCGCTAGTACATTGCTCAGACGGCACATAAAACACCGGATCATAACCAAAACCACCCTGACCATCTTGGCTATGGGTGATTTCGCCTTCCCAACTGGCACTACAAATAAGTGGTGTCGGGTCGTCGGCGTGGCGCATTAGTACTAACACACACCAAAAACGCGCACTGCGAACTGGGTTATCAGCAAGCTCTTTTAATAGCTTGTCGATATTATCTTGATCACTCGCATCCGCTCCGGCAAAGCGTGCAGAGTACACACCCGGCGCACCATTTAGGCCGTCGACTTCCAGACCTGAGTCATCGGCAATCGCAGGTAAACCTGTGATCTTTGCCGCATGACGCGCTTTAATAATGGCGTTTTCAACAAATGTGGTGCCTGTCTCTGGTACGTCAGGTACTTGAAAATCACTTTGTGGAACCACGTTAATATTAAGTGGGCTGAGCATACTTGCCAGCTCTTTTACTTTGCCAGGATTACCCGTGGCTAAAACCAAGGTGTTGTTCATAGGTCTATTAATCTACGTAAAATTTTTGCTGAAATTTCAGCGTCTGTACTTGGCCATTTTGATTAATTTCGATATCAAAACGGTAAATTTCTTCGTTGCTGTAATCGATTTGTGCAAGGTAATAAATTGCATCACCTTCAACAACTTCTTTAAATGTAAGCTGTTTTTTATTGCCAAGCAGGTTACGAGCTGTGCCTGTTAAGCTAGCTGTTTGTGCTGATTTGTCGCTATTTTTTAATACCGAAATATTGATAATCCCTTTATTAGGGCTACGGTCTAAGTCGTAGTTTTTGGCGATATTTGGCTGAATGAAGGTCGATGGAAATGCAATGTAGTGAACTTCCCAAGGACCAAGTACCTTGTACTGAGCGCCTGCTTGTTCATCTGCTTTGGCATAGCTTGTAAATAAACTTAATAAAATCAAAGAAAAATAAATAAATTGCTTCATGGTATATCTCACTTAACAAAAGAGGCCTTTCGGCCCCTTACTGCTTCACGTTAAACGCTTAGCCAATAAAATCCATTAATAGAATTTGTAAAAACTGTAGACCAATAATCAACACTAAGATTGATAAGTCCAGACCACCGAGTGGCGGAATAACCTTACGAATTGGGCGTAACATTGGCTCAGTTAGCTGGTGGAATACAGCTTCAATTGGGTTGTAGCCTTGGCTTACCCAACTAAGTAAAGCACGAATAATTAATACCCAAAATAATAAGTTTAAACCTTCTTTGATCACTGTCATAAATGCTTGAATGAATACTGGACCCGGCGCCCAAGCATTATAAAACATCAGAAAAATAACACTGAGTTTTGCTACAGCAACTAAATAAGCAAGCACTAATGAAGCAATATCAAAGCCACCCACTCCAGGGATGATTTTACGTAGAGGGTTCACTGCGAACGAAGTGGCTTTCACCACAAACTGGCTCATAGGATTGTAAAAGTCAGCTTTTGCCGCTTGTAACCAAAAGCGTAAAAGGACCACCATTAAAAAGAGATCAAAAATAATCCCAACTAAAAAGTGCATGGCTTGCATAGTTTTACCTTCAAAAAGTAAGCTTAAAGTTCTTTTTCCATCGCTTCAGCGCGAGCAATACAGGCATCCATTGCATCTGCAACAGTACCGACTAAACCTTGTGATTTCAGATGTTCTACCGCTTCGTGAGTTGTACCCCCTTTAGAGGTTACGTTTGCACGTAGCTGAGAAATACTGATGTCTTGTTGCGACAGCGCCATTTCGGCTGCACCCAGTGCGGTTTGTTGTACTAAACGGCGTGCATCTTCATCGCTAAAACCAAGTGCTTTGGCTTTTTCTTCAATAGCTTCCATAAATAAGAAGAAGTAAGCAGGTGATGAGCCTGTTACAGCAATGATATCGTTGATTTGTGACTCTTGCTCAACCCACACAACAATGCCTGTACACTCAAAAACTTGTTGCACAAACTCGTGTTCTTCAGCGGTTTCACCCGCGCCATAAAGGCCAGAAACACCGCGACCGAGTAGTGAAGGGGTATTTGGCATGCAACGTACCATTTTTACATCTTGGCCTAGCATTTCACGTAATCGTTTAACGGTAAGACCGGCAGCCACTGAAATAAATAGTT
Organism: Pseudoalteromonas sp. T1lg21; assembly: GCF_002964625.1. NCBI lineage: Bacteria > Pseudomonadati > Pseudomonadota > Gammaproteobacteria > Alteromonadales > Pseudoalteromonadaceae > Pseudoalteromonas > Pseudoalteromonas sp. T1lg21. The sequence continues at coordinate 246,569 of NZ_PQBX01000001.1, forward strand.
TGTTGCTAAAATCAACGCCAGAATCTTGGAATGATTGACAAAGCTCGCCCATCATTTGTGGTTTAACAGATAAGACAATCACATCTGCATCGCGAAGTGCCGCGTTGTTATCCGCGGTAGTTTGCACCCCGAAATCAGCAGCAACCTTAGCTAATTTGTCTTGGTTGCGATTGGTTGCAATGATGTTTTTAGCTGCAAAACCGTTCTTTACCATGCCGCCAATGATGGCGTAGCTCATGTTACCCGTGCCTATAAATGCGATTTTTTTGTCTGACATATGTCTGTTATCACCTTTTAATTTCGTTGGCCAAATATATCCGTGCCAATGCGTACCATGGTTGAACCAGCTGCAATCGCCGCTTCAACATCGTTACTCATACCCATCGACAAGGTGTCTACTTGGGGATATTGGGCCTTTAGTTTATCAAAGCAAGCGCTTAATTGCTCAAAATATTGTAATTGTAGCTGGGCATCGTCGGTTTTGGCAGGAATCGCCATCACACCACGCAGGCACAAATTAGGGCATTGATTGACGAATTCGGCCAATGCCATTAGCTCGTCTGGGTGGCAGCCTGACTTCGCCTCTTCTAAACTAATATTAACTTGAATTAATACATTGAGCGGGGCTTTGTCGGCTGGTCGTTGCTCATTAAGACGTTTTGCAATTTTTGTGCGGTCAACACTTTGTACCCAATCGAAATGTGTGGCTACTTGTGCACTTTTATTTGATTGAATAGGGCCAATAAAGTGCCAAATAATGTCTGTGTAATCAGCCAATGCTGTGACCTTTGTGACTGCTTCTTGAACGTATGATTCGCCAAACTGGCGTTGACCATGCGTATAGGCGGCAATCACATCGTCTGCAGGTTTTGTTTTTGAAACAGCCAATAGGCTGATTGATTGCTCATCGCGATGATTATTTTTTGCAGCTTGAGCAATTCTTGCGTAGGCGGATGTAAGTCGTTCTGCTATTGTAACCATATAATTATCAGTTGGTTGTGGAGTCATAAATGGATATTACCGAATTATTGGCCTTTAGTGTGCAACACAAAGCCTCGGATTTACACTTGTCATCGGGCGTATCACCTATGATACGTGTTGATGGTGATGTGCGTCGTATTAATATTCCAGCATTAGAACAAAAAGATGTAAATAGTCTGGTATACGATATTATGAACGATAATCAGCGTAAGGACTACGAACAAAATCTTGAAGTGGATTTTTCATTTGAAGTACCAAACCTTGCGCGTTTCCGTGTTAACGCATTTAACTCAAACCGTGGCCCGGCTGCGGTGTTTCGTACTATCCCAAGCGATGTATTAACACTGGATGATTTAGGTGCCCCAGATATTTTTAAAACCATTGCCGACAACCCACGTGGTTTAGTGTTGGTTACAGGCCCTACGGGGTCGGGTAAATCAACGACCTTAGCGGCGATGGTTGATTATATTAATCAAACTAAACATCACCATATTTTAACTATCGAAGATCCAATCGAATTCGTGCACGATAATAAGCTGAGCCTTATTAACCAACGTGAAGTTCATCGTGACACGCATAGTTTCTCCAATGCACTTCGAAGCGCACTTCGTGAAGACCCGGATGTTATCTTAGTGGGTGAGCTTCGTGACCTTGAAACAATCCGTCTTGCGATGACCGCAGCAGAAACAGGCCACTTGGTGTTTGGTACCTTGCATACCACATCAGCACCAAAAACCATTGACCGTATCATTGACGTATTCCCAGGTGAAGAAAAAGACATGGTACGTTCAATGTTATCTGAATCATTACGCGCTGTAATCTCGCAAACCTTACTTAAAAAAGTAGGTGGTGGGCGAGTTGCAGCACACGAAATTATGATTGGTGTGCCGGCTATCCGAAATCTGATCCGTGAAGATAAAATTGCACAAATGTATTCATCAATTCAAACCGGTGCATCGCATGGTATGCAGACCATGGATCAATGTTTAGCAAACTTAGTTAACTACGGCATTATTACAACCAATGATGCACGAGCTAAAGCGCAAGATAAAACCCAGTTTGGTGGTTAACGGAGCTATTTAAAATGTCTTTACCTTTAAATCATTTTTTACAAGTCATGATCGACAAAAAAGGCTCAGACTTGTTTGTTTCGAGCCAGCTTCCTGTCAGTGCAAAAGTAAACGGCGAACTGTTGCCTTTAAGTGATGAAAAACTCTCTGATGAAGATTCACTCGCTTTAGTTGAGTCTGCAATGAACGATAAACAGCGCAAAGAGTTTCATGACACTAAAGAATGTAACTTTGCGATTGCAACCGATGAAGGCCGTTTCCGTGTTTCAGCCTTTTGGCAACGTGATAGAGCCGGTATGGTTATTCGCCGTATCGTTACGCAAATTCCTGATGTGAATGAACTTGGTTTGCCATCAACATTAACCGATGTGATCATGGCAAAACGTGGTTTAGTGCTGTTTGTGGGTGGTACAGGCACAGGTAAATCTACGTCATTAGCAGCGCTTTTGGGTTATCGTAATCGCAATCAACGTGGTCATATTCTTACCATTGAAGATCCTATCGAGTTTGTCCACGAACATCGTAAAAGTATCATCACTCAACGCGAGGTTGGTTTAGATACAGAAAGCTTTGAATCAGCACTGAAAAGTTCACTGCGTCAAGCACCTGATGTGATCTTAATTGGTGAGATCCGTTCACAAGAGACCATGGAATACGCACTTAGCTTTGCTGAAACCGGTCACTTGTGTGTGGCAACACTGCATGCGAATAATGCCAACCAAGCCATTGACCGTATCATGCACTTAGTACCTAAAGAAAAGCACGATAAGTTAAAGTACGACCTTGCACTGAACCTTCGCGCCATTGTTGCGCAGCAGTTGGTGCCAACTGCTGATGGGGAAGGGCGTGTCGCTGCTATCGAAATTCTACTAAATTCACCGATGGTGGCAGAGCTCATCAAGCGTGGCGATATCGGCTCTATCAAAGAAACCATGGCTAAATCGAAAGAAATGGGCATGCAAACCTTTGACCAAGCGTTATTTGAGCTTTATAAACAGCGTCGTATTAACTACGCTGATGCGCTGCACCATGCTGACTCGCCAAATGACTTACGCCTAATGATTAAGCTGCAAAACAATGAACAAAGTGGTGCTGGTTTCTTACAAGGTGTGACTATCGATGGCCTTGATGGTAAGAGTGATATATAAATGCTGCTGCGAGTAAATTTAATCGGCTGGTTATTTTTATTATTGAGTACGTTTCACGTATACGGTAATGACAATAAAAGCGTGGTTATTTTTATTCGCGATGATGTTTATGACGATTACAGTCGCTTTTTGAATGGTCGTAAGCCCATTGAAGTTAAAGACTTTAGTGGTGCTTACATTCGCCGCGACGTCGTTGATATGATCATCGCTCAACAAGCGTTGAGTTTAGGTGGTTTTACTAAGCCATTTCGCTACCACAAAGGGAATGTTAATTATCGTAATACCAAGTTGTTAGAGGATGGCCAATTACTATTAAGCTTCGATAGTGTTTGGTCTGTTGATGCAAAGCAGCTTGCAGAGTCAGTATATATCTCAGATCCTGTCATTAGAAATGGTGAGTATTTTGCGGGCATATTTACTTCGCCGAACAACAAAAAAGTGCTTAAAGTAAAACAGCTTGCCGACTTTAAACAATTAACTGCGGTGTCAACACCACGCTGGCAAACCGATTGGCAAACGTTATCGGATCTGCCACTAAAAGAACTGCTCAGAGAAGATGAGTGGCTTGGGCAAGTCCGCACTGTATCGATGCAGTGGGTTGATTTTATGATGATGCCCCTGATGCCGAGTCTCAATAACCGTTATAGTTTAGAAAATATTGAACTGGTTGCAGTGCCAAACCTTGTACTCCAGCTCAATGATAGCCGTCATTTTATTATTTCGAAGAGTCACCCCGATGGCAAAGCGGCTTTTGCTGCAATTCAAAAGGGGCTTTCGCAACTACGTAAAACAGGCGCAATTGAAAAAGCCTACCGAGAGGCAGGCTTTATTCCAGATTTAAACAGCAATACTGTGATTAACAAAGCCCGTTAGTCACCATAAAACTGCTCAAAGAAACTTTCTAAAATGATTACTGCAGACATGTTATCAACGTTACCTTTGCCAAGGTTTCGATAACCACCTTGTTCGAATAAACGAGCTTTGGCATCAGCAGTCGTCAAACGCTCATCTTGTGTTTCAACCGGGATACCAAAGTGATTGTGTAAGCGATTAGCGAATTTTTTGGCTTTGAAAGTGACTTCTTGATTGGTGCCATCCATATTGAGCGGTAAGCCAACCACCATTAAATCTGGTTGCCACTCGTCAACTTGCTTTTTAATCAGCTGCCAATCAGGAATACCATCTTTCGCTTTCACTGCGTGTAAGCTTGAAGCCGTTCCTGTGAGTTCTTGACCAATGGCAATACCAATGCTTTTGGTGCCAAAGTCAAAGCCCATAACGGTGCGTTCACCGAGCGGCTTAAAAGTACGTTTTGTCATAGTCTTAAAAATATATAAAGTTAGGCGTGGCCTGCTTCAGAGCTTAATTGGCTAACATCAAAGCCCAGCATAGAGACTGCTTTTTCCCAGCGTTTTTCAACGGGAGTGTTAAAGATGATCTCAGGGTCTGCTTTAATAATTAACCACGAATTCTCTAACAGCTCTTGCTCTAATTGACCTTGATCCCAACCAGCATAGCCCAGTGTGATAATAAACTGATCTGGTGCCTCATTAGTGGTTAGGCTTGCTAACACATCTTTTGAGGTGGTGATCATGATGTCACTGCTGAGTTTTTGGCTTGACGCATAACCTGGCTTAGGCGAATGCAATACAAACCCACGATCGGTTTTTACAGGTCCGCCAGCATACACAGCAAAGCCCGCTGCTTGCTTGCTTTTGTCGTTATCAATTTCGATTTTATCGAGTAGCTCGCCCACAGTGATGTTGATAGGCTGGTTGATCACCAAGCCCATCGCACCATCTTGATTGTGCTCACAAATATAAGTGACTGCACGTTTAAAAAAAGGGTCTTGCATGCTCGGCATTGCGATTAAGAAATGATTCTCTAATGACTGCATAAGTCGCCCCTTTTACTGTTTAAATTAAGTATGGCTCAGTTTTCTTTCAATGGCATCAAATAAGTGGCCAGTGATTGAAATGTCGTATGCCGCTTCAATTTCTTTTACGCAGGTTGGTGCAGTCACATTGATTTCAGTTAAGCGGTCACCAATGATATCTAGGCCAACAAAAATCAGGCCTTTTTCTTTAAGGGTTGGTGCAATAGCCTCTGCAATTTTACGGTCTGAATCGCTAATTGGGCGTGCTTCACCACGACCACCTGCTGCTAAGTTACCGCGTGTTTCGCCATTTTGTGGGATACGCGCTAGGCAATACGGCATTACTTCACCATCAACCACAAGTACGCGTTTATCGCCTTGTTTGATTTCAGGAATATAGTTTTGTGCCATCGCAAAGCGGCTACCATGCTCGGTTAATGTTTCGCAGATCACACCGATATTTGCGTCGTCTTCTTTAATGCGGAAAATTGATGCTCCACCCATACCATCAAGCGGCTTTAAGATAATATCTTTATGCTCAGCTAAAAATGCACGAATGTCTGCTTGGCTGCGCGTTACCAAAGTATCGGGTGTATGTTCACTAAACCAAGCGGTAAATAGTTTTTCGTTCGCATCACGTAAGCTCTGTGGCTTATTGATTACCAGTGTGCCTGCTTGCTCAGCTCGCTCTAAAATGTAGGTTGCGTAGATATACTCAGTATCGAAAGGCGGATCTTTACGCATTAAAATAACGTCTAAATCAGCTAAAGCAATGGTGGCTTTTTCTTCTAATTCATACCAGTGATTTACATCATCAAATACACGGGCTTTGGCAGCTGTTGCATAGCTTTGACCTTGACGCAGAGACAGGTCATCCATTTCCATGTAGTAAATTTCGTAGCCGCGTTTTTGTGCTTCCATCATCATTGCAAAACCAGTGTCTTTTTTAATATTAAAGCCACTAATTGGATCAGAGATTATGCCTAACTTAATTGCCATGTTTTTGCCTTAGAGTCGTATGCCATACTGTGTTTTGTTACTTTGATATATGGGTGTTTTTACGGTTTTCAATTCGCTAAATCGCCAAACTGCAATTGCAATGCACTCAATACTGTAAGAGCGGCTGTTTCTGTTCGCAGAACACGTGGCCCTAAGCGAATATCAACAAAGTGTTGCTGTTTAGCTATGTCAATTTCTTCATCGGTAAAGCCACCTTCAGGACCGACTAAAAAGCGCACGCCTTCGCTGGGTACTTGAATCGTTTTAATGCTGTGCTCAGCGCGTGGATGCAGAGTAAGCTTAATCGCATCACTTGCTTGCTCTAGCCACTCTTTTATATCGATAGGTGGGTGCACAACAGGCACAAAGTTACGGCCTGATTGCTCTGCAGCTGCAATCGCAATTTTTTGCCATTGTTGGTGTTTTTTCTGTAATCGATCACCGCTTAGTTTGACACCACAGCGCTGACTAAAAATAGGTGTGATTTCAGTGATACCAAGCTCGACTGACTTCTGAATTGTAAAATCCATTTTATCGCCGCGTGATATACCTTGTCCTAAGTGAATTTTTAACGGTGATTCCACATCATGATCAATAAATTCTTGTGGCTCAACCAACACATTTTTTTTGCTTACTTCAATAATTTCACTGAGGTATTCACCTCCTTCACCATTAAAAATGGAAACTTTATCACCGACTTGCATACGCAATACTCGGCCAACATGGCCTGCGGCATCATCATCAAGTGCTACCGGGGTGTTTAAAGAAATCGCTGAAGGTTGGTAAATATGAGGAACTCGCATGGCTGTCACTTATCAATAATTTTAGCAATATGGTAAGTATACAGCGGCTTAGGTGCAATTATTTATTTGTTATTTAAATTCGTCTTTGGCAGTTAAAGCATGAGCGGTGGTTTCAGCAATCTCAGATTGACACGAAAGGTGATTAATATGAGCAGGATCAGGGCAGGGAATAAAACTAAAGCTATGCCCATCTTGTTGTACTAAGTAACGTATTTTGTGTAGCGAATTATAAATGAACTTTTGTGCATCATTCGCCAGTTGATAGTCGGTCTGATTGATCAGCACACCTTGAATATCATGATGTTCGTGTAGATAACTGGCGAGCTCTGAAACGCTAATTTCGTTACTAAAATCGCAATAGCAATAATCTTTAACGAGTTGATCGAACATGAGTTTAACCATGTGGCGGCTATTAGCGCCAGCCACAACTAGAGTCGAATTTTCGGCATTTGCAAAGTAGTGCTGAGCAAATGCGCGGCTAAACTCATCATCTATATCAACTAATAAATAATTATTAACTTTAAAGGGCATAATGCCTCACGATTCAAATACTTCCGTATCAAATTGAAAACATACTTATTAGTAAATAGCCTATTGCACCGAAAACGGCAAACTCAATACAAGCTATACCAATGTTATCTTGGTGATCTACTTCTAAGGATGTGTCTATATTAGGTAGCGAGATATATTTAATAATGTAGCTCAAAACATACAGCAATACCCACATCGCCCCGCAATGAGATACGAGAGTGAATAAATTTTCTACCATCTTACCACTAATAAATGATGCACTGGCAAGACCAGCATAGCCCGCAAGTGCTAGGCCAATAGACTTACCTGCATAGCGAATCCCAATAGAAGTATTTTCGAGATTAAAATTACTTTGCAGTGATGCGCCTTGGTTGGCTTTTGCAAAACGATACTCACGAATTTTACTATCAAGGGCAAACATCCCTTGCAGTACAAAGAAGCTCACCGTGGCGATAAGTAAGCTACTGTAGCCTTGGGTATGACACCAGTTATAAAGACCTAAAGAAATTATGCAGTTCGCGATTAACATACCTGAATCGACCAAGGCGGCACACACATTTTGCTTGAGTATGGCTGCTTCTTCGTTAAAGCGATGCAAAATCCATTTACGGTGAATTAAATGACCGACTTTAATAAAGGTAAACAAAAGTACAATGAGTAAAAGTACTTTGAGTGGATTAGACTGTGCGGCGCTTAAGCTGATTTCATCAAAAATATAGGCGATGGTGGTAATGACCACCAGGATTTCGCTAGCAAAGCTGATCCCCATGGCAAAATTATCATGTTGCGCAAGCTCTTCTTTAAGCGCTTGTTTTGCTTTAATTTGCGTTAGAATACGTAGCAGTACTATGGTGACGCAAATTACAGCGAAACTAATAGCAATCGCGACTAAACTAGTGTTAGATAATGATAAATATGACATGCAGGTCCCTGCTAAATAATTCTTTGATAATCATTCTAGTACGGTTATTGGCAAGTTAAAAGAGAGTATTTAATGAGTAATTTACACGCGCTTCCCGAGTCCCTTTATCAATTGGGGCAAACCCGCTTTGCGAGCTTGTATGAAGGGCAAGCTGAACAACATAAAATTATTAACTTGTTGTCTTTAAGTGACTTTGCGTGGAATTGCTTACAATCTCAACCTGACTTAAAAGACTGGCTACTTGATGACAATGAACTTGCTAATCGGACTGTTGAACTGCCTCTAAACAGTACTGAGATTAACGAGCTGGACGACAGTGCCGCAATGGCAAAGTTGCGCTTGTATCGAGAAAAGTATTGGTTGAAAGTGGCTTACCTTGACCTGTGTTGTGCAAATCCAATTGCCGATAGCATTGCTTATATCTCGGCCCTTGCAAGTCAGCTCATTGATAGTGCTAACCAGTGGGCGTTTGCGCAGGTCGCAAAAGTCAGTGGTATGCCACTTGATAATGAAGGTAATGCAATTGCCATGTTAGTGCTGGGGATGGGTAAACTTGGTGGGGGAGAGCTCAATTACTCATCAGACATTGATTTAATTTTTTCTTATCCTCGCGATGTTGCAACGCAAGGCGGTCGTCGCTCAGTAGAAGCCCAAGTGTTTTATACCAAAGTAGCGCAAAAGCTCATAATGGCGCTTAACCAAACCACAGTGAATGGCCAAGTATTTCGCGTTGATATGCGTTTGCGCCCGTTTGGTGAAAGCGGACCCTTGGTAATGAGTTTTCATGCAATGGAAGATTATTACCAAGAGCAAGGGCGTGAATGGGAACGTTATGCGATGCTCAAAGGGCGCTTAATTGGCACTGAAAACCCTTACTGGAAGGAGTTTTATGAATTGCTACGCCCGTTTGTTTACCGACGTTATATTGATTTTTCGGTGATTGAATCGCTACGTAAGATGAAGCAAATGATCGCCCAAGAGGTACGCCGAAAACGCCTCACAAACAATATTAAATTAGGGGCAGGTGGCATTCGAGAAGTAGAGTTTGTGGTGCAAGCGCTACAAATGGTTCGAGGCGGCCGTGAAGCTAACTTGCAAACTCAGTCACTGCTAATTGCTTTAAAAGAGCTGGTTAATAATCAAGTGATGTCGAGTAAAGAGGCCGATTTATTAACACAGAACTATTTAGACCTTCGTAAAATAGAGCAATACTTACAAATTTTTGCAGATAAACAAACGCAAACCCTACCTGATGATGAGTTAAACCAACAACGCTTATGTTATTTGCTTAACAAAGATGACTTTAAACAGTGTTTAACAAGTATTGAGCAGACCATGGCGCAAGTGCATGGTGAATTCGAGCAAGTGATTGGCTTTGAAAGTGAAACGGCGGATCCGTGTGAAAGTGAGTACATTAGCGCTTGGGAAATGACTGATGTGAGCCTGATGTGTGAACCTAACCTTGATTGGCAAGTGGCGCTTGAAGACTTTAAAGCGCGTCTAACAAAAGCGAAAATTGGCAGCCGCGGTCGTGATATCCTCGATAAATTAATGCCACTTTTACTTAAACAGTTAACCGTGGCGAAAGCGAGCAGTGATGCCTTTACGATGATTTGCCAAGTGTTAAATAAAATCATCTCACGTACCGCCTACCTAGAGCTGTTATATGAAAATCCTGGGGCATTAAATCAGCTGGTTGCACTTTGTTGTCATAGTAAATGGATTGGCGAGCATATCTCTCGTTATCCAATTTTACTTGATGAGCTGATTGATCCGCAGGTACTTTATAAACCGACACCTTTATCCGCTTACAAAGATGAAATCAGGCAGTATTTTTTGCGTATCGAACATGGCGATTTAGAGCTGCAAATGGAAGCACTTCGTCAGTTTAAACAAACGCATCAGTTACGCATTGCCGCAGCCGATGCAACCGGTGTGTTGAGTGTGATGAAGGTAAGCGATCACCTCACTGCACTTGCTGAGGCTATTGTAGAGCAAGCGGTCAATATTGCATGGCATGCGTGTGTTGAGCGCTTTGGCCAACCTGCCAATACGACAGAGCAAGAAAAGGGCTTTGCGGTGATTGCTTACGGGAAAACGGGTGGCTTTGAAGTTGGTTATGATTCAGATCTTGATCTGGTATTTGTGCATAACCATGATGGCAGCAGTTATACCGATGGTGATAAGTCGATTGATTCTAGGCAGTTTTATTTAAAACTTGCGCAGCGTTTAATGCACTTATTCAATACCCGCACTGCGTCAGGCATTTTGTATGAGCTAGATACGCGCTTGCGTCCTGAAGGGGCGTCGGGCTTATTGGCTATTAATCTAGAAAGTTACTACCACTATCAGCAAACTCAAGCCTGGACCTGGGAGCATCAAGCCTTGGTTCGCTCACGCATGATTTACGGACAAGACTCGTTGAGTGAACGTTTTGCTCAAATTCGCAAAGACGTTTTATGCCAAGCTCGCGATAACGAAAAGTTGAAAACCGATGTCGTTGAAATGCGAGAAAAAATGCGTGCACACCTTGCTAAAGGTGATGATGAGCTGTTTGATTTAAAACAAGATAGAGGTGGTATCACAGATATTGAATTTATCACTCAATATTTGGTGTTGAACAATGCAGTGCAGTACCCTGAGCTAACGACATGGTCTGATAATGTGCGCATTTTAGCTGATGCTGCCCGTTTAGGCTGTATTACTGTGCAAATGCAGCAAGAGTTAGTGGCTGCGTATATTGCCTATCGTTCACGTTATCACGTAATGAGTTTGAATCAGCAGGGACGTTGTGCGCCACGTGCTGAGTTAACTCAGCACATCGACTTAGTAAGTCTGGCGTGGCAAGAGGTGTTTTAGATATTAGCTAGCTTTTTAAGCGACGGCAGTTTTCGCGCACATAAGCAGAGGGCAGCTCGGTGATAACCGCTGCTCTTTGCTTAAAGCAAAAATAGGTGTAAACCTCATTTTCGAAATCATCGTTGATGGCGCGACCAACTTGGTAAAGTGTTGAAACAAAGTTACTATCAACGCGAAAATGATCTTTTACAACATAGTCTTTGCTTAAATACCAGTACAACACGATGTCTTCGTGACGGGCATAGTCAGACAGTACATCTTTTAAAGTATTGCCATTTTCAAAGCGGCGAGGTTGGATGTCACCAGTCCAGTTTGGTGATGAAGGCTCGACGACTTTTTCGCGTTCAAAAAGCGCGACATCTAAGCTGGTTTCAGGCGTAGGCAATTTTAGAACGTATTTATCGCGCTCATTATTTTTGTCATTCACTTGGTTACGTAGCGCTGCATAAAAGCGCGATAAACCTTGTGCTGCAGCATTTTTGGTATCTTTCATGTCCAATACAGGACCACTACCAAATAAAAAGTAAATAGCAGCAGCAATCAAAATAAAAGCTAATGATAAATGCTTAACCCAAAACCACATTTCTAATACTCTTGTTGTTAATTAGCTTAATAAAACCATATAAACAGCAAAATGTCACTCTACTTGTAATAAGAAGGTGCGTTCTTGTCAGGGCGAGTTTTAAAGCGGCGGTGAAGCCACATATATTGCTCAGGTGCTAAATCGATGGCTTGTTCCATACGCTGATTTACGTGAGTAACGTCTGCAAGGTCATCGCCACTTGGGAAGTTTTCAAGAGCAGGTAATACTTCTAGGTGGTAGCGACCATCCTTATCACGACGACTTGTTAAGCTTACCGTTTCACAGTTACGGCTACTTGAAAATAACAGCGTTCCCGTTGTTGTGGCTGCTTCTTTTACCGCATAAAAAGGGGCAAACTCACAGCGGTTACGGCCGTAATCTTGATCTGGCAGGTAGTAACAAACCTTTTTATTTTTAAGTGCTTGCAATAAGCCTTTGACATCTTTTTTGCCAATTAAATATTCGTTTGAACGAAGGCGACCGTTAGTCGTGAAATATTCCATCAAAGGGTTATTATGAGGACGATAAAAGCCAATGCCTTGGTGTTTTACACCCATAATACGGCTCGCCATTTCTAAGTGTAAAAAGTGTGGCACAAGTAACAGCACGCCTTTACCTGATTGCTGAGCTTTTTCAAAGTGCTCCAAGCCTTTAACTGAACCAAATACTTTATTGATACGCCAATTTGGCCACCACCAAGCCATGCCGGTTTCCATCATTGCAATACCGGTATTTTCCATGTTTTTGCGGACTAATTCGCGTTGTTCATGTTCAGGCATATCAGGAAAACATAAGCGAATGTTGACCTCTGCAATATGACGGCGGCGCTTCATAAAGCGATGGACTAAACGGCCCAGCAGTTTTCCAAGTGCAAGTTGTAATTTATGTGGTAACCAAGAGATAAGGTATAAAAAGAACACGCCAATCCAAGTTAACCAGTAACGAGGGCCTAAAAAAGACGCTTTAAAAGGAGATGAACTAACCACAAAAAAATCTCTAAAAATAAAAAAGCTAGTTTAACTGTATGTCCTTAAAAATACAAAAAAGCCAGCACGAGGCTGGCTTTCGAGTAAGGACTATATAGAAGAAATACTTAGATTTCTTTTAAACCTTGGTTAATTGCAACAAGGTCTTCGCTAGTAAGCGTACCAGCAGCTTGTTTCAAGCGTAATGTTGAAACAACATAACGGTAGCGAACGTTTGCTAAGTTACTTTTTGCATTGTAAAGGTTTTGCGTGCTGATCAATACGTCTACGATAGTACGTGTACCAACTTCAAAGCCAGCTTCAGTTGCTTTAAGTGCACTTTCAGCAGAAACAACAGCTTGTTGCAGCGCTTTATAAGTCGCGATGTCAGATACCACTTGGTTATACGATGTGATCACTGAGCGAGTTACTGCACGTAAGCTTGCTTCTAAATCTTCACTTGCCGCAACATAGTATGCGCGAGCTTGATCAGTCGCTGCTGTAGTCGCGCCACCTGAGTAGATAGGTAGGCTGAAGTTAACACCAATACTCGCACTGTCTTCACGTGGCTGATGTGAGTTGCTGTTTAGATCAGTAAGGCTGTCACCGTATGAAGCGCTTAACGTTAACTTCGGATAGTGGCCAGCTTTTGCTAAGTCGATTTGATCTTTAGCAATATCAACCGTTACTTTTGAAACTTGCAGGTTTAAGTTGTTGTCTTTTGCAATTTCAATGTAGTCAGTTGACTGTTTGTTAGGTGCAACCGTTGAAAACGTATCTGTATTCAACATGTCTAGTTTTGCGTGGTATTTGCCTGTGATTTCACGAAGTTGCTCACGGGCTGTTTCAACGCTGTTCTTAGCAACGATTTCTTGTGCTACTGAGTTATCGTACTGCGCTTGCGCTTCATGTACGTCAGTGATTGCAGTTAAACCTACCGCATAACGCTCTTTAGTTTGTTGTAATTGACGCTCGATAGCGCGTTTTTCAGCTTGAACAAACTCAAGGTTATCGATTGCACTGAGTACGTTGAAGTAACCATCAGCAACACGAACAATTAGGTCTTGGCGAGCATAATCATATTGTGCATTTGCTTGTAATGCTTGTTTATCTGCAATACCCAGTGAATTCCATGCACCTAAATCAAACAGTGTTTGATTTAAGCTAATACCACGGCTGAATTCATCAGGGTCATAGTCATAACCGGTATAACCCGTTGCATCAGTACCGTCATAAAGATCTGATTTGGTTGATTGGTAACCAAGGCTTAAACCAATTTGTGGTAATAGTGCACTTAACGCGCGATCGCTCTCAAAGGCTTGCGCATCTGCTTGGGCTTTTGCTTTAAGTACGGTAGGATCGTTTGCTGTCGCAATCTCGTAAACTTGTAGTAAGTCTTCAGCGTAACTTGCTGTTGCAGTCAGTGCGCTTGAAAACCCAATCAGCGCAGCGAGTAGTGTTTTTTTCATTGTTCGTTCAGTCCTTAGACAATTTTGTACTGTGACCATGGTACTCTTTTTTAATGAATAACCAAAAAAAAATTACGTAAATCTGCATGTCCAAGTGTAACAGAATATAATTGGCCGTAACATTTACTTAAAACGTGAAGGAAATAGTGAATGAAAATATCAGCAATCTCACAATTTAGCCATGATGACATAGAGTTAAAGCCAATTGAGCGTGTTTATGATGGTTTCTTTAAAATTAACACCTATCGCTTTCATCATGCGTTGTTTGCAGGTGGTAAATCGGTTGAAGTTAAACGCGAAATTTTAGAGCGCGGCCATGCTGTTGCTGTACTTCCTTATGACCCTGCGACTGACCAAGTTTTGTTAATCGAACAAATTAGAATCGGGGCGCTCGCATCAAAGCAGTCACCTTGGTTACTTGAGTGTATTGCTGGTATGGCAGATGGCAGCACTGATTACGAAGAGGTTGCTAAGCGCGAAGCATTTGAAGAAGCGGGTATTGAGCTTGATGAGCTGGAATTTATGATGTCATATCTTTCAAGCCCCGGCGGCACCACTGAGCGTTTGTATTTATATTTAGCACGTACTGACTTAGCAGGGTATCAAGGCGGTATTTTTGGCTTAGATAATGAAGATGAAGATATCAAAACCCATGTAATGTCATACGATGAAGCTATGCTGCGCTTAGAACAGGGTGAAATAGACAATGCAGCGACAGTTATCTCATTACAGTGGTTAGCACTGAATAAGCAACGTATACTGTCTGATTGGAAAAACTCATAGGGGATTATTTTGTCGTACGTCAGTGCCCAGCAGCGTTATATTCAAAGCTTACCTAAGTACTTAACTTTGTGTGAGCATAATTACGTGCGTGCGCTTAAGCTCTTACCTCATGAACGCCGCGTCGGTCAGGAGCGTAAAGTGCAATTAGGTCACAGTACTTTTACGGTTAAAGTTGACGATACAGCAAAATACACCACAGATATTTCTATCAGCCAAGAGACGGGTAATTTACCTTCGGTTAAGCCATTGTATTTAACTGTGCGCATGTATCATGATGCGAAAGTCGCTGAAATTGTGCATCATGATTTTCATCAGCGCATCAAGCCTTCCTATGCTTACCCTAATCCGAATATGCATCAAAAAGATGAAAAATATCAGCTTAACGCCTTTTTATATGACTGGCTGGTGGCCTGTGTTGAAAACGGCCGTGCAGTTTTAAATTGGGATGTAAATAATGGCTTGGTTTAGTTACGCCTACCATTTTGATAAAACAGCATTGAAAGTTGCCCATATCATGACAGCCATTTATCAAAAGACACAAGGGGCGAATACTTTAGCGTGAATACGGCGGCGTATTTTGCGCGTTGCTTACAGGCTATTGCCAAGTTAGATGTGGATTGTCTGGTGTTTGGTGGTGACTTAACACAAGATCACAGCAGCGAGTCATATCAACTTTTTGCTAAGTTAATTGATGACTCAGCGCTCAGTTGTCCGGTGTTTTGGCTACCAGGCAATCATGATGAACTCGCGGAATATGAAAAGCTTACGAGTCCGCAAATTTTAAGTAATAAATGTATTACTTTTTTAGGTGGGCAGTTGCTGTTGGCAAACTCAAAAGGCCCGACACCAGCAGGTTGGGTAACACACACGCATTTAGATGAATTAAACCAAGCAATAGGGCAGGTACCTAGCGTGGTGTTTTGTCATCATAATCCGCTACCCATTCAAGCCTACTTAGATAAACATATGCTAGAAAATGGCCCGCAGTTTTTAAATATGTGCGTCAATACTGAGCATTGTGTTGGCGTGTTCCATGGTCATGTGCATCATGAGTACAGGCAAACCTACCGTGACCTTAGTGTGTATGCGACACCGGCCAGCTCAATCCAATTTACCAAACACACGATGGCGTGGCAGCAAGACGATTTAGGCCCCGCATTTAGAGTTATCAACTTAACAATTGATGAGCAACAAAACTTACGCTTAAGCACGGATGTAGTATGGCTAAACGAGTAATTTATATTCATGGCTTTAATAGCTCAGAGAAGTCTTATAAAGCCGTTCGTTTTGGTGAGCATATGGCACAATTTGATGTTGATTATCAGGTGCCAAGATTAACTCATGAACCATTACATGCAATTTTACAATTAGAACAACTGCTAAATGATGATACTGTATTACTAGGAAGTTCATTAGGCGGTTTTTATGCGACTTATTTGTCGCAACGTTATTCGATACCTGCGGTGGTAATAAACCCTGCGGTTCGGCCATTTGAGTTACTCGATAACTATTTAGGGCCAAATTATAACCCGTATCAAGATAGTCATTACGAACTTGATACTCGTCACATGGATGCATTGCGCAGTTTATATTTGCCGCAATTAGACACTCCTTCATTGCTTTATTTGTTACAGCAAACGGGCGATGAAGTACTGCCTTTTCAACAGGCGGTTAACTATTATTCTCAGTGTAAGCAACACGTTGAATTTGGAGGCGATCATAGTTTTATCGGCTTCGAACAAACCTTTGCAAGTATTGTAGATTTTCTTAAAATCACGTAAAACATAGCTAAGCGCATAAAAGATATAAAAACTATGAGTCAGCAAAATTATAACGCCGAAGCAATTGAAGTCTTAAACGGGTTAGAACCCGTAAAACGCCGCCCAGGTATGTACACCGACACGGTTCGTCCTAACCACTTAGGTCAAGAGGTTATCGATAACAGTGTCGATGAAGCAATGGCAGGTCATGCAACAAAAATAGATGTCATTCTTCATGAAGATAATTCCCTTGAAGTTATCGATGACGGCCGTGGTATGCCGATTGATATTCACCCAGAAGAAGGTATTCCGGGTGTGGAACTTATTTTTACCAAGCTGCACGCCGGTGGTAAATTCTCAAATAAAAACTATCAATTCTCGGGTGGCTTACACGGGGTAGGTATTTCGGTTGTAAATGCGCTATCGACTCGTGTTGAAGTTACTGTGCGCCGTGATGCACAGCAATTTCGCATGGCCTTTGAGAATGGCGATAAGGTTGAAGACTTAAACGTCATTGGCTCTGTGGGCAAACGTAACACAGGTACAACTGTGCGCTTTTGGCCTGATGCCAGCTATTTCGACTCTGCTAATTTTTCGATTACTAAGCTTAATCATTTATTAAAAGCCAAAGCGGTATTATGCCCAGGCCTGCGTATCAAGTTTACTAACAAGCAAACCAAAGAAAGCCAAGAATGGTATTACGAAACTGGCTTAAAAGACTATTTAACAGAAGCCGTTAAAGGTTTTGAAATACTACCAAAAGAACCATTCATTGGTGAGTTTTCAAGCTCAACAGAGGGCGCTGACTGGGCTGTAGTATGGTTACCTGAAGGCGGTGAGTCCATTGCAGAAAGCTATGTAAACTTAATCCCTACTGCACAAGGTGGTACACACGTTAATGGTTTACGCCAAGGTTTACTTGAAGCAATGCGTGAATTCTGTGAATTCAGAAACCTACTACCGCGAGGTGTAAAGCTAACACCTGATGATATTTGGGAGCGCTGTAGCTATGTGTTGTCGGTAAAAATGCAAGATCCGCAGTTTGCAGGCCAAACAAAAGAGAAATTATCATCTCGTTCTTGCGCGGCGTTTGTATCTGGTGTGGTGAAAGACTCATTTAGCTTATGGTTAAACGAGCACACTGAGACTGCTGAATTATTAGCTGAGCTATGTATCTCAAATGCACAGCGCCGCTTACGTGCTGCCAAAAAAGTTGTCCGTAAGCGCATTACCTCAGGCCCTGCGTTACCTGGTAAATTAACTGACTGTAGCGCTCAAGATAATGACCGCACTGAACTGTTTTTAGTAGAGGGTGACTCTGCGGGTGGTTCAGCAAAACAAGCACGCGATCGTGAATTCCAAGCAATCATGCCGCTGCGCGGTAAGATTTTAAATACGTGGGAAGTTGAGTCAGGGCAGATTTTAGCATCGCAAGAGGTGCATGATATTTCAGTGGCTCTAGGCATTGACCCAGACTCGAGTGATTTATCTGGCCTACGCTACAACAAGATTTGTATTTTGGCCGATGCTGACTCGGATGGATTACACATTGCTACCTTGTTATGCGCACTGTTCGTTCGCCATTTCCCTGCGCTTGTAAAAGAAGGTCACGTCTATGTGGCGATGCCACCGCTATTTCGTATCGACATCGGAAAAGAGGTGTATTACGCCCTCGATGAAGATGAAAAGAACGGTATTTTAGCGCGCATTGAAGCAGAGAAAAAACGCGGCAAAGTGAACGTGCAACGCTTCAAAGGGTTAGGTGAAATGAACCCATTACAACTGCGCGAAACGACCATGGACCCTAATACGCGTCGTTTAGTACAGCTTACTTTGGATGAAGAAGAGCAAACTATGGAGATGATGGACATGCTACTTGCGAAAAAGCGTTCATCAGACCGTCGCCAATGGTTAGAAGATCACGGTAACCGCGCAGAAGTTTAATAAAGGGTGTAGCAACCTAATTGCTAGCAACGAATTAAAGGGCAAGACAAAAATGAAAAAATTACTGACCTCCTTACTATCGCTGAGCTTGTTATCAGCGCCAGTAATGGCAAAAGATATTCTTGATAAGCTGACAGTCGCTGATGGCTTTTCTATTAGCTTATTTGCTGATGATGTTGAAAATGCACGCCAAATTGCGGTATCAAAAAAAGGCATTGTTTACGCGGGTTCGCGTAAAGCAGGTAACGTGTATGCATTAATTGACCACAACAGTGATGGTGTAGCAGATAAAAAGATTGTGATTGCCACAGGCCTTGAAATGCCATCCGGTTTAGCTGTTAAAGATGGTGATTTATATGTGGCTGAAGTGTCACGTATTATTCGTTTTAAAGACATTGATAAAAATCTAAAAGATCCTAAATTCGAAGTGGTATACGATAAGTTCCCAACAGATCGTCACCACGGCTGGAAGTTCATTAGCTTTGCACCAACTGGTGAGTTAATTGTGCCAGTGGGTGTGCCATGTAACATTTGCGCTGAAGACGACAAATACGGTCGTATCTTTTCTTTAAATGTTGATACCAAAGAAATTAAAACGATCGCCAAAGGTGTGCGTAACTCAGTTGGTTTTGACTATCACCCTACAACAAATGCATTTTGGTTCAGCGATAACGGCCGTGACATGATGGGTGATGACATCCCACCTTGCGAAATTAACCGTGTTGGTGAAGGCGAAGAGGGCGCGCATTATGGTTTCCCTTATGTTCACGCCGGTGCGATTTTAGATCCTGAATTTGGCGCAGGCAAAAGCATTGCTGACTATAAATCGCCAGCCCTTGCATTAGGTGCCCATGTTGCACCACTGGGTATTCATTTCTATAACGGCAAGCAGTTCCCTGCTAAGTACAAAGAACAATTATTTGTTGCCGAGCATGGCTCTTGGAACCGTAGTAAAAAGTCAGGTTATAAAGTAATGCTAGCGAATGTTGATCAAGGTCGTATTACTAAATACACCCCATTCATCACTGGTTTCATGCAAAACGAAGAAACATTTGGTCGCCCAGTTGCATTTGCAGAGCTTGCAGATGGCAGCTTATTGATCTCAGACGACTTTGCTAACGTGATCTATCGTGTTAGTGCTAAGAAAAAATAGGTAAGCGTTAATGAGTGATACAGATACCTTGCTGATGCAAGGCATAGAACAACAAACAATGGGGCGTTTTACCGAAGACGCCTACTTAAACTACTCAATGTACGTCATCATGGATCGCGCCTTACCTCATGTAGGTGACGGTCTAAAACCTGTACAGCGTCGTATCATTTATGCAATGAGCGAACTGGGGTTATCGGCGCAAGCAAAATATAAAAAATCAGCGCGTACCGTGGGTGATGTACTGGGTAAATACCACCCCCATGGTGATAGTGCCTGTTACGAAGCAATGGTGTTAATGGCGCAGCCGTTTTCTTACCGCTACCCGCTGGTGGACGGTCAAGGTAACTGGGGTGCTGCGGATGATCCTAAGTCATTTGCTGCGATGCGTTATACCGAAGCGCGTTTATCTAAGTTCTCTGAAGTTTTATTAAAAGAGCTTGGCCAAGGTACAGTTGATTGGACCTCAAACTTTGATGGCACACTTGATGAGCCTATGGTGTTACCTGCGCGTTTACCACACATCTTACTCAATGGTGTGACCGGTATTGCGGTAGGTATGGCGACCGATATTCCGCCGCATAATGTGCGTGAAGTTGCCAGTGCCTGTTGCTTACTTCTTGATAAACCAAAAGCTGAAATCGAAGAGTTGCTTGAGTTAGTGCATGCGCCTGACTACCCAACAGAAGCCGAGATCATCACACCGAAAGACGATATTCGTAAGATTTATCAGACCGGACGTGGCTCTATTAAGATGCGTGCAATTTACACTGAAGAGCAAGGTGACATAGTGATCACTGCGCTGCCTCATCAGTGTTCAGGTGCAAAAGTACTTGAGCAAATTGCAGCGCAAATGAATGCTAAAAAGCTGCCAATGGTTGCTGATTTACGTGACGAATCAGATCACGAAAACCCAACTCGTATCGTGATTGTTCCGCGTTCTAACCGTATCAAGGCTGAGCCATTAATGGCGCACCTATTTGCAACCACAGACTTAGAAAAGAACTACCGCGTAAACTTAAACATGCTTGGCCTCGATGGTCGTCCGCAAGTTAAGGACTTACGTAGTATCTTAACTGAGTGGTTAACGTTCCGCCGTGAAACAGTTCGCCGTCGTTTACAATACCGCTTAGATAAAGTGTTAGCACGCTTGCATATTTTAGAAGGTTTATTAACTGCTTTCTTAAATATTGACGAAGTCATTGAAATTATTCGTACTGAAGATAAACCGAAGCCTGTATTAATGGAGCGCTTTGGTATTACCGATATTCAAGCTGAAGCGATTTTAGAATTAAAACTACGTCATTTAGCAAAACTTGAAGAATTCAAGATTAAAGGTGAGCAAGATGAGCTTGCCCTTGAACGTGACAAGTTAGAGCAAATTTTGGGTTCTGAGCGTCGTATGTCGACGTTGATGAAAAAAGAAATCCAAGAAGCGGCTGAAATGTACGGTGATGATCGTCGCTCACCTGTTGTTGAACGTTTAGAAGCAAAAGCACTAAGCGAAAAAGATCTTATTCCTTCTGAGTCAGTGACCGTTGTGTTATCTGAAAAAGGCTGGGCACGTGTCGGTAAAGGTCATGATTTAGATGTTGAAGGGCTAAGTTATAAGTCAGGCGACAGTTATAAAGCCTCTGCGCGAGGTAAGAGTAATCAGCCTGCGGTGTTCTTAGACTCAAGTGGTCGCGCTTTTGCTACCGATGCCCACAGTTTACCTTCAGCACGTAGTCAAGGCGAACCAATGACAGGGCGCTTTAACTTAAGCGCTGGTGCTAACTTTGAGCATGTCGTGATGGCAGAAGACAACCAAGTGTTGTTAATGGCTTCAGATGCAGGTTATGGCTTTATAAGCGACTTTAAAGATCTGGTGAGTAAGAACAAAAACGGTAAAGCGCTGGTCAGTGTTCCTAAAGGGGGTGAGTTACTCGCGCCAATTAGAGTGACTGATGTAGCAACTGACTACTGTATGGCAATCTCTAACGAAGGCCGAATGTTGCTATTCCCACTGCGCGACTTACCTAAGCTAAGTAAAGGTAAAGGCAATAAGATTATTTCTATCCCAAGTGCGAAAGTGCAAGCCCGTGAAGAGTTTGTAAAAGTACTGGCTGTGGTGCCTGAGGGCAGTAGCGTAACTCTGCATGCAGGGAAACGAAAACTGACACTCAAACCGTCTGATCTTGAGCATTATCATGGTGAACGCGGTAGACGAGGTAATAAGTTACCACGTGGTCTGCAGCGAGTTGATGAAGCTGTTGTTGAAGTGATCCAGACTGATGATAGTGATGAGTCGCCAAGCGAAGTAACAGAGTAAAAAACAGAGGCCTGCAATTGCAGGCCTTTTTATTAGCAAAACTCACAAATACATTTAAGCGTACACATGTGCGCTTAAAGCTATTGCAATAGCATTTTTCACGTTATAATGCGCGCTGATTAGTACGAGGAGAATTCGTTTGTTAGCTTTTTTTCGCATAATTTTCATGGCGTTATTCATTGTTTTAAGCTGTGTTTTTGGTCTGCTTTTATGCATCGTTAAGCCGTTTCATACCAATAATGTGCATATTATTTCGGGTTGGTTTTGCAAGGTAGCTAAAATTTTAGGTGTCAAGTTAGAGCTTAAATATCACGAGACTCCTAAAAACATTGGCCCTGCCGTCTATGTAGCAAATCATCAAAATAACTATGACTTATTCACTTTGCCTGCCATGGTGCCAGAAAACTGTGTAAGCCTTGGTAAAAAAAGCCTTAAATGGATCCCATTTTTTGGTCAACTTTATTGGTTATCGGGAAATATCTTAATTGACCGTGCTAACCGCTCAAAAGCGGCAGGCACAATTTCTAAATCGGCTGAGAAAATAAAACAAAAAGGCCTATCGGTTTGGATGTTTCCTGAGGGCACGCGAAGCTATGGCCGTGGTTTATTACCCTTCAAAACAGGTGCTTTTCATACTGCAATGAGTGCTGATGTGCCAGTAGTGCCAGTTTGTATGAGTACAACGCACAAAACTATTAAGCTAAATCGCTGGGATAATGGTACAATTTACCTCGAAATGTTAGCGCCGATTTATCTTGATAAAGACGTATCTGCTCGTGACCATGCTTCACATGTTCATCAGATTATGGCTGCTAAAATAACTGAATTAGATGCTCAAGTGAGAAACAAATAATGGAAAATTGGCGCGAAATTACTGAAGACATCGTTACTTCATTACTTGAAGATGGCTCAGATCCTGAAGTACTTTATGAAGTGGAACACCACTTTGTTAGCGAAAATTTTGAAAAGTTAGAGCAAGCCGCTTTAGCCGCTTTTAAACTAGGTTACGATGTTGAAGAACCTGCAGAACTTGAGCTAGAAGACGGCGAGAAAGTGTGGAGCTTTGACGTGGTTGTTGAGTGTGAACTTGACGTAGAAGCCATTATGGAAGACGTAGACAAGCTAGAAGCACTAGCTCAGCAAACAGACGTTGAATACGACGGCTGGGGTACTTATTTTCAGGAATAAAGTTAGCGAGTTGCTAGGGAAGGAAGTTAGCAAGTTTCAAGAGTAAAGTTAGCGAGTTTCTTGACTCGTTAGCTAAGCGATTCTAACTTTACTCTTTCTAACTTTCCCCTTTCTAACTTTCCCCTAGAAACTTTCCCCTTTCTAACTCCATAGCTCATACCTATTTCGTATTCGCTACCCAATCTATAGACATTTGTAATCAATTGGCGATAATAAAAAACTCGATGTTTTTATGCGCTAAGCTCACATATGCTTATTACCTTACCCATTGCCGAACTTGTACCAGGGATGTTTGTTGACAGTGTCAGTAAGCAACAAGAGCATGTAAATAGTATTAAGATCAAAACACGTGGTTTAGTGCGTGATAAAACGATTATTCAACGCCTGATCTCTGAAGGGGTTGAAGAGCTACTCATCGACTTTACACAAAGCGATGTTGCTCTCCCTAAAAAATACCAACCAAAACCTGAACCGGCTAAACCGAAAGTTGAACAAAAGCCTGCCGCTAACGAAGCACCGCAAGGGGTCACGGTTCAACAAGAGTTTTTAAAAGCTAGTGTGCATTACGAACAGCATAGCCGAAAACTACAAGGCTTTTATTCAGACATTACATCAGGTTTAAAGATAAATATGTCGGTGCTCGATGATATCGCTGTTGATATAGTGGGCTCGGTATTTCGTAACCATAACGCATTAACTATTTTAACTCGCCTCAAAGATAAGCATATCTACAATTGGCGTCATATGATTAACACCGCTATTTTGGTGAGTGTGTTTGCTAAGTACTTAGGTTACAACGAAAAAACAATTAAAGAACTAGCAATGGGTGCCTTGATGCACGATATTGGCCAGGCGAAAATGCCACAAGGTGTATTGTCTAAACCAAGCGCTTTAAACGACAACGAAATGCAAGTTGTTAAAAAGCATGTGGCGCAGAGTTTGGGCTTAGTGAAAGGTGAAAAGGGCATTACGCCGTTAATGCTCGATATGATTGTGAATCACCATGAGCGTTTAGATGGTACAGGCTACCCACGTGGTATTGCGGCTGAAAAGTTGAGCCGTGCAGCACGTATTATGGCAATCGTTGATGTGTATGATGCCATGACGGCAGATAGACCCCATCAAATGGGTGAAGAGCCAATCTCAGCGCTGCGTTATTTGCTCGCTAATAAACAGATGTTCGATTCTGAATTGGTGCAACGCTTTATTAAGTGCCTAGGTGTGCACCCGGTTGGAACTATTGTGAAATTAAACAATGAGCGTTTGGCATTAGTGATGGAAGGTAACCATGAAAACCCAATCAAGCCGAAAATAAAGATCTTCTATAATGCCAAGCATAAGCATCATATTACTGCCAAAGACGTCGATTTAAGCGCAGAAAAAGAGCTAAAAATTATTGCCAGTATTAAGCCTCTAGATTATCAACTTAATTTGGCTCGTTTGTTAAAAGAGCATCTGCTTGTTTAGACTTAATGCAGCGTTTTTTGGCGTTGCGCTTTGCTGATATAAATGCACCACTAAAGCAACTCGTCATTAATACCAACCACAATAACGTGCCTTTTTCGACATGCAACGCCACGCAACATAATAACAGCGACAACACCGCACTTAGCATAGCGCCTAACCAATAATGATTCACTGGATTATCGCAATCACCCGCTTTAGTACAGGCACAGTAGTTTGCTTTACAAAAATAATGAACACTCACACCGCATAACATCAGTGCCGCAATAATCAATGCGATTTCCATACTCACACTCAACAGAAAAACCTTTATTTTTAGTCTAAAGGGACAATAAATAGATGTCAATGCAAATGATAATTACTACCGTTTGTTGGTTTTGTAATCAGAGATCTGATGAGTTTTAATAAGTTGTTATCTTGTTGTTAAAATGCGGTTTTTTTACCTATTTCTAACGAAAAATTACAGTTTTTTGATCTTAATTAAGGTAATGTTTGAAAGTTTGTAATCATTAGAATAAAACATCTAATACCAACATACAGCGCTAATCTTTTATGCTTAACTAATAGGTTGCCCTCATTGTTGGATTAGTTTTCGCACAAGTTTGCAAGAGGACACAGATTTATGAAGTTCACTAAAACACTAATTGCAGCATCACTTGCTGTTGTTTCTGCTGACAGCTTTGCTGCAGCTTTCCAATTAGCAGAGCAAAACGTATCAGGTTTAGGTCGTGCATACGCTGGTGAAGCAGCCGTTGCTGATGACGCGTCTGTTGTTGCTCGTAACCCTGCACTTATGTCTTTATTCAAAGACAAGCAAATCTCTGTAGCAGGTATTGCTGTCATTCCAGATGTAAGCTTAAAAGGTGAAAGTGCTGCATACGGCTTAGATGAAAGCTCTATCGATGACGATAGCATTGCGCCATCTGCATTTATTCCTGCAGGTTACTTCACTATGCCTTTAAACGACAAAGTGTCTTTAGGCTTTGGTGCTTTTTCAAACTTTGGTCTTTCAACAGAGTTTAAAGATGACTACGCGGCAGGCTCTATCGCGGGTGAAACTGAAATCGTAACAGTTAACATGAATGCAAGCGCTTCATACAAAATCAACGAACAGTTCAGCCTAGGTCTTGGCTTAAACTATGTTTATGCTGATGCGAAAGTTGTTCGTAATGCAGGTGCAAACCCTCTAGGTTTACCAGCTAACACGCAAATTGCTCACCTTGAAGGTGACGATTACGGCTTTGGTTGGAACATTGGTGCGATGTATCAGTTAGACGAAAACAACCGTTTTGGTTTTAACTACCGCAGCGAAACAGATATCGACTTTGAAGGCGAGTATTCAAACCAACTTCCAGCTGCTTTTGGCGGTCTAGCGGGTACTAAAGTACCAGGTGAGTTAAAATTAACCTTACCAGCCATTGCAGAATTCTCTGGTTCACACCAAATCGATAAGAAGCTAGGCGTACACTACAGCATCTTATGGACTGGTTGGGACAGCTTCCAAAAATTAGAAGCCTACGTACCAGGTGTTGAATCTCCAGTATTCTCTAAAGAAGAGAACTTCTCTGATTCAATGCGTTACTCTATCGGTACTGACTATCAGTACAGCGATGCACTTTTACTTCGTGCAGGTATTGCATACGATGAATCGCCAGCAGACCAATCGCACCTTTCAATCTCTATCCCTGATACAGATCGTTTCTGGTTCTCGTTTGGTGGTAACTACGCATTCAGCGAAAACTCAAATGTTGACTTAGGTGTAAGTATCCTTCGAGGTAAAACACAAAACTTCTCTGAAAAAGACAGCCTAGCTGCTTCTTTAGGCCAAGATGTTTCATGGGAATTTGAATCAAAAGGTCACGCAGTTCTAGTTGGTGCTCAGTACAACTACAAATTTTAATACCAATTCGTTTAATCCCTCAAAATGATTAAGTATTATTGCGGGTTGGTATAATTGTGACGCGACGTAAAGTCGCTGTTACAGAGCATTAAAAAGCCGCACTATAACAATGTTATAGTGCGGCTTTTTTGTAAGCGCTATAAAACTTATAGCGCTATATATGCTGTTATAGACTTTCGATTTTCGCTTTTTGCGCTAACAGTTTGTCTTTCGCATCGGTAAATTCAGCCAGTTTAGCATGCTCTTTAGCAAGTACAGCTTCTGGTGCGTTATTTACGAACTTCTCGTTAGCTAACTTGTTTTGAACCTGTGCTAAGCCTTTTTCTGCTTTCTCAAGCTGCTTCGCGATACGAGCTAATTCAGCTTCAACATCGATTAGGCCAGCCATTGGGATCATGATCTCAAGGTTACCAACATACGATGTTGCACACGCTGGTGCATCGTCTTTATTATCAAGAAGGGTGAACTCTTCAAGCTTAGCAAGCGACGCTAAGAATGCTTCGTTATCCGTTAAGCGGCGTTTGTCTTCGTCAGACGCATTAGCAAGCAATACAGATAATGGTTTGCTTGGGCTGATATCCATTTCACCACGAATGTTACGAATAGCAAGAATGAATTGTTTAACCCATTCTAGGTCGTCCATCGCTTGGCTATCAACATTAGCTTCATTGTATACAGGGAAACCTTGAACCATGATGCTAGTGCCCGCAGTTTCGATACCTGCAAGTGGCGCAACACGTTGCCAAATCGTTTCTGTGATGTATGGCATTAACGGGTGCATTAAGCGAAGTAGGCTTTCTAATACCGTGATTAAGGTGTGACGAGTACCACGTTGCTGTGCTTCGTTACCTTTAAACAATACTGGTTTAGTCAGTTCTAGGTACCAGTCACAGAATTGGTTCCAAGTGAACTCATAAATGGTGTTTGCTGCTAGGTCAAAACGGTAGTTTTCTAGATGCTCAGTATAGGTTTTAACCGTTGCTTCAAATTGGCCTAAAATCCAACGATCAGCGAGTGAGTACTGTTTTTCAGCATCTGTAGCAAAGCCACAATCTTGCTCTTCTGTGTTCATTAATACGTAACGGCTTGCGTTCCATAGTTTGTTACAGAAGTTACGGTAGCCTTCAAGGCGGTTCATATCCCAGTTGATATCACGACCCGTAGAAGCCATTGCTGCAAGGGTGAAACGCAGTGCGTCTGTACCGTGTGCTTCAATCCCGTTTTCGAATGTTTTACGGGTGTTCTTCTCAATCTTCTTCGCTAGTTGTGGCTGCATCATGTTACCAGTGCGCTTTTCAACTAGGCTTTCAAGGTCGATACCGTCAATCATGTCGATAGGATCAAGTACGTTACCTTTCGATTTAGACATCTTATCGCCGTTTTCATCACGGATAAGGCCAGTGACATAAACGGTTTTAAATGGTACTTGTGGCTTGCCGTCTTCATCTTTGATGAAGTGCATGGTCATCATGATCATACGAGCAACCCAGAAGAAGATGATGTCGAAACCTGTTACCAATACGTCAGACGGGTGGAAGGTTTTTAAATCGTCTGTGTTTGCAGGCCAGCCTTGCGTTGAGAAAGTCCAAAGCGCAGATGAGAACCACGTATCTAAAACGTCTTCGTCTTGCTTAAGTGCAACATCATCAGCAAGGTTGTTATCGCGGCGTACTTCAGCTTCGTCACGACCAACGTATACGTTACCTTCGTTGTCGTACCAAGCAGGGATGCGGTGACCCCACCAAAGTTGACGTGAAATACACCAGTCTTGTACGTCGTTCATCCACGAGAAGTACATGTTCTCGTATTGTTGAGGTACGAACTTAATGTCGCCATTCTTAACTGCTTCTTTTGCAGGCTCTGCAAGCGGTGCTACGCGAACGTACCACTGATCAGTAAGAAGAGGCTCAATCACTACGCCAGAACGGTCACCGTAAGGGACTGTTAAGCTGTGATCTTCAATTTTTTCTAATAGGCCAAGTTCTTCAAATTCGCTCACAATCGCTTTACGTGCATCAAAGCGGTCAAGGCCGTGTAGGCGCTCAGGGATTGGCGCATCTAATTCAAGCTCTTTACCGTCGAATGTGTAGCTTTCGCCTTCGCTTAATACCGCAGCATCTTTGTTGAAGATGTTGATCATAGGAAGCTGGTGACGTTTACCTACTTCGTTATCGTTAAAGTCGTGGGCAGGCGTGATTTTCACACAACCTGTGCCTTTTTCCATGTCTGCATGCTCGTCGGCAACAATTGGAATACGACGGTTTACGATAGGCAGTAAAATGTCTTTACCGATCAGGTCTTGGTAACGCTCATCATCAGGGTTAACCGCAACACCTGTATCACCTAGCATTGTTTCAGGACGTGTTGTGGCAACAACGATATAGTCTTTGCCGTCTTGTGTTTTTACGCCATCAGCAAGTGGGTAACGTAGGTTCCACATGTGACCTTGTTTGTCTTTGTTTTCAACTTCAAGATCAGAAATAGCCGTGTGAAGTTTAGGGTCCCAGTTAACTAGACGCTTACCACGGTAAATTAAATCTTCTTTGTGAAGACGTACGAATACTTCTTTAACCGCTTCAGAAAGACCTTCGTCCATAGTGAAACGCTCACGGTCCCAATCCACAGAAGCACCTAAACGACGTAATTGTTTAGTGATCGTGCCGCCAGAGTGGTTTTTCCACTCCCAGATTTTTTCGATAAATGCTTCACGGCCAAGGTCGTGACGTGTTTTACCTTCTTCAGCAGCAAGCTTACGCTCAACAAGCATTTGTGTTGCGATACCCGCGTGGTCAGTACCTACTTGCCATAATGTGTTGTTGCCTTGCATACGCTTTAAACGCGTTAGCGTATCCATAATGGTATCTTGGAACGCGTGGCCCATGTGTAAGCTACCCGTGACGTTTGGTGGCGGGATCATAATTGAGTATGCGTCACCTTGACCAGACGGTTTAAAGTAGCCATTTTCTTCCCAGCCTTGGTATAAAGACTGTTCAATATCTTGCGGATTATAGGTTTTATCCATTACACAGAACCTTAAATAAATGCTTAAATGTC
This sequence comes from Pseudoalteromonas sp. T1lg21, assembly GCF_002964625.1. NCBI lineage: Bacteria > Pseudomonadati > Pseudomonadota > Gammaproteobacteria > Alteromonadales > Pseudoalteromonadaceae > Pseudoalteromonas > Pseudoalteromonas sp. T1lg21. Next base: position 276,329 of record NZ_PQBX01000001.1, read on the forward strand.
AATTTCTTGCGTTGCAATATGGGCGCCCAGTTGGCGAAGCTTTTTAAACCGCTCACGGGCGGCTTGCTTAGCATTTGGCTCAACGGGTACGAAATCATAAACCTGCTGAAAACGGCGGATAAAATCCGGAAGTTGTTCAGCTAAGTTGATTAATATTTTTCTGTTGCCGACAGGCGGAGTCATACCAATTTCAACCGGTGCGCCACCTTTAGGGCCTTCACCTTGTAAGTTGTGAGGTACAAAACTATCTGGTTCAAATGACCAAATGATGTCGTCGATTGTGTGGGCCGTGTCGGTGTTATCGGCGTAAATAAATACGCGATGACCTAGACGATACTGATCCGCAGCAATTTTAGCTGCCAGATCGAAAACTGCTCCAGCCGATTGGTGGGCATTATCATCTTGTTTTAGAACGTAAAATTGTGCGTTCATGCTCATTGTGACAAACGTCCCCACAGATACACAGATCAAAGCAGGGATTTTGACATAGAACGAGACTTGCTTCAATTAATAAGGCGCCATTTGGCGCCTTATTTAGGGTTAGTTTTAAGCTTGCAATAAGGCTTAATCGTGACTTGCTTCGCTTACACCCGCGCGGTTCAGTAAATACTGAGTCAACATAGGGACCGGACGACCCGTTGCACCTTTGTTTTTACCGCCGCTGCGCCATGCTGTACCTGCGATATCTAAATGCGCCCAGTTATATTTTTTGGTGAATTTAGATAAGAAGCATGCCGCTGTAATCGTACCTGCAGCACGGCCACCTAAGTTGGTGAAATCTGCGAATGGGCTTTCAAGTTGCTCTTGATAGTCATCCCACAGTGGTAGTTGCCAAGCACGGTCGCCACTTTGCTCAGACGCTTTTAGTAGGTCATGGGCAAGCGGGTTGTGGTTTGAAAGTAAACCAGTGGCATGTGAACCCAGCGCGATAATACATGCGCCAGTCAGTGTTGCTACGTCGACAACAGTATCTGGTTCAAAGCGCTCAACATAAGTGAGTGCGTCACACAGTACTAAACGGCCTTCAGCATCGGTATTTAACACTTCAACTGTTTGACCCGACATAGTGGTTAAAATATCACCAGGGCGATAAGCGTTTGAGCCAGGCATGTTCTCACAACCCGCTAAAACACCGACAACGTTAATCGGTAATTGCATTTGCACTAAAGCGCGCATCGTACCAATAACACCCGCTGCACCACCCATGTCGTATTTCATTTCATCCATGGCTTCGCCAGGCTTAATTGAAATACCACCTGAGTCAAAGGTTAAGCCTTTACCCACTAACACGATTGGCGCTTGGTCTTTGTCGCCACCTTGATAGTTGATCACCGACATAACCGATTCATTCGCGCTACCACGGCCAACTGCTAGGTATGAATTCATGCCCAGCTCAGCCATTTTTTCTTCGCCAATAATCTCAACGCTAACGTTCTCAAAGTTTTCAGCAAGCTCTTGTGCTTGTTCACCTAAATATGCCGGGTTACAGATATTTGGCGGCATGTTGGCAACGTCTTTACATAATTTGCTACCCGCAGCGATTGCTAAGCCATGCTCAATTGCGCTTTCGCCAATGGTTAACTCGCGGCGCGTAGGTACGTTGAAAACAATTTTACGTAGTGGACGGCGAGGGTCGCTCTTTTTGCTTTTCAGTTGGTTGAAGGTGTACAAGCAATCTTGTGTTGTTTCAACTGCTTGACGCACTTTCCAATAGGTGTCGCGGCTTTTAACGTGCTGCTCAGTTAAAAAGCATACCGCTTCCATCGAACCGGTTTCGTTTAGCGTGTTAATCGTTTTTGAGATGATTTGTTTATATTGTTTGTCATCAAGCTCACGCTCTTTACCACAACCTACTAGTAGTACACGCTCGCTCAGCACATTAGGCACATGATGCAATAGCAATACTTGGCCTGGTTTACCTTCAAGGTCACCGCGGCGTAGCAAGTTAGAAATATAACCGTCACTGATCTTATCTAATTGTTCACCAATGGGGGATAAACGACGTGGCTCATAAACGCCTACTACAATACATGCGCTACGTTGCTTTTCTGGACTACCACTTTTTACGCTAAATTCCATTGTTACTCCTGATATTGAGTCATATAACCTTAGTTAATAAGGGTAAGAAATTCTTTTACGAGTCCTTTCTTACATTTTTTAGTTTAATAGCACTAATCTTAGTACATAAACTATGACTCTATTTATGTGTTTTTGAACTTTATCTTAATGTGACTATCAATATCACATAATAGACGCCATCTGCACCATTTATGCAAGATTATATGTTCTTGCTAGGTATGATATTTAACTGTGATGGCATATAATAAAGTGAGTAAAATAACTAGTTTACTCAAAATTCCTTACTATTCCAGTGAAACTCGATGTTTAACAGGGGCGAGCATTGCTAATTTTTCGTTATTTGACCACTGAAGTTCTCAAGTCGCAGGTCGCCGTATTTTTAACTTTGATGACTATTTTTGTGTCTCAAAAGTTTGTTGTTATTTTAGGAGACGCCTCTGAAGGGGGTCTTCCTGCTAAACTTGTGCTCTCGATGATTGCACTAAAACTTCCTCAGCTGGCTTCCCTTATCTTACCTTTGAGTATCTTCTTAGGGATTATTCTGGCGTACAGTCGCATCTATGCCGACAGCGAAATGACCGTATTCAGAGCTTGCGGTGTCAGTGAATGGTATGTGGTTCGGGTAACCCTTATCTCAAGCACTGCGATGGCTGTTTTAGCTGGGACGCTGACACTTTACATCGCGCCATGGGCCAGTGAACAAGAATATCAATTAAAAGAGCAAGCCAAAGCTGATGCTGGCTTATCGGCATTACGTGCCGGGCGTTTCCAACAAACCGGTAACGAAAAAGCTGTGGTCTTTATTCACAATATTGAAAATGGCGGCAAAGAGTTACACAAGGTATTTGTTGCTCAGCTACCCGATCGTGAAAAAGGTGACTTAGCACGTTTGGTGTATGCAGAACGTGGTGTGGTGATTGAGCAAGAAAACGGTGAACAGCAACTTGTTCTTAACGATGGTAAGCGCTACGAAACAGATGGCGAGTCTGCTGCGTTAAACTTAACAGAATTCGATGGTTACAGTGTGCAAATTCAAGATCAAGAAATTGAACACCAGCGCCGTAAGTTAGAAGCCATTCCAACGCTTGATTTATTTAAAATGAAAACCTCTGAAGCCATTGCACAGTGGCAATGGCGTCTTGCTATTCCGCTGTCAATTCCATTGTTAACTTTACTAGCAGTACCTTTGAGTGTGGTGAATCCACGCCAAGGTAAATTTGCTAAATTAGTGCCTGCAATCAGCTTGTATTTAGGGTATTTCATATTACTCAATGCCGCTAAATTTGCAGTTGAAGATGGCAAAATACCTCCTTCAATTGGTTTATGGTGGATCCATTTGTCAGCTTTATTTATTGGTGGATTCTTGATTATTAAAGGTCGTCCGCTCGGCGCATGGTTAAAAGCAGTTGTGACTAAGCGGGAGTTAAACGCATGATGAAAACACTCGACTGGTATTTAGGTCGCAGCATAATTCAAACCACCGGTTTTGCTTTAATGGTACTGGTAGGTATTAGTACCCTAATTAAGTTTATTGAGCAGTTAAAATCGGTTGGCCGTGGTAGTTATGATATTGCTACTGCGCTTATTTACACTCTATATAGCATGCCGGGTGATTTAGTTATCTTCTTCCCAATGGCAGCCTTGATTGGTGGCTTAACAGGCTTAGGTGCATTGGCATCAAACAGTGAGCTGGTAGTCATGCAAGCGGCGGGTATGTCACGTTTACAAATTATTGCATCAGTAATGAAAACCGCGATGTTTATGGCGATTTGTATGATGGCGCTTGGTGAATGGGGCGCCCCAGAAGCACAGCTCAAGGCAAAAGAGATCCGTAACCAAGCAATTAATGGTGGGGATATTTTTAATGCCAAGCGCGGTGTGTGGGCTAAAGATGGCAGTAATTTCATTAATATTGAAGATGTCGACCAGCAGGGCACTTTACGCGGTGTTCACATGTATCACTTTGATAAATCGTTGCAACTTACTCAAATTACGAAAGCAAAAGAAGCCGTAAACCGTAAAGATGGTTGGTTGTTGCGTGATGTAAACAAAGTAATGATCACGCCAGAGCAAATTAGTACAGAGCAGCAAAAAGAAGAGTTTTACGACTCGCAACTGACCGCCGAGAAACTCGGGGTGGTGTCGGTTAAGCCGGAAGCACTGTCGTTTACTGGGCTTTGGTCATATTTAAGTTACTTAAAACAGAATGAGCAAGATACTAGCACCTATGAATTAGCGCTTTGGCGCAAAATAATGCAACCGGTGTCTGTGGCTGTGATGTTGCTTGTTGCTTTATCGTTTATATTCGGCCCGCTTCGCACCGTAACGATGGGGGCACGTATTATAATGGGTGTAATAACCGGTATTACTTTCCACTTAACCAATGAGATTTTCGGTCCTGTGGTGATGGTTTATCAAATTCCAGCAGTGGTTGGTGCCGTGTTACCAAGCCTGTTGTTTATTGGTTTTGCAACTTATCTCTTAAATAAACGAGTCTAGTACTTGTGTAAAATGCACAAAAAAAGCGTGGTTTGTAGCCACGCTTTTTTTGTGCCTGATGTGTTGCTTAATCACTTAATCAAGTGAGCGATAAATACGTTTATTTTCTTCTTTGGTGAGGGTGATCACTTCAGTTTTTGCGATGTAATCTTGCAATGCGCGCTTATTTTTAAAATCGACCAACACCACTAAATTACCTAAACCTAATAGCGCAGTAATGGCTCTAAGTGCACCTTGTTGCCAGCTAATTAATTGACCATCGAGGGTTTGCACCTTTAAACGCCATGCCCGCATACCAATTGTTTGGCCGCTCTTAGCCCAAAAATAGCTAAAGAAACTAATACTCACTATCACCAATAGCGCACTACGGATGCCATACAATAATGGTGAATTTTGAATGAAAGCAGATACATCTTCAGCGTCACCAATGCTTAGTAACTCTAAAGAAATTAGCCCTTGAACAGCTAATAAATAGAGTACGGTTGTCAGCATCGCAAAAGCAATGATAACCAAGGTATCGTAAATTAAAGAGGCAAAGCGGCGCCAAAAACCGGCACGTGGAAACTCAGCTGACATAAACAATCTCATCCAATTAAATTGCGCAGTAGTTTAGCAAAGTCCTGAGCAAACAAGAAATAGTTAGCGGTTGTTTAGTAAGTCGACAAACAGGTCTGACCTGCTATAGTTGAGAAAATAATAAAAATGAGCACACAGTTATGGCCGTTTCTCAAAGCGAAACTCATCAAGTATTTAATCAACCCAAACCACTTGAAAACTACAATGCCTATGAGGCCGACACGGTACTTCAATATTGGCAAAATCGTTTTGCTGGGCAATGGGGAACTGCGCATTTAACGGCGTTTGGGGAGCAAGTGGGTGGTGCATTACTGCAAGCAGGCTTTTTAGCAAACAAACACTTACCCGAATTAACCACTCACAGCCGCTTTGGCGAACGTATAGACCAAGTTGATTATCACCCAAGTTACCATCAGCTAATGCAGCATGCGATAGAGCAAGGGCACTGCGCATTGCCTTGGCAGCAACAAAAAGCCGGTAGCCATGTTGTAAGAGCAGTAATGGCGGTGCTGCACAATCATGCTGATCCGGGCTCTGGTTGCCCATTAACCATGACTTTTGCCAGTGTGCCTGCCATTGCGAGTCAAGAAAATGTAGCAGCTATGTGGCTACCTAAAATACTGGCAAATCATTACGATTCAGATAATAAGCCTTGGACCGAGAAAAAAGGTGTCACCATAGGTATGGCGATGACCGAAAAACAAGGCGGCTCCGATGTTCGGGCTAATACCACCAAAGCCGATGCCATCAATGAGAGTGGTGCAGGGCAATTATATGCTTTAACTGGGCATAAATGGTTTTGCTCAGCACCTATGAGCGATGCCTTTTTAGTCCTCGCTAATACCGATGAAAAGCAATTATCTTGCTTTTTAGTGCCGCGTTGGCTCGAAACTGGCGAGAAAAATGCCATGTATATTCAGCGCTTAAAAAGTAAATTAGGGAATCAATCAAATGCGAGTTCTGAAATTGAATTCAGAGGCGCGCATGGCTGGTTACTCGGCGAGCCGGGGCGAGGCATTGCCACTATCATTCAAATGGTCGCTCTAACTCGTTATGACTGCATGCTGGGTTCAAGCTCGCTGATGTTACAAGCAGTAAAAGAGGCAATTTGGCATACCGCTGGGCGCAGTGTATTTGGTAAAAACTTACATCAACAGCCACTCATGCTCAATGTATTGGCTGATTTAGCTATCGAGGCAGAAGCTGCACTTGCCATTTCAATGCGTATTGCTCATGCCCTTGATAACCAAAGTAATAGCAATGAAGTGGCATTAATACGCAGTGCCACAGCAATCGGTAAATATTGGATCTGTAAGCGGGCAGTGCAGCACACTTATGAGGCTATGGAATGTATTGGTGGTGTGGGTTATGTACAAGACAACATTACCAGTCGACTTTATAAAGAAGCACCGGTTAACTCTATCTGGGAAGGCTCTGGTAATGTGCAGTGCCTTGACCTTTTACGTGTGTTTAGCCGTGAACCTGAATCACTTAAGGTGCTTATCAATGAGCTCGAAAAAGCGCGCAGTTTGCACCCTGATTTTGCGATAAAGCTCGATGAGCTTAAAGGTATGCTGACAGATACTGCAAACCTTGAAATGCATGCTCGGCGTGTAATTGAAAAGCTTGCACTGCTTTGGCAAGCAGCAACACTATTACAATTTGGCGAGCCACTTATTGCCGATGCGTTTGTAAAAAGTCGTTTAAGTGACGCAGGGTTTAGTCAGTACGGCTGCCTGAGTCATGATATCGATTGTCAGGCGATTGTTTCGCGAATGATGCCAAAACTCTAAAGTTAACAACTTGTTTAATTATTGTGCGGTTGATCAGTGACGCCGCACAAAACGCTTGCCGCCTTACCCATTCTTTGTATAATGCTTGGCATAGAGACAAAAGCAGTTAAAAAAGCTTCTTGCTCTAAAGTGGTTTTTCTTTATCTTCTCGTGTTTAGAAGGTTAAAGAAAAATGAAGCCAGTATGATGGAATTGGTAGACATGACGGATTCAAAATCCGTTGCCTTCGGGCGTGGCGGTTCAAGTCCGCCTACTGGTACCACTTTTGAACCCTAGCCAATTGGTTAGGGTTTTTTTATGCCTGAAAAAGTTGTTTGCGGACTTGAGCGCCACGCGAGGCGTGGCACTGAAGCAAGTAAAAGTCCGCCTACTGGTACCACTTTTGAACCCTAGCCAATTGGTTAGGGTTTTTTTATGCCTGAAAAAAGTAGTTAGCGGACTTGAGCGCCACGCGGGGCGTGGCACTGAAATAAGTAAAAGTCCGCCTACTGGTACCACTTTTATGACCCCAGCAGATTTGCTGGGGTTTTTTTATGCCTGAAAAAGCTATCAGCTGTCAGTTTTTAGCCGATCGGTGCGGTTATTGTTTTTTGAAACCATCCTCAGCAATTCAATTCGTAAAAGCAATGTAGGAGGCAGTTTACTGCCGAACCAAGAAAACCGAACCAGCAATACCTACCCAAATAACACCAAACCAGCAATGCTGAAAAACATAATTCATGGCTAAAGCCATTCCTACGGGTACATTTTGCCTAGCACCTAGCACCTAGCACCTAGCACCTAGCACCTAGCACCTAGCACCTAGCACCCAGAGCCTATAACTCAAATCTAAGTACCAATTCAGCCTTTATTAAAGCAACTTTTGTTCTATTTATAAGCGGTCAAGTTCAAACTATGCTTAGCCTACAAATAACCACGAAAAATGTGTGCTTATTTGGTTGAAAATTAATCATTTAAGACTAGAGTACGATGGTGTTTGAATACATCTTATAATACAATTTGCGGTCTGAACTATAAGTGAAGTCAATCACTTAGTGCACAATATCGGTAGGGTAGCATAGCGTGGGTACATACGACTTAAAGCGTATTGTTGAAAGTATTTCAAATCTTAAAAGTGAGAACTTTTATAATGCAATATGCCTGTCTTTATCAGAAGTGCTTGGTGCTTCTCATGTTTTTTTAGCTCAAGTCGATGAGTCAACTTTGTATGCAACGACTATAGCTTTGTGTGCGCATGACGAAATTGTTGAAAACATCAGCTACGATATCCGCTGTACGCCTTGTAACGATGTCAGCTGTGGCAGTATCTCTAGTTTCAGCTCGGGTGTTCAGCAGTTATTCCCAGATGATCAGATGCTCGTTGATATGGGTATCGAAGCTTATGTGGGTGTGCCTTTACAAAGTATATCGGGTAAAACCGATACCATTCTTGTCGCGCTATTTCAGCATGAAATAAATGATGCGATGCAAATTGAGTCTTTTTTCTCGTTATTTACTGGTCTTATCCAGCGTGAAATCGAAAAAGATCGCTTTATAGCTAAATTAGATTTCTCAAACCAACTGATTGAGCAAAGTCACGAAGCGATTTTTATTTGCGACCACAACGTACATATTACCTACGCGAATACCGCATTTACTAAAATGACGGGTTATTCATTGGATGAAGTCTTAGGGCAAAATCCAAAAATTTTAAGCTCAAACAAGTATGACCCGCATTTTTATAAAGCAATGTGGCACCAAATTAATACTGAGGGTAAGTGGTCTGGTGAGATCACTAATAAAACCAAACAAGGTAAGTTGTACACGCAGTTTTTATCGATAACCAAAATGCAAAATAATGGTGAAGATTGCTATGTGGCGTTTATTTTGGATATCACCGAGAAAAAAGAAGCTGAGCAGAAAATTTATTTTCATGCAAACCACGATCAACTCACCGGTTTGACCAATCGTTTTTACTTCAAAGAGTACTTATGCCAGTTGCTATCATCTTTGTCTTATCAAGATGATGAGAATACTAACTTAGCCGTGATCTACTTTGATGTTGATAAGTTTCAAGATATCAACACCGTTTATGGCTTAACCTTTGGTGATAAGGTTTTGTGTGAGCTTGCAGAACGCCTCGACGGTAGCTTTAAAGAATCGGCTTTTTCACGTATCGATGGTGATAGTTTTGCTATCTTACAAACTTATCAGCATGTCAGTGAACTAGAGCATGTTTGCAAACAAATTACCGCGTTACTTGTTGAGCCTGTTTCTATAGGCGGCATTAGTCAGCAGGTTTCAGTTACGCTGGGCATTAGTCAATTTGAGCAAGCTGGAACGGCGACTTCACAAGAAAAAATCGAAAAAATTGCTCGTCGTTTAGTTCGCCAAGCTGAGCTTGCTACCTTGAATGCAAAACAGACAGGCGATGAATATCTGTTTTTCTGCAAAGAGATGGATAACAAGGTTAAAAAGCACAACTTACTGGTTGAGCAGCTTACACAAGCCGTAAAGAACAACGACATAGAAGTGTATTTTCAACCTATTATTGATATTGAAAATAACACGGTCGCTAAATTCGAAAGTTTAGTGCGTTGGAATAACCAAGGGCAATGGGTATCACCTGCTGAGTTTATTCCGTTAGCAGAAGAGTCGCGGGTAATTATTCCCCTCGGTGAACTTGTATTGATTAAAACCTGCCAGCAAATAAAGGCGTTAGAAGCACAAGGTTATGAAAACTTTGTTTTTAATGTGAATCGTTCTTTATTTGAATTTACTGAGTTTAACCCTGAACGTAATGCATGGCTTGAGATTATTAAAGGGCAAGGGGTTAAACCATCACAAATTTCATTTGAATTAACTGAGAGTGTTTTAGCGCCAGAAAATACGAATCATCTCGATGTGTTAAAGCAGTTGAAGCAAGCTGGGTGTTTAATTTCGTTAGATGATTTTGGTACGGGTTATTCGTCTCTTAGCTACTTGCGTCGTTTTCCGGTTGATGTACTTAAACTTGATAAGTCATTTATTGATGAAGTACATGTTGATTTAGGCGACGAAGCGCTGGTTAAATCGATTATTCAAATGAGTCGTGTACTGGGTATTAAAGTCGTTGCAGAAGGAGTTGAAGAGCGCGAGCAATTGGCTGTGCTTACTGAAGCCGGTTGTGATTATATCCAAGGTTATTACTTTTCTAAGCCGTTGCCAGCAAATGATGTAGTGCCATTTTTAACGCAATTCTCTCGAGAGCAGTAGTTAATTACGGTATGATTTTGACATCAATCAGTTAGCAAAGCTTGTGATGTCAGAATTAACCGCAAAGCAAAACATAAAGGCGATTGTTACAGCGATAAAAGCCGAAGAGCAATCGCTTAGAACGCGTTTCCCTATTCTTAACCAGCAAAACGCCATTGCGATGATTATTCTGCTGGCGTCGTTGTGTTCACTAATCGCTGTTGCAACACTTTATTATTTAGCGGTTATTCCCTCGTGGCTGTGTATTATTCTGGCTGCCTTTATTACCTCGATATCGCATGAGCTTGAGCATGACCTTATCCATAAGCAGTATTTTAGTAATCGTCCTTTTATACATAACTTTATGATGTTAACAGTGTGGCTTATGCGGCCAAATACAGTTAATCCTTGGTATCGCAGAAAGATTCATTTACATCACCATAAAGTATCCGGCACCTCACAAGATTTAGAAGAGCGTTTAGTGGGCAATGGCATTAAATCGCCATTTTTGAGAGCCTTAGTCATCACTGATGGCTTGCTAGGTTTGCTAGTTAATTCCAAGCGATTTAGTAAAGAAATTAGCGGTTTTAAGTTTTTACGCGTGTTTAATGCAGGCTTTCCGATTGCAACCGCGTATTTTGCGATTCTTTATGGGGTAATTGCTTATTACGCAGTGCAGTTTGTACAGCCATTTACATTGCCGCCGTGGGGAGCTGAATTACTGGCGGGAGCCGAGTTTTTAATGGTGGTACTTATTGTGCCTAATATTATTCGTTCTTGTTCTCTTAACTTAGTGACATCGTCAATGCATTATTATGGCGGTGTAAATAATTTACTTGAGCAAACGCATGTGATCACCAGCCGTTGGTTTTTACCGTTTCAGCTATTTTGTTTTGATTTTGGTCGCACCCACACAATCCATCATTTTGTGCCGAATCAGCCCTTTTATATTAGACAATTGATCAGCAAAAAAATACGTCCTATTATGGCCCAGCATGGGGTACGTTTTAATGATTTTCAAAGCTTAAAACAGGCTAATCACTACCCTGTAAAAGGGCAATCATCTCAACAAGGAATTTAATATGAAGGTCACCGGTCGTTGTCATTGTGGTGAGGTAACTTACCACGCAGAAGTGGATGAAAATAAAGTGATTAACTGTCACTGTACTGACTGTCAAATTATCTCGGGTGCGCCATTTCGCACGGTTGTGGTGTCTATGCCTGATGGGGTTACCTTTACAGGTGCTGAGCCAAAAGAATATATAAAAATTGCCGAGAGTGGTAATCAGCGTGCGCAAGGGTTTTGTGGTAACTGTGGTACAGCCTTATACGCGACTTCTGTAGGTGCAGGTGAACGTATTTATGGCTTACGTATTGGCGCTATAGAGCAAGCTGATAAGCTTATTCCAAAAGCTCATATTTGGTATCGCTCACATAAACCTTGGCTCGATAACCTTAGTAATATGAGCGCCTTTGAAACCGCCCCTAAATAGCTGCGGTTTCATATTTATTGTTGGCCGATAGTGATATTTCGGCCACTTAAGTAACCAAATAAAGCACACAATAGGCTTGATGCAATACACAGCCAAAGTGCTCCCGCCCAGTTATTAAAATAACTATGTAAGGCGCCCGCAATAATAGGGCCTGTTGCAGCCAATAAATACCCGATACATTGCGCCATACCCGATAACGCCGCAGCTTGCATTGAGTCATGAGTGCGCAGGCTTACAAATGATAAGCCCAAGATAAAACAGGCACCTGAGCAAAACCCTAAGGTGACTGACCAAAGCATCGCAAAACTAGGCGCAATTAATAATCCAACAGAACAAAGCGCGCCAAGTAACGCTAAGCTTAGGGTTAAGATGCGTTGATCTTTTAATTTGGCAAGTAGTGGAATAAGCACAATTCCTGGCAGCGCAGAGGCTACTTGAAAGGCGCCTTGCAAAGCACCCGCATGCTGCGCACTATGGCCGCCTTCTATTAAAATGCTGGGTAGCCAACCTAGCATGATATAAGTGAAAAAGGAGTTAAAGCCAAGTAATAAGGTGATTTGCCAAGCAAGTGTAGAGTGCCAAATTTTGCTTTGCGTACTGTTTGAAACGGATGCCTGTTTTGGCATGGTATGTTGCTTAAGTTGTGGTAACCACACCACAATAGCCAGCACAACCAATAAGGCATAACTGGCAAGCGCCAATTGCCAACCAAGGTCTTTATACTCAGCTAGTGGAATGATGAGTGCTGAATAGCTGCCACCAAAAATGCCCATTGCTAAAACATAACTAGACGTCATTACTGCTACTTTGTGTGGAAAGTCACGTTTTATTAAGCTTGGTAATAACACATTACCAATCGCGATACCGACACCAATTACAGCGGTGCCAATAAATAGCACGGTGGCAGAATCAATAACTCGAGAAACAACCCCTATGCCTATGAGTACCAGGGCAATGAACAGTGATACTTCAAGGCCGCACTTTTTAGCAAGGCTTGCTGCCATAGGCGAGGCAATAGCAAACGCGATTAAAGGTAATGTCGTCAACATGCCGGCTTGTGATGCATTTAACTTAAATTGTTCAATGATCTGTTCAAGCACCGGTGCAATACCAGTGATAGGGGCACGTAAACTGGCTGCAATAAGAAAAATGCCCAGCACTAAAAGAAGGTTACGAATTAGATTTTGAGAAGATGTCACGCTGTTTAGGAGTAATAGCAAGAGGTACATTTATCATACCAAAATACTAAACAGTGTGGGTGAACTATGAGATAGCTCACCAAAAAATGCGGTTATTTAAAACTGATAACTTGCTGATAACATGGCATTGCGCGGTCTACCCGGAAAGTAGCGGTCGCCACTAAATGTAGTGTAGTCAGCGCGCTCTGCATAACGCTCGTCGGTTAAATTGTTTATTCGCGCAGTCACCGTTAGGTTGTCTGTTAGCTGCCACGCCGCTCTTAAATTTACTAATGAATGGCCTTCGTAACTATGCTGGTTTTCAGGATCAGTAAAGTAGCTGCTGGTGGTATGTAGCTCAAGGCCAACACGCGTTATGTCGTTTGCTTGCCATAGTAGCTGTAAGTTAGCGATGTTACGTGGTGCAGTATCAATGAGATTACCATTGATATTAACTGTGCTGAGTACTTGGTCATAACTGTATGTATGCTTGGCGTGGCTCGCGGCTAACTGCATCGATAAGCTAGGCGTTATGGCATAGGCTAGTTCAAGCTCAATACCACGATGCTGGGTTTGGCCATCATTGACGTAATAAAAATCACTGTCGCGGAAAATTACGTTCTTTTTATTCATTGCATAAATGCTAACTACATAATGCAGCTGTGCTTGTTGACCTTTTAAACCAAGCTCTAGGTTTTTAGCAGTTTCAGATTTTAGATCTGCGACATTTTGTTCGCGTTGTAACTGATAAAGCTCTGCCGCTTGCGGTGCTCGATAACCTTCTGAAGCATTGGCATAGATAAACTGGTTATCTGCAAATTGATAGCTTAAACCAAGCTTTGGCGAAAAGTGAGTAAAGCGATTTACGCCGCTTTCTGGTCGAGAATAGCGACACCCACCCATTGCGCATGGAGTACCATCGTCTTTTGTACGACCAGCCAACATATGGTTGTCGTAGTCATATCGCATACGCTCGTATCGGCCACCTAGGCTGATGAGTAACTCATCAAGTTGCCAATCAAGGTTAACAAATGGTGCTAATAGAGTGCTAGTTACTTGATAGTCGTAATGTTTACCTTGAGGCACGGTGGCGACTAAAAACGCTGAGCCTTCAGTTGGGCTATCTTGATATTGTAAAAAGTCAGCATCTGTAAGCTCACCATCAAAGCCAACAGTTAACAGGCTAGAACCGGTCAACTTATGCTGCCAGCTTGATTGAAGGCCAACACCTTGCTGAGCATTTTCTTCAAGGGGAGTACCCGGTAAAAAATGCTTAAAGAAGGTCATGTCTTGGTCGCGGATATAAGGCGTTAAGGTAAAGCTGTTAGCCTCATCTTGTGTCCAATTTAGCTTTGACCAAACACGCAAAGATCGGGCTTTACGAAATGCATCAGGATCAAAATTAGACTGAGCTATTTGCTCATCTTTATAGCTTTCAAAGCCTTCAATAAAACCAGCCGTTTGTTGATCTAAATAGGTGTAAGTCAGGCCTGTACTTACGTTTAGCTTTTTACCATCAAAACGGTGACGTAGCGAAAGTTTTTCTTGGTCAACACTTTCATCATCACGATAACCCGTATCTCGGGTGATCGTGGCATTAATGCCTAAACCTTGTTGGCCAAAGTCACGCCCCGTACCTAGTTTGTAGCGGGTGTAGCCAAACGAGCCGTAATCAAAACCAAGTTGGTTATGGTCGTAGGTTGTATCTGGGGTGATTACGTTGATCACACCATGCACTGCGTTTGAACCATAAAGTGCAGAGCCCGGACCTTTCAGTACTTCGATGCGTTCAGCCATTTCAGTGTGGGCTTCGAATAACTCATTGATGTTGCAAAAACCGGCTGCGCGAAGTGGAATACCGTCTTCGGCAGTGAGTAAGCCGCCACAGGCACCTGCGCCAGAAAGTACAGGTGAACGTAAAGCGGGTAAATACTCTTGTCCGTTACCATGTTGAAGATTGGCACCGGCCACTTGCTTTAGGGCTTGTTCAATGTGAGTTGGAGCGATAAGAGCCAGTTGCTTTTGTGAAATACTGCTGACGACAACAGGGAGTGGATCTGCCAACACTTCGCTGCGCGAGGCGGTCGTTGTAATATGTTCTAGCTCATTATTAGCGAAAGCTTGATGGTTTAATAATGAGGTGCTCACAAGCACTGAGAGTATCGACAACTTCATGAAAGCCCTTTGGTTAGGTACAACAAAAACCAAAGGGTATCTGCTTTTTAGGATGGGTAAAAGCTTTCGCGATTAATAACTTTGTCTGTTATGCATTACGGCGATGTACGGCAAAACCTGCCAGTACTGCCACTAACCAGAATAAGCTACTGCCGCCAGTACCATTTCTGTGCGTGACATTAGCCACTTTTTCTTCTTTTACGCGGGTTTTAAATTGCGCCAATTCAGCATCGAGATTTGTGATCATGTCATCAACGGCACCATTAAAGCTTGCTAGTGACTGCTCTTTAGCGACTTCATCGATGCCAATCGCTGTGCTGCGTTGCTCTGCTTTATGAATACCTGGCGCGCGAAACAGCATTTTTCGGCTTTTTACGTCAAATACGGCGGTATCTACAAAGGTTTGTACTGAGTTTTCATTGCCCGGAATCACATATAAACCAACAATCGTTAGATATAAAAACGCAGCGTTATTTTCTAAGCTTTGCGACACTTGGTCGTACGAAACAAGCGCCATAATATCCACATCATATAAACGAGAAACTTGCTCTAATGCGGTAAATCCTTCACTACCTTTTAAGTAAGTGCTTGGGATCACTTCAATACGGTCTATGTAGTCATATTGCATAAACTGCTTTTTAACTTCATTAAGCAGTGCGACTTCATCCCCATGATGCAAGCCATCATTGTACTTGTTAGGGATAAAGGCAATCCCTACTGTGGCAGGTAAGTTCAAGGTTGGAATTGTTGCTTGGTGTGCAGCTCTGTCTTGTTGGTCTGGGTAAAGGTACTCAACCAATGAACTTGATTGCGTTTTTTGATTGCCATATTGGCTCATCATGGCACTACAACCTGTTAGTGCAGAAATACTAATTATCAAACACCATTTTAGTACATTCATAAATTATCCTTATTATGTAGTGAAGAAGCGTTTGTTTATGTTGCAAATATAAAGACAAACACTGCAACTGGAACTGTAACTCAGACTCGATTTTTCGTAAATAGTGCCAAAGAAGTTTAAAGAAATGTAAAGATTGGCTTTCTAATGTGTTGATATGTAAACAGTTGCGTTTTTAAATTGTAACCCTTCATCTATGATTCAGGCTAAAACGTTAGGCTTTTTATCAAGAGCAAACGTTGAGGGTCTCTATTATGAATAAATTAATTACTATCTCAGTTGCCGTTTTAGGTTTGAGTTTGATACCTATGGAAGCAAACGCGAAACATGATCGTGACCATGATAGATACGAACAAAAACACGAACGCAAAAAGCATAAACATAAAAAACATCACAAGCATCACCATCATGACAGACATGATCGCCATGACCGATATGACTATTACAGCTACCGTGATTTACCACCCGGTTTATACAAAAAAGTAGGACATGGTGGTGGCTTACCACCAGGTTGGTATAAGCGTTATCACCATGGTGATATTCTTGACCGAGATATATATCGCCATGGTCGAGTGATTAAACGTCGCGACCGAAATGGCATTATTGCCATCGAAATCGATGACCGTCTTATTCATCTAGTACACGATACGCGAGAGATTTTATCAATCGTTACTCGCCATCGTTAATCCTGTCAAAAGCCGCTTAGCGGCTTTTTTTAGCTTGTTTCATACCCAGTTCAGAAAAACTTGCTACGCTTAATTGGGACTAATAAAAGGAGCACTCGCATGAAAGCATTGTTAACAGTTGCAGTGATTGGTTTAAGCCTAGTGACGGCTGGCGCACTTGCAAAAGATAAAGACAAGGATAAGGACAAAGAT
This sequence comes from Pseudoalteromonas sp. T1lg21, assembly GCF_002964625.1. NCBI lineage: Bacteria > Pseudomonadati > Pseudomonadota > Gammaproteobacteria > Alteromonadales > Pseudoalteromonadaceae > Pseudoalteromonas > Pseudoalteromonas sp. T1lg21. The sequence continues at coordinate 293,111 of NZ_PQBX01000001.1, forward strand.
AAAAGTCTGCCACCTGGCCTTGAAAAGAAACTTGATAATGGTGGTGATTTACCACCTGGTTGGCAAAAAAAATTACGTAAAGGCGATATTCTTGACCGTGATATTTACCGCCGCGGTAAAGTGATTAAATCACGAGACAGAGATGGTCTAATTTCAATTCAAGTCGACGATACTGTCGTGCGTTTAGTGGAAGATACCCGAGAAATTATTTCTATTCTGAGCCGCTAGTTTTGCTTGAATCGTTCATGACTTATGGATTGAGTTCACTATTGGCCATGCTGCTAGTGGTCTCAATCTTGCCATTTTCATATTCCCAACATTATTTAATTCGCAGTTGTGACTTTGTACGCTTGCAAGTGGTTTACCTTGCTTGTGCGAGTTTAATTGCTGCAAGCTATTTAATCAGTCGTACGGGCTCCGCGCTTTATATTGGTTGTGCTCTGGCGAGTATCGTCGTGTTGCTTTTACAAGTCGGCTGGATTTACCCTTACACAAGGCTCGCTAATAAAGAAGTTGCCTCAAGTAATAAATCCGATAAGCACAGTATTCGTATTATGTCGGCAAATGTACTGATGTCGAACACTGAATATGACCAACTCATTGGTTTAGTTAAAACGCACCAACCTGATTTACTCATTACGTTAGAGTCTGATCAAACTTGGCAAAATAAACTGAGCAGTTTAGAGCAAGAATACCCATATCGAGTGTACTGCCCAAAAGATAATCGTTATGGCATGCACTTGTACAGCAAGTTTAAAATCAAACAACAGCAAGTTTGTGAGCTTATAGAAAGCGATATCCCCTCAATCCATATTTTGTTCGAAGATGCAGATGGCGTAGAAGTACAAGGGCACTTTATTCATCCTGCTCCTCCGAGCCCCACAGAAGAAGACAGCTCTCGACCGCGTGATACTGAGCTGATAATTTTAGCGAAAGCACTTAAAAACAGACAGCGACCTTGTATTGTTGCTGGTGATCTAAATGATGTTGCATGGTCGCGGAGTACCCGCTTGTTTATGCGTATTAGTGGCTTGTTAGACCCACGTAAAGGTCGCGGCTTTTTTAATACCTTTCATGCCAGCTATTTCTTTATGCGCTGGCCGCTTGATCACCTTTTTCATAGTAATGAGTTTAGTGTTAAGCGTATTGAGCGTTTGGCAAAGTATGGTTCAGATCATTTTGCACTGCTTACTGAGCTTGTTTATAACCCCGACTCTGACAATCAAAAACAACAAGAGCAGATTGATAAAGAAAAAGCCGTGGATGAGTTAAAAATGCCATCAGCCTCTAAACAGCAAGTGCCAATGTTTGATACCAACCCGCAATAATACTTAATCATTTTGAGGGATAAAACCTGTCGCTAACTGCGTTAAAAATTTCTCATTTAGAACAACTAAATAACGAAATTTTTGCCTTGTTATCAACGAGGTTTTATTGCCTCAAAATAGACTACTTAATTAAGCGGATTGGTATGAAAAGTGATACGTTTTAGTATTAAAAAGGGCTCTAATGAGCCCTTTTTGTGGTTAGTCGTTGACCATAATAGTTTTGATATTAACAAATTCTCGTAGTCCAAAGCCGCCGTGTTCACGGCCATAGCCACTGTCTTTTACACCACCAAATGGTAAGTTCGGCTGCGCAAGGCCATAGCCATTGATATTCACCATACCGGTATCAAAATGGTGTTTTGCAAGTTCAATGGCTGCTTGTTTATCTTTTGAAAAATACCGCCACCAAGACCATAGCGTGAATCATTAGCAATTTGCATTGCTTCAGCGTTATCTTTTGCTCGAATAAGCGATGCTACAGGGCCAAATAATTCATCATCGTAAGCGGGCATGCCCGGTTTTATATTTTCAAGTAGAGTCGGGGTGTAATAAAAGCCTGTGTGTTCGGCAACTTTACCGCCGGTAATTATGCTCGCACCTGCATTTACTGATTCAGTCACTTGCTGATGAAGCTTATCGCGTAGACCTTTACGGGCCATTGGGCCGAGCGTGGTTTTTTCATCATTCGGATCACCAAGAACAACCTGTTCAAATTGCTCTTTAATTAAGGCTTTAAAGTCATCGTATAAGGCATCAACCACAATAAAGCGTTTTGCTGCAACACAGGTTTGCCCGTTATTGATTAAGCGCCCTTGTGTACATGCGGTAATCGCCGTATTTAAGTCAGCATCATCGAGTACAACATAGGCATCGTTACTGCCAAGCTCAAGTACCGTTTTCTTAACCTGTTTACCCGCAAGCTCAGCCACTTTTTTGCCTGTTTCGTCGCTACCAGTAAATGTCACGCCACGAATAGCTGAGTGCTCAATAAGCTTGCTTGCGGTTTTGCCGTCAATCAGTAAGTTTTTAAAGCAATAGTCATCAAAACCTGCTTGAGTAAATAACTGCTCAATTTTTTCGGCCATGCCAAATACATTACCAGCATGTTTTAGCACCGTGGTATTACCCGCCATGATATTCGCGCAAGCATAGCGTATAACTTGATAAAGCGGGAAGTTCCAAGGTTGGATACCTAAAATGACACCGATTGGTTGATAGCTAATAATTGCGTGCCCGTCTTGCATATCACGGCTTTCATCAGCAAGCACTTTGGGCCCTTGCTCAGCGGTATAGCGACAAATTGCAGCGCAAAGCTCAACTTCTTGTAGGCCTTGTTGATATAACTTGCCCATTTCATCGGTCATCAGTTGGGCTAATTCTTGTTGATTAGACTCAATCACTTGTGCAAGTTGATTGAGTAATTTAGCGCGCTGTTTATGGGATGTGGTGCGCCACTTTAAAAAAGCTTGATGACATTGGTCAACTTCACTCTGTGCTTGTTGCAATGACAATAAAGTATACGTATTTAAGGTTTGCTCATTGGCTGGATTGATTGTAGTAACAGTATCAGTCATCATTATCTCCTTACAAAATTGTAGGAAAAGGTTTGCAAGGCTAATACCTAATTTTCGATATTCTATCCGTATGATTTAATTGCCTTTTATTTTTGTTTAATCTTAACTAGGCACTCTTTTTCTGTAAAAACTGCAACAGGCTGCAAAACTTACAAGGAATACGTAATGACAAACTCAGTGTTAAATACCGAACTTGCGATTATTCAAGCACCGATGGCGGGTGTGCAAAATGCCAAGCTGGCAGTGGCTGTGTGTGAAGCTGGGGGGCTTGGCTCGTTACCTTGCGCTATGCTCTCGGCTGAGCAGCTTGTCTCAGAGCTTGATTACATTAGTCAGCAGACGGATAAGCCGTTCAATCTTAATTTCTTTTGCCATCAAACACCTGACTATTCACTGGCTCAGCAAACTGCTTGGCATAATGTGCTTACACCTTATTTTGATGAGTTTGCTGTCGATGTCTCACAATTTACCCGTAACGCCTCACGCCAGCCAATTAATCAGCAAGTGATCGATATTATCGCCCCTTATAAGCCTGCTGTTGTGAGCTTTCACTTTGGTCTGCCAAGTAAAGAGATTGTTTCTCAAATAAAAGCATGGGGCGGGGTCGTTCTTTCATCAGCCACAACGTTAGATGAAGCGCGTTGGTTACAAGCAAATGGTGCCGATGCGGTTATCGCACAAGGGATTGAAGCAGGCGGCCACCGCGGCCATTTTTTATCGATGGATTTATCGCTGCAACCAACCACAGCGCAATTGGTGCGAGAGTGTGTAAAGCTTGATATTCCCGTTATTGCAGCTGGTGGAATTTGTACAGCAGAAGATGTAGCACACTATCAAGCATTCGGTGTAGCAGCAGTGCAGGTAGGGAGCGCTTACTTACTTTGTGAAGAAGCGACAACGAATGCTTTGCATCGTGAAGTATTAAAAACAGCTGCACCAAACTCAACCGAATTGACGACATTGTTTTCTGGCCGCCCGGCACGAGGAATACGCAACAGAGTGATGCAAGAGTTAGGCGCGATGCCAGAGCAAGCGCCGCCTTTTCCGTATGCGTCGATTGCGATGACGGCATTACGTGCAAAAGCAGAGGCTAAAGGTGACAGTGGTTTTTCACCGCTTTGGTGTGGTGAGCGCTTTGTGGTTCGAGAAGGTATAAACGCCCAGCAAATGACTGAACTACTAATGCAAGGTTGGCAATCTTGATAGATACCCAGTTACTTCCGCTCGGTGATAGTTACCATCAACTAGCCTGTGAATTTCGTAACAAGCTTGCTGGGCAATGCGCTATAAAGCGTTACGCTAAAGGTGATGTTTTATTGCAGCAAGGCGACGAACAAGATGCAGGTTACTTAATTATATCAGGGGTGCTTGGGGCATTACATGCATCATCGCAAGGTGCGCAAAAGTGTAAAGAGTTCTACTTTCAAGATGAATTTGCACTGCTATATGGTAACTGGTTAACCAAAACCCCAGCGCTTTACCAGCTCAAAGTGATACGTGATGCTGAGCTTATTAAGGTGCCTTTGGTTTTACTTGATAGTGCTGACTGGCAAGCAGTTAAACATCAGTTAGTTAGTCAGCAATTATTGTTTAAAGAAGCAAAAGAAGCGTTTTTATTACTCAATACCCCTGAGCAGCGTTATCAATATTTACTGGAACAAAAACCGCATTGGCTTGAACAACTGAGTTTAAATGAGGTTGCTATGTATTTAGGGATTTCTGCGATTTCTTTATCGCGAATTAGACGGCGTCTTAACTTAAGTTAAGGCGTAGCAAAATAGTGAACATTACACTGCTGATTTTTCAGGAGTCGTTATGTTTATTTTATCTCAGAGCCTAGTTGCCATTGCCACATTACTCGATTTGGCTTCTTTTCAATTTAAACAAAGACAGGCAATTTTAGCTTGTTTGTTTAGCTCGGTTTTACTGACATCTGTGCACTTTATGTTGCTCGAAAACTTTAGTGCAGCAAGCTTAATGCTGATTGCTGCACTGCGTTATGGCTATTGTATTTTTGCCCGCAAAAGCTGGGTGATGATAGCTTTTATGCTTTTGAGTATTAGCGCAGTACTATTTACTTGGCAAAGCTGGGTGAGCTTTATCGCGCTGTCGGCAACATTACTGCAAACCTACGCTTCATTCCAAGGCAAAGACTTTACCTTACGTATACTGATGATTGTTGGCACGATTGGCTGGATAGTCCATAACATCTTGGTTTTTTCACCATTGGCAGTGCTTATGGAGACGGTCTTTTTAATAAGTAATTTAGTGGGCTTATGGCGCTTTTATGCTCACCCTAAGCCCGCTTAAATTTGATTTAAGACTTACCTAGCATGCGGCTCAGCATGCCATCTTTGTCAACAAACTGGTGTTTAAGTGCTGCGGCAATGTGCAAGGCTAAAATCACCACGATAATAAGCACTGAACTGTGGTGTACAAAGCTGCCTGCATCAGCAAGCCAAGGTGTTTTCTCTGGTGCGCTCAATAGCTCAAACTCAAAGAAGCTAATTGCACGACCGCCCGCATAGCTCATGATAAAGCCAGAAAGCGGCATAGCTAGGGTCGCAAGTAACAATAAGCCATGAGTGAGGTGAGCAACTGCTGTTTGCCATTTAGGCATTGCAGATGTTGCAGGTAATGCGCCTTCTTTAATACGCCAAATGACTCTTGCAATGGCAAAAACCAATACCACTAAGCCCATTGATTTATGCCAACCCATATAGGTAAATTTAGCGGGGGGCTCGGCAAAATCAGCAACATAAATGCCCATCGCAAATACGCCGATAAACAAAATGGCAACGGTCCAATGTAACAGGATGGTTGGTTTTGAAAGGGCAGCTACTTTACTCATGGTTTACTCTTATAATTGGCTTTAATTATAAGTATAGACTGCCACAATGGCTGAGGGTTGCGTAAAGTAATGTAAAGTAACTTAAAGAGTGTCAGCAATCAGCTTTAATAAAAAGGTTTCGCGCTGAATCGATAGGCCCTGTTTCTCACTCATTGCCATGGTGGTTTCGTTATGTGCAATGGCATCAAAAATATTCACCCACTTAGGGTGCATACCATTTTGCACTTCGTAGTGCTCCATTTTTGGGTCTGCAAATTCATCACTAATTTCACAGAAGTAGCAATAGGATTTGATATGAACACAATCAAAGTCGTCTTTATACCAAGGCCTAACTTCTTCGTATAATCCTAGTGGCTGCTTTATTTGAATTTGTTGTGCGCCTGTTTCTTCATGTAACTCTCGTAGAAGCCCTTGCTCAATGCTTTCGCCTTCATCAACGCCACCACCAGGTAGGCTATAGTCATCATAACGGGCGGTGTATAAAAGTAGTATTTGTTCACCTTTTAAAACAATGGCGCGGGCAGTGTTACGAATAAACACCGTGCCATAGTCATTACTTAAACTTGGGTGAACTACTTTTCTTAATAACTTCATAGGATTACAACTTTAAATTAATGCAAGTACAGCTTAGCTTAATATTGAACGTGCCATAATAACTTTTTTTTCGCATTTAATTCATTATGCTTACCCCAAATTGAAACTAATAAGGTATTATAACTGGAATTAAGAACTATTTAGGTATTTAACGCATATAGTTTCATTTCATTATAACTATGCGTAAAATGGCAAAAAAAGCTTAGGGAATGAATATGTTAAACGTACTTTTGGTTGATGATGACAGTGAATTTAGTGATGTAGTTTGTCACATAGTTGAGTTCCTCGGGCACAATATAAATACCGCAGCGAACCTTGCTGAAGCGGAGCAATGGTTTGAAAACAACACATTTGATCATGTCTTTTTAGATTTCATGCTGCCAGATGGCAGCGGCCTGCATTTACTAGAGCATTTAAAAGCAATCGGTCAATCGCCTCGTGTTACGTTAATTTCAGGGCACCCTTCAGTAAAAGGTAAGCTGGCTGAAATGTGTGAGCCTAATGTAGGCCACCTAGTCAAACCACTGCAACGCGAAGACATTGAGCGTGTACTCAACCCGAAAAAAGCGACCCCTAAGAAAAAAGCAACGCCAGCAATCAAGCGCCACTTCGGCACTCTAATAGGTGAATCTGAAGTGATGCAAAAGCTTTACACTATGATTGAACGCGTCGCTGCCACTTCTGCTAATGTGATGTTGATGGGTGAAAGTGGTGCAGGTAAAGAAGTGGTGGCGCAGGCGATTCATAATGCGACTGACTGTGATGGTCCGTTAGTAGCAACTAACTGTGGTGCATTTTCAAAAGAGCTGATTGGTAGCGAGCTTTTTGGCCATGAAAAGGGCGCATTTACAGGTGCGATTGCTCGTAAAGAGGGGGTGTTTGAGCAAGCTGCTGGTGGTACTTTATTTTTAGATGAAGTGACCGAAATGCCAATTGATATGCAGCCAAATTTACTGCGTGTGCTTGAAAGCAAAAAAGTAACTCGAGTGGGTGGCACCAAAGAGCAAGCAGTGAATTGCCGTGTTATTTCTGCAACAAATCGCACCTTGACCGACCTTGCGCAAAACAATGTTATACGTGAAGACATTTACTTTCGTTTAGCGGTATTCCCCATTGATATTCCACCGCTTCGTGAGCGCAAAGAAGATATTCCACTGCTTGCCAATGCCTTTTTAGAGCAGCTTAATGAAGAAAACGGCACTGACTTTAAATGGCAAGCGGCGCAAATCAAAGAGCTTGAGGCCCATGATTGGCCGGGTAACGTACGTGAGCTTCGTCACGCTATTCACCGTGCTTTTATTATGAGTGACCCGAAAGGCTCCGTTATTACATTACCTGATTCATTAGAGTCGCCATTTTCTAAAGTGAATAAAGAGAGTCAAGCAAACCAAGTTGTTGCTGGGCAAACTATTGAAGAAGTTGAAAAAGAATTGATCCACGCGACCTTAGACAAAGTACAAGGTAATAAGACGATTGCAGCACAAATGCTGGGGATCAGTACTAAAACACTTTATAACCGTTTAAATGCTTATGGAGGCATTGGCGAATACAAATAACAAAGGATAACTATGAATAATAACGAGTCTTTACGAAAAATGGTGCATGATGCACGTGCGCCACTAAACCGTATTTCGATGAATGCTGAGTTAGTTAAGCTCGTATTAGAAAATGATATGCCAAAACAAAAAGCACTTGAGGCATTGAATAAAATTATTGCTAATTGTCAGGAGTGTAGTGAGCACTTACAGGAAATAAGCGACGCTCACGCAGCTGATTAAGCACTCATAGATTGAGAAGTAAATGCAAAAACAAAAAGGAAAAATAGCAGTCAGTTGGGCTGGCTTTATTGCCGTGGTGCTTTGTATTGTGGTGGCTAATGCGTTTTTAGCCCTTAATAGCATTCGCTCACTCACTGAAACACAAAGTAGCCTTGATAATACCAACTCACTCAACACTGCGATTGAGCGTTTGCACTTATCTGTGGTGCAAGCTGAGTCTGGTCAGCGTGGTTATCTATTAACCGATCGTAAAGACTATTTACTCCCTTACAATGATGCGATTGCGTCGATGCAAGCGCAAATCATGCTTGTGAAAAGTTTGCATTCAGAAATACCCGGTCAGGCAGACCGCATTGCGCGGTTAATTTATCTAGTAAACGACAAAGTGGCGGTGATGACTAAAACCACCGATCTGGCCCTTGCAAATAAAGATCTTAAAGCACGCCAACTGTTGCTAACAGACCAAGGCCGCGAATTATATAAAGACATTCGTGTAGCGGTTGATGAAATTCAAATGCGTGAGCTTAACTTTAAAATCGAGCAGTTTGCGAAGCTGTCGCAAATTAAAAACGAAGCAAAGCTCACATTTTTGATAACCGCTGTGACCAGTACCTTATTGATTATTGGTATGTTTGTGTTAACTCGTATTAACCTACGCAACCAAACTAAGTACAGGGCAGAGCTTGAACAACAAAACGAGAACTTGGCGGCAAAAGTCGCAGAGCGCACGCAAGAGCTAACCATCTATTCTGACGAACTAAGCCGCTCTAACAGAGAGCTTGAAGACTTTGCTTTTGTTGCAAGCCATGATTTACAAGAGCCACTGCGTAAGATCCAAGCTTTCAGTGACCGCCTTGAAAAGATGTTTAAAGATGAACTCGGTGAAAAAGGTATCGACTATATTAGCCGGATGAAAAATGCGGCGCAGCGTATGTCTAATTTAATCAATGACCTGCTTGAGTTCTCTCGCGTAACCACCCGGGGTAAAGATTTTACTGATACTGATTTAAATGAAGTTGTTGCAGAAGTTCTTGATGATCTTGAAATTGCGATAAAAGAATCTGAAACCACAGTTAACCTTGATACTTTACCGCACATTCAAGCCGATCCAAGCCAAATGCTGCAATTGTTCTTAAATATTCTTTCTAATGCGGTGAAGTTTAGACGTGAGAATGTTGCGCCTGTGATTGATATTGCATACCAACGAACGTCAGAATTTAGCGAAACTCACAATAGCGATGTGGAGTGGGAAGTTATTACAATTTCAGATAACGGCATCGGCTTTTCTGAAGAGTATCTCGAAAAAATATTTGTTCCGTTTCAGCGATTGCATGGTCGTTCTCAATATAAAGGCACAGGCATAGGTTTATCGGTTTGTCGCCGTATTGTTGAGCGTCACGGCGGAGAAATAACCGCAAGCAGTCGCGTTGGTGAGGGTGCAAGTTTCACTATTAAATTACCCGTGGAAGCATCGCTTTTCACATTACAAGGAGAGGCGTAATGCCACTTAATAAAGTTAAACCAATTACCATTTTAATGGCTGATGACGACGAAGATGATCGTTTATTAACCCAAGACGCATTGGCCGAAAGCCGTGTATTGAACGAGCTGTTTTTTGTTGAAGACGGTGTAGAACTGCTTGAATACCTTGAGCGTAAAGGCAAATTTAGTGAAAAAGAAAACTCGCCTCGTCCGGGCTTGATTTTACTCGATTTAAATATGCCGCGTATGGATGGTCGAGAAGCTTTACAAGCCATCAAAGCCAACCCTAACTTGAAGGGCATACCGGTTGTGATTTTAACCACATCAAAACAAGAAGAAGATATGGTTAAAGGCTACGACTTGGGCGCTGCATCATACATCACTAAACCGGTTACTTTTGAAGGTTTAGTTGAGTTAATGCAAACACTAGGGAAATACTGGGTAGAGTTTGTAGAGCTGCCAACATCACAGAACGATTAAGTCCAATTCGCATAAATACTTAATTAAGCAAATTGGAATAAGGAATAAGAATGTTAGACAAGGTAACCCGATTACTCTTAGTAGAAGACGACGAAGACGATTATATTCTTACTTGCGACTACCTAGACCAATTAGGTTCCCATACATTCGATGTTGAGTGGTTAAGTTGCCCTGAAGAGGCCATTAGTGAGCTTAGCGAAAACAAACATGATATTTGTTTGTTAGATTATCGCTTAGGCGCATCAGATGGCCTCGAAGTATTAAAACGGGCTGTGGCAAATGGCTTTCGCGGCCCGATTATCATGCTAACCGGGCAATCAGATGAAGCTCTCGATTCTGCAGCGCTCGATGCCGGTGCGGTTGATTATCTGGTTAAAAGCGAGATGAACTCTAGCCGCTTTGCCCGTGCTATACGCTACGCTTTAGCTCGCCGAGATGTTGAAGATGAGCGTGTTGAGCGTTTAAAAGCAGAAGCTGAAAACCGCTCTAAAGACCGCTTTTTGGCCCATTTGAGTCATGAGTTACGCACACCTCTGTCTTCTATCTTGGGTTACACAGAGTTACTCATGCAAAGTGATAAAAATCAGCATGCTCAAAATGAGTTGGGTGTGATTTACCGAAATGGTAAACATTTACTGAGTTTGCTTAATGATGTGCTCGACCTATCAAAGATTGCAGCCGATAAACTGGAGCTCAATTGCAGTGATGTTAACTTAGATAGCCTAATGGCTGACGTTTATACCTTAATGCGCGTTTCTGCGCTTGATAAAGGCTTAACACTTAAATTTGAGTCACAGCAAGCCTTGCCTTTAGTTATAAACACAGACGCTACACGGTTACGCCAAATCCTCATTAACATTATTAATAATGCAATTAAGTTTACCAACCAAGGCGAGATCACCGTGCGTGCTTGGACTGCTTGGGTTAATGAACGAGAAATGCTGTTTTTTAGTATTAAAGACACAGGCCTTGGTATTCCAGCTGAAAAACAAGCACTGATCTTTAAACCATTTGAACAAATTGCTGATGTAGAATCACGAGATGTCGGTGGAGCAGGGTTGGGGCTTGCTATTTGTTCAGAGTTACTTAGTCGTATGCAAGGTTCTATTGAACTTGAATCAACGCAAGGCGTGGGCTCTGAATTTACCCTTTCGATTTACCCTGGCAATATTCGAGATATTGAACGCCAAGTGCTGCGCTTTGATTCAAACCCCGATTGCCAGCAAAAACTAGCAACGTTAAAAACCACTGGGCGAGTGTTGGTGGTCGACGACCTAAAAGATTTACGTAATCTCGTTGGCCATATGATCACCAGCACTGGCGCAGAAGTGGATTATGCCGAGCACGGTAAACAAGCAATTGAAAAAGTAGCTAATGCAGAGCAAGCGGGTAAGCCTTTTGATATTGTATTTATTGATTTGCATATGCCGGTTATGGGCGGCAAAGAAGCCACTATTGAGCTTCGTAAAATGGGTTATCAAGGACCAATCATCGCGCTTACAGCTGCCACCATGAAAGGGGTGAAAACTGAGTTAAGCGCGCTTGGCTTTAACGATATGATTGCCAAGCCGGTTGATTCTGGGCTGCTTTACCAAGTGCTCAATCATTATATTTGCGAAGGCAATACTGCACCTGTGGTTGAGCAAGACGACAGCCCTGAAATGACATTACAAAGTACACGTTATTTACTGGTCGAAGACGACAGTGATGCGGCGCAAATCACTCAGTTATTGCTTGAAAGCTTAGGTGTTGAAACTGTTATAGCGCCAAGTTGTGCTGCATGTCTTGCGACGCTGAGTGACGATCAAAATTTTGCTAAAGTATTACTGGATATGCATTTGCCTGATGGTGGAGGGCTTGATTTAGCCCAGCAGATAAAACAGCGCCACCCCGACTTAAAGTTAGTCATTGTTAGTGGCGCCGAGCCAGAACCAGAAAAAATCAAGCAACTTGAGATTGAGCAAGTGCTGTTAAAGCCGATTAATCTTGGTTTGTTATCTGAGCTTATTGGCGGCTAATTGAATGCCTAATAACAAGTTCAGGTTCAAATAGCGTTTGTAGCGGTGGTGTTTGTTTTTGATAAACATGGCTTAACACCCAATCTGCTGCCATGCGGCCCATTTCATTTATTGGATAATTAACAGTGCTCAATTGTGGGTAAACGTGACGGGTGAAAAACACGTTATCGTAACCCATAATCGACAATTGCTTAGGTAAAGTTAGCCCTAAATCACGCGCGCTTGCCATGGCACCCACTGCCATTTCATCATTGGCACAGATAAGCGCCGTGAATGGATGCGTTTGTTGATGCAGCGCCTTTAACCCTTCATAACCGCTCGCTTCCATGAAATCACCTTGGAATAAGAGGTTTTCATCAAACTCAAGATTAAACTCAGCCAGTGCTTGCTTATGACCTTCTAGGCGGTCTTTGGCATCTTGTTTCCATAGTGGACCGCTGATGTAGGCAATATTTTTATGACCTTGCTCTAACACATGTTTCGCCGCTAAATAGCCACCGTTGATGTTGTTAAGCAAAATACAGCGGTCACTGAGTTCGCTGATATAGCGGTTGATCAAAACAAACGGCGTGCGACCTTTACTGAGCTTAATAAGGTAGTCGTCGCTGACTGCTTCAACATGCAAAATAAGGCCATCGCAGTTACGGCTAATTAAAAATTCAATCCCTTGTTTTTCGCGTTCTTCATCACTGTGACCTGCAGCAATAATCAGATGTTTGCCTTGGTTACGAAAGGTATTTTCAATGCCACTCATCATAGGCCCGTAAAACGGACCTTGTAATTCAGAGACCAGTAGGCCAACACTGTTCGAGCAATTTGATGCCAATGACTGGGCAATAGAGTTAGGTCGATAGCCAAGCTCATCCATTGCGGCAGTGACTTTTTTACGCGTTGCATCACTGACATTTGCATTGTTGTTCATTACTCGTGAAACGGTTGCAAGAGAAACACCTGCAAGTTTCGACACCTCGTAAATGGTGGCCATGTTATTCCTTTTTAAACAAAGTTATGGATGCTGCTTTAACGATAAATCGGCACTGATCTGCTCAACCGTTTGATTATCAAGAATATACCTTTTCATGATAAATGCGACAAGCATACTACCTATTGCTGGATAAAGGGTAAATGAAATTAAGATACCCGAAAGCGTGTGTTCACTGAGTTCGGTATTGGCTTCATAGCCATAAAATGCCAGTAACCAACCTGCAATGGCACCGCCAAGGGCAAGACCAAGCTTAATGAAAAAGACCACGCTTGCGTAGACTAGGCCTGTTAGCCTTTCACCGGTTTTCCACTGCCCGTAATCTATGGTGTCGGCCATTTTTGCCCACAGTAACGGGGTTGCCATTTGCGTGAAGAAACACCATAAAAAGTACACCGCAAAGGCAAGTATCAGCTGTTCGCCCGGCAACCAAAATGCCACGCAACTAATTGCCGCAGAAATATATTGCAAACGAATATAGGCGGTTTTCTTATCAACACGTTTGCTGAGTGGGTTTGCACAGGCGCAGCCCAAAATATTACCTATCATGCCGATGGTAACAAAGTAGGTGACCAGCTCAGCTTCACCAAGCACATATTTTACATAGTAAATGGCAAGGGTGGTGCGTAGTACCATACTGGTTAACAGCATAAATGCGGCAAAGCACAATACTTTAAATGGGCCATTTTGCCATAGCGTATTCATGCGGGTTTTCCAGCTCAACGATGAGCTGTTATGAGCAGCTACGCGCTCTTTGGTAAAGCGAAAACAAATTAGAAATAAGATCACACCTAAGCCGCTCATCAGGGCCATAGTGAGTTGGTAGCCCGTAGCGTTATCACCTTTGCCAAGCCAGTTTACCAAAGGCAAAGTACAGGCACTGACAATTAAGCCGCCCAGCATACCAAACACAAAGCGATAAGATTGAATGGATACTCGCTCTTTCGGGTCGCCACTTAATACCCCACCTAAGGCTGAGTAAGGAATATTGATCGCGGTGTAAACCAGCATTAGCAAAGTGTAAGTGACAAACGCGTAAATGACTTTGCCTGATTCAGGCAGGTCTGGCGTGGTGAAGGTGATCATGCTGATCACCCCAAATGGTAAAGCAAGCCAGAGTAAGTAGGGACGATAGCTTCCCCACTTAGTGCGGGTTGAATCGGTTAAGGCTCCCATTAATGGGTCGGTAATTGCATCAACGACTCTCACCACCAAAAACAAGGTGCCAACAATCGCGGGTGAAATACCAAAGATATCAGTATAGAAAAAAGTTAAAAATAACATCACCGTTTGAAAGATGATATTACTTGCTGTGTCGCCTAATCCGTAGGCTATTTTTTCTCTTTTTGTCAGCATGTGTGTTCTCGATTGTTGTTATTTTTATCGCTGTTTGAGCAGCGCGCGATATTGTTTTGCGCTTTCTTTTAAAATGCGTTGTTGGCTTTGATAATCAATATAAACTAACCCAAAGCGCTTTTCGTAGCCATACGCCCATTCAAAGTTGTCCATTAAGCTCCACGCAAAGTAGCCTTGAATATCAACACCTTGACGAATTGCATCACATACTGCATTTAGGTGAGTGTGATAATAATCTACGCGTTCTATGTCGTTCACTTCACCATTTTCTAGCGTGTCGGCCATGGCTGCGCCATTTTCAGTAATATACATTTTTGGTAAATCATATTGCTGATGAAGTGATACTAAAAGCTCTGTTAAACCTTGTGGGTAAACTTCCCAGCCCATATCGGTAACACGAACATCCGTAAGGCTTGCTTCTTCAAACCAGCCATCAGCAGTATTTTTGTAGTGTATGCGGGTATAATAGTTAACGCCAATAAAGTCGACGGCTTGACTAATAATTGCCATATCGCCAGCAATAATAGTTGGTTTAACTTCATCTGCTAAATCATCCAGTAAAGAAGGGTAAGCCCCCTCTAAAACCGCTTTGATATACCATTGATTATGATATTGATCGGCAAGTTCTGCGGCTTTTTTATCATCGGCTGTTAAAGGATACGTTGGGCTGAAGTTTAATACGATACCCGCTTCTGTGTCTGGGCAGTTTTTACTTAATACTTGCATAGCAAGGCCGTGGGCGAGTAGTAAGTGGTGCGCTGCTTGTCGGCCAGCTTGTTGTGATTTTATGCCAGGTGCATGTACACCCACTTCATAACCTAAGTAAGCACTACAAAATGGTTCGTTCAAGGTGGCGAATGAATCAACCAAATGGCCTAAATGTTGAGTAACAAGTTCGGTATATTCTTTGAATTTATAGGCCGTATCGCGGTTTAACCAACCGCCATTATCTTCAAGGTATTGAGGTAAATCCCAGTGATATAAGGTGACATAGGTCTTAATGTTACGTGCTTTTAACGCCGATAATAGCTGGGCATAAAACGCCATACCTTGCTCGTTAACCGAGCCATCTTGCAACATGACCCTCGGCCACGAAATTGATAAGCGGTAAGCATCGACAGCCAAATCTGCAATCATCTCGACATCTTGCTGCCAACGTGCAACATGGTCACAAGCTACATCGCCATGGCTTTGGTCTGCAATAGCGCCAGGCTTTTCGCAAAATGTATCCCAGATACAATCGAGGCGCTTATCGCGTGCCCCTTCAATCTGGAATGAGGCTGTTGCCACACCGAACGTGAACTCGGGCTTGAGTAAAGATGAATCTGGTAACAGTGAAATTGATTTATACACAGTTGATACTCGTCCTTCGGGTTAAGTGTAAGGCTTGGCTAATTAGAGCTTAGACTCGACTGTAAGCGCTTACAATTTTTCTGCAAATAAATTGCTAAATATGATTTATATGTTATAAATGTAAGCGCTTACATTTAATGTTGCAACATATTTCGCTATTTGTTGTTAGTGATTAAGTACCAAACGTTGCTGTAACAAACTGATAAATATAATTAACTAGAGAAGAAAAATTATGGCTCATGTTTCAACCCCTGTGTCGGCTGCTGCAAGCCAAGCAGATATGCCTAAGCAGCACTTTGCGCTGGCATCATTGACCACATTATTTTTTATGTGGGGATTCATCACCTGTCTGAATGACATTTTAATCCCTTATTTAAAAGGTATGTTTTCACTTAACTATACGCAGGCTATGCTCATTCAATTTTGCTTCTTTGGTGCGTATTTTGTGATGTCGATCCCCGCAGGTAAGTTGGTCAGTCGTATTGGCTACCAATTTGGTATTGTTGTCGGCTTAGTAGTTGCAGCCATTGGTTGTGCGCTGTTTTACCCCGCTGCAGTTGCCCATGTGTATGAGTTATTTTTATTGGCTTTGTTTGTACTTGCTTCGGGTATCACTATTTTACAAGTATCTGCTAACCCTTATGTAAGTGTGCTTGGTCCACAAAAAACAGCGTCTTCGCGTTTGACTATGACGCAAGCTTTTAATTCTTTAGGAACAACAGTTGCGCCAATTTTTGGTGGCTGGTTAATTCTATCTGAAATTAGCCAAGCAACAGCAGAACAAGTGAAACTGCCTTATTTAATGTTGTCGTTAACCTTACTTGTACTTGCGGTTATCTTTGCGTTTTTAAAACTGCCAAAGCTAGGTAAAGAAAGTGATAGCGAAGCGGCACATCAATATTTAGAAGACTTTGTTGATTTAGGCAGTGTTTGGCGCTATCGCCATCTAATTTTAGGTGCTGTTGGTATTTTTGTGTATGTGGGTGCAGAAGTGGCAATAGGTAGCTTTTTAGTCGGCTTTTTGACCCTAGATAACATTGCGGGCCTCGCTGAAAAAGAAGCCGCTCATTACATTAGTTACTACTTTGCAGGTGCTATGGTTGGCCGCTTTATTGGCGCTGCTGTAATGCAAAAATTTAATGCTGGTAAGGTGTTAGCATGCCATGCCTTATTGGCAGTACTGCTGGTTGTGATTGCTATGACAGGTGAGGGTAGCCTTGCTATGTGGGCAATTTTACTTGTGGGTTTATGTAACTCGATTATGTTCCCAACCATTTTCAGCCTTGCTTTACACGGCCTTGGTAAATACACCTCAAAAGGCTCTGGCATTTTATGTTTAGCGATTGTAGGTGGGGCAATTATCCCATTACTACAAGGTGTGTTAGCCGATTCTGTTGGCGTACAAATGGCGTTATTCTTACCTATCGCCTGTTATTTATATATTACTTACTTTGCGCTGGTTGGCTCAAAAGTATCGACTCAGACTTCATAGGTGCAAAAATGAAATTGAAAAAAACATTCACTCTCTGTTCGTTAATGATGGCAAGCGTCAGCATGCTAGGTTGTACTGGGCAAGATAAGGTGACCAACGTGAACGCTGAGCAAGAAATTTGGCCAAACATTGAAACGGGTATTGCTGCAAACCCAGAAATGGAAGCAAAAATTGCAAACATGCTGGCAAATATGACCCTTGAGCAAAAGATTGCGCAAATGATCCAGCCAGAAATTCGCGATATTACCGTTGAAGATATGCGTAAATATGGCTTTGGTTCTTACCTCAATGGTGGTGGTGCATTCCCAAATAATGATAAACATGCCAGTGCCGCAGATTGGATTGAGCTTGCTGAGAAAATGTATCAAGCCTCAATTGATGACTCGCTTGATGGCAGCTCAATTCCGACAATGTGGGGTACTGATGCCGTGCATGGTCACAATAATGTTATTGGTGCGACATTATTTCCACATAACATTGGTTTAGGTGCAACAAACAACCCAGAGTTAATCGAAAAAATTGCAGCTGCTACCGCGCAAGAAGTGATGGTAACCGGCATCGACTGGGTGTTCGCACCAACAGTCGCAGTTGTTCGTGACGACCGTTGGGGTCGTACTTATGAAGGCTATTCTGAAGACCCTGAAATTGTGAAAGCATACTCGGCAGCCATTGTTAAAGGGTTGCAAGGTGCGGTTGATGAAGACTTTTTATCTGATAAGCGCGTGATAAGTACGGTTAAACACTTTTTAGGTGATGGCGGTACTGAAGGCGGTGATGACCAAGGTAATAACACGGCATCTGAGCAAGAATTATTTGATATTCATGCGCAAGGTTATGTTGGTGGGTTAGGTGCGGGTGCTCAGACCGTAATGGCGTCATTCAACAGCTGGAACGGTGAAAAAATTCACGGCAGCAAATACCTACTTACCGATGTACTTAAAGGCAAAATGGGCTTTGATGGTTTTGTTGTTGGTGACTGGAACGGCCACGGTCAAATTCCGGGTTGTACTAATGGCAACTGTGCGCAAGCAGCAAATGCCGGTCTTGATGTGTACATGGTACCGACAGATGCATGGAAACCACTTTACGAAAACCTTATTAAGCAAGTTAAAAGTGGCGAAATTGCACAAAGCCGCATCGATGATGCGGTAACGCGTATCTTACGTGTAAAAATGCGCGCAGGTTTGTTTGATAAGCCAAGCCCTGCTAAGCGTCCGCTTTCAGGTAAAACAGAGATCATTGGTAGTGCAGAACATCGCGCAGTTGCAAAACAAGCAGTCCGTGAATCACTGGTACTACTTAAAAATAAACAACAGTTGCTACCGCTATCAGCAAATTCAAACGTATTAGTTGCCGGTCAAGGCGCTGATAACATCGGTATGCAGTCAGGTGGCTGGACAATCACATGGCAGGGTACAGGTAACGAAAATAGTGACTTCCCGGGTGGTTCTTCAATTTTTGATGGCATCAAAAATACAGTTGAGCAAGCAGGTGGTCAGGTTCAATACAATGTGAATGGCGAATTTGAATCTAAGCCAGATGTCGCGATTGTGGTGTTTGGTGAGCAACCTTATGCGGAAGGTAATGGTGATTTAGATAACCTTGAATACCAACGCGGTAATAAAACTGACTTAGCCCTGCTTAAAAAGCTAAAAGATGCCGGTCTTCCTGTGGTGTCGCTATTTATTAGTGGCCGCCCAATGTGGGTGAATGCAGAGCTGAATGCTAGTGATGCGTTTGTCGCAACGTGGTTACCAGGCAGTGAAGGTGATGCAATCAGCGATGTTATCTTTAAAAAGCAAGATGGTTCTATCAATCATGACTTTAAAGGTAAGTTATCGTTCTCATGGCCAAATAACCCGGTAGGTAACCAAAACCGTGGTGACAAAGATTACGCGCCACTATTACCTTATGGCTTTGGTTTAACTTACCAAGATAAAAACACCTTGGCGGATAACCTTAGCGAAAAATCACAAGTCGCGGCTAAATTAGAAGACTTAGTATTATTTGAACGTGCCGTAAAAGCACCGTGGTCACTGCAACTACAAAGTGGTTCTGAGCTACAAGCCATGACCAGTAGCCGTGCAGCACTTAACGCTATTAGCGTAAAAACCTTTGATAAAGACGTGCAAGAAGATGCGCGCGCAATCAGCTTTAATGGTAAAGAAGCGGCTGCGGTACGTTTAATGGCGGCGTTCCCATCGGATTTACGTTCATACGTTGAAAAAGCGGGTCAACTGCAAATGCAGATTAAGGTAGACCAAGCTGCTGATGCGCCGCTAATGCTGGGTATGCAATGTGGTGAAAACTGTGACGGCCAATTTGATATTAGCAAACAGCTTAAAGCAGCAATTGATTGGCAAACGCTAACCGTAGATTTGAGCTGCTTTGCAGAGCAAGGTGTGCAGCTTGGCCAAGTATTCTCGCCTTGGCAATTAGCCACTGAAGGTGCATGGCAAGTCTCAATTGCTAAACTATCAGTAACGAGCGCGCACACCGAGGACGCAACAGTCTCATGTCAGTAAAATCGTATGCTGTTATTTTGCTAACAGGCGCGCTGAGTGCCTGTCAGCAAACCCCAGCGCCTGTCAAAGCCAGCCTAGGAGAAGGCTGGCAGTTAGTTTGGCAAGACGAATTTTCGCAAAATGATCTCGACTTAACTAAGTGGCAACACGAAGTAAATTGTCGAGGTGGTGGTAATGATGAGCTGCAATGTTATACCGCGCGTAGCGAAAACAGTTTTGTTAAAGATGGCCTATTGCATATTGTTGCTCGCCAAGAGCAATACACTGGGCCATTGCATAATAGCGATGAAGTGAGTAGCGATGCTGAGCGAGAAAAACAAGCGACTCAGCCGTTTACTTCTGCTCGTTTACGCACTAAAAACTTAGCTGATTGGCGATTTGGCCGGTTTGAAATTCGCGCTAAATTGCCAGCAGGGCAAGGCGCGTGGCCAGCAATTTGGATGTTACCGACTGATTGGCGTTATGGTCGCTGGGCATCATCAGGCGAAATAGACATCATGGAAGCAGTTAATTTAAAGACTCTCACTGATGACAAAACAGCGCCAGCTGGCAGCCTTGAAACGCGCGTACACGGCACCTTGCATTACGGTGGTCCTGCACCCAAAAATGTTTACAGCGGTTCGCCGTACCGTTTCAGCGAAGCTAATAACCCGGCTGATAACTTTCATGTGTATGCCCTTGAATGGCAGCAAGATGAAATTCGTTGGTATGTTGATGATGTTCACTATGCGACATTTCGCCACGACCAGTGGTATTCAACATCACAACAACAAGACGGCTCGTTTATAGAAAATACCGGCTTTGCTCCGTTTGATCAGCGTTTTCATTTACTGCTTAACTTTGCAGTAGGCGGAAACTGGCCAGCAAATGTGAATGATAAAGGCGTTGATTTTGCCGGTTATCCTAAGCAAATGCTGGTGGATTATGTACGTGTTTTTCAATGTAGTAAAAATAGTGAAACAGGTATCGGCTGTGCAACAAAGCAGCCATCAGCAGTACAAATAAAGGGTAAGACCAATCCGCAATAGTACTTAATTAAGCGGATTGCTATAAGTGAATTATGAACCAAGAGCCTGCAGATGCTTCGCCGAACTCGTTGCATCCGCTGGCTTTTGGTTCATTCTATCGGTTGAGCTTTTGTAGTAATAGCTGTCTTATTCTTCTGGCTGTTAGTTCGTCGATATCCACTAATATCCCTTGCGCAGGCTCAGCAACGTGGCTTGCTAAATCCACATCATCAGCAAACACATAATGATTAAATAGTTGCTGCCATTTCTGTTTATGCTCGTTTGGCAAGTCTTTAATTGCCAGCATACTGTGCAGCATGGCATCAAATGGGTTTGCTAAATACTCTGGGGCTTGTCGCCACCAATAGTTCACCAACACATTAAACGGACTGGTTGCGCTAACCTGATGCCACCAAAGCGCTGGAATATAAATAGCATCGCCAGGGCCAAGAGTTGCCGATTGCGTCTTTGCTATAGCCTCTTTAAAGCGTGGAAAGCGGCTGAAATCAGGGTTATCAAAATCAACCAAGCTAATCGCTTGCCCAGCGGGTGTAAATTCGAGTGGACCAACGTAAAGGTTATTGACCTGATCAGTTGGCAATAGTGTAAACGTACGCTCACCCGCAGCAACACAAGCTAGGTTATCGGCGTTGTCATAGTGAGCCGCAATCTGGCTATGATTTCCCACCCAGAGGCTGGTTAAGCAGTTATAATCGGTCACTGTTAATGGGTTTTCAACACTAAAGCCCGGAGCGCAATACTCCACAGCAGTAGAGCCCATATACAGTGAATCACTGCCGGTTTGTGTGAGTGTTAGTGCTAATTTTTGCAGCACAGAAAGTAGGTTATCGGCGTGCTGTGAAAAATTAAGCCCCGAGAAATCAGCGTTATAAAAATAGCGCCCCTGATGAATTGCTTGGCTGCTAAAACTGCGTACTGGGGCGGTATTAGCAAGCCCTAAAAGATAGTCTAAGGCGTTTTTAGAACCTTGTTTAGCGGCAATGACTTGGGGCCAATTAGCGCAGAGATCTCTGATGACCAGTGGCTCAGTTAGCTCAGCTAAAAACGTTTTTAGATCAGCAATGCTTGAAGCCTGGCATTCTTTTATTGGCGCAGCCGCAAACATTACTGCTGAGCCCATTTTTTATTAAGCAAATGAGGAATGTGCTCCATTGATGCCAGCACCATATAAATAGCCTGTAGGTCACCTTGCTGTTGTAACTGCTTAAGCTGTTCAGCGGTTAAGCCATTGAGTATCTGTTGGTTAATAGTATAAAAGCCGCTCACTGTGACTTTTTCGCCATTTTTATCTGCATATTCAATACTGAAAGCTTCGAGTAAATTAACACTAAGCAAACGCTCAAAAAACTGATTAATTGTTTGGTGTTCTTGATGTAACGCGTTAAGTACTTGAGCAATATGATTTAAGTATTCGCTATTTCCACCATGTTCAAGGAAAATGGCTTCGCCATCATGTGTGCTTATGCGTGGGCTGTCTAAATCAATATGTACCACCAGAGATTGCTCAGGAATACCATTGTTATACTGGGTTTGTTGACCAATTAAAAATGGCTGGCGCTGCATACTTAGCGGTAAGTAACTCAGTTGCAATTCGCCTTGCTCGTTTAGCAGCAAGTTTTCGCCATTTTCGAAACCAAATAAAGCGAGGGCTTCGAATTGACCTGTTTGCGGGTGCTTACGAAATACGATAGGTTGATTTGCTTGAACTTTAGCAAACTCACTTGGAAATACGGTAGCGCAGCTAATATTGTCGCCCCAGTTAGCACCGCGTGTGGTGATCACTTTTAGGTCTTTATGGCTGATGTTATCAAGTAAGACATGATTGGCCATTGGGCCTCCTAATACTGAGATTAAATAGGTTGTATACCAAATTGCTGAATATGATTTAACAGCTCGCGGTTAGTGGGTAGTTGTTGTAATCCGCGTTTGGCTTGTTTTTGGTTAGCACTAAAATGCTCAATAATAGCCGTTGGCATTGCAAGTACAGGAAATTGTGGCAATTGCTTCATTCCATAAAGTACATACTGGTAACTGGCTGCAGAGAAGACCTCTTGAGCGCGGTCAAAGTCGTTTAACCACGGACTTTGATATTGCCAAAGTGCTAAGTTTTCTTGAAGTTGCAGAGGGATTGAGTTTGCCTCTTTATGGGCTTGCCAATAGGGGCTAGTGCGCTTTGACAACACATAATGCAGCTTTAAAAATTCAATGATACGTTGCCAGCGATAATGGCACTGCTCATCAAACCGCTTTGCCAGTGTCGGCATTGCAGCACGATGTGTTGGGAAATTAGCAAGTAAGTTATTCAGGCCAAGCTCCACCATGACTAACGCTGAGGCTTCAAGTGGTTCAATAAAGCCTGCAGACATACCAATAGCTAAACAGTTTTTATACCAAAAACGGCGTCTATAGCCGGGCGTAAAACTGATTTCACGAAATGTCAGTTCATTTTGCGCGGTGCCGGGCTGGGTTTTTGCAATGTACTGGCTAAGCGCCTGTTTCGCATCTTCGCTACTGGCAAAACGACTTGAGTACACCATACCTAGACCACGGCGGCTTTGTAAGCCGATATCCCAAATCCAACCGGCATCTTGCGCAGTGGCTTTGGTATAAGAAAGGATCTCTTGCTGCGGGTTTAAATAGGGCACCTGTACGGCAACGGCTCGATCGTTAAATAACACATCGTGTTGCTCAATTAGCTCTATACCGTAATGTTGATGTAACAGCTTTGCGTGGGTGCCAGAGCAATCAATAAATAAATCACCCGCAATAGTGCCATGATCGCGGGTTTGCAATGAACTAATATAGCCATCTTCATCACTATTGATACATTCAACATGACTGACGATATGCTCAACGTTTAGATTGGTCGTGCAGTGCTGTTGTAGCAGCATGGCAAACTTACCGGCATCTAAATGATAGCCATAGTTTGCTTCACCTTGATAGGCGCTATGCAAGTGGTTTTTCGGTGCTTTATGGTGATCGCATAAGTAGGTTTGGCTTGCCACCGCGTGGCTGAAACTCACGGCATCTTTGTTGGCAAACCAGTAAGGTGCAATATTTAATTGCTGATACGCCACCGGTAAGCTGAACGGGTGGTAATAATGTGCGTCGCCTTCATCGTCACACCAGCCATCAAAGCGTGAACCTTGTTTAAAAGACGCATCACAACGTTGAATAAATTCACTTTCGCTAATGCCGATGGTTTTTAAGGTTTGTCGCATGGTTGGCCAAGTGCCTTCACCAACACCAATGGTGGCAATATCGGGCGACTCAATCAGGGTGATCTGTGCGTTGTGAGTTAAATG
The DNA here is from genome assembly GCF_002964625.1 of Pseudoalteromonas sp. T1lg21. NCBI lineage: Bacteria > Pseudomonadati > Pseudomonadota > Gammaproteobacteria > Alteromonadales > Pseudoalteromonadaceae > Pseudoalteromonas > Pseudoalteromonas sp. T1lg21. The sequence goes on from NZ_PQBX01000001.1 coordinate 317,257, forward strand.
GGGCTGGGCAGCAATTAAACCCGCAGACAACCAACCTGCAGAACCACCACCTAAAATGACGACTTTTTTTACTTCATTCTGTTGCATGTTTAAGGCCATCTCAAATGCTATGTAGACAAACTAGCATAAATACGAAAAAAAAAGCCGCTGTTGAGCGGCTTTTTTGACAACAAAATGCTAGAACGAGTAGCGGAAGCCGATGTTGTAGCGCGCACCATATTGGTTTGCACGTAACAGCTGCTCAGAGTAACGAACGTAAGTACGTTGCGTTTCATCTGTCAGGTTTAGACCTTCAACAAACACCGTTAGGTTCTCGTTAACTGAATAGTTCACGTTAATATCCCACTGGCCATAAGACTCAGTAAAGATTGGTGAAGCATGTTGGTCAAAGCCTGTTAAGAACTCATCACGCCAGTTATAAGAAATACGAGCAGATAAACCGTTTAAATCATAAATCGCAGAGAAGTTAGCTGAATCACTTAAACCCGGTAGGGCAAATTGATAGCCAATAGCATCTCGGTCTGCTTCAACATCACCAAATACGAAAGTCGCGTTAGCGGCAATACCAAAGCCAGAATCACCAAACATATGTTGCGCTGCTAGTTCCCAGCCCCATAGGTTTGCTGTTTCAACGTTGTTATCACGCGATACGAAGAAGCTTGCCAGTGGATCTGTATCGTTACCAACGATAGGTGTGCCTTCTTCAGTGCCTTGGTTTTCGTTGATCTTATCGTGGATTGCTTGGTCAGATGGTTGCTCACCTGCTGCTGCTAAATCTTCACGCGCTTGCTCTGCACGATCACCAATGAATGGGTCTGTAATACCATCAATCGTTTCTTCGGTTGTGATATTTACAAGGAAGTTATCAACTTGCTTACGATAGTAACCCGCAGACACATAGCTGCCTTCACCGTAGTAGTATTCAAGTGATAGATCGATATTATCTGAAGTATAAGGTTTTAAGTTCGGGTTACCCACAGCCACTTTACGTTGACCCACTTTCGGGTTACCTAAGAATGACGTTGTTGAGCGAAGCGCGCCAACAGGAGGACGAGCAAGGCTACGGCTGTAAGAGAAGCGTGCAATAACGTCTTCAACTACTTCGATGTTCATATCGATGCTAGGTAAAAACTCTTTGCTGCTACCTTCACCGTTTGAGAATGAACGCTCATCAGCGTAAATGTAAGACCATTCGTTACCGTTAACCCATTCCATCGCAACAGCAGGGCGCTCTAAGCTGTTTGCTGTAACATCTGTTGATTCGTAACGTAAACCCGCAGTGATGTTCACTGGCATACCGTTAAATTCTGTTTCGAAGTTAGCTTGTGCGTATACAGCCGTTGTTTCTTCGCTTACACGGTGATCGTCATCGATTGGACCCGCTTGTACCATGCCGTTTACATCAGCAGGCCAGCTACATGCGCCAACGCCGCCATCAGGGTGATCACAGTCAATGCTTTCGGCAATCGCGACAATGTCATCGAAATCAGCATCGTAGTAGTAATTTAATAGTTTATCGCTACCACCACCAGAGAAGCCATCAAGTAAACCTGAGCTGTCTACACGAGTGAACATGCTGTCATCGTACCAATCAGCTGACATTAACCACCAACCAGCAGCAAGCTGACCTGAGTAGGCTGTCGTCGTACGGAAATCAATTTTAGTATGTGATACACCAAAGTTAATGCTCGATAGGGCACCGCTGTTTTCGTTATACCACGTACCTTTTAACTGGTATTGGTCAAGGTCGTTGGTGTTAGTGTCTTTGTTTACACCGGCGAAAAGGGTCCCCATGTCGCTCGGTAAAATTTCTGCTTGGCCATTGGTTAATGTCATATCGATAAGCGGAATTTCGCCTTTGCTGAAGTCAGCCATTTTTTCGTCGATATTCACTGTTGGGTTTTCACACCATGAACATGACGTGTTACCAATAATCATAAACGCATCATGGCCGATACCCACACCGGCACTTTCAGCCGATGAGTTGTGCGCATCAAACTCGATGTTTAAATTGTCTGTTACTTGCCAATCAATGTTTAAACCAAGTGATTTATTTTCGTTAGTTGTTGCACCGCGGTTTAAGTTTGTTGAGTAGTCACCACCAATTTCAGTTACTTGCGTGTAAGTACCGTTTTCATTAATCGTTGCTGCGCTAACATTACCACCATTGTTGAACCACACACCAAAGCTACGGCCATCTTTTTCAAACTCAAGTTTTGAGTAAGTGTAATCAACGGTTGCAGTAATGCGGTCATTCGGTGCGTATTGCAGCACAAGTTGACCATTGGTACGTTTACGTGAATTGTCTGAAAACGCATAACCAGCATTTTGCGGATACCAGGTTGCGCCATCAGCGCGTTGGTTGTTATCTGTCAGTGCTAAATCAGGAGACGATGAAATATCAACATTTGGGATCCAGTTATCAACCGCCATTGATTGCTCGCGGTTGTCACGCTCTTGAACTGAGCCTGAGATTAAAATACCGAATTTGTCATCGTTGAATGTGTTGCTGTAGATACCTGATAACTCAGGCGTTACATCATCACCTGTTTCGTTTGATGTGTCGTGAACTGCTTTTGCACCAATCGAAGCGTGTAAACCAGGGTTAGAAAGAGGTTTAGCTGTGGTGATATTAACTGTTGCACCAATACCCCCGCTAGGGATATCAGAACGCGCTGTTTTATATACTTCAACACCGCTCACACTTTCTGTTGCGATGTCGCCAAAATCAAATGAACGACCGCCAGTTGTTGGCATTTGGCGATTGTTAAGGGTTACTAAGTTAAATTCAGGACCAAAACCACGAACCGTAATTTTGCTACCTTCACCATTACTACGGTCAATAGACACACCGGTAATACGTTGTAAAGATTCAGCTAGGTTGGTATCAGGGAATTTACCAATGTCTTCAGAGGTAATTGCATCAACAACACCCGCAGATTGACGTTTGATATCCATTGATTTTACTAGGCTTCCGCGAATACCTGATACTTGTATTACTTCAATATCACTTGCTTTGTCGGGCTGTTCTTCGGCGACAGCTGAGTGAGGAACTAGCGCGCTTAGACCCATTGCCATAGACAGGCTAATAGCAAGCTGCTTTTTCTTGAAAAGTGTGTGGTTCATGCAAATCTCCAGATTTGGTTTTATTTTATGTTGTTGTCTATTTTTGTAAGCGCTTACATTTTCTTTCAAAAAAAATCGCCGAACCCGATTTTATAAATGTAACCGCTTACATTAAGTTATTAGAAAGTAAAACAATCGTCAACACAAATAACGGTTTAAGATCAGAGGTAATATCTATGTTTATGTTATTATGGGAAATATTTTATCAAAAAGTTTATATTTTTTAGGTACAAAGGCAACGCCTTTCAGCTAAAATTAGAAAATTAGAGTCTTTTACATTTGTTAAAACAAGAGGTGTTTTCGTGCAAACAGTGAAATGGAATGAAGGTGTATTCACCCCAAGCAAAATCATTTGCGTTGGTCGTAATTATGCTGCGCATATTGCGGAGCTTAACAATGAAACACCAACAAATATGGTGCTGTTTGCAAAACCAAATAGCGCAATCACAGAGTCTCTTAAAAGTGAGCATTTAGCTGAGGCACTCCACTTCGAAACTGAGCTCTGCTTTTTAGTTAAAAACAAACAACTTGCTGCGGTTGGGCTAGGGCTTGATTTAACCAAACGAGGCCTACAAAGCACACTTAAAGAAAAAGGCCTGCCTTGGGAGCGCGCAAAAGCATTTAATGGTTCTGCACTTTTTACTGAATTTGTCACGGTTAATGACAGTTACCATTATCAATTTAGTTTGAAGATTGATGGTAAAGAGACCCAATTTGGCGATACAAAGTTAATGCTGCATAACGCTGAGCAAATCTTAGCTGAAATCAGTGAATTTATGGACCTAGAAGATGGCGATATCATTATGACTGGCACGCCTGAAGGAGTAGGGAAGGTTGTCGCTAATTCAAGCTTTGTTGTAACCCTTATGGATGATCAACAGGCGTTGCTATCTCATCAGTGGCAGGCTCTTTAAGCGGGTCTAAAATGTAGCGCTGGTAATAAGTTGAAAACTCAGGAAAGCTTTGTTCGAGCCAAGTTCGTTGGCTTTGCTGGTATCTCTCACTTGGCAGTACCTTGTTCTTCAGCGCCTCATTAATTTCTGCAAGCACTTTTTCGGCATAATTATTAGGCGCGTTCGTTGAGCAACCAATGGCACCAAAAACCACATTCTGAGCCGGATTAACAATGGTGAGCTTTTGAATATTCTGTTGGTTTTGTTGATTGTAATAATCAGCAACGTAGGGGTAATCAATGGTGTAATCAATGTAGCCATGCTCTAACTGCGAGAGCAAAGCAAAATTTGGACTACTGCCATTACCACTTAATGCTGCACTTTCGTAAAGCTTGGTATTTTTCGCTATAGCATCAAGCTTATTGCCAAATTTACGCGCATCATTTTGACCATAAATAAAATTGGCATCAGTGAGCAAAGAGATAAGTGATACTGGGTTACCGTGTTTTTGCTTAATTTTCAGTGCTTTCTCTTCGGTACTTAATACGCTAAAGGGTGGGTACACTGTGGTTGGGATTGAGTAAGTAGCGCGGTTGGTTTTTTTATCACGATGGATCATGCAGGCATAGCACGCCATTTGTCCGTCATCGAGATATTTACTGCCACGTTTTTGCGGCAACATCACTTTGTTGTGGTTAATGTTGGGTAAGGCTTCAATCAACATATCGGTAATTTCATTGCATAGCCCACCATGGGGATAAGCGTTACTTTTCTCGATAAAGAAGGGCTTACCATCATTTTCAAGCCAGGTAATTGAGAGCTGCTCAGAGGCATGAGTAATGGTGGCAAACAACGACCCTGCAACCACGCATAATACTTGTTTTACGACTCTACTCATTAACACCCTACAAAGTTAAATGCTATGAGTAACTATACACTAAAGTATGGATAAACCTGTAGGTGAAACAGAAAAATGATGAATAAGTATTAATAAGCCTGTCAGATCACAGGCTTATAATAATGCACATAATTGCTTAGAAAGGCATAGGATAGAGGGTAAATACGTCAGCGATTTTATCGTTAGCTTCATCGCTTAATTGCACCGAGAAAGCATCGATATTTTCTTTTAACTGCGCCATTGATGTTGCACCTATAATCGTTGAGCTTACGCCATCCACTTGATCACACCAAGCCAATGCAAGTTGTGAAGGTGTTAAATTAAAGGCGTTAGCAATTTCAACATATTCAGCAATCGCAGCGCGTGATTGTGCTGTGTCTCTAAATAGGCCATTACGTTGCACTAGCGTCCAACGACTACCTTCAGGGCGAGCACCATTTAAGTACTTACCACTTAGCATGCCGCCACCTAGGGGTGACCAAGGTAGGTAAGCAATATCTTCATGAATACATTGTTCAATCAAATACGGCCAATCTTTGGCGTGCAATAAACTAAATTCGTTTTGAATCGATACCATGCGCGGAAGGTTATGCTGCTCACTTAAGCGTAAGTACTGGCTGATGCCCCAAGGTGTATCGTCTGATAAACCACAGTGCTTAATTTTACCAGCCTTGATACAGTCATTCAGCCCTTCAAGAATATCTAACATACCCGCGATATTTTGATCAGTGTCAGCCTCTGAGAAGCACACTTTACCTGGCCACTGTTTACCAAAGTGCGGTGATGTACGGTTAGGCCAATGTAATTGGTATAAATCGATAACCTCAGTTTGCAAGCGTTTAAGAGATGCATCAACGGCTTCAACCACTGCTTGGCGAGTAATATCGCCTGCATCGCGTACCCAAGGTAAGCCGTTACCCGCAATTTTAGTGGCAATGACAAGATCATCGCGTTTGTCTTTATTACGCGCTAACCAATTACCGATGATCTCTTCTGTCTTACCGTAGGTGTCTGGAGAAGGTGGTACGGCATACATTTCGGCAGTATCAATAAAGTTAACGCCTTTATCTAATGCATAGGCGATTTGTTCATCGGCATCGGCTTGGTTGTTTTGCATACCCCATGTCATGCTACCTAAGCAAACACGAGATACATCAATACCACTTCGACCAAGTGGGCTATAAAGCATAATAGATCCTTGTTAATCGCTAGAATGGGCTTTAAGTGCAGTTAATAACTCATCATTTAACTGCGCTTTTTTACCCGTTTTAAAATTAAACATAACCACTTGTGATGAGCCAATGGTTGTTACTGCGTCTTGGCTTTCACTAAATACAGTGTAATGCATCATAAAACGATCGTGTTCAATGTCACTAATCTTTACACCAACATGCACCGTATCAGGAAATGTCACCGGGCGTTTATAGCGAGCATTGTTTTCGCTGATCACCGGACCCACACCTGTTACTTGTAAATCTTTAAGAAAACCTAGTTGAGTAAAAAAATCGATACGGGCTGTTTCAAAGTAGCGAAAATACACCACATTATTGACGTGCTGCAGGGCATCCATTTCACCCCATGCAACATTAATTTTTGTTCTGATAGGGTGTTGTTCTATAAACGATTGCATAGTAAATCTTCGTTGATTGTGAGAAAACTTAGGTTAGCAATATGCTGCTTTTAGCTCAAGGAAATTAGAAAACTCAGTAGATTGTGCTAGATTTATAAGTTCACGCTTACGTAAAGTGTGAGCAAAATGAACACACATTAAAGGACCTTAATTATGCAGCAACTAACCTTGAGGGTGATAAAGTGGATTGCACTTTTCATCTTACTCGCTCTAGCTTTGCTCTGTTATAGCATGGGCACAATGTCAGGATTTATCGCTTTAATTGTCGTGGGCTTGTTATTCGAAGCCGCGTTTTGGTTATTTGGCGCACGGCTTATCAGTCGCAAAAAACCAAACCAACAAACAAGCCAAACCTCTTAGCTTGCACTCTCAGGAAGTTTAAATATAATAACTGTATATATAAACAGTTGTTGTGTTCCTGATGAAAAAATTCATTCACATCGATATGGACTGCTTTTAAACTCGAGGGTGTTATCTGTGGGGGTTATTTGTAAGTAAACATGTTTCTGCTAACTTTAGATAAAGAGTTATCTAAGTAAGTTAATTGATGCACAGATACAGTGATAAAAAAATAAATAAACACTACATTTATCTAGATAGTGACAGGGTTCCTATACTCCTTCCTTGCCTATTTGCTCGCTATACAGAAGTTGCAGGTAAAAAAATAGAGTTGATAAAGAGGAAAAATAGGAACTCAGATCTAATCGAAAATGTGTTTGAAGAAGTGTTTATTGGTGCAGATGCAAGTTATAAAATTTGTAATCATCTTGGGCGGTTTTTAGAGTGGGTTGATAAGTTCGAGGGTGAAGGAAATATTACTCTTAGTATACATACAGCTTTACCCCAAGAATTCATAAATGACTATATTAATGAGTATCTTATAACAGTATGTCGAAGTAGCGAAGCTGTTGCAAACCAGGCCGTAAACTCTTTAAAAGCTTATTACAATTGGCTACAGTATTTTTTGGACAATAAATATAAAAATATTGGCATCAAATCTTCCCATATCCCTATCGCGAGAAGTAACTCTAAACCTAGTTTAAGTGTGAAGTATTTGTTACCTCAAACAAGGGAGCTGATTTATCAAAGTACAAGCTCTTTACTTGAAGAAATCATTTTGAGAAATGGAGGTGAATTAGGGTGTCGTTCTAAAGAGAATCAAGGGTTTCTACTTAAAGACTTTAATGAAAGCACTCAGAAACACAAGGGATTGCTATCTCTTTTCAAGGAGCTGAAAAAGCAACCGCACAAAGAAGAGTTCAAATATTACCTCTCATCACTCTATACAAAATATAGCCGCTCTAGATTCCTGTATATACCTAGATACTTATTAGAAAAAATGGAACAGTATTTTCGTTTAGAACGACCTCTTACAGACTCAAATCATTTATTCGTTTCAAATTCTACTAACCTGACTCGTGGAAGATGTATTTCAACAAAGTTTGGTACCGATACTTTTGCTAAGACTCGCAATAAAGTCATTAAGGAAATACAAAATAATCCAGACATTTATAGATCATATCAAAATATTGAGTTCACGAATGTTTATCATCATCTTCGGCACTCCTTTGGAACTGATATATTTTATAACTTGTGTGAGGGAGCTAATAAACATTATGAATCAATTACTACAACATCGGCTATTTATTTAACCACTGCGAACAGGCTGGGGCATAAAGTTGATGGCCAATTTTCTAATTCAGTAACAAAATCATATATTCATAGCTGTGGTCTAAAAGAGCTGCTTTTAAAGGAGTGTAGCTTTGGATGACATGAAAAAAGTACCGAGTCATAATTCTAGCTATTATGAATCAATAGTAAGAAGAGAATTTAACTCAAATGAACCTGCAAGCTTCAGATATCCACTCTCAGCTACTTCGATTGTTGTACCTGCGTTAAAAGCTTCTCCAGAGAGAGTTATTTCTTTTGATATTAAAGGTGAGGCATATAAGCGATTAATTTTTAAAGCGATTATCGCTTCATATAATTATTCATTTTTAGATGAATTTGCCCCACTTTCAGCAAAGTATCGCTTTACAGGTTCAGCTCACCTTTTTGTAGAGTGGTTAAACAACACAAAAATAAAAAATCCTTATACTGTTCTAAAGGAATACGAGTCTTATCGTTTTGATACCTTGAATAATCATGGAGGCGAAAGCGCACTTCGAAAGCTAAGAACAGTTTTATTTTATGCTTTAGAAAGATCAAGTGAATTGAGCTCATCTGTTGAGCCAGAGCAATTACAATATCTTTTCGAAATTTATAAAACTAAAGTAAGTCCGAATTTCAATAAGAAGCAAATTTCGTTAGCTGGTTATTTTGGTGAGTTAGACTGGCTAAGAAATGATGATATTGGAATTGGTAATCAATTATACCAGGTTCTTGCATCGCCAAAAATAACCATTCGTTCACTAAGAGCTACAGCGTCGTCAATAATAATAGAGCTTTATGAGTGTAAGCTAGCTCTAAAAAGGTTTTTAGAACTATCTGATTTCTCTTTGTACGATTTCAAAATGCTAGGCCCAAATAAGAATGTTAAATACTATAAAAAATCTTTTACAGGGCGGTCAATATTTTGCTTACTGTATAAATATCACCGTCTGAAAGAAAAAGAACCTAAACTCCGAAATGCCTTAATACTTGTTTTATTAGCTAATACAAGTAATAAAAAGAGTTTTGTAAGAATCCTACCTGCTTTAGACAGTGAAATAGAATTAAATCGACTTTTTATTTCAACTAAAGGGCCTACTAAAGGTCAGTTAAGTAACTCCTTTCTTTCTGAGAGTTTCTCTATGGCTGGAGCAAGTAGTCCATTATTCGGACTTAATGAATTAAAACAACTTTGTTCTGATACCCAGAACTTACCAATATCAGAAATTGAAAATTTATTTTTTTCATGGTTGATGGCAAGCTTTGCGGTCCAACCATCAGATATTGGGAAGTTAAGTAAAAATTCTTTCCGTTACCTTAAAATTGGAGGCCGAGTAACCCACATTGAGTGTGAGTACTTTAAAGGAAGAGCAAATTCTATACATACAACACATTCTATATCTACAAAATTGGTAACAGGGAAGGCTTTATATAGCTTTATAAATCAATGCGGTGATGGGATTCTTGTTAAGCTTAGCTCAAGCATACCTGGAATATTTGACGGCTTTTACTCTTTATCCGGTGTTTTGTTCGAGCTTTTAAATCTTGATTTCATTAAAGATGTAATACAGAAAACACATTTACATAGTGGAAACATCCCTCCTGTTATTTCTGAAGTATTAATAAAGTTAATTAAAAATGGTGTTCACTCAAATAGCAACCATCTAGCTATAACTAAAAAGCCACTATCAGAACGAGAAGTGTTAGCTAGGGAGTCTGGTTCGTTATGCCATAGTGTTCTTTTTGGGCTTAAAGCGATAAAAAACTCAGCTGTTCATGCTTTTAGTGATCCATATACATTATATTATTTGACTAATAGAAATTCTCACACCAACAGAACCGAAAAAATGCATTATTTAAATGCTGAGAACGAAGAATGGATAAATGCTTCTGGTCGAATTACACGTAATGTGATGATTGATTTAATAAATAATGTTTTTAATTTAGCTGAAGAATTTGATGAAAATGAAGTATCTAGGTTCAATGATGAGTTTTATGATGTTACTGAACACATATCTCGAAAAAGTCATGAAATGATTATGAGATTAAAGGTAGTAACAAATCAGCAAAAAGGAAGAATTAATGAAGTTGGTGTTTTATCCCCTTACAAAAAACAAGACTCTGAAAGGTTTGATCAATTTATGTAATTGATAGCCCTTTAACTGTTTTTAAAATGAAAAATTATCTATATGAATTTGAAGCGAATTATAAAAAGTTACTGAGTACAAACCCAAGCTACTTGTATAAGACAGTAGTACCTACTGTGGAGTGGATCAGCTATGTTTTAAGTATTTTAACAAAGCATTCAGTACTAGAGGGAAACAATATGTTTAAAAAAATGAAGTTAAATAATGTTTCAATCAGTGTGTTTCACTCAATATAGGGGGGAGAATGCAGCCAAGTTTTAGCACATTCGAGTTAAAAAGCTTTTGGGAAACCCAAAATGAAAAGCTAATGGCTCATCCCGATTTTTTAAAATCTGAAGGAGACATTTTTGATTCAATTCTTGTTTTCAGGAATACCAAAGGCACAAGGCGATTAGATTTTTCAATATTTCATAAAGACCTTACAAAGCTTGAGGAGTCAGCTAAATTAACCTTAAAAGGTCAGTTTTACTCACTAACATCTGAAGAGTATGCAAAGTTATTCTTTTTACATGGCTTATCTACTAATTCATCCCAAGGAGCTTTTGCAATATATCAAATGGTGATACACCTTTTTGCTTTCTTAAACTTCAATGGATGTAAGAGCTTATCAATCAGCAATATAGAAGATTTCCATACAAGCTTCTTGACCCAATCAGTAGGTGATAAAGGTTTTTTTAATCGCTTATCAGCGCCTTCCTATAAAGCGACTTATAATAATGCGAATATTATAAATATAAGAAATAAACTGCAGGTAACAGGAATAACAGGACTGTTAAGTCATGATCTAACTCTTAAAGCATTTAGAGACTCTCTAGATGATGCTTGTAAATCACTTCTAAACATTAGTTTTAACCAATACAAACTAGGAGGAAGTTATAACTTTTTGGGCTTGGAAATGGGACAATATTATATTGACTATATGAGGCAAGTTTACGAAAAAGACTATTTTTATACTTTAATTAGTTATGAAGTCATAGGCTCAATTGCAACTAAGTTCAAATTCAAAAATGCAGGGCATGGAACCAGAAGTTACTGGGGTCGCGTGATACTTGAGACAATTCAAGGCACATTTATACCTAATGTTCATGAGAAAGAAAGCCTTTGGCGCACTAAAGAGAAGGTGCATATAGCAACAGCAGAAGAGCTATTTAAGCAATATAACTTACATGCAGAAAGAGCCTTATCTTTAAGTGACAGTTGTATCAGTGCATTGGTAAAGTCACTAGGGCTTGAATTACGGTTTGATGCTGTAGAAATAATTCGCATTTTAATGCTTCAAAAGTTTTATCCTTTTCAATCTCTTAAACCTCCTGCTCAAGTATGGGAGGGATATCTTCAATCATTAGATAAGACATTTATAGATAGTAAGCGCTTATCAGATGTATCGGTTGAAGGTGTTTATCAGAAGATGGCTGAAATAGTCATCGCTCGTAAGCTCAATATAAATGCATTTAAAAAGTCATTAAGATCTTGGGCCACGGAGTTAATGGGTGGAGCTCTTGGGAAAAATATAACTGATCTAACTGTTGAAATGGACCGTGTAACTCATGCAATGACTACATTAGTTGTTTCATGGCTAGGTTACAGAGCAAGTGAATTTGGCTTCCCTTTAACAGCAATACATGTTGAACCTAATAACGATATATTGGATAACTCTCATGTTCCCTTTAGGTTTAAGTTAAAATGGGTTGTTCCTAAAACTCATGACAAATTAAAAGTCGAAAGAGAAATTACATCTCAGTGTTATCAGATAGCAGCTCAGCTTAACCATTTATTTAAACCATCTGCCAGTGAACCCTGCTTGTATAGGTTTACAGGCGGAAACCAAAGTTTGAATACTCGAAATGAATCTGAACATATTATTGAACATAGAGTTAAGGCCAATTGGGATAACTTTGTTCAAAGATACAAACCATTCAAAGAGGTTTCGCTCTTAGAAAAGTTATTAAGCAAACAATACCTGTCGGAAAAACAGGCAAAAAAATTAGAAGTGTTAATAAGTAAATACGATATTACAGGCTCAAAGGCGCAGAAACTATTAGAAACATATCGAGAAGTTATTAGAGATCTAACAAAGCTACAATGTAGTTCATTTGCCGGAAATAAACCCCAGAAAAGATTTAAAGAGTCGTTAATTGAGTTTAATAAAACTGGAAAAATATCAAACTTTGAACATAGTTTGGTAGTTGAAAGGTACCTTTCCGAAGAAACTAAAGAGTGGTTAAAAGCAGACCGTATTACTTTAGATCAAAAGGCAATGATGGATATTTCAAATGAATTAAAGCAAGATGTTAGATACCCAACAGCACATGCCTTTCGTCATATTTGGGCTGAAGCGGTTTTAACTCGTTATCAAGGAGATGTCGCTGCTGTTATTCGACATCAGTTTTGTCACTTAGATGAATCCTTTTTTATGGCTTACCTTCGTAACAAAGAACCCCAATTGTTGATGAAATCAGCTCGAATTAAAGTGCTTAATTCTATTGTAGATACATTATTAATTGATTCAGAAAAGATCGGTAAGAACTATTTAGGTGGCTTTTCAAGGTATGTAAGTAAAGCAAAAAGCTTAACAAAGGCAGTCTCACCTAGCGAGATTCTAGAGCTTAGGGAGCGAATAGCTGGGCGGATTATTTCTATTCAGTCATCACATTTCTCAACATGTATTCCCAGAGAGGGAGCAGAGAGTCGAGCAAAGTGTGCTGAATTTGGAGATATGGCACCTCATAATGCAAAACCTGAATTTTGCTTAAACTGTTCAAATGCGGTCATTACAAGCGAAAATTTAAGAGGGATTTGGTTAACTATACAGCCTTTTGTTAAAGAAGCTTTAGATGAAAATATTCCGGGGGTTGTGATAGAGCATCATATGCCCTTATTACGTTCAGGTTATAAAAGAATAAAACAACTTGAGAATTCAGCTAACCAAAACAACGTATTGAAAATTTTAAAGATGATAGAAAAGGCAATTTCTAATATTGAACAAAATGTTTATAAAATGGAGGTTTAGATGTCGAATGAATTAGATGAGCTGATGACTGATGACTTTCTTTCCGGCTTAGATAGCCCAAACAAAAATAATGAAGGATTGTTAGATAAGCCATCGTGGGTCAGAGGTGATAATGGACATACAACATTTAAAGCTTGGAGAGCGATTTTAGATCTCCAAGAGATAAAAGAAAAAAGTATCAAAAATTATGGAAAAGTAGCTGACAGAAAAACACCGAAGTCGTTATATCAAATAAAAAAATCGGACGTTGCTGAGATAGTTGCCATAAAGTCACAAAGCTTATTTCGTACTTCAGGTTTTAGTGATGATATTCGAGCTTTTTTTGATGATGTTAACTCGGAACTACTAGACCTATTTGAAATAGAACAAAACAAGCAAAGATTACGACGAAGAACGGGTGTCCGAAGTAAGTGTAAACCTGAGTTAGTTGACGATGTTCAGGTTTTAAGAGAAAAGATTGAAGAGCTTGAAAGTCAAACAGTTAAGGACACGTTAGACCTTATGCTACAGAGAATGCCATTAGATTTAAGAAGAAAAATGGGGATGTAGTATATTAAGCCGCCGAACGATGAAAAGTGTATTATATTCGTCTTTAGTTATAGTATTAGAGTGTATCTATGGAAAAGTAGAGCTGTATAAACAAAGCTTATCGAGATTTATTTTTAGTGAACTTATTGTATTTCTTTCTCAAGTAACCATTTTCTTCGTGGTTGCTGTCCTCACCTCTGACTTTCTAGGCAGTGAAGAAAAATTATTAGCTTTTTCAAAGCAGAAAATCAATGATGGTTCTTTTGGAGAGCTAGGGTTAACATTTTTAGCTATTATTTTCGTAACAGGTATTTTTACTACTATCGGTAAGGTTTTTGATAATAAACAAGTTGGAGAGTTTATTGATGAAATCTTATATGAAATGCCAAAAACAATTTATGTATTTGGCTCAGCTGCTACAGGGGTTATGTTAGCAGCATCTTTATATATTTAGATGAACCCTGATGCTAATTCGGAAACTGGAGCTATAGGTTTTGCTGTATTAACATTCCTTTTCGCCATAATGATTTTTCTTTACGGATGTGCATTTAGTTATGCATTAAAGCGAAAGACTCATATAAAAAGAAAAGATCAATATCAATAGCGTTACACACTAATTGGCAGCTGATAACGCTAAATATTTACAAAATTAGAAATAATACTTTAGTAATCCCGAATGGAATATGGCATTATCCAACTGTTTTTATATACAGTATTTGCGGCTATGAGAAAAATTATTCATGTTGATATGGATGCATTCTATGTATCAGTAGAAATTAGAGATAATCCATCTTTAGCTAATAAGCCTGTAGCTGTTGGTGGAAGCCGAACTTCTAGAGGTGTTTTATCTACATGTAATTATATTGCTCGGCAATTTGGAGTTAAAAGTGCGATGCCAACAAGTGTGGCTCTGCGTAAATGCCCAGATCTAGTTCTTTTGAGGGGGAGGATGGATGTTTACAAGCTTGTAAGCTCTCAAATCCGTGAAATATTTGAGCGGTACACTGATTTAATAGAGCCTCTGAGCTTAGATGAAGCATATTTAGATGTTACTAATTGCAACTTACTTGGTGGCTCCGCAACATTAATTGCTCAGGATATTTGCCGTTCAATATATGCAGAGCTTAACCTTACAGCATCCGCAGGTATTGCCCCAGTTAAATATCTAGCTAAAGTAGCTTCTGACCTAAATAAACCTAATGGCATTTTCGTCATTCCACCTAAAAATGTAGACTCTTTTATAGACAATATGGAATTAAAAAAAATTCCAGGAGTAGGAAGAGTCACAAATGAGAAATTGCTTTCAGATGGTTTTAAATATGGTAAAGATGTCAAGGTATCTAGCCTTGAATATTTATCTTCTAGATACGGTAAGTTGGGCAGACTGTTATGGGAAAGGTGTAGTGGTGTTGATGATAGACCTGTTGTTACAAGTAGAGAAAGAAAATCTGTAGGGGTTGAGAGGACTTTTCCTGAAGACATTTCTGAAATTCAGGAGCTTGAACGAATTCTCTTTGAGAAGCTATTACCAGAGCTTGAACAAAGAGCATCTAAGTACCTCAATAATAGAGGAATAAGTAAAATTGGGATTAAAGTAAAGTTTTCTGATTTTCACCAAACGACAAAGGAGTTCTCTACTGAAAAGTTAGACCGTTCAATCCTTTGTGAGTTGCTCTATGAAGCTTTCCTGCGTGGCGGAGGAAAGCATGTCCGCTTACTCGGTGTGCATATAGGGTTATCACCTGAGAAAGCTGAATCAGAACAGATTTCATTTGATTGGTAGTATTGTTCAATAACACGATTCAAAGTCGTTTACTTTATATTTCACTAGGAGTAAGCAGAATATCGCTAAATTCCCAAATTAAGATACGCACACTCATGCTTATGCTGCAAACGACTTAAGGTTTAAGTCTGGAAGAAGTTACACATTACGCAATGTAATAAAAGTTATTATATGACTTTATAAACCAGACTTTAAACTTCAATGAATCAAGATTATTTTCTTGATAACCATGATTGGATAACTTTATCAATTTGAGGAAAGCTATTAGGGGCTATCTCTTTAAGGTGATTCAACTCAGATTTACAAAAATCTTTATAATTTTCAGTTGAAACAGTTTGCTTCCCTTCTTTTTTAATTGCTTTTATACATTTTTTATAGCTCTCAAATGCATCATAAACAGGGTCAGATTTAGCGTGTACTAATTGCGTTGATGAAAGCGTCAAAACAACTAATATTCTAGCAAAAAAATTGAGTTGGGCCATAAAACCTCCATGCTTTCATTTACGTTTGGTTGACAATTGTTTGATAACTAATTAATTTATAACTTTGGTTTAATATTGTCAATGGAGTGACGTGCCATGTTCCGTGTTGTTTTTTTTGCGTTATTATTTCTTTCTTTCTCAGCCAGAGCTGCATATTTTGTTAACTTGCCAGCCTCACCAAACATTACTGGTAGTTATACATTAAGTTGGAATGCTGGGGCCGGGGATTCTGGTTTTTATTTATATGAAACAAAATCAGGCACCAGAACGTTGGTATATAGCGGCAGTGGTAGCAGTAAGTCTTTTTCAGCAAAAGCCAATGGTACATATAATTATGAACTTGAAGGTTTAACAACTGTATGGATCCGAGGTGAACCAATTATTCGTCGTCAGCTAATGGACTCTTACACTTTATCAGTCAATAAACTTTCGCCTCCTCCTAAAATGTCTACACCAAGTGCAGATAACGACGATAACGACTACTCTATTGCTATTTCTTGGTCAGCTAGTACAGGAACATCGATTTCAAAATATAATCTACAAGTACAGAAAAATAGCGGTTCTTGGTCTAATGCTTATGTGGGCACTTCGAGAAGTTTCCAGTATAAACCTACTTCCGATGGTATCTACACTTTCAGAGTTCGTGCCTATAATTCTGCTGGTTGGGGCGTTTTCAGTAATACTGATAGTACTAATTCTGCTAAAAAGCCCAGTGAACCAAGCTCAATCTCCGGTAATCCTGCGACCACAACTTCCGGATCATTTACGGTTAGTTGGGGGGCTGCTTCAAATGCAGATTCGTATCAACTTGAACAACAAACTAATAGTGGCTCGTGGGCAGTAAAGTATAGTGGTACAAGTCGAAGTAAAAGCTTTTCACTAGATGACGGAGTATATCGGTTCAGAGTTCGAGGTAAAAATACGACAGGTAGTTATACATCTTACGGTAACTTCAAATACTCTAGTGTTTCTAAAGTGGCTAAAACACCTGGAACGCCAGGCACAATATCTGGCGTTCCTACTAACAGTGCTACAGGGACATTTAGTCTGTCTTGGGGGGCAGCCTCAGGTAATGTTGACTACTACAATCTCCTCATTGAAAAAGATGGTGTAGTTAATCAGACAAAGATTAAAGTTACTTCCCGAAGTAAGGTATATCAGGTGACAGAAGATGGAACCTACCGTTTCAAAGTAGAGGCTTGTAACGAAGTATCAGGGTTTGTAACCTGTGGTGGGGTACGGAATTCAGGGGGGGCTACAGTACAAATTGTGCCAACGCCAGGCGCAATTTCTACGGTTGATGATCAAGCTGTAACATCGTTAAATGGAAGTAGTTTAGTTAGCGATTTAGTTGCTGAAATTAAGGGGCATAGCTCTGTTGATGGTGGGGCATTTAACTATTCTGTGCCTGTAACTTTACCCCCTGGTAGACGGGGAATGCAACCCTCTATTTCCCTTAATTACTCAAGCCAAAGCGGAGAGGGACTCGCAGGATATGGATGGAACTTGTCCGCTGGCGGTGCTGTTCACCGTTGTACTGAGATATATGATTTAGATGGAAGTGCCACATCTGTACTTTATGATATCAACGACAAGCTCTGTATAAACGGAAAAAGACTGCTTAAGGTAGATGGGACATACGGCCGAGCCGGCGCAACGTATCAGACAGAGCGTGACCCAAGTTTTACAGTAGAGCAACTTGGAGGTCACATCGGCTCAAATTCCGCGTACTTCAAAGTTCACTATCCAAACGGTAATACAGAAATTTATGGAAATAGCTCTAATTCTCGTAAGATAAGGTCAGGTCATAGCGTTGCGGAAAGCTGGATGCTTGCGCTGATAGAAGACGCGTTTAAAAATGAAGTGGAATACGAATACTTTGGTGTAACTGGGAACCTATACCTGAAAAATATTTTTTACACTGGACATAGCGGTACGCGAGGTACCCGTAGAGCAAACTTTGTTTACTCAACCATCGACGGCTCAGAAAAATTCTCATTCGGTGGTAAGTCTTTATCAAATCGCCTGTTAAAACGTATTGATATTTACATAGATGAAACCTTAGAGGCGAACTGGCGACTTGAGCATGCATCGCCTGCGAATGATGGCATCTATCAGATATATCTATTAAACAAGTTAAAATATTGTGACGGTTCAGGTAATAGTGATTGTATAGCAACAGATTTCGATTGGTACAATTCTAGCTTCACTTATTCTGAAGGTGCTAATCATCCGCTCGAAAGTATTACCGACCAATTTTTGGTGGGGCAAACCATTTATCGCGAAGGTGATTATGATAATGATGGTGTTCTCGACCTATCCGGTGCCGATGGTATCTATCTATCAGGAGGCGGTTTCATGTCATGGAGTAGCTTGCCTGGATATGGGTCTTCAGGGGTTGGCACCTCTTCTGGAGACTCGTCACTCTCAAACGACATAGGTGAATATCGTTATACTTCTGTGAATGGAGCTATGGACTTTAACGGTGATGGCACCACTGACATCATTTACAAAGACAGTAACGACAGAATAAAAATTGCCTCATATGATAACGGTAATATTTCATTACTCAAAGATACGGGCATTGATGCAGGCTGCTATCTGAGTTATTCAAATCTCAACACTTTAGCAATGTGTAATAATTTTGTTATTGACTTCGATGGGGATGGGAGAAAAGATCTATTAGTAGCTACAAAGGCGGAAACATCAGACCCAACTGAAGGCATTATAACCTACAAAGCATATATGAACTCAGGGAATAGCTTTACATTTGCTGGTCAAATAGCGCTTAATATTCGTTTCTCTGTTAATCCAATTGATGTTAATGGAGATGGTACGATAGACCTTGCAGGCGCAACATTTGGTAAGTCGCCTTGGTGGTACGAAACGAATTATAATAAGAATACTGGACAACTCACATTCACACATCGCTCGCATACACTGAATGTAAACTTTAATGAGTTTCTGCGAACAGCTCCTGGTAAATGGATTGACTTTAATGGTGACGGTTTACCAGACATATTAACGCTTCACCTTGCGAACTCCCAACACAATACCTACACTTTTTCGATTGCGATCAACAAGGGCAATGGCAGCTTCGCAAGCCCTGTCTCGACGGGGAAAAGAGAGTTTGCTTACGGCTCTTCCTTGCATGGGGGGGTGGCTAATGAAAATGAAGCAGAGGGGTTAGTTTATAATAACTTCATTAAAGTTTTCGATTTTAACGGTGATGGACGTCAGGACTTATTAGTACCAACCGGAACAACAAGTTATCGATATCAATGTTGGGACCACTCTACAAATCAGGATTGTAGAGCAATTGATGGTGCAGAGCGGCCACGCTTTCATATCTATGACGCATTTGCATGGGACGTATGGATTACACAGGAAGATGGCGTATCTTTTCAAGTACATGACCTAGGCTCAAATGTAATAGGCGCACTAGCAACTATGTCAGTTGTGGATCTCGATGGTGACGGACGCGATGACTTTGTCAGTGGGTTGGGTTTTGAGTCTTCAGCAGTAAAGAGACGTTGGTATTATGGTTCAAAATCAGGGGGCATAGGCTCAAACCCTCGTGGATACCTAACTTATTTGAGAGACTCAACTGAAAATTATACCATCCGTGAGGTAACCACAGGCATGGGGGTTAAAGCTAAAGTGAGCTATGACCAACTCGCGAACGTTTCTATTTCTAACAATAGCTTTTCATTGATCGAAAACTATCCCTATGTGCGCTTTACTAACACAATGCGTGTAGTTGATACTTTCGAAGAGGATAATGGCGTAGGCTCATTAAACACAACTCAATATCAGTATGGAGTACCCATTTTTCATATTGCAGGTCGAGGGTTTCAAGGTTTCGAATCTATTGAAACTGTGCAATCAACGCCATCAATGGAGGTGGCAGGTTCAAAAATCGATTTCAAAACGACAATAGAATTCGAGCATATTTTTCCTTGGTCAGGTATGGTTAAAACAACTCGAAAAGAGGATTTAACTAACAATTTTCTGCTAAGTACTGCAACCTATTCAAGAGCTGAAAGTGTAAATCCGTATATTACAGGCGAACCATACTGTTTTTATTCCCCTTCAACAGTTAATACGAGTTATGGGGCAAGCGGTGAATGGCTGTCAACGACAACAACTGATATCGAGAAGAACACGTTATGCCAGGTAACTCATAAAACAGTATTGAAAGAGGATGATTACACGTCAAAAACAGTAATTAATAATACTACTTACTTTTCAAACGGTTATATCAGTCTCCCAGATAGCG
The DNA here is from genome assembly GCF_002964625.1 of Pseudoalteromonas sp. T1lg21. Taxonomy (NCBI): domain Bacteria; kingdom Pseudomonadati; phylum Pseudomonadota; class Gammaproteobacteria; order Alteromonadales; family Pseudoalteromonadaceae; genus Pseudoalteromonas; species Pseudoalteromonas sp. T1lg21. The sequence continues at coordinate 337,683 of NZ_PQBX01000001.1, forward strand.
CAGAAGTTGAAAGTCGAACTAGCTACACTTTAAGTGGGCTCCCTTCAGGTGAGAGAGCGATTCGAAAAGTATTCCGGTATACGAATTATGATCCTACAACCTATGTAGTTACTGAAAGCGGAGTGAAAAATGGCGCTGGGGTAATCAAGCGTAAGAAAGTTTTTTCAGACTTTGATGTTTATGGACAACCCAAAACAATAACAGAAGGGGAACGATGGAAAAAGCTTGTTTACTCAAATGACGGATATTTTGTTGAAATAGTTAGAAATAGGCAGTGGGGTACCAGTTTTGACGCATCAACTTCCTACTTCGACAAATTAACTGGAGCAGCGGAAAGTCAAATTAATGCAAGCGGTGTTAGCACTGATAGCACCGTTAACTTTCTTGGTCAGGTATTAAGCACTGCCGTGTCTAAAAGTGGAACTCTTTTATCTCCTATTGTCTATACACAATATTTATGGGGAGGCGGAGATTATCCAGTTATTGTGAAAACAGTTCAAGATGGAGCGCCTGTCGTTACAGAGTATCTAGATAGCTTGGGTCGTTCGGTCAAAACAGAAACGACTGGTTTTGATGGATCTTTAATAATTTCTGAAACTGAATTTGACGAGAGAGGGAATGTACTTCGTTCTATCACGCCTACAGCGAGTTACTCAACAAGAACTTCGGTAGAGTTTGGTGCTTATGATGCTCTTGGAAGGCCTGAATTTAAAAGTGTTGATGATGGACTAGTAAATTATGTGTCTAATTATTTCTATACGGGACTTATTACGACTATTGATGTAGCTGGAACATCACTTGCTGAAGGCGAATCAGTTTCTCATATAGGGAGTCGCTCCGATAGTGTCGGGACAATGTCTAGAATCTATAACTCATTTGGTGAGCTTCTTAAGACTATTGATGTTAAAGATGGAGTAACGTTATTTGCATATGATAGTGCTGGAAACCCTGACTTTATAAAAGACGCAAAAGGAAGTGTAATCACCGCTGTATACGATGATCTTGGTCAAAAGGTAAGTTTTTCAGACCCTAATATGGGAAACTGGTCATTCACTTACAATCAGTTTGGGGAGTTAGAAACGCAAACAGATGCAAGAGGAGTGATTGTTCAGCCTGAGTATGATTTTTTAGGCCGTGTCAGGACAGTCAACGGCCGCACTTGGTCTTATGATAGTGCAGGAAAAGGCTTGCTCGATTCTACCAACTCTGGTTCGGGAGAAATTAAGAATTTTGAATATGACTCATTGTTGCGAGTTAATAGGGTTACGACCACAATTGATGGCATCAACTTTATTCAGGAGTATGCCTATCACTCTACTTTAGGTGTATTGAAAGCTGAGAAATACCCTAGTAACGAAGTGATAGGGTATGAATATAATGAGTACGGTTACCTAGAACGCGAGTTCCGACACCTATTACATGCAGATGAGACACTCAGAAAAATTGATGAGATAGATGCATTCGGGAATGTCGTTAAGCAAGTATTGAGTGGGAATATATACCAAAACTTCTATCGGCATGATAATGGCTCAGTCAACGGTATTTGTAGTGGGACAAGTTACAGCTGTGCTACCAAGTATCAATCCATTGATTATGGATATGATGGTATGGGAAATCTAACGCACCAGCAAAATCTGATTACAAACCTAAAAGAAGAGTATACCTACGATAATTTGATGCGTGTTCAGGCTGCACAGTATTCTCGTAATGGTACAGCTGAAGCTAATATCGATTACAACTATGATGCAGTAGGGAACCTAACGCAAAAAAGTGATTATGCTGGCACGTATTACTATAACAGCAACCGAAGTCAGGGGGGAAATGCAGGGCCTAATGCAGTGAGACGTGTAACCAAAAGTTCTGGAAGTGTCTATTTCTCATACGACAACAACGGAAACATGTTGACTGGAGATGGCTTATCTGAAGCTATTTATAATGTAGATAATAAACCAACAAGGTTGATTAAAAACGCTGTAACAACAACATTCAGTTATGGCGCTGACGGTATGCGCTTTAAACAAATAAAACAAAGTGGTAGCCTTACAACTACTACTTATTATATTGGTAAAGGGTTTGAGCGTGAGATCCAGCCAGGTAACAAGGTATTAGACAAGACTTATGTTGGGGGTCATACCACATTATACTTAGCAGTAAGTGGTAACCCAAGCTATCCGGCATCAGTGTTGCATTCATTAGAAGATAGATTGGGAAGTCCTACTGTACTTTTGACAGGGAGAGATAGTACACCTAACATTATTCGTTATAGAGCACATGGTATTTTTGGGCGGCCAATAGATGCCGGTACTGGCAATAAGCTTACAAATCTTGATGATTGGGATGATTTAGCCAGAGGGTATACAGGCCATGAGCAGTTAATAGAGCAGCAGTTAATTCATATGAACGGTCGGGTGTACGATTATAACCTCGGTAGGTTTATGAGTGTTGATCCTTTCATACAAAGCCCGTTGAACAGCCAAAGTTTAAACCCATATACATACATTATGAATAACCCTATGGCTGGAGTAGATCCAACAGGGTATGTTGCTCAGGGAACCAATGCATCTAACTGGAGGACGAGTGGGTGTGATTTAGACCCTATGGGGTGCACTAGCACACCAACGGAAAAAGCCTTCTCTGCTTATGTAGGAAGTGGTGAATCCAATATGCACCAAAGCTTTTCTGATAACTTAGACAAGTTTAATAATCGGATGAATTCAACACTAAATGCAATTGACCAAGCATGGACTGCTTATGCGGAAGCCGCAGGTACGGTAACGATAACTGATTTGTCTAGTGGTACCAGTGGAGGACTGAGTAGCGACCAACTTAACCAAATATACTCAGATACGGCCTCAACCATTGGTAATGGAGCCGCAGCAGCGGTCGGTAATTTGATTCCAGATATGGTCAATGGCATTGCTGACTGGACTGAGCGTTTTCTTCATCAAGATTCAGGTTCGCTAGGCAGGATGGACCAATGGGTAGATGTAGATAATGAAATTGCCCAAGGTGTTGCTAATGACTTTAGGAAAGTTGCTGCCGTAGGAACTGCTATGGTTCCTCTAATACGCACTAGCACATCAACTTCCTTAATGGGACAGCTTAGTCAGCAAGGAATCAAACACAACCCGGCTAATATTGTGCAAATAGGCAAAAATGCTGACGGGAAGATAATATTCCTTGAGACTGGAAACGCAAATGCAGGATTGCAGCACATAATTCAACGGCACGGGGCTGATTTTGCCAATAGAGGAATAAGCCAAGCCCAAATCCCTCAAGCTGTAATGGCAGCCGTCACTCGGGGGAAGGTTGTGGGTTATCAAGGGAAAGGAACTGGTAGGCCAATATATGAAGTTGGCTTTGGGGGGCAAACTCATCGAATTGCTGTAACAACAGGAAGCAATGGTTTTATTGTTGGCGCTAACCCAGTAAGGTAGGTAATTATGAGAAAAATTAAATTAATGGCGGATTATGAGTGTTACCCAATGTGGGAAGAGTTTAATGATGGGGTGGATAATATAGCTCCTTCGTCACTTCCTATATCTGAATATTTAGCCGAGAGAATTGATGCTTGGGGTGATGAGTATGACAAAACGCTAAATCATGATGACCCAGCTTCTTCAGGCTTTTCCTCCCAAGAAACCATGGCCACGTTCGAAACTGAGGGGAAAAAGCTTCATAATGAGCTTAAGCAGGAACTGGGCGCACAGTTTACGGTTGCTTATTTTAGCACTCTATCGAACAGCCTAATTTCTTAGAAGGAATCACAAACCATTCAAAAATGATCAAATTACCAGCTTTGCTGGTAATTTGATCATTTTCACCCGTTTCAATACATCCATCATCACAACTCCATTACTAGCAATTCCCACCCAATTTCACCATGTAAAGAAAACCGTCGTTATTGAACCATTGCCATCATCACGGCTAATCATGGTCAAAACAGCCGATAATCTGTAAAGAAACTTGTAAAGAAATCAATGTTCAGTATAGGCTTGAGTTACTGTACACAAGGAGATTACATGCATATTGGTTATGCCAGAATATCAACACTAGGACAAAACCTCGATATACAACTCGATGCCCTGACTCAAGCTGGGTGTCAAACCATCTACACTGAGACCATGTCAGGTGCCAAACGGCACCGACCCGAACTCGAAGCAACACTCAAATCATTAAGGCCTAACGATACGCTCGTTATGTGGCGACTGGACCGTCTGGGACGTTCTCTGATGAACTTGGTCGACATCATCAACGACTTGGAAGAACGTGACATCGCCTTCAGGTCTCTGACTGAATCCATTGATACCCAAAGCTCCACTGGCAAACTGGTGTTTAAGATAAAATGGGGTCGCGTCTTGCCTTTTTCCTGCTTATTGACGAACAAAAAGCTATCAAGTGCGCGGCTAATCCCAGTAGAACTGCGCACTTTCTGCCAGTAGACTGTGCAAAATGTGTCAGTGCCAACATTTAGTGGCGCTGGCTCAAATAGCTAGCTCTGCTGTTTTTAAGTGACACAGCTTACTTAATTTGTATGAACACGGTACTTGTTTCAGTTGCCCTTAATGAAGTGTATTTACGTGGCGGGTGTTTGTTATTAATTAAATGAATTGAGACAGAATTTGTTGTTTGAGTGCTTTTAAGCTCGTTGGTGGAGTCGGTTGAAATAAAAGGTTTATAAGCTCAACGGTTTCTGAATGGCAAATGAAGTTATAAAAACGATTCATCCCATCAAAAGAATTAGCTACCAGCCCAATTTCAATCGCTCGATCACATAGTTTTTTATACAAACCAAGCGTTGGCTGTAGGGTCAAACAGTTGCCAGATATTAATCTCATGGGGAGGCTAAAGTCCGTGTAGCCGTTATTTTTATTAGGTATTAAAATGCGATAGCGCATCATAGGCATGCGCGAGTACAGCGGACTAAATACCTCATTTACATACACATAGAAATCATCAGTAATCGATGAAAATGGTGTGACGATAGCCATTTTTAATAAATGCTGAATGGCACACAATTGGTTGATGTCAATTTGATTATAGCCTACCGTCTTTTTCTCTAGGCAAAAGGCTAACCAGCATGTTAACGCATGAATATCATGACTATGTGTTAACTTTTGCTTTGCTTTTTGAGTCAGTTTTGTTTTTCTAATGAGCTGGCCGTGACTATTTTCTTTGAACAAAAGACTGGCGTAATTGTAGGGTAACTGCGATAAAACTTGATTTATAAACGTGTCTGTTGGTTGCTTGTTATCTAAAAGCTGCCAAAGCGGATGACAGAGTATCGCGAAAGAGCAGAAATCACCATTTATGCGTTTATCAATTTGATTAATGACGTCATATCGGATCACAGGCTCACCAGCTTCTTTTTTATTAAAAAACCGAGATGACTTATTTAACCAGTCATTATCTTTATTTCCCCATTCCTTCTCATTGAGTAACTTTCTTTTCATCTCATAAGCACTTTTTGCGTTGAGGTGTGCTTTTAAACAGGCACACCAATATCGCGTTGCTAACGATTTTGTTCGTCTCGATAGCGTTAAATAATGCTCAAAGGTGTACATCTAAAAATTTGGCAATTTGAATGCCAAACTCCAACCAAAAACACTAACGTATTGAAAATATGCATGTTCACTGTGTATAGCATCGTTTTACTCGTGCCTTTAATTAAAAAAGAAAGCCTTATGTAAGTTTAGCAAAACTGCATATTCTTAATAAATCATATTAAGTCTTAATAGGTGACTACCATGCTGCCAATGAACAGCAAGGAGGAAAGATTGAACGCACTGGCTTTAGAGTTAGAACGCGAGCTTATGAAAAATTATGGCTCTCCATTACTTACAGGGGAGAAGCTATCTGAAGCGATGGGCTATCGCAGTATCCATTCGTTACGCAAACACATGTCACAACAATCCTTCCCTGTGGAGCTGTTTACGATTAAAGGCAGGAAGGGACGATTTGCGCTTGTGAAAGACATTGCTGTTTGGTTGGCTAGGCAGCGCATTGAAAACCAATATACACCGAAGGATAAGCCTATGGATTAAATTGCACACAGTTACTTAAGTACGATTACTCAGGCACAATTTAGTAAGGCTCATAAAGTGAAAAAGCCAGCATTGCAGTGCTGACTTTCTCTGAAAATGTCGTTTGGTTAGCGTTAGCCCTTCGACTCTTTTATTTAAGCTTTCCTTTGCCTATCTGTCAAGTTTCATCCAGTGATGAGATGCAGGTCGGCGTGTGCCTTGATTTCTTTAAAATTGAAATTAAGGAGGTGCGTATGAGCGCACAAATATTACGGCAACTTCTTCGTTTGCTATTCACCACGCATTATTCAAATCGCCGTATTGCAAAACTGGTGGGTGTCGCCCCCAATACAGTGCGACGTTATCGTAAGAAGCTGGGAAGAATAACGCTCACTCTTGAGCGAGTAAATGAATACAGTGACAGCCAACTTGTTCGGCTATTTTCAGAGCCAAAACAAGCAGACAGTAGCAAGCGGTTACCTGATTGGCATCATGTTCATCAACTGATGCAAACTAAACATCAAACCTTGATCCAACTTTGGGAAGAATATCGTAGTCTCAACCCCGATGATGCTTACAGTTACTCACAATTTACACATTACTATCGTGACTTTGTTGACTCAATTGATGTGACAATGCGCCAGTATTATTTACCTGGTGAAGTAACCTTTGTGGACTTTTCTGGTAAGCGCATTCCTTGGTATGACTCCGTTGCATGCAAACAGCATTATGCCGAAATATTTGTTGGTGTTACAGGCTATGCGCAATACGTGTTTGCCATTGCTGTGCGCTCACAAAAACTTGAAGACTGGTTGTCTGCACATCAAGCCATGTTTGATTATTACGGTGGTGTGACCCAGCTTGTGGTGCCTGATAACTTAAAATCAGCGGTGACAAAGCCTGGCAAAACACCTGTTATTAATGCCAGTTACCAAGAAATGGCCGAGCATTACGATTTTGTTATTGAACCTGCTCGTGTACGCAGGCCACAAGATAAATCATTGGCTGAAATTGGTGTGTTGCTGGTCACTCGTTGGATAATCGTGGTATTGAGTCGGCGTCAGTTTTTTAGCATCGATGAAATTAACCGTGCTTTACGCGCTTTGCTTGAGCAATTAAATCAACGGCCTTTTAAGCGCTTTGAAGGTGATCGTTTACAACGATTCCAAGATCAAGAGCACCAAACTTTAAAACCACTGCCTCAACAACCCTTTGAAATTGGACGTTGGATACACCAGCAAAAAGTGAATCGAGACTATCACATTTATGTGCATGGACACGCGTATTCTGTGCCTTATGAACTAACTAGCCAAGCGGTGGATATTAAGGTTACAAACAACAAGGTGGAAGTGTACTTTCAGCATAAGTTAGTGGCTATGCATGTACGCAGTTTTGTGCAAGGTGGCGCGACAACTGAGCCGCAACACCGCCCTAAAAGTCACCGTGTGTATGCAGAGCAATCAAAGGCTCATTTTATTCAATGGGCAGAGCGCATCGGACAAAGTGCGCTTGCGCTGGTGATGGCGCAATTTGATAACTTGCCAGACTATTCGATGCAAGGGTGTAAAGCATGTACCAACCTGCAAACACTGGCAAAGCAATACGGGGCAATACGATTTGAGAATGCTTGCCATTGTGCTTGTGACATAAAGTCGCGAACAGTGAGTAGTGTGCGCTCTATTTTGCAATGCCACCTCGATGAAGTACCAGAAGATATACCCACGCAGCAATCTTTGCCGCTTCACCATAATGTTCGTGGTGCTGAGTATTACGTTAATGGAGGGCAGTAAAATGAGTAATGAACACAGTGTGTTTGAAAATCTACAAACATTACGTTTAATGGGGATGACGGGCGCTTTACAAAAGGTGCTCGAAAGCCCTGATATGTTAGCTCTGCCCCTGCTTGATGTATTGGCCTTTTTAACCTGTGAAGAAATACAGTTTAAGTCCCAAAAAAAGCGTGAGCGTATGTTTAAAGCAGCCAAGTTAAAGCAAGGACAAGCTTGCATTGAGAATATGGACTACTTAGCAAAGCGTGGCATTGATAAAAGTCATTTTGTGAGTTTGGTGCAGTGTGACTGGGTGCAACGTAATCAATTTCTTATTATTACGGGGCCAACCGGTGTTGGTAAAAGTTGGATTGCCTGTGCGCTGGCGAATCAAGCCATTAAATTCAATATCCCTGTGCTGTATAAACGGTTTGCCTTGTTACTGGAAGAGCTAGACATTGCGCGTAGAGATGGTTCATTACCTAAGCTGCGCGCACAATTAGCCAAGTTTAAGTTATTGATTTTAGATGATTGGGCAATGGTGCCACTGAATGAACGCAATCGCCAAGACATTCTTGAATTGGTAGAAGAACGCATAGAATCCGGCTCTCTTTTGATCACCACTCAATTACCAGTGAGTAAGTGGCATGAGTACATCGGTGAAATCACGATGGCAGATGCCATTATGGATCGGATTGTTCACCGTGCTCATCGCCTTGAGTTGCTGGGTGGCTCAATGCGTAAACGCTATAAAAACATCGAAGGAGACGCATCATGAATGAGATTGAAACAATTGATGAGTTTGAGCAGATGTTACAGCGCATCAATATTGATGAGGTATATATCAAACAGTTGTTTGATATATACCACTCACGACTTTTAAATGATGCTACTGCATGTAATAAGCTTGCACGTAGAGGTATAAGTCATGAGGCAATTATTCAGTATCACCTTGGTTACTGCGACCGTAGTTTAAATCGTTATATTAAAACCAGTAGTACAGCAGAAGGTGCCAGTTTTCGTCACGTATTAAAATGTGCAGGGCTTATTACTGCCAACGGCCATGAGGTCTTCCGTGGTTGCATTGTTGAGCCTATTTACAATGAAGGGACGTTGCTGGCTGTGTGTGGTATTAAACTGATTTGCCCAAGTCGGCCAGCCCCTCGCATTATTCAGTGGTTTAATGGTGCGATGTACCCGAAGCCATTGGCGTTTCACCTGATGAAATGGGGAGCACGTTATGTCACTCATTAAACCAACGACGCAGGCACTAATACCATGTATTGATTATTACTGTGCGCTATGCCGTGCAAAAGGTCAAAGCGAAAACACAGTAATTAGTAAGCAAGCTGCATTATCGTTGTTTAATACATGGGCAGTAAAGCACGGTGTTACAACAGTGGATAGAGTCAACACAGAGCTTCTTGATAATTACCAGCAATACTTAAATCACTATCGTAAGCCATTAAACGGCGAGCCGTTATGCCGTGCCACCATTCGTTATCGGCTAACGGCTGTGAAAGTCATGGTACGCATATTGTTTATAAAAGGTGTGCTTGCAACAAATGCCACAGAGCATTTTGAATTACCTAAAAACGGCAGACGTTTACCTAAGCCAATTTTAAGTGAATCCGATGTGGATAAAGTGCTACAACAAACCGAACACTACGGTGCAATGGGTGTGCGTGATAGAGCCATTATGGAAACGTATTACGCTGCTGGCATTCGGCGCTTTGAACTCCAGTCTTTGCACATCGATGATATAGACTTTGAGCAATACAAACTGAGGGTGAATCAAGGTAAAGGCTTTAAAGACCGCTATGTACCTATCGCGAAAAGCGCCTGTTTTTGGATTTATCGCTACCTCAAGGAAGTAAGAGGAACACTGGTGAATGAGCACTCAGGCAAAACGTTGTTTATTGCGAATAATGGCAAACCATTTCGGGTTGCACAGTTGTCAGAGTTGGTTGCCAAATACATTAAACGTGCTGGCGTACGTAAGCAAGGTGCATGTAATCAATACCGCCATGCAGCGGCAACACACATGGTTGATAATGGCGCGGATATTCGCCATGTGCAGGCCTTTTTAGGCCACGCCGATTTATCAACTACACAAGTGTATGTGCATGTGAGCTTGGTCAAATTGCAAGAAGTGTATAGCAACACTCACCCTGCGGCACAGCGATGAGTTATGACCCAAGGACGGGTTTTTCGAATATTTCGAAAGTTGACATGTTTGCGAATATTTCGGATAATTACATTGTGCTAAATTTTAATCAGTCTCACTGATAAGGCTTGCACGTAATAAAGCTTAATTATTTACAATGACAAACAGACAAATGAGACCAAAGTAATGTTGAACGTACAATCATTGCCAAGTGCCGAAGAAATCGCATTGGCTAAATTAAGCAGCCAAGAACTTTCAGCCGTGCTGGAAGCGAATGGTGATGTGCAAAATTTTAGTGTGGTAGGTAAAGACGGTGAAACTCACTCTGTTCAATTACCTGCTAGTGCAGTTAAATTAATGATTGAAGTGTTGACTCAACTTGGCCAAGGGAACAGTGTGAATATCACACCGATACATGCTGAGTTAACCACGCAAGAAGCAGCGGATATGCTAAATATGTCACGACCCACGTTTATCAAACTACTTGATTCTGGTGACTTGCCTTATGCAAGAACTGGCAATCGTAGAAAGGTCGCGTTTGTTGATGTGATGCAATACAAACGTCAGCTTGATGAACAGCGCCTTGCGACCCTTGATGAATTATCAGCACTCGATCAGGAGTTGAATTTAGGATATTAAATGGCAACTTACACCGTAATTCTGGATGCATGTGTGATGTATCCAGCGCCACTTCGAAGTTACCTAATGTATTTGGCGCAAACAGGTTTGTATCGAGCGAAATGGACAGAGCAAATTCACGACGAATGGACGCGCAACTTGTTAAAAAAGCAACCAGACATCTCTGAAGAGAAATTACAACGCACACGGGAGTTAATGAATCGCCATGTGCCTGACTGTGTTGTTGAAGGTTATGAGCCGTTTATAGCTGGAATCGAGTTACCCGATCAAGATGATCGCCATGTTGTTGCCGCTGCAATTAAAGGGCAAGCCGAAGGGATTGTGACATTCAACTTAAAAGACTTTCCAGATGACAAACTAGCACCACTTGGGCTGTCAGCTATACATCCAGATGTGTTTTTGTCTGATATGTTTGAATTGGATCCAAGTCGAGCATTGCTGGCTGCACAAAGGCAAAGGCGCTCATTGAAAAATCCACCAATGTCAGTAGATGAGTATTTAAATTCACTACAAAAGCAAAAGTTGCCCACACTTGTTTCAAAGTTACGCCAATATGAAATGATGCTGTAATGATTGACATCGTTATCACGAATGGTAATCATGCGGGTATGGTGTAGCAGACATACCGTTTAGTATGACACCACATAACCTAATTTTAGGTCGAGGCTCAGTCCGGTAATGATGTTCTGGCTCCAAGTTATACTTGGCGAAGGCTCCCTTGTTGGAGCCTTTGTTATTTCTAGCCCCATAAAAGTGATTTAACACTTTCCCTTATTGCTGTACTCTCAAAGTTATAAAAGCTCTTTAAAACAATGCGTCAAGTTAGGCCGATTAATTCATATGAACGGTCGGGTGTACGATTATAACCTCGGTAGGTTTATGAGTGTTGATCCGTTCATACAAAGCCCGTTGAACAGTCAAAGTTTAAACCCATATACATACATTATGAATAACCCTATGGCTGGAGTAGATCCAACAGGGTATGTTGCTCAAGGAACTAATGCATCTAACTGGAGGACGAGTGGGTGTGATTTAGACCCAATGGGGTGCACTAGCACACCAACTGAAAAAGCCTTTTCTGCTTATGTAGGAAGTGGTGAATCCAATATGCACCAAAGCTTTTCTGATAACTTAGAGAAGTTTAATAATCGGATGGAGCAGCAGTTAGAAGATAATTGGACAGATCATGCCTATGCAGGATTAACCAGTGCTACTATTACTGATTTACCTAGTGGTAGCAATGTAGATAAAGTGGACCAAGTAGCATCAGGAACAGGTGGTAAGGGCACTCCTGCATCGGTACCCGATGAAATAAAAATTGAAGCGTCAGGTTTTAAGACTCAAGAGGAAGCAGCTATTGCAGCAGGAGCACAATATGGGGAGGAAGGGGTTAAAAATAAGCAGGAGCTTCAACTGGCAATAGTGCGAGTAGGGAAGGATGAATATGGTTATCTAACTCCAGGCTGGGGACCTTCAGGTGCAGCAATAATAAACCCCGGCGACCTTTTTGATGCATATAAAAAAGCAGGTTTTGACATTGCATCATGGATGCATGGTCACTGGGATGGACAATTAAACTTCTCAGCAAATGATTTCGGACTGGTTTGGAAGAAAACCTACCCTACATTTATGGTAAACAGAAAGCTTGAAGTAAGAAAGTTGACTAACAAGCACCTGAAGAAAGCTTTCAAATCACTACCAGCAAATTATAAGAAATTAGAGCTGAAAGGGTTAATAAATTATTATGGGCACGACGGGCTTCCAGGAGAAAAATTATGATTAGAGGATTGTTTTTATTAGTTGTTTGTTTACTGACTCTATCGTTTGTAAGCCTCGCAAATAATGCAAAAAATTCATCTAAAAAAATAGATGCAGATTTGAAAAAGCATTTTGCAGTCACAGGGCGGTGCACTTCTTTTTGGGAGGAAGAAATAAACAAATGGAAGAGCGTGAACGGAGAAAGCTTTCATTCAGTTAAGTCCGTTAGGAAAGCAATTGTTGATGATGACACATCTTTATTCTCTCTCTTTGTGCGTGAAGTATGGAATTATCAAGATATGGCGGGAAATACAGAAGCCAAGGAAAGCTTTGGAAGGTGGCCTGTTACAAGCGATGAATATAGAGCAGCAACACCATTAGTTTTCATTACCAAATTCGATTCAATTCCCGAAGATTGCATGGCAACCGTTTGGCTAGAGCCATCAATACTGAACCTATTTAGTGATTCTGAGAAAAAGGCGACAGAAGCTGAAGGTATTGATTTGGTTAAGCCTTATACCAAAAAGTGGGCTATCTATTGGGTTTTTGTTAACACTAAGGGTTAGCTACCAAAATTTGACATACTCATGGTTACTTAAGCGAAGGGGCTTTATTTAGCCCCTCAGGCCATCATCACAGTTCCGCACCCACTCCAGCATTACTAGCAATCTTCATCACCGTATATATCTTTCTAGTTTTCAACTATAATCTCGAAAGTTACGGAGAGCCAGATGAGTAATATAAGCAACTTAGAAGATTAAAGAGTACCCACCCCAAACACCGAAAACTCGAAGTTACCAATACCTGCAAATATAAAGATATTCGTTAACGGAAATTAATAGGGTCACCCATTAGAAAGTTCCGGTCAAGCAGGCAGCTGTGTTTTCTTGATCTTTTGTTCAAAAAATAAAGTGTTGTTACTTTTTGAACTCATTTTAAATATGGCATACATCTAATCATAACGTCGATTGGTATGAATATGCACCAGTCACCAATATGAATTTGGGTGGTTTAATAAGCATCATAGATGATTAATTAACCTGAACTTCGGATGAGAAATTGTTAATTTAACGGAACTAAATGCTCGTTCCACAGAGAATGGAGTCGCGTCTTGCCTTTTTCCTGCTTATTGACGAACAAAAAGCTTTTAGTGTGCAGCCAATCCCAGTAGAACTGCGCACTTACTAGCAGCAGACTGTGCAAAATGTGTCAGTGCCAACAGCAAGAATTGGCTATTCAAGCTTCGCACATCTGATGGTGATGAATGCTTCATCATGAGTGAACCCGCATACAAAGAGTTAAGCCTTAAAAGTCTCCAGTCAGCAGGTCGATGCTTGATAGCGCCAATGTGGGGAGTTCGTTTATTGTGAGCACAATCGACACATCAGGCGTAAAGGTTATCCTTATCGCCAAGTAAGCAACATAATTGTGAATGATGGGGCAAGGTACTCCATCATCACAGTTCCACACCTACTTCAGCATTACATTGGTGTGGCGTAATAAATCATAGCATGCATCATTGTCTCCAATCCCTCTCAGGGTTGATGATGCAGTCATCGTATCTATTAAGTAGAATTGATTGTTTGTCGCAGCGATAATGTTCAGGGCGTGATTTTCGCTGAAAATCACTCCCACAGCCGGAGGGTTAATTATTTGTTGCGCAGCATGCATTCACTTTCTGTATAGAGCGTTAGATGCTCCCTTAAACTGTAAAGTATAGTCATCACAATCATCGATTTTTTGCCCTAAGCCCCCAAAGTGTTGTAGTAAAGGGTTAGTCTGCAGAACTGCATTAACATCAGAGGTGTTAACTAGTGAATATAAATCATTAACGATAAATAGTTTTGCGTAAAAGTCATATTTTTTTGTAGGAGTTGTAGTTCTATAGCCTTAAAAAATCAAACAATCCTTTGGTAATTTCTTCACTTGCTAAAATATACCTCCAATGTATATGTATGCTGTTGATTTTACATTTTGTGGATTTATGAACTGCAAAATCAGGATAGGTTATAAATCCCATTTAATCAAATAAGGACCCAGCAATACCTATCTATTGTTATAGAAGGCAATGGTTAATTAAAAATTGTGATGTTTTAATTTTCTTGAGAAGTTAAATTAGCAGAAGACTGTAGGTTATTTAACAGTGGTAGTTTTTTGTTCTTTCGTCAAGTAAGTACCTTTCCAAAGAAATAGTTTTTTTAGAATTAATCCAATTTGGAAATACATTCTGCTCTTACTTGGTTTACTAGCTCATATTTCACTGGAGAAACTTATTTTAATTCTCTAGCAAAAATTGATGCTGCTTTAATCAAGATTTTCCTGTCTTCCGATACAGCCTTAAGCTGTTCCTCAAGTTTTCTTATAATATATTTTCCTTTTGAGTTTTTAGCAGCTTCATCATTTTCTTTAAGCCAAGAATAAATAGTGCTTTTGGATACATTTAGATCCTGCGCAACGTGTTGTACTTTTTCACCATGTTCATAAACTCTTTTAATTACTTGGTCTCGAATTTTTTCTGAGTATGGTCTAGACATTTATCAATATCCTATAAAGCTTAGAAATCCTAAGTATACATGATAGATTTAAACTTAGAGAATCTAAGTATTAGAATTTTTAAAATGAATGACATTTGGAATTTATCAATCCACTGCCTTTGCGCCTCAAGCAAGCTAGAACAAAAGCAAATATATCCCAAAAAGATCTGGGGGTTAGTATTGGTTTGGATCCTAGCTCAGCGAGTGGACGTATGAATCATTATGAGAAAGGAAGGCATACACCAGATCTTCAGACTTTGAAAAGGTTAGCTGAAAAACTAGGGGTCCCACTAAATTATTTCTTTTGTGAAACTGAAGATATGGCAGAGCTAGTTTTGTTTTTTAACTCTCTAGATGAAACTTCACGGAGTAAGCTATTAACTAAACTAAAAGTCGTAATAGCTAAAACAAGTTAGACTGGTTTCATATTAGTGACAAATTTCTTAGCAAAAGTATTTTTAATTCAATTTTAAAAGGGATACAAAATACTGTATCCCTTCAAATATATATTTAGCTAGTTACAAATAGGTTCTACTGGTTTAACCACTCCAAACTTTTCCAGCTGGAGAAATTTTGAACCAAATATATCAGCTGGAATTTTTCGCTGAAGCAAGCCGAAGAAGTTTTCATCATGAGTTGAGATAATAAGCTGCTTGTCAAATTGTAAACATATGCTTCGTAACAGATCTATCATCGATAGAATATTTATCGAATCCATTGATTGTATTGGGTCATCAATCAAAATGGTATCAATCGGTATTCCCTTATCATCTCTCGCATGAAGAGCATTCGCGAGAAATACACTCAAGCTCAAAATATTTGTTTGGGCTGCACTGAAATATAGTATTGGAGAAATCATCTTACCTTCAGAGTCACTTACTAAAATGTTTAAGCAAGGCTTATCAGCTCCAAAAGTGACTTTAAACTCTACTTTTTTGAAAGTTGGATGAGGATCGATTTTTTTGTAAATAGAGTTAATAAGGTCTTCGAAAAAAAAGTCATTAATGAGGAACTCTAACTTTTCAGTTATTGTAGTCATTTCCGTATCTAACAAATCGTTGACGCGAAGCCTTTTTTCGAGTTTTTGTTCAATGTCATGTAGTAGGCGCTGAGTCGATAAATGTTCAATATATGGCTTGAATGATGTTATAAGCTTCAGTAGCAAATTAAAACTACTTGTAATTTTTTCAAATTCACCAGCAAGTCTTTGGCAGTCGCTAATTTTAGTGTTTATTTTGACTTTAACTTGTTCTAAAGAATCTTCTGAACTGATGTTAATAATTTTAGATACATCCCTATAAAAAGCTCTAACTTTTGCTTGAGAATTAGTATGTGCTTTTTCTATGGTTTCCTTTTCTTTTCTCAAATGATTAAAGTCAACCCAAGTGCCATCAGTGGTCATTTCTTGTTGTAATACTTTACATTGGTTAACAAGAGATTCAGATGTAGCTTTATACCCGTTTAAAGTCTCCTCAAGATCTACTTTTTGTATTTTAAGGTGTTCATCTAGTTCTTGTGACGAAATGCTATTTTCGCTTATGTAGGCCATTACTGAAATATAGAAATCAGTATGGCACTTTGCTTCTATTTCAGATTCAAGTTTGCTGTACTTTACATTGTTAACTTTTAACGAATCAGAAATTATTTGAATTTGCTGATTCAAACCTATTTGATTCTTACTTTGGCTTATTTTTTTTATGGCTAATTGATCTAACTCTGCTGTAGTTCTAGTTATTAGCTCATGATGTGTAAGGCCCCATACGGAAGTTTTTAATTGAGTATTCCTTTGTTCTAGGCTCTTGCACTCTAGCTCTAAATCATTTCTATCAAGCTCTAATTTAGCAAGCCTTTCTTCTACTTCAATTAGATTATTGCGAACTGCTGATAGTTGTTTAGATTGAGACTCAATAGCTTCGAGAGTAATTTTTTGGATTGTAGCTTTTAGCCCGTTCAGTTTGATTGAATTTTTAGCGATCTTTTCTGAGTTTTCCTCACTGAGATTCGATAATAAATTTTGACCCTTCACTTTGCTTATTAATTTTTCTGGAGACTCATGAGGAAGAGTACATAATGGGCAAATGTGAGAAGGCTCTGAACTCAGATAATCCAAACCTATAGAAATTAATCTTTCATGCGATTTCATTTGTTCTGTTAATGCTCTCTGAGTCGCATGTAATGATTCGTTATGCACTTCTAATAAATCATGCTCAGCGTGACATTTTGCTAGATGCTCAATCTTTTCTTTTTCAAAAGTCATTACTCCTATATTTCCAGCTAATAAAAAGCTTGAACTTATGTTTAAAGCTGCTAATTCATTTTGTTCACTAGCTAATTTTTCTTTCAGTTTGCTGTCTGTGAGTATCTCATTGTTTTTAAAGTTGATTTTCTGATTTAAAATTTCACACTGTTTTTGGTTGTTATTTAGTTCACAAAAGATAGCTTCGGATTTCTCTATCGTACTTCTCAGAAATGAAGCTCTCTCGTCATTTGTTTCGAGTTCACTGTTTAACTCGGTTAGGTTTTTGTGCAGGCTTTTTAACTCTGAATTCAGTTTGGAATATTCTTCAGTTAATTTTCTTTTTTCGTTGTTAACCTCTTTTAAGCGTGATTCAACTTGTAAAAAAGGTTCAATATTCTCAGCAATTTCATTTAGCTTATACAGGCGCTCGTTTGATAACTTCTGGTCTTCAACACACTTATTATAAAAATCTAATAAAGCTTTATATTTATCAGCGTCATTTACACCTTTTATTAGTCTTGTTAATTTAGCTTTTTGTTCATTTTCATAGCTTATATGAAGCTCTATTTCTGGTGTTGTGTTCAATAATTCTAGAAGAGAATGAAGCGTTTGTGTGTTGGTGTTTGAGGATGTTGAAAGCTCATGTAGCCTTGTGACTAGATTAGAGTCAAGCTTTTGAAGTGTTTGAGATGAAAGGTTTTCATCTGGCAAAATAATTTCTTCACCTGAAGAATTAAGTTCAACTGCAATGGAATTGAATTGGTCAAAAACAGAAAGGTCTATTGGCTTTTTCAATTCTTCTAGCAAAGACTTATGCTGTTTTTTTAGGGCATTTAGTTCGGATTTATTTTCATTAATGAGCGCAAACAATTCCTTTCGAGATGTTTCTATATCCCCTCCAAAACTATCCATGAACTTGGAGTAGCGATCTTGTGGTTTTTCTTCCCTAAGAAAGCCTTCTATCTCATCTTGGCTAAGTATAGCACGTCTAAAGTAGCCATTTTCAGAGTCACCTAGAAACATATCATTTTGATTTTTACGTATTTTTGGAATGCTACGGGTAAGGTTCTCCCCTTTATTGGGATATAGTTTGACAGAGGTTGTTGTATTTTTATCTACATACCTATTACGAAGAATTTTAAGTCCTTCATCAGGTTTCTTAGTTGATCTTACCTCACTTTGATAACTTTCGAGCCTTTTTACACGATTTGTAATCGCCCATTCTACAGCGTCATAAAAAGAGCTTTTCCCAAAACCATTTGGAGCATAAATTGCAACAAAATTTGCAGCCATATTTTTGTCGTTTGTGAAATCAAAAGTTCCATCAAGTTTTGATCTGTAAGCTCGAAACGCCTCAATTTCAACTTTTTTAATTTTCATTATGATTTAAGCTTTCAATTAATGTGTTGATCATTTGTGCTCGCATATCTTTAGATTCACTTTTTGAGTCTAAAGGTGCACCTCGGTAGTACTTTTCTAAGTACGTTGAATGTTCCTTAAGTTGTTTCGGGCGAGTTTCTAGTGTTAAATCTGTTCCCAATAATTGGTTTTCTAGTTCATTAGTTAAATATTCAATGCTAGGAGATTCTTGAAACTCATCAAGCACAATTTTCCGTGCAGAAAACTTGTTGTTTTCAATCTCATACTTTTCCCAAGTAGGAATCTTTTCAATAGAAATAAATGCTATATAGATGTTCCAAGCATCAAAATTTCCTGAGTTTTGGTTGTAAACAGCCACTAAGTTTTGAATAGCGCGCCAATTTTTCACGATTTCATTCGAGGTTTCACATATACATGCTATGCAAGATATGAAAGAAAGGTGCCCATCCGAACGAAAAAAAAGAAATTTAATATTTTCGAATTGGTTTGATAAAAACTCTAAATTTTTTTGTTCAGCTAATAATTTCACTTAGTTTCTTCCTTAACAGTTGTGAGGATTCCCCATTTCCTTGTTCGTTTAAGTACTCATCCTCAATATCGACCACACAAGTGTTTCGAAGGCCTTCAAGGTGAGTCAATTTATAACTTGCTAGTATCTTACTTTCAGAAGAACTTACAGAATCAATAATAGGGAAAGGCCCTTTATTTGGTACGACAGTAATGTCATTTATCACTTTGTCTAATCGGAAGTTATCAGGTAAAACTTTTGCCGTAGTCTGAGGGGAGGAAACTATCAATGTGCCATTTGCATCTAAAAGTATCCTTGCTTTTTTCAGGAGCTCCTCTAAGCTCCTTATCCAATTAGCATTTTCACTTGTATAAATTAACCGGCGTCTTCGCTCTAGATTTTTCAAATAAATATCATCTGCGGAAAGAGATTCATCAATAAGCACACTAATTACTATAAATTCTAAGTAAGCAGTCCACAATTCAATTGTTGTTAGATCATTTAATTCTTTTGGGTTTAGTAATAAATCGGAGTGGTATTTTTTTATGAGCTTATAAGGAGGAGTAAGTCCTTGTTGAATTAAATAGTCAGCAGCTTGTTCTAGTTCAGTTTTTAGTTTTGATACATTACTTGGATCGATCACATTGAATGAGAATATCCTGTCTCTTACATTCGAGAAGCAATCCAAATAAGGGGGAATCATTGGAGCACTTGAACTTTCATTAATTAGCTTTTCAAATTTTGCTAGGCAGTGACATTGAACACGACCATATTGTTGCTCTAGTTTCGTGCCATCCATTTGAAATTCAATACCTGTGAGAAATGGAGTCCCATCTTTAATATGGTAGACACCACCTCCAGACATACCCTGAATAGTAGTTTTTCCAGGTATACCGTCAAGAGACATTATTATAAGTTGGTTAGCTACGCTTACCTTATGTCCTGTGTAATCTTTAATTGGATCTGATGAATTTCTTTCTGTTTCAGGAAATCCAACCAAAGTTAGTGGCGATTGATCTCTCAACTCCGATGCTGGAAGAAACTTTTGTGCTATATGCTCTTGGAAGTTTACCTTCAAAATCGCAAAGTCGTAGAGCTGCGGCTCAGACTTTATTTGTTCTAAGGAAGGTAAACATTGGGGGAATACATCTAAAACGGTAATCGGGTTATCTTGATGGTCATGAACAATTATACCACCTTGTTTTTCTATAATTACGTGTGCAGCAGTAAGTACATAGGAATACTCATGACTCATTGCATTTACAAGTACACCGCTACCGTTATTCACTTTAACGCAGTACGAATGAATTATTTCAGATACAGTCATATTAAATCTGAATCTCCATTTTCAGAGCTTCTAAACGAGAGCTGTAATCATTAACTTCATGTTTTAAAAGTAACTTATTAACTATGTCACTATAATTGAAGAGAATTTTACCATCTGTTTCTTTAATGATCCGTGCTATTGTTCTTTTGTTTGGCAAACCATGTCTAGAACCATCAGTTGAAATGATATAACGAGATGACTGAAGCAATGAAAGAAGCTCATTACTGGTATTGTAGTGGCTACCATGGTGCGAAACTTTAACGAGGTCTAGCTGAAGCTTGTTGGTTTTGCTAAATCCTAACTTTTTTATATTGTCTAAGACTACATTATCATGAGCATCACCAAGAAAGAGCATTTTAATGTTATCCAGTTCAAGTAAAAATGCAATAGAGCTGCCGTTATAAACTGACTTGTCTTCTTTAAATCCATCGGATTCCCAAATTTCTTTTAAAGATAGTTGGTAGTCGTTATGGTGAGGAGAGGTTGAGCTGGAGTCACTTTCAGAAGGCCATTTATGTAATAAACCCTCAAGATGAGTTTCAATAGGTGAGAGCACCGTCAACTTAAAAGGGCCTACGTTATGAATTTGCCCAGCTTTGATTAAAGGAGCTCTATCACACCCCATTTCATCAAGTAATTTTTCTAGATCTTTACCTTGTTGAACACTAGTCTGAGGAGAGTTATCAGCTAACCTGATATTATTTTCATCAATATCAGGTACATTAAAATGCTTTGTAATTAATCTAGATGAATTGAACCATACCGATTTTACTAGTTCACTCAAGTAGCCAGGGGTTTCAAAAGCTTTGATTAATCCATTTATGTGGTCATCATCTATATGAGTTAATATAAGCAAATCAATCTTTTCTCCTTGACTTTTTATATTGTCAAGCAATTTGCAAAGAGGTCCTTTAAATCTTTGTCTAGGCCCATACTTGAAATTCGTTGCAGGTCCTCCATCAATCAAAATATTAAAAGAGCTTAAAGCTTTATTTTTATGGCTAATTAAAATGCAATCACCATGGTTTGCTTCAAGAACCTTTACAGTAACTCCCATAGAATCCTAATCCTTTTTATAAGTTCTTTAATTTTAACCTATTAAATTAAATGTAACATAGGTTAAAGAAATAAATGGATAATTAAGACTAATTTACTTTTATCTGTATTCAAGAGCCGTGAAGTATAGTTCAATGTGACTTTAAGAATGTTTAAAATTTATAGCGTAGGTTATTTTTGTAAGTGCTTTTTATTGTAATTTTTATTTTATTTCAAGTTATTATGTTTTAAATGTTTTTATCATACCCTTTAAACCCTAGGTTTCACAGGTGCAGCCGTTGAGATGCGTGATAACCCCGCGCTTGCGAATGTGCCACTGGCTATAGGTGGTAATAGTCGTCGCGGGGTGCTATCAACAGCAAATTATATTGCCCGTAAATATGGTGTGCGCTCGGCGATGTCGAACTATCACGCCAAACAACTGTGCCCCGATCTGGTTATCGTGCCCGGACGAATGCAGGTTTACAAAGAAATCTCCACGCAAATTCGCGCCATTTTTGCAAAGTACACTGACCTTATTGAGCCGTTATCGTTAGATGAAGCCTACCTTGATGTAACCGACAGTACCGCATGCAAAGGCAGTGCAACATTGATGGCAGAGCAAATCCGCCAAGAAATCTATGACACCACCGGACTAACAGCCTCAGCGGGCGTTGCGCCAATTAAGTTTATTGCCAAAATAGCCAGCGATGAAAATAAGCCTAATGGTCAGTTTGTGGTATTGCCCGATCAAGTTGATGACTTTTTGGCGAGTTTACCGCTTGGCAAAATTCCCGGCGTAGGCAAGGTGACATTAGAAAAGCTGCAACTTAAAGGGCTTTACACGGGGGCTGATGTGCGTGCGAAAGGTGTTAATTGGATGCAGCAGCACATTGGTAATTTTGGCGTGTCTTTATATCAAAAGTGTGCAGGCGAATACGTTGGCAAAGTGTCAACAGAGCGAGTGCGAAAGTCGCTCAGTGTTGAGCACACCTATGAATACAACAAAAATAATTTAGACGAGTGTTTAAGCCAGTTACCCCGCTTGATGGATGAATTAACTCGTCGTCTTGATAG
Organism: Pseudoalteromonas sp. T1lg21; assembly: GCF_002964625.1. Classification (NCBI taxonomy): domain Bacteria; kingdom Pseudomonadati; phylum Pseudomonadota; class Gammaproteobacteria; order Alteromonadales; family Pseudoalteromonadaceae; genus Pseudoalteromonas; species Pseudoalteromonas sp. T1lg21. The sequence continues at coordinate 360,139 of NZ_PQBX01000001.1, forward strand.
ACAACAATTAAACAACCGCATCAATAAATTATCGGTGAAGGTCAAGTTTGCCAATTTTGTTGTGACCAGTGCCGATCAAAGCCACCATCAATTAGACGAACGCATTTTTGCTGAGTTAATGAGCAAAGCCTATGAGCGAGGTAACAACCAGCCAGTACGCCTGCTAGGGATAGGTGTCGGAATAAAGAGTCAGGCTCACGAGCATTTTCAGTGAGTATATTAGACTAAAGGTTAACACCTTGGTGCTTGAAAGTTTGTTAGTGTCTAGTTGGGGTGCTAGGCCTGCCTAGTTCAACACCTTAGACAACATTATAACTTAATAAGAGAGATGACTATGCAATCGGTCGTAATCGTGCTGCTCGGAATAGTCGGTATGTTGTTCGGATGGTTCTTTTATTCGAAATTCATCGCCGAAAAAATATTTAAAATGGATGATAATTTTGTCACACCTGCTCATGAACTTGAGGATGGTGTGGATTATGTGCCAACCAACAAAGTTGTGTTATGGGGTCACCATTTCACCTCTGTTGCAGGTGCTGCGCCAATTGTTGGCCCTGCCATTGCCGTTTATTGGGGCTGGGTGCCTGCGGTACTTTGGGTGGTATTTGGTACTATCTTTTTTGCTGGTGTTCACGACATGGGGGCTCTATGGGCCAGTGCGCGTAACAAAGGCAAATCAATGGGCGCTTTATCTGAAAGCGTAATTGGTAAACGCACCCGTGCGTTATTCATGATTGTGGTGTTCTTAGTACTGCTGATGGTGAATGCGGTATTTGGTGTGGTCATTGCCAAATCATTTGTATCTCAACCTAACGCGGTATTCCCTGCTTGGTCAGCGATTGTGGTGGCTTTAGTCATCGGTCAATTGTTACGCCGTAAAGTGTCGTTAATTCCACTGTGTTTAATTGGTGTGGCCATTCTTTACTACACAATTTACCTAGGTAGTAGCATGCCAATTGCATTACCTGATGAAATGTTCGGATTGAGTGCGAATGCGAACTGGATCATCATCCTATTTATTTATGCTGCCATTGCTTCATTATTGCCGGTATGGATGCTGTTACAGCCACGTGACTTCATCAACGGTATGCAGTTATTAGTGGGATTAGTACTACTTTATGGTGCGGTATTTATTTCAATGCCAGATATCACAGCGCCAGCGTTTAATACCCAAACGGCGGTAGATACACCAAGTATTATTCCATTGTTATTCGTGACTATAGCTTGTGGTGCGGTATCTGGTTTCCACGGTATTGTGTCTTCAGGTACCAGTTCTAAGCAGCTTAACAAAGAAACCGATGGTCGCTTTGTTGGTTACTTAGGTGCGGTAGGCGAAGGTATGCTTGCGCTTATTACATTGGTTGCAGTAAGTGGTGTTGCGCTTGCGGTATCTCCAGAAGAATGGCATGAAATTTACAGCCACTTAGGTGCCGGTAGTGTGAGTGCCTTTATTAATGGTGGCGCTAATCTAATTGAAAACGGCTGGGGTATTTCGCAAGAAGTCGCCTCAACATTACTTGCCGTAATGGTGGTGCTGTTTGCGGGGACTACGATGGACTCTGGCGTTCGTCTGCAGCGTTATATCATCCAAGAATGGGGCGATATTTATAATATCAGCATTATTCGAAACGGTGTGGTTGCGACGTTAGTTGCTGTACTTTGCTGTTTACTGCTTGCTTTTGGTGCTGGTGGCGCTGATGGTAGTGGCGGTATGATCATTTGGCCGTTATTCGGCTCGACTAACCAAATCCTTGCAAGTTTAACCTTGTTGGTTATTTCAGTGATGCTAATTAAGGCGAATCGTCCTGCAAAATACACACTGATCCCAATGAGTTTTGTATTGATAATGGCGTTCTTTGCTGGGGTTATTAAACTTGGCGAGTACTATCAACAAGGTAACTGGTTACTGGTGACACTTGATTTGTTAGTACTGGTGGTGAGCGTACTGGTTATGCTTGAAGCTTGGTCTGTGATTGTTAAGCATCGCAAAGACTCCGCAGACATTACAGAGCAGTAAACTTAGCTTGCCAGCCTTATCGTAAGCTATCTTACTTGGCTGGCAATAGCGCTCTAAATCAATGATAATAAGGTCCTATGTTTTTAACAGCAGGACCTTTTTTATGGCATACCCTCATGCAGTTGCAGCCCCGCAATTAGCGGATGCAAATCACGATGCATTGATTATTATCGGTGATGATTTTTCTTCTTTAGCAGACGCAAGCTTAAGCCAAGCTATTAGCGCTCAACAAGCCGTAGACGCACGTATTGGTAAACAAGTGACATTACTTGTAATTGACTCTAAACGCGTTATTTTGGCGCCTACAGGCCCTCTGAACCGTGATTATGATGATGTACGTCGTTACTTTGATGCGGCAAAGCAAGGTGTACTAGAAGCGAAAGCATCGGGTAGCACTCAGCCTGCAATTTTACTTGCTAATGTAAATCAAGACAGCCGTTACAAGCACGCCCTCGAAGTGGCTTATTTAGGTGCTTGCCAAGCGCTTTGGCAGCCACTTGAGGCTCGTGAGTACCATGGTCAAGCGATTGAACCAGTTAGCCAAATTAGCCTAGTTGGCGCAGGCGAGGCAATGAGCAAAGCGCTTAATGCTATTGCTGCGGGTCAATACGCTGCACGTGATTTATGTGGTACAGAACCTGAGCGTATGGCACCACCACGTTTTGCTGATTACTGCGTTGAGTTATTTGCGGGTAGCAAGGTGTCTGTTGAAGTGATTTCAGATATCAACACTATCGATAAAGATTACCCAATGATGAGCACTGTAGCGCGCGCATCTTACGCTGTTGAACGTCATCACCCACGTGTTGTAAAACTAGAATACGTGCCTGAAGGCGACGTTGAGCGTACCTTAATGTTTGTTGGTAAAGGTTTAGTTTACGATACCGGTGGTGCAGACCTTAAAGTGGGTGGCTTTATGGCAGGTATGAGCCGTGATAAAGGCGGTGCGGCTTCGGTTGCTGGCTTTATGAAATCAGTGGCTGACTTTGCACCAAAAGGCGTAAAAGTAATAGCCTATTTAGCCGTGGTTCGTAACTCAATTGGTTCAGATTGTTTTGTTCCTGATGAAATCATCACTTGCCGTGAAGGTGTACGTGTTCGTATCGGTAACACCGATGCTGAAGGTCGTTTAGCAATGGGTGACTTACTAAGTGAAATGAAAGATCGCGCTTTAAACGAAGTGAACCCAGAGCTATTCACTGTTGCTACGCTAACAGGCCACGCAGCACGTGCGATGGGTCCTTACAGTGCGTATGTTGAAAATGGTCCAGCTCGTGCAGCGAATGTTTCACGCCAAATTGCTGATTTAGGTGATTTATGGGCAGATGGCGCAGAAGTATCTCGTAGCCGCCGTGAAGATTACGATTTCGTAAAACCACGTACACTGGCAGATGACGTACTTTCAAGCAACAATGCACCATCAGCTGTAACTGCACGTGGTCACCAGTTCCCAATGGCATTCTTAGCGATTGTTGGTGGCTTAGATAAGCATGGCACTGAATCTGAAAAGCCATTACCGTATGTTCATATGGATATCGCAGGTAGCGGTGTAGAAGGTGGAGATTGGCAACATGGTAAGCCTACCGCAGCAACAGTAAGCAGCTTATTCGCTCGTTATTGTTTATAAGCTAAAAGCTATAAGTTTTAAGTTTGAAAAGCCCCGCACAGCAGTGCGGGGCTTTTTTGTGGTGTTAGTCGAGCTTGAAGCGGTTAACGACATCACTTAACGCTTGGGAGCTTTGTTTTAAGTTTTCACTGGCGTTCGAAAGCCCTTCGGTATTCGACAGTGATTGTTCGGTTGATTGTGAAAGCTCATTAATCCGTAAATTAACCTCATCTGCGGCGCTGGTTTGTTGCTCGGTAGCGCGGGCGATTTGGCTGTTCATATCTTTGATAATAGTGACAAGTCGCTCAATCTCACTCAGTGAACTATTTGCTTCACCTGCCTGTGAAACTGTTTCGGTTGATAACTGTTGGCTTGCTGATACAGCATCAACAGCAGCTTGTGCGCCGGTTTGTAGTTTACTGATCATGGCTTGAATTTCGTCAGTACTTTTACCTGTGCGACTTGCTAATGTACGTACTTCGTCAGCGACAACGGCAAAGCCTCGGCCTTGCTCACCAGCACGAGCCGCTTCAATAGCAGCATTGAGTGCCAGTAAGTTGGTTTGCTCAGCAATACTGCGAATAACATCAAGTACTGAACCAATGTTGTTACTCTCTGCAGCAAGATCCGCCGTTACCTTACTCACTTGTTCAATATTATGCGACAGGGTCTCAATGGCGGTAATGGTCTTGTTAAGAACCTGCTTGCCTGCTTCAGCATTTTGCGCCGCTTCATTGGCGGCATGTTCAGCTTGGTCAGCATTTTGACTAACATCGTGAATTTGATGAGTCATTTGTTCCATCGCGGTTGCTACTTGAGTTGAGCTATCGTTTTGTAATTCAATAAAAGAGTGATTGGTTTTACTGGCATCATCTACGCTATGAGCAAACTGATTTACTTGCTCTGCATTGTGGGCAACATGTTTCAGTGACTCACGCATTTTTGCGGTGTACAAATTAAAGTAGCGCGACAAACGAGACACTTCATCATTGCCATTTTCATCAAGCTTTTGGGTTAAATCACCTTCGCCTTGTGAGATGTCTTTCATCATGTCGGCGGCAAGTTGGGTCGGGCGTAGAATACTATTGGCAATTAGGTAGCTAAGTGCAACCAGCAGGGCTATGAGCACCACTGCGGTGATAATGACATGGGTACGAAGCGAAGAGAATGCTTCTTCAATGGTATCGATATAGACACCAGAGCCAACAATCCATTGCCATTTGTCAAAACCTTTTACGTAGGCAATTTTATCAACCGGCTTATCTTTACCAGGTTTTGGCCACTTGTAGGGAATAAAGCCTTTACCTTGTTTTTTGACAATATTGACCATATCGACAAATAACAACACGCCATCTGGATCTTTACTGCCCGCTAGCGATTTACCATTTAATTCGGGCTTAAACGGGTGCATGACCATCACGGGTTGATAATCGTTGATCCAAAAGTAATTGTTGTTGTCATAACGTAGTGCAGAAATTGTTTCGAGGGCTGCTTGTTTGGCCTGTTGCTCACTCAGCTTACCTTGCTCAAACAATTCATAGTTATGCTCAATAATAGAGTAAGCAGACTCAACAAGGTTTTGGGTTTTTATATATTGCTCATGTTTTAGCGAGCTGTATTGCTGCGTTAAACTCGAGACGCTCAAAAATATCAGCCCTATCACGACCACACTCACTAACATGGCGAGGCGCTGAAAAATTGTAAAACGGCGTAAGTAATTCATGTGTGTTCCTTCGTCATGCTCATAGGAGCAATGTATTAAGCGTAGCCAAAATAGGTCGAAAATCTAGTTAAATAGTAGAATACATTGAGACAAAAAAAAGGCTGATTTAACAATCAGCCTTTAGTCTAAGTTATCGAAATTGAACGTGATTATTCAACGTTAAAGTGTCGGTTGAAGAAACTTGTGATAGTTTGGTGTAAGTGCGTTTGTACGCTCTTGCCACGTAAACTGTGTTTTGAACCCGGGTAAGTCATCATTTCGAACTGTTTTTCTTGATCTTGCAGTTGTTTGAATAACTTAGTGGCGTGAGTGAATAATACGTTATCATCAGCCATACCGTGGTAAATCATCAGTGGGCCTTTTAAGCCTTCAGCATACGGGAAAACTGCACTTGCTTCGTAACCTTTCGCGTTAGTTGCAGGGTGACCTACATAACGTTCAGTGTAGTGAGTGTCGTAAAGTTCCCAATCAGTGACTGGCGCACCAGAAACACCGGCTTTGAAGTAGTCGCCCGCTTTAAACATGGTCATAAGCGCCATGTAACCACCGTAGCTGTGGCCATAAATACCAATACGCTCAGGGTCAACGTAATCAAGGGTACGTAAGAACTCGACCCCTTTAATTTGGTCTGCCACTTCAGCAACACCTAAGTGCTTATAAATCACGTCTTCAAACTTTTTACCACGGTTGTATGAACCACGGTTATCAAGTTGGAAAATAACATAGCCTTGTTGTGCCATGTACTGGAAGTATAAGTTTTTACTACGCCAGCTGTTTGTTACGCGCTGAGCATGAGGGCCGCCATACACGTTAACAATAACCGGGTGCTTTTTACCGTCTTGGTAATTAGTTGGCTTGAATAAACGGTAATGCATGATTTGCCCGTCTTCAGCCGTCAACGTGCCGTATTCAGGTGTGATCAAATCAGCAAGGTAAGGCGTTAATGGGTGTGACTTATCTAACTTGTTTTCTTCAAGCCAAGTGATAAATTCGCCATTAATTTTACGTAATGCTGCTGAGCCTGGCTTATTAACTGATGAGCTGTTATCGATAAAGGTTTTGTTATCTTTAGCAATCACCACATTATGGTAAGCGCCTAGTTCAGTTACGCGTTTAATTTCGCCTTTCTTGAATAGCGGTACGCTGTAAAGGTGGCTTTCAAGTGCTGTATCTTTACGACCTGCAAAATAAACGATGCCTTTTTTCTCATCGATACCTTTTAAGCTATCAACAGCCCATTCACCTTGGGTGATTTGACGGATCATTTCGCCGTTTGTGCGGTATAAATAAAGATGTTTAAAACCGTCGCGCTCAGATGCCCAAACGAAATGTTTTTTATCGTTTAAGAACTGCAAATCAAAGTGCAGGTTAATCCAAGTATCACTGCTTTCTGTTAGGGCAACGGTTTGTTTTTTAGTGTCGCTATTATAAAAACGTAACTCTAAGTTATGTTGCGAGCGGTCTTGCCACTGATAAGAAAGTGTTTTGTTATCTTTTAACCAGTTAGCACGAGCGATATAGATATCTTGATCGTCGCCTAAATCAACCCAGTCAGTTTTTTGATTGTTGATGCTTACAACACCTAACTGAATTTTAACGTTGTCGGTACCTGTAAACGGGTAGCGTTGGTTAAAAAGCTTTACTTCATCCGCGTAAATTTCATTACGGATAGCTTCTTTTACTGGGCTTTCATCAACACGGGTATAAGCGATTTTAGATTCATCACCAGACCACCAGTAGCCAGTCATACGGCCCATTTCTTCTTGCGCAACAAACTCGGCCATGCCGTTTTTAATAACGCCGCCACCATCTTTACTTAATTGGATTTCTTGACCCGTTTTTAAGTTAAGTGCATATAGGTTTTGCTCACGAATAAACGACACATAATGGCCTTTAGGTGAGAAACGTGCATCGGTTTCAAATGCTTCTGTGTCGGTTAATTTACGGCTTTTAGCTGAAGCAAGCTCATAATAGTAAAGGTCGCCATTAAGTGGAAATAAAAGCGCTTTACCGTCTTTTGACCATTTATATTCTAAAATCCCTTTACCAAAAATACGCTGGCGCTCACGGCGTGCTTTTTCTTCGTCAGATAAGTTCTCTGGACCAGAGAATAGTGCAGCAGAGTCAACTAATAAGCGGTTTTTGTTATCTTTTAAGTTGTATTCCCATAAGTCGTAGCGATTGTAATCATCGGTTTTACCTTGCAGGTAAGTGACACGACTGCCATCTGGAGAGAATTTAAGTTGCACAGGCGCTTTGCCTGCTAAGCTTGGATCGTCAAAAATACGCTCAAGAGTAAGCGGTTCAGCGGTCACACTGAATGCTGTTGCCACCATCGGCAAAGCAAGTGAGAGAGATTTAATTTTTTTTAGCACAGGAGTACCTTCGCTCGAATAAAAACTGCCACGATGGTAATGGTAAGCTTAGGCAACTGCAACAAAATGCTATAAAGTAGGGGATGTTTACCCAATATCAAAGGATTTATTGATGAAAAATACTGATACGCCGTTTTCTCTGGCCCCAGAACTACAACGCGACTGCATTGAGCTTGCGGATTGGCCACTGTGTAAAGTATTACTGATGAATGATAGCCAATACCCATGGTTTATTTTAGTGCCAAGAGTCGCTGGTGTTAAAGAGATTATCGACCTTTCTGAAGAGCTACAAATTACCTTATTACAAGAGTCGGGCAAACTGAGTAAACTATTACAACAGGTATTCAACCCAGACAAACTTAATGTAGCAGCATTGGGAAATATGGTACCGCAACTACATGTTCATCATATCGCGCGCTTCACAACTGATGCAGCTTGGCCAACACCAATCTGGGGTAAATTACCAGCAGTGCCTTATACAGACGAACAAATTGCGGTATTAAAAGCGCACTTTTAAACTGTTTGTTCTACCAAGATTGGACTAAGCTAAATGGATGATGCACGAAGGGGTACAGAATAAATGAAACACACAGTGTTTGCCGTGTTGCTTATTCTGAGCTCTTTTTCTTGTTTAGCAAAAAGCTATTACTTTGTTGGTAGTCACTTTCCTGCCATTTTAGAACAAGATCAGCAGGGTACAGTGGTCGGCTTAGGTGCCGATATCGCACACGAAATTTGCAGACGTTTAGGGCATGAGTTGGTTATAGATATCATGCCACTAAAACGCGCACTAAAAATGGTAGAGCAAGGTCACGCTGATGCCATTATCGGTCCTTACAAATCCCCTATGCGTCAGCAGTATATGCAATTTAGTGACTTGCCCTTTTACGAAGACCCGATCGTTTTTTATACCAAGAAGAACAATGATGTGACCTGGGTTGGTAATTTTGCCAGTTTACGAAAAGATATTATTGGTACCATTCGAGGCTGGAACTATGGCCCTGAATTTAAACGTAATGAAACAAGTTTATCGCTATCTGAAGTGGGCAATGTGCGGGCTAGTTTTTTACAGCTGATGTATAACCGAGTTGACTTAATTCTCACCCATCCTCGGGCAGCAAAGCCAGTGATCGACAGTTTAGATATAGCAGATAAAGTGATTATGTTATCGCCACCTGTCACGATTAATCAGGGCTACTATGGCTTTAGTAAACAACGCGAACTCGATGAATTTATTGATGCTTTTAATGCCGAGTTTCAAAAAATGCTGATCAACGGGGATATTGTAGAACTAAACTCCAAATATGGTTTGAACTTCGTTGCACACTAGTCGTGTTTTACTCGATTTCAGGCAATAAAAAACGCTGCAATTGCAGCGTTTTTTATTAAAGGAGAATAGGGCTTAAAGACCTAATACTTCTTTACCTTGTTTGAAAGTAACATCAACAGGGATGTTAGCTTGGCTTAGTTTTTCTAAGTCTTTAGCTAGTTCAGCTTTGATATCGCCATGGGTTGCGATTAGCTGATCAACTTTTTGGTAATCACCGTCACCTTGAATCGTTAAGATTAAGCGTGATAGTTTTTCCATTGCTTGGCTCATCTTCTCCATGTTAACGCTGTATAAGCCGTCAGCATTTTTTGAGAAGGCACCTTCTTCAGCAAAGAAGTTAAAGCGGATCATATTCGCTTTACCGTGTGCACTTGATGCACCAAAACGCACTGAGCGGAAGATACCAGCCATAAAGGTAATGTAGTAATCTTCTAATGTACCGTCAGTGATCTCGCCTTTCTTAAGTAATTGCTCAACCATGTAAAGACCTAAGATATCCGCTTTACCTTCTTCAAGGGCACTAGCATGCTCTTGCAATGATTGGCGAACAGTTCCTTTACCAGTAATGGTGTTTTTAATACCTAAACCGTGCGCTACTTCGTGGAACATTGTGTTTGCGAAGAACGCGTCAAAGGTGATGTGTTTACGTTGTTCAGGAACAATTAGCTGCTCTGAAATTGGCACTAAGATTTTATCGAACTTAGCACGCATTGCATTTTTAAGCTGTAAACGACGTGTGCCTTTTTCTAGCTGTACTTGCTCATCATTTGGCAGGTTGATAGCAATAGTTTTACTACCTGCATTTGAGTGACCTGCGTAATAAACAACATCATAAGCATTTAGGTCAGCATCAGAGCCTGGGACTTCTTGCTTATACTTTTCATCTACAGGTAAACCTTTTTGTAGCTCTGGTAAGAAAGCGGCAAACTTGGCTAAACGTTCGCTCCAAGCTAAGTCTTTTATTAGTACATAGGCTTCATACGCTGCGCGGTAACCAAATAATTGATCTTCATAGGTTTCGATAGGACCAATAACCACATCAATTGGGTTATTTTTCATATCCATCCAAGCAAAATCAGAAGGTTGGAAGTCATCACTTACCAATGCGTCTGCGCGCATGCTTAGGTAGTTAGCGAACTCTTTATCATCAGCAAGAGTGCTTGCTTCGCGTAATAAGTTAGCTGCTTTTTCTAGTTCTTGTGCGTACTCAACCGAGTAAGCTACGCTATAAAGAAGACCTTTTTCATCGCGTTTGATCACCGAGTAAAGACCAGTTTTGTCATCAACGATTGCATTGTTTAACTCTTCTTTTGTGATATCGCTTGGGTAAAACTCAGCGCCTAGTGGCTTTTCTTCATAACCCGATAAGAATACTTGGTCGCCGTTTAAGCGATCCCAAGGGCCATAGTTGATATCTGCAAACTTCTGAACTTTTTCATCATTAATTTTTGCTAAAAATGCGTCTTTATTCTCACCAAATGCTTGGCGCCAGAATAGCTCATCCATAATTTTTGAGGCTTCGATCAACTTGCCAACCATTTGTTTTTGGTTGTCGCTTAAGTGACTAAGATCAGAAGTAAGCGTGAAGTCTGTGTAAATGTCTAAACGGCTTTTCTCTGCATTGATAAGTTGTGGGTTGTTTTGTTCAGTACTTTGCTTTGTTTGCTCTGCAGCAGGCTTAGTTTGAGAAGTGGTTGCCTGTTGATCAGAACATGCACCAAGAAAAACAGCACCTGATAAGATAAGTGCTTGGCTAATTTTATTTAATGTCATTTTTTTGCCCGTTAAAAAGTGAGAGTCATTGCTTAGAAAACAAAAAGTCTATGCATTAAAGCAAACCTGACATATATATGGCAAGTTTACAGCGCTAGAAGCAATATTTATTTATGAGTTAGGGAGTTAAAAAATATAAAAAAAGATAATTTCTGTGAATTTCTTAACTTTAGCGCTAAGTTAGACAATACTAAAACTATAACTAATCTAATAATGTCAGTCATTAGTTTGTCTTTGTTTTGACAAACTAACCCAAGAGGATGGCACACATATGTCAACAGAGAATGCATTACTGACCATATTGGTCGACAGAATAAATAATGACACGTTAGTGTTACCTACCTTACCAGAAGTTGCAGTGAAGGTGAGGCAAGCCGCGGATAACCCCGAGGTAAACTTGATGGATATGGCAGATGTCATTTCGCATGATCCTGCATTGTCGGCACGGATGATCAAAGTCGCGAATAGTGCATTTATGGGGCGCTCAGTTAAAGTCACAAACCTACACCAAGCAGTAACACGAATTGGCCTGCGTCAAATCAAGAACATTGCGACGGCAATGGCAATGGAGCAGCTGTTTGTATCACATAATGAGCTGATTAAAGGCTATATGGACAAGGCATGGCAGAAAACCCTTAAAGTAGCGTGCCATTCAATTACCTTGATGGACTTCTTTTTACGCCGAAACAAGCATACATCATTGAATCGTGACACAATTACTTTGGCTGCATTAGTTTATAACATTGGCGTGCTGCCAATTTTAACTGAAGCTGAGAAGCACCCTGAAGTGTTTGCAAACCCTAGTTTCCTTGCTCATGCTATCCAAAAGCTGGGCGGTAAAGTGGGTGGCGCAATTATGCGTGCTTGGGGATTTACTGATGAGTTTGTAGAAGTTGCTGAAAGTTGGGCAAATCCAAACTATCGACCAGAGCATATTTGTTATGTCGATTTCATTCGTATTGGTGCGATTTTAGAAGGCATCTTACAGGTTTCTGATAAGTCAGCGGCATTACAAACCTATATGGATAAAGGCGTGATTGAATCACTTGATATGTTCAGTGACGATGAATATAACGATATGCTTAACGAAGTAAAAGCAATTTTTACTGACTAACTTTAACAAAAAGCGCGACTTAGTCGCGCTTTAAATTAACTAACTCTCAGATTAATTTTATAAATCTTCTGCGTCGCCTAAACCTTGGGTCAGCTCTTCTAGTAATTGTTTAATTTCTTCTGACGCTAAGATAAAGTCAGCATCAAGTTTGACCGCCATATCTTCTTTAGGAATGTCGGCGTTTTCTTCTTTTAATGTTTCTGAATAGCTGAGACGCTTAATCGAACCATCGTTTTGCAACATGAACTTAACGCGTTCTTGCCAATCAAGAGCCAGTTTAGTTACGCGCTTACCATTTTCTAAGTGTGATTTTACTTCGTCACACGATAAGTCATGGCCTTTTAATTTAACCTGAGCGCCACTGTCATCGGCTTCCTCAAGCTCTGCATCGTTACCGATAGAGAAGCCTTCAGGGGTACTGAAATTAGTTAACCAGTCAGTTAAAAATACGTCTAAATCATAGTTCGCAAATGCAGGTACGACAGGAAGCGTACCAAGTGATTTACGAAGTAGGGCTAAAAGCTCTTCTGCTTTATTAAAGCTTGCGCTGTTAACCACAACCCAGCCATTCTTTTGATCAATAAATGCAAACTGCAGGCTCGATTTTTTAAATGCTTGAGGCAGTAAAGTGTGCAGAATATTTTCTTTTAGTTCGTCTTTTTCTTTTTTCTTTACTGGGCGGTTCTCTTCGGCTTCGATTTGTTCAACCTTCTCTGCAACCAATTCGTTGATAACGGCAGCTGGCAGCACTTTTTCTTCACGCTTAGCGCATACTAAAATGCTGTCTTGAGAGAAATGAGACAGAGTTTGACCGTGCTTACCAAAGGCTTTTGTCCAACCGAAAGTTGCAAGCTCTTGGCCTGTACATGAGCGGAACAGGTCTTGTTCTAGGGCTTTGTCGAAGTCTTCTTGAGCGTATGAAACGTCTTGTTTAAAACGGTAACAGATAAGGTTACTAAACCACATAATTAGGCTAATCCTTTCAATAAATTTGCCCAATCATAACAATAAAAAACTGATGCCGAAATGAATCATTTCGGCATCAGTGCTAATTGCTTATGAGTTAAACATTGAAAGTGGTTTTGGCATGTTTTTCGGAAAACTAATATGGTAGTGCAAGCCTTTACCGACTTCGCTTGATACCTCAATATCGCCACTCAGGGTTTGCTTAACGAGGTTAAAAGTAATATGCGTGCCCAAGCCACTGCCGCCTTGGTCGCGCTTGGTTGTAAAGAATGGGTCAAATAGCTTTTCTAGCTGGTCTTTTGATACGCCATTACCATTATCTTTAAAGTCGATAACGACTTCGTCATCTTCTTCTTTGATAACGATATCGATGATGCCACTTTCAATTCCTTCGAAACCATGAATGAGAGAGTTCATAATCAAGTTTGTGAAAATCTGACTAATCGCCCCCGCGGGCAGGTTAAGTGTTAAATCGTCAGGGCAATCTAAATTAATATGATGCGACGTTTTCTTTAGTTTTGGATGGAGTGAGCGGATCACTTCACCTAAGTACTCTTTAAAGTTAATCGTTCTTACCGCTTCACTGGCTTGGTCGACTGCAATTTGCTTAAAGCTTGCAACCAGCTCAGAAGCTCTATCTAGGTTACTAGTAAGTAGGCTCGTACTTTGTTTAGCATCATTAATAAATTCTTCAAGGGCTTTTGGTGACAGGGTTTTATCCTTGTAAGCCGCTTCAATTTGGTCCAAGCGTTCTTGTAAGAATGACGTCGCAGTAACACCAATCCCGATAGGTGTATTCACATCATGCGTAATACCCGCTACTAAACCGCCTAATGCAGCCATTTTTTCTGAGCCAACTAAACGTTCTTGCGCCATATTTAGTTCATCAAGGTAGCGTTGTAACTCTGTTTGTTTGGTGATGAGCTCTTGTTCAGTTTGCTTACGTAAATCGATTTCTTCAGTCAGTGTTAGCTTTTGTTTTTCAAGCTCATATTTTTGCTGCTGCAAGTCCATCATTGCTTGGCTTAAGTTTGATGTTTTGCGCGCCACTTCTTGTTCTAACTGTAAGTTATGTTGGTCGAGCTTTTCATTGCTTATCAATAATTCTTTTTGTGTATGTTCGAGCTCTTCACGGTAAAGTACCACCTTATCGATTAGCCGGTTGAAAGACTCTTCCATTACTTTAAGCTCGTTGTGCTCAACGGTATGGATCTGAATATGGCGACCTTCTAAGTCGTTTAATTCAAGATCTTCAATTTGTTCTGTAAATTCTGCTAATGGCTCGGTTAAGCGTTTTCTAAATGCCAGTAAGAAAAGAATGATCAAAAAGGTGGTTTTGATCATCGCATTACCAATTAAAAAGTAGATAGAAATCATGATGCGGCTAAATACCACTTCACGACTTGAGAATAAGGTTACGTCACCGACTTGGGTTGTTTTACCAGAGAATTCAAAAATGAGTGGGAATGTATAACCGAATAAACCTGACGGCGTATCTTCGATAATCGCTTCTTCTTGCACTAACTGCTGACTGTAAAGCTCATGGATATCTAGCGAACGGCCTAGTTGTGAAAGCACTTCGCCACTGTCATCACGTACAATAATGCCTTCAATCATAGGGATCGCTAATAGGCCTTCAGCTGTCGTAATGGTTTGTTTATCGTTCAACTCCCAAATAGCGCGGGTTAAACTACGGCTAAATGTTTTTTGTAAAGTCGTTAACTCGTCACGAATGTAATCTTTGGTATTAACGTACTCAGCAATAACTTGTCCACAGGTCACTACAAAAGTAAGTAAAAAGTAGACTGAGAGTACATTTGTTAATAATTCTTTTGACAGGCTTTTTTGTAGCATGGAATATCCATAGCTCCTTGGTGACAATTGTAATACATTCAGCTAGTTCTAAAGTTAGCTAATAAATGGTTAAAAAGAAATAAATATATCCTTTTTTACTGGAACATTTATAAATTGTTAGTATTTTTTGAAAAAACTTAACCTTACTGCGCTTGAAAAAGTGTGTTATAAATTTATTTCATCTTTAATTTAGCCTTTTTTAATGTTGTATTTGCTACAGCGAAGATTTTTATTTCATGAATAATCCTAATTTTTCAGTACTAGTCTGTGATGATTCAAATATTGCCCGTAAGCAGGTAGTACGCTGTTTAGGTGATTGCTTGGATGCAGATATTCAGCAAGCTACCAATGGCCGAGAAGCTCTTGCGCTACTTCGTGAGCAAAATTTTGATCTACTGTGCTTAGATTTAACCATGCCTGAAATTGATGGCGTTGCAGTGCTCGAAACGATTAAAGCAGAGAAAATAGAGTGCTTCGTAATAGTGATTTCGGCTGATATTCAGGCTGAAATGAAACAAAGAGTAGTAAAATTGGGTGCTATTGACTTCATCGATAAACCGATAGATCTTGTGCGTCTTAAAGCAACTTTGCATAAATTTGGTATTCATTAATCTTTTATATAACGCAAACGCATAATTTATCTTTTCTTTAAGGGTTGACAGGCTGGCTATAATTAAGGCAGTCTACAGTCTATGAAAACATTTAATCACGCAACGACCATTATTATTACAACCATCATCCTTACGGGATAGTGGCATAGGTCGGTGCAACAAATTTATAGGCCTGTGTTCACTAGAACACAGGCCTTTTTCGTTTATGGAATGAGGAAACATAAATAATGCGAGTATTAAAATTTGGTGGGTCATCCTTGGCCGACTACGCATGTTTGCAACAGGTAGCTCAGTTAGTTAAAGAAGAATTACGCGATGAAATGTTGTTAGTACTGTCTGCACCAGGTGGTATGACAGATTCATTAGTTGCATTAGCAAGTGCTGCAGAGCAGGGGCAAGAGTTTAGTGAGCAATGGCAAGCTTTGGTTGCACGTTGTGAGCAATTAAAAGCTGCTGTCGAAGCTGATTTTGGTCAGGTAGCAAGTTGGCCTAATCTTAGTGAACTTAAGAATAAACTAGATGGTGTTGCACTTTTAAAGTGTTGTCCAGACCAAGTGCGTGCTTATGTTATCAGCTTTGGTGAACGCGTTAGTGTTGCTTTAATGGAGTGCATGCTTAAAGAAAGTAATGCTCGTTATTTAGAAGCAACAGACTGTATTGCATCAGTGGGTGGCTACATTGATGCTGAAGCAGACTTGAATGCTAGTAAGCTACGTTTTCAAGAAGCCTTAAAAGCAGCACCAAGTACTATTTATATCATGCCGGGTTTCACTGCTGCCAATGAGCAAGGTGAGCTAACAACACTTGGTCGTAATGGTTCAGATTACTCAGCTGCGATTGCTGCAGCGTGTTTAGAAGCCGACGTATGTCAGATCTGGACTGATGTAGATGGCGTTTACAATGCGGATCCGCGCTATATCAAAAAAGCCTCTAAAGTTGATTCATTATCCTATAAAGAAGCAATGGAGCTTTCTTACTTTGGTGCAAAAGTATTGCACCCGAAAACGATTTTACCTTGTGCTAAAGCAGGCGTGCCGTGTGAGATCAAAAATACTCATAACCCACGTGCTGAAGGTTCTGTGATCAGCAACGACAGTGTATCGAACGAACCTGTTAAAGCGCTATCAAGCTTACAAAACCTGGCTATGTTGACGGTGTCTGGTCCAGGTATGAAAGGCAAAGTGGGCATGGCGTCAAAAGTATTTAATGCGCTGGCACACGACAATGTTTCAATTGTGCTAATCACTCAATCTTCGTGTGAGTTTAGTATCAGTTTTTGTGTTCACGAAAGTGATTTAACGCTCGCGCTTGAAGCGCTTCAAGTTGCTTTTGAATTGGAATCACAAGCCGGTTTAATCGAACCAGTTCAAGTACAACGTAACCTTGCTATTGTCACTTTAGTGGGTGATAACATGCGTGCGCACAAAGGCTTAGCTGCTAAGTTCTTTGCCTCATTAGCACAAGCCCAAGTTAACATTGTTGCTATTGCACAGGATTCAACAGAAAGCGCCATTTCAGCGGTTATCGACGGTGAGTTATGCAACGACGCGGTGAAAGTGTGCCATGAGAACTTCTTTACTCACATTCCTTCAATCGATGTGTTTTTACTTGGCTGTGGCTTAGTCGGCCAAGAACTTATCCAGCAGTTAAAGCGTCAACAAGCATGGCTTGAAAAACGTAACATTAAACTGAACTTATACGGTGTAGCTAACTCAAGACAGCTTTATCTAGATAGCGAAGGCATTGCTTTTGATGGCTGGCAAGACAAACTAGCCGAGTCAGAGCAGGCATTTGATTTAAATCTGGTTGAGCAATTTGTTAAACAAAATCACTTAATCAATCCAGTGATCGTAGATTGTAGCTCAGCCGATAAACTTGCTGCGCAATATGTTGATTTCTTGAATGCAGGTTTCCATGTCGTTGCTGCAAATAAAAAAGCCAATACTAGCTCGTATGCTTACTATCAAGATTTAGTTGCAGCGACACAAAAGAATAATCGTAAATTTTTATACGAAACAAACGTAGGTGCCGGCTTACCGGTTCTTGATAATCTGAAATCGCTATTTGGTGCCGGTGATGAACTTATTAAGTTCAGCGGTATCTTGTCTGGTTCATTATCGTATATGTTTGGTGCGCTACAAGATGGTTTATCACTTAGCGAAGCAACGTTAAAAGCGAAAGAAAGTGGTTTTACTGAGCCAGATCCGCGTGATGATTTATCAGGTACTGATGTGGCTCGAAAACTACTGATCATTGCTCGTGAATCGGGTCTTGAGTTAGAACTAAGCGATATCGAAGTTGAATCTGTTTTACCAAAAGGGTTTGCAGAAGGTGATTCTGTAGCAGATTTTATGGCAAAACTACCATCACTTGATGCACAGTTTAACGACCGCATTCAAAGCGCTGCAAGTGAAGGTAAAGTACTTCGTTATGTGGGCACTATTGAAAACGGTCAATGTAAAGTAGGCATTGAAGCTGTAGATAGTAGCCATGCTCTTTACGATATCCGTGACGGTGAAAATGCACTGGCCATCTTAAGTCAATATTATCAACCTCGTCCGTTTGTGATCCGTGGTTATGGCGCAGGTGCTGAAGTAACGGCTGCAGGCGTATTTGCCGACATTTTAAAAACGTTAACGCGTTAGGAGCTGGTCATGATCCGTGTATATGCACCCGCTTCAATCGGGAATTTTGCTGTCGGCTTTGATGCTTTAGGTGCTGCGCTAGCACCTATCGATGGCACCTTATTAGGTGATGTTGTTGAGGTGAGTGCCGCTGAGCAAGATACTTTTGTTTGCTCTGGCGACTATGCCCATAAACTGCCTGCTAATGCTGAAGAAAACTTGGCTTATCAATGTTTAATTCATTTTAAAGAACACGTTGCGCCGACTATGCCAGCGGTAAAACTTGAGCTGAAAAAGAACCTACCAATTGGTTCTGGTTTAGGTTCAAGCGCGTGTTCTGTGGTGGCTGCGTTTGCAGCCCTTGATAAGTTCGCTGAAACGAATTTATCTCAAGAGCAACTTATCGAGTTGATGGCTGATTTTGAAGCTATTGTTAGTGGCGGCCGTCATTACGATAACATCACACCATGTTACTTGGGTGGCTTGCAATTAACTGGTGAACTTATTCCGAACAAGTCAATTTCGTTACCCGTTGATAATCAATGGTATTACGTAGCGGCTTTTCCAGGTTTTTCACTGAATACCGCAAAAGCGCGCTCAGTACTGCCAAAGCAATTATCAATGCATGACAGTGTTGAGTTTGCACAGCGACTTTCTGCGTTTAGTAGTTTATTACTAACAGGTCGCTTTGATGCAGCGCTCTCCATTATGAGTGATGAAATAGCCGAGCCACATCGTGCACCGCTTATTCAAGGCTTTGCAGAAGCTAAAAGTGCTTTACCTGAGTTTGGCGCAGAGATAGTCAGCATTTCGGGGGCTGGGCCAACATTATTTACCGTGTGTAAGAGCCTTGAAGCTGCACAAAAGTGTGCAGCGTGGCTGAATGATAATTACATCAATGAGCAGGGCTTCTGCCACATCTGTCAACTAGATCAGCTTGGCACACGACAGCTTTAAAGAATTTAAGGAATAAACATGCAATTACATAATTTAAAAGATGAAACACAACAGGTGTCGTTTGTTGAAGCGGTAAAAACGGGTTTAGGGCGTAATCAAGGTGTATTCTTCCCTAATAGTCTTACGCCAATTCAAGATATTGATGCGTTACTTGATTTAGACTTTGTTAGCCGTAGCAGCAAGATTTTATCACACCTTATTGGTGACGAGCTTCCTGCCGATACCGTTGCAAAGATGGTGCAAAATGCCTTTAACTTTGATGTGAAATTAGTTGAAGTAGAAAAAGACATTTATTGCCTTGAATTATTTCATGGCCCAACGCTTGCGTTTAAAGACTTTGGCGGCCGTTTTATGGCTGAATGTCTTGCGCAATTTAATCAGGGCGAAAAAGTCACGATTTTAACGGCTACATCAGGCGATACAGGGGCGGCGGTTGCCCATGCCTTTTATAATAAGCCTAATATCGATGTCGTGATCTTATACCCAAAAGGTAAAATTTCATTAGCGCAGCAAAAACTATTCACTACTTTAGGTAATAACATTCACTGCTATGCGGTTGATGGTAGCTTTGACGATTGCCAAAGTATGGTAAAGCAAGCCTTTTTAGACGACGAAGTTAAACAAAAGCTTGGTCTAAACTCAGCAAACTCAATCAATATCAGTCGTTTAGTTGCACAGGTGTGCTATTACTTTGAAGCGATTGCTCAATTACCAAAAGAGCAGCGCAGTAAAGCGCATATCTCAGTACCTAGTGGTAACTTTGGTAATGTGTGTGCCGCGATGATCGGTGCTGTGCTCGGTATGCCAGTAGCGAAATTAAGCGCTACCACTAACCAAAACGACACAGTGCCACGTTTCTTACAAAGCAAAGAGTGGGCGCCAAATGACACCCTTGAGTCGTTATCCAACGCTATGGATGTAAGTAAACCGAATAACTGGCCTCGTGTACAATTTATGCTAGATAACGAGTGGTTTAGCTATGATGACTTTTATTCGAGCTGTGTAGGTGAAGAAGAAACAAAAGAGGTGATGAAAAAAA
This sequence comes from Pseudoalteromonas sp. T1lg21, assembly GCF_002964625.1. NCBI lineage: Bacteria > Pseudomonadati > Pseudomonadota > Gammaproteobacteria > Alteromonadales > Pseudoalteromonadaceae > Pseudoalteromonas > Pseudoalteromonas sp. T1lg21. Next base: position 380,128 of record NZ_PQBX01000001.1, read on the forward strand.
TTCATCAAACTGGTTACATCGCAGAGCCTCATACTGCAATTGCTTATCAGGGCTTGAAAGAAAATCTAGCTGATGGCAGTGCAGGTATCTTTTTAGCGACTGCACACCCAGCTAAATTCAAAGACAGCGTAGAGCAAATTTTAGACATCGAATTGCCTATGCCGAAACCACTGGCAGATGCATTAGCAAAACAGTGTTTAGCAGAAGATATTAAGTTTGATTATCAATTGCTTCGCACTGAGCTGTTAAATAAATTAGTATAACAGCAAGTAAAGAGCGGCTAAGCCGCTCTTTTTAATGCAGTCTTTAAGTGAAGCCTTTAATGAAGTAACGAATGACTATGACGGTTTAAAACCCGCATACTTAGAATGACCCCAGCCGCAATACACAGCAAAATGCTGATCACAGAGACGAGTTCATTTTGTGTCCATTGCATCAAAGTGAATGCCGAAATAAAAATAATAAAAGGTTTAAATTCATAGTAATAGCGAAGTTTTTTTTGTTTAACTCGTTGGCTTGAATGATCGGTTCTTCTGGCTTCAGAACGCATCCGCCAAATGTTAGCACCTAATAAAAATAAGATGACACCGATTAATGTAGGCACATAATCATTGGCTAATGTGATACAACTGATGCCGAGAAAAAAGTATCCGTAGGGGACTAATTCGTATATTGGTTTAGCTAACATGAACTTATACCATCCTTCATATTGACCAGTCCTATAAGCTTAGTTTGCCCCTATAAAAACGCAATGTAACAGGGCTATTTTTTGTTGAAATAACATTTTAAAAAGCTATGAAATGTTTTAAATTCATAAATTTTTATTATGTATCAATAAAAAAATATCATTATTAAAACACTGTGAAATAAATTCAATCCCTGTTTAAATATGTTCATCTTTACAAGATAGGCAAAAGTGCGTTTTAAGCGTACAATACAGCCTTCAAAAAAACACCATACACGTTGCCTTAGGAGACCCCATGTTAGAACGTAGCATGAATATTTCGGATTTCGATCCAGAGTTATTTGCAGCCATCACTAAAGAGACGGCTCGTCAAGAAGAGCACATCGAACTGATCGCGTCTGAAAACTACTGTAGCCCACGCGTACTTGAAGCGCAGGGTTCTCAGCTTACCAACAAATACGCTGAAGGTTACCCAGGCAAACGTTACTATGGCGGTTGTGAGCATGTTGACGTTGTTGAGCAACTAGCTATTGACCGTGCAAACGAGTTATTCGGCACTGACTACGCTAACGTTCAACCACATGCGGGTTCACAAGCAAACGCAGCTGTTTTCCAAGCACTTCTTCAGCCACATGATACAGTACTAGGTATGAGCTTAGCTCATGGTGGTCACTTAACTCACGGTTCACACGTTAACTTTTCTGGTAAAACGTACAATGCAATTCAATACGGCCTAAATGAAGAAACAGGCGAAATTGATTACGCTCAAGTTGAAGCACTTGCATTAGAGCACAAGCCAAAAATGATCATCGCTGGTTTCTCAGCATATTCAGGCGTTGTTGACTGGGCTAAATTCCGTGAAATCGCTGATAAAGTAGGTGCATACTTATTCGTAGATATGGCTCACGTTGCTGGTCTTATCGCGGCTGGTGTATACCCAAGCCCAATCCCTCACGCACACGTTGTTACAACAACAACTCACAAAACATTAGCGGGTCCTCGTGGCGGTCTAATCGTTTCTGCATGTGGTGATGAAGAGATCTACAAAAAGCTAAACAGTGCTGTATTCCCTGGCGGTCAAGGTGGTCCTTTATGCCACATCATCGCTGCTAAAGCGGTTGCTTTCAAAGAAGCATTACAACCAGAATTCAAAGCGTACCAAGCACAAGTAGTTAAGAACGCACAAGCGATGGTTGAAGTACTACAAGAGCGTGGCTACAAAGTTGTTTCTGGTAAAACAGACAACCACTTATTCCTTCTTGACCTAATCGATAAAGATATCACAGGTAAAGATGCTGACGCTGCACTAGGTAACGCAAACATCACTGTTAACAAAAACTCAGTACCAAACGACCCTCGTTCACCGTTCGTAACGTCTGGTCTTCGTATTGGTTCTCCGGCTATTACTCGCCGTGGTTTCAAAGAAGCTGAGTCAAAAGAGCTTGCTGGCTGGATCTGTGACGTACTAGACAACATCAACGATGAGTCTGTACAAGCAGAAGTAAAAGAGAAAGTTAAAGCTATCTGTAAAAAATTACCAGTTTACGCTTAATTACTGGTTAAACCGTAATTAAGATAACAATAGCGTTGTTTTTTGCTATTATAAAGGCCGCTTACTAAGCGGCCTTTTTTTGTTTTTTATAAACGGAAGTTGAACCTTATGCATTGCCCTTTTTGCACAGCAAAAGATACCAAAGTAATTGATTCTCGACTTGTTGGCGGTGGTCATCAAGTGAGACGTCGACGTGAATGTAACGAATGCCATGAGCGCTTTACCACCTTTGAAGGCGCTGAACTTGTTATGCCAAGAGTCATCAAGCAAGACGGTAGCCGTGAACCATTCAATGAAGACAAGTTACTGAATGGCTTGCATCGGGCTTTAGAGAAACGCCCAGTCAGCACTGAGCAGGTCGACGAAGTCGTTAACATCATTAAATCTCAACTTCGTGCCACGGGTGAACGTGAAATCTCTAGCCATTTGATTGGTGAGTGCATCATGGAATCTCTGAAGAAACTCGACAAAGTGGCCTACGTACGCTTTGCTTCGGTTTATCGTTCATTTGAAGATATTCGCGAGTTTGGTGAAGAAATCGCTCGTTTAGGTGATTAATCATGTCATTTACAGAGCTTGATATTGCTTATATGGCGCGTGCCATTGAGCTTGCTAAACACGGCCGTTTTACTACGACGCCAAATCCTAATGTTGGCTGTGTTTTGGTTAAAGATGGCGAAATAGTCGGTGAAGGGTTTCATCAATTAGCAGGGCAGGGCCATGCTGAAGTGAATGCCTTGGCTGTAGCTGGCGACAAAGCGAAAGGTGCTACTGCCTATGTCACTTTAGAGCCTTGTAGTCATTATGGACGAACTCCGCCTTGTGCCGAAGGTTTAAAAGCTGCGGGTGTTAGCAAGGTGATTGCTGCTATGGTTGACCCAAACCCTGCTGTGAGTGGTCGTGGCCTACAGATTTTAGCCGATGCTGGCATTGAGGTGACATCTGGTTTACTTGAGCAACAAGCGCGGGATTTAAACAAAGGCTTTTTAAAGCGAATGGAAACAGGGTTGCCATATGTAACCTGTAAAATGGCGTGCAGTTTAGATGGTAAAACCGCACTCAATAATGGCCAAAGTAAATGGATAACAGGTCCTAAAGCGCGCCAAGACGTGCAAGCATTTCGTGCGCAAAGCTGTGCTATCTTAACCGGTGCAGACACCGTTATTAGCGATAATGCCAAACTTAATGTCCGTGTTGATGAGTTGCCATTTAGCATGCCGACCTCGTTGCCTTTACGCCAACCTACCCGAATCATTATTGACTCACAAAATAGGTTAACGCCTGAGCTTGCGTTATTCAGCATCGAGAGCCCGGTGATAATTTTTACCACGTCGCTTGATAATCAAACTAAGTGGCCTCACTTTGTTAAACACGAAGTAGTGCCAGCAGTTAATAATAAAGTTGATTTATCGGCACTTTTAAAGCGTCTTGCTGAACTACAATTTAATCACGTTTGGCTCGAAGCAGGTGCGACCCTCGCTGGCGTGTTTGCTGAGCAAGATTTAATTGACGAATACATTGTTTATATTGCCCCTAAGTTAATAGGTGATATGGGCAAAAGCTTACTAAACTTTGCAGAAGTCACCATGATGAGTGATATCACTGCACTGACCTTTACTGATACAGTGATGATTGGTGACGACATCCGCCTAACAGCGGTAAAAGCAAAGCAAGCCACACACATTGAAAATAAAGAGTAGCACTATGTTTACTGGAATTATTGAAGCAACAGGTAAAATTGTTGAACTAACACAAAAGCAAGGTGATCTAGCTATTCGTATTCAAAGCGCTAATTTGGATATGAAAGACGTCAAGCTCGGTGACAGTATTGCCACCAACGGTGTGTGTTTAACGGTTGTCGCTAAACATAGCGATGGTTTTAGTGCTGACTTATCAAACGAAACCATCAGCTTAACTGGGTTTGCTCATTACAAAAAAGGGCAAACAGTTAATCTTGAAAAAGCCATGCAACCTATTTCTCGTTTAGGTGGACACTTAGTGTCAGGCCATGTTGATGGTATTGCGACCGTTGAAAGTATCAGCCCTAATGCTCGTGCAACAGAGTACTGGCTAAGTACAGATAGCGATTTAATGAAATATATTCCGTACAAAGGTTCGGTGTGTATTGATGGCATTAGCTTAACGGTCAACGAGGTCGAGCAAAATAGCTTTAAGTTGACGATTGTTCCGCATACTGCTGAGCAAACTACGATTGCAGAATTTCAGGTGGGGACTCAGGTGAACTTAGAAGTTGACCAGATTGCTCGCTATTTAGAGCGCCTAATAAAAGGGGCCGAACAACCTTCCCGTTCAGACATATCAATGAGCTTGCTCGCACAAGCTGGCTTTATTAAATAAGTACAGATACGTCACTATTAATCATACTCTCATGGGCACATTATGAATTTACACAGCGCGCAAGAAATTATCGATGACATTAAAGCCGGTAAAATGGTTATTTTAATGGACGATGAAGACCGAGAAAATGAAGGCGATTTAATTATCGCAGCAGAGCACATTAGTGCTGATGCTATCAATTTTATGGCAACACATGGTCGTGGTTTAATTTGTTTAACAATGACACAAGAGCGTTGTCAGCAGTTAGATTTGCCGTTAATGGTGAAAAATAACGGGGCTGCTTTTTCAACTAACTTCACCATGTCGATTGAAGCAGCGAAAGGCGTAACAACGGGTATTTCAGCAGCTGACCGTGCTCGTACAGTGCAAGCGGCAATTGCTAAAGGTGCCGTGCCGAGCGATATTGTACAACCAGGGCATATTTTTCCTATCATGGCGCAGCCAGGTGGCGTGTTAACACGTGCTGGTCATACCGAAGCAGGTTGTGATTTAGCGCGTTTAGCAGGTCTTGAGCCTTCATCTGTAATTGTTGAAATCTTAAATGCAGATGGCACCATGGCTCGTCGCCCAGATCTTGAAGTATTTGCTAAAGAGCATGACTTAAAGATTGGCACTATTGCAGATTTAATCGAATACCGAAACCTAAACGAAACCACCATTGAGCGCGTTGCTAAATGTAAACTGCCAACAGATCACGGTGAGTTTGATTTAGTGACCTACAAAGACACTATTGATGGTCAGCTTCACTATGTTTTACAAAAAGGTGAAGTATCGAAAGATGAACCTACGCTAGTACGTGTTCACTTACAAAGCACCTTTAACGACATTCTATTATCAGATAGAAGTGCTGATCGTAGCTGGGGCTTATCAGATGCAATGGCTTATATCGCTGAGCACAACGGTGTGCTTGTTATCTTGGGTAAACAAGAGTCAACTGAAGACTTAGAAGCAACCGTTAAAGCCTTTGCCGCTGAAGATGCTGGCGAAAATGTCAGTCATCGTAAATTCCAAGGTACATCGCGTACTGTGGGTGTGGGCTCGCAAATTTTGGCTGATTTAGGTATTGAAAAGATGCGCTTAATGAGCCGTCCTAAGAAGTACCATGCGTTATCTGGTTTCCACTTAGAAGTGGTTGACTATGTTGAGCCACAGTCTTAGTTAGGGAAAACAGATTTACTAGGCTACTTTTATATTTTTGTGGTATTATGCGCCGTAATTTTTGCGCAATCGCAACCGCTTAAACTTATTTTTTAGGGTTATTAAATGAAAATTATTGAAGGTAACAAATACGCACCGGGCAAAAAATTTGCCATTGTCATTTCTCGCTTTAATGACTTTATTGGTAGCAGCCTATTAGCAGGTGCTGTTGATGAGCTTAAGCGCACAGGTGGCGTATCTGAAGACGACATTACAGTTGTTTACGTACCAGGTGCCGTTGAATTACCTTTAGCAGCGAAACGCGTTGCAGCAAAGAAAGAACACGATGCAATCATCGCTTTAGGCGTAGTGATCAGAGGTGGTACACCACACTTTGATTTAGTCGCTGGCGAATCAAACAAAGGTCTTGCGCAAGTATCTCTTGAGTATGATATCCCGGTTGCATTTGGCGTATTAACCACTGAAAGCATTGAGCAAGCAATTGAGCGCGCAGGTACCAAAATGGGTAATAAAGGCGGCGAAGCTGCTTTAGGCGCGCTTGAAATGGTTAATGTGTTAGACAAAATTTAAGTTTAAGGAATCTCTGTGAAACCAGCAGCAAGACGTAAAGCACGTATCTTAGCACTTCAAGCCGTATACTCTTGGCAGTTAAGCGGTAACCCAATTGCTGATATTGAACAGCAAATGCTAATTGAAAATGATGTGACTAAGATCGACGTCGAATATTTCAAAGACCTAGCACGCGGTGTTGTTGTTAACTGTAAGCAATTAGATGAAATCGTTGCGCCACATTTAGCACGCCCAGCAGATGAGTTAGACATGGTCGAAAAAGCAATTTTACGTCTGTCTGCCTATGAGCTGAAATTCCGTGAAGACGTACCTTACAAAGTGGCAATCAATGAAGGCATTGAGCTTGCGAAGATGTTTGGTGCTGAAGACAGCCATAAGTTTGTCAACGGTGTACTTGATAAAGCAGTGAAAGACCTGCGTAAGTAAGTAGCCCCGTAAAGGAGAGCCGGCTTGGGCCGGCTTTTTTGTGTATGAAGGAATTTGAATTAATCAATCGTTACTTTAAGGGGCGTGGCATTATTCGCCGTGATGTGAACCTAGGTATTGGTGACGATTGTGCCTTAGTAACTGTGCCTGAAAACTGTCAATTGGCGGTAACAACAGACACCTTAGTTGCGGGCGTACACTTTTTTGATGACATCTCTGCGCGTGCCCTTGGGCATCGGGCGTTAGCTGTTAATTTAAGTGATCTTGCGGCAATGGGCGCTGAACCTACGTGGATTTCGGTTGGCTTAACCTTGCCTGAGGTAAATATAGAGTGGCTTGAAGAGTTCACTGAAGGTATGCATGAAATTGCAGAGTACTTCAATGTGCAAATCATTGGTGGTGATACCACCCAAGGCCCTTTAACCATTACAATCTGCGCTAAAGGCATTGTGCCTGAAGGTAAAGCACTACGCCGTAGCGGTGCTAAAGTTGGCGATTGGATTTATGTAACAGGCCCATTAGGTGATGCTGGTGTAGCTATTGAAGCCCGTAAACAAGGTCTTGATATTGCCCCTGAACATTTAAGCTATTTAAATAATCGCTTTGATTATCCGACGCCACGTGTAGCAGCAGGTCAGGTTTTGCGAGGCGCGGCCTCTGCGGCTATCGATATTTCTGATGGCTTGTTGGCAGATTTAGGCCATATTTTAGCGCTATCGCAAGTTAGTGCGGTGATCAATGTCGATAAAGTGCCTGTTTCTGATGCATTAAATTCGTCGATTCCACGTGCCGAGCAGTTTGATTATATCTTAAATTACGGTGACGATTACGAGTTGCTGTTTACTGTGCCTGAAAGCAATAAAAGCATGGTTGATATGAAATTACGCCAATATGGTGTTGAAGCAAGTTGTGTTGGGCAAATTAAAAGTGGCGAAGGTGAGATTGAGCTATTACTTGATGGTGAAAAGTTTAACTATCAAGGTAAGGGCTTTCAGCACTTCGCGAAGGAGCCGGTTTGAGCAGTAACCGTTTATTCAATTTAAAACGCCCACACCAATTTTTTGGTTTGGGTTTTGGCTTAGGCCTTGCCCCTAAAGCGCCAGGCACATTTGGTACTTTTGCTGCTTTGCCATTTATTTTCACCACGATGTACTTTCCGCTGTGGTTACAGATTGTGTTTGCAATCGTGATCAGCGTGTTTGGTATTTGGGCATGTGGTAAAACAGCAGATGACTTAGGGGTACATGATCATCCAGCCATTGTTTGGGATGAAGTTGCTGGTTATTATATCACCATGATTGGTGCTGCATTGAGTTGGCAGTCACTGTTGGTGGGTTTTTTATTGTTCCGCTTTTTTGATATCGCTAAACCAGGTCCTATCCGAATTTTAGATAGACGTTTACACGGTGGCTTGGGCATCATGGCTGATGATATTTTAGCAGGTGTTTTTTCATTAATTTGTGTTCAAGCCTTGTTTAAAGCTGGTTATTTACCTTTTTAAACGATGAGTTAAGTGTTACTTGGTGGCAAGTATATGATGCGATTTCTAGTTGTCTGTTTGTTGGTGTTTTGCAGCATGCCTGCGTTTGCATCTATCACAGAGTATGTGGTCAAACAGTGGAACATCCAAAATGGCTTGCCATCACAATCCTTAAAAAGTATTGCCCAAGATGAGCAAGGCTATATGTGGCTGGGTACCCAGTTTGGTCTAAGCCGCTTTGATGGTAACACGTTCACTAACTTCAATACGCAAAACAGCGACTTCCTGCCAAGTAATGGTATTAATAAACTATTAGTCGATAGCACAGGGTTACTTTGGGTTGGTACCAAAAATGGCTTGGTAACACTGGACCCTAAGACCATGATGTCGCAGACCTTTAATGTAAAAGGCCCGGTTCGCGATATTCTCGAAGATTCCAAAGGCAGCATTTGGATTGCAGCCAATGGCCTTTATTATGTTGCTCGAAATCAAGTCACACTCAATCAAAACTCCGCGTTAATTGTACCGGTCTCCAATGCCACCGCTATTACGCAAATTGTGGGTTCGGTGAGTCAAATGGCATTATCGCCAGAAGGCATTTGGCTGGTCAATGAGCGCCATTTATTGCGTTTAACCAATACTTCATCTGACTTTGCTAAATTACGATTAGAGCTTACTGCCAAGGTTTCATTACCTGAGCGTTTAGCACAAACCATTATTCATGATATGGCGTGGCTTGAAGGTAACTTATACCTTGCCTCAGAGCTGGGTGCCTACTTTCTTGATTTAGATGACGAGCTGCGTCCATTCCCACTGCCCAATGCGAGTAACTCTGCCGTTTATAAATTTATGAGTGACTCTGATGGGGCGCTCTGGATTTCGACTTACGGCCGACTGTTATTTCGTGATAACTCAGGGGATTGGCAATGGGTTGAGCCAAGCCAGCTCGACCAAAGCATTTGGTTTGCCGATATTTTCCGTGACAATCAAAATAACATTTGGCTGGCAAGCTTCAGTGAAGGCTTATGGCTTGCTCACGAGGGGCGTATTGAGCGTCACTCAGCTATCTCAAATATGACCGAAGCGGTGATGGCGATTAGCCAAGCACCTGATGGCAAATTATGGGTAGCTAACCGCAGCGGTGTCGGCTACTTCGATTACAACAAGAATTTTGTAAATCAAATTCCGAGTAATCAATTTGGTCGAGCTGCGGTACACGACTTACAATTTGATGGTGATCGTTTGTACATCGCAACAGGCCGCGGTGTGTTTTATTACGAAAACCAAAACTTGTATACGGTGCCGGGGCGAGCACTGCGCGATAACCCAGTATTCGCAATTAGCCGTTCTAGCAAAGGCGGTTTTTGGCTAGGTACAGGCCGCGGAATGTACCGCTTAAGTTATGGTGGTTTAACACCTTTTGCATACAATGCCTTCTTAAGTAGTAAATTTATTACCTATGTTCTGGATGAGCAAAACTTTGGCTTAATTGGCACCAGTAAAGGGGCGTATTACTTTACCGACCGCGGTATTGAAAAAATTGGCGACCAAACTAGCTTAGAAAGTGCCTACGTCACCAGTATTTTGAATATTGAAGGGGTGGGTATATTAATTGGCTCACTTAACGATGGTTTATTTTATCGCAGTACCAAAGGCCAATGGCGTCAGTTAGATGCGACCGATGGTCTACCTTATGGCTCTATTTTTAGTCTGGTTTACGATAAGCAATTAAAACGTATCTGGGTCAGCACCATGAAAGGCGTATACCGCATGCCGGTAGAGCAGTTTGGTACAGATATCGAGAGCTTAAAAGTAGAACAAGTGATTTCATCGTTTGACCGCCAACTAGATGGTAAAGCCAGTCAATGTTGTGCCGGCCTTGGCCACGATGCTGTAGCAGACACGGGTAACTCTATTTGGTACCCAAGCTTACAAGGTGTGGTAGAAATACCTAAGAGCGTTGAGCTTTTTGGTGTTCAAGCACTTAAGCCACGTATTGAAAGCTTGATCACGCCGCTTCGTCATTTAAGTACCGCAACCTTAGGTGATAAACCACAGCTGCAAATTGATGAACGCGATGTAACGTTAAAATACACCGCGATTGATTATTATGCCCCTTCAAGTATCGAGTTCCGCTATCGCTTAAGTGGCTTAGACAGTGATTGGCGTTATGCCAATACTCGTCGTGAGGCAATTTATACCAACTTACCGCCAGGGTCGTTTTTATTCCAACTTGAAGCAAAGCGCCGTGGTGAAGATTGGCAAAAAGCACGTCGTACTGAGTACAGCTTTGTAGTGCCGCGTCGTTTTGATGAGACTATTTATTTTAGACTCTTGATCACCAGTAGCTTTATTTTACTGTTCTACCTTGTATTTTGGGTATTTAGAGCGCAAGAGAAACGTAAGCAATTAGCGCTTGAAAGCTTAGTAACAGAACGAACCGTAGAGCTTCGAGAAGCCAACGATAAGCTTAACCAAGTGAATTCACAGCTTAAGTTAGTTAGTCACTCAGATGAGCTTACAGGGTTACGTAGTCGCCGCTTCTTATTTGATCAGCTCCCTAAAGATATCGAACACTTCCAGCGTAACTCGCAGTCATTGCAAGCGCAGGGTAAGTCGCTCGTTCTATTGATAATTAACTTTGATAACTTCAGTCGCATTAATGATGCGTATGGCCCCCTTGCTGGCGATAGCTGTTTACAACAAATGGCGACTTTATTGAATAGTCGTACTCAAGGTTCTGACTATGTTGCACGCTGGAGTGGCGATGAGTTTTTACTCTTACTACGTGACTTCAAACGCACAGCGATAGACAATTATGTGGCCGATTTATGTGAAGCAATTGCAGCAAACCCATTTAGATTACCGAATGGAGAATCGACCACCATTACTGCGTCGATTGGCTGGTCTTTCTACCCATTACCTTTATTGGGTGGCCAAGTTATTGGTTGGGAAACCTCAGTTAACCTTGCCGATATCGCACTGCACCAAGTTAAAAAGCGCGGTGGCGATGGCGTTGCAAATATTACCTTTGATGAGCAATTAGATGCGTTTGAGTTCGAGCAAAGCAACAATGTTGATCAGCAACTTAGTGCACTACAAGCTAATGGCTTAGCCGATATTAAAATTTGGATGCGCTAGCGTTTCTATTGGTATTAAAAAAGGAGCCTTAAGGCTCCTTTTTTGTGAATGGTGTTTGGCTTAAGCCATGAACTCTTTGATGCGAGTTAAGATACCATTTGCATCTAGGCCCATTTCGGCATGCATTTCATCTTGCGTACCATGCTTAATGAATTCATCTGGAATACCTAAGTTCAAGATAGTCACATTTGCTTTAATTGCAGCTAAGTATTCATTCACAGCAGAACCTGCACCGCCAGCAATGGCGTTGTCTTCTAAGGTAACAATCACATCATGGTTATTAAGTAACTCACTAATAGCATCAGTATCAAGCGGTTTGATAAAGCGCATATCAATGACTGTTGCGTTAAGCGCTTCTGCAGCTACTTTGGCGTTCTCTAAAAGCGTACCGAACGACAAGATGGCCACTTTGCTACCTTGTTTGATACTACGCGCTTTACCAATTTCAATCGCACTCATGGTTGATTCAACCTCACACGTGCCTGCACTACCACGCGGGTAACGAACAGCGACAGGTTGATTGCATTGGTAACCAGTATAAAGCATTTGACGGCACTCGTTCGTGTCGCTTGGTGCCATGATAACCATATTAGGAATACAGCGCATAAAGCTTAAGTCATAAGCACCTTGGTGAGTTTCACCATCTGCACCAACAATACCAGCACGGTCAATAGCAAATAAAACAGGTAAGTTTTGTAATGCTACATCGTGGATAAGTTGATCGTACGCACGTTGTAAAAAGCTTGAATAAATAGCAACAACAGGCTTCAAACCTTCACATGCAAAGCCAGCAGCAAGCGTTACAGCATGTTGCTCTGCAATCGCCACATCAAAGTATTGAGCTGGATACTCTTTTGAAAAACGTACCATGCCTGAGCCTTCACGCATCGCTGGGGTAATTGCCATTAGCTTGTCGTCTTGTGCTGCCATATCACATAACCAGTCACCAAACACATTTGAGAATGTGGCAGCGCCTGGTTTTGATTTTGGTAATTTTGACATGCTCGGATCAAATTTTGGTACGCCATGGTAACCAATTGGATCCGCTTCAGCAGGCTTATAACCTTTACCTTTTTGCGTTTTAATATGCAGTAACTGCGGGCCTTTAAGGTTACGCATATTACGTAAGGTATCAACCAACATATTTACATCATGACCATCAATTGGGCCGATGTAGTTTAGGCCTAATTCTTCAAAGAACGTGCCTGGAATGACCATACCTTTTAAGTGTTCTTCCATGCGGCTAGCAAGTTCTTTCACTGGCGGTAAACCTGAAAGCAGCTTTTTACTGCCTTCACGAATATTGGTGTAGAAACTACCAGATAAAATACGAGCAAAGTGATTATTTAGTGCACCTACGTTTTCTGAAATCGACATTTCATTATCGTTTAAAATAATTAACACGTTAGGGTTTACATCACCCATGTGATTCATTGCTTCAAATGCCATACCCGCCGTAATCGCACCATCGCCAATAACCGCTACAGTTTTACGATCTTTACCTTCTTTTTCAGCGGCAATGGCCATGCCTAAGGCTGCTGAAATTGAGGTGCTCGAATGGCCAACACTGAAAGTGTCGTAAGGGCTTTCTTCACGGAATGGGAAAGGGTGAAACCGTCTTTTTGACGGATAGTATGCATTTGGTCACGGCGACCCGTTAAGATTTTGTGCGGGTATGCTTGATGACCCACATCCCATACTAAACGATCTTCAGGAGTGTTATAAACATAATGCAGCGCAACTGTTAGTTCAACAGTGCCTAAACCTGATGCTAAATGACCACTACTTTGCGAAACCGAGTTAAGTAGGTATTCGCGTAACTCTTTACTAAACGCAGGTAACTTGTCTTGCGCTAAATCACGCAGTTGTGCTGGTTCGTCAACCAAACTTAATAATGGATACTTGCTACTATCAAGTGTCATGATTTTTTATACATCCTTCGCTAACCAGAGTGCATTATAGCCCATTGCTGCTCTGATTTTTTAGTTATTTTGTCTTTCTTTTGTAGGCATTAATAATTACGTTCAACGATATAGCTAGCAAGGCTCGCCAGTTCGCTGGTGTCGTAATCAATTGCCTCAAGAGCTTGATGAGCTTGAGCCAGTAAATCTTGTGCTTTTTGCTTTGCGCCAGCCATACCTAATAAAGCAGGGTAAGTTGCTTTATTAGCTGCAATATCTGAACCTTGTGGTTTACCCAATGTTTCAGTATCAGCTTCTACATCAAGGATATCGTCTTGTACCTGAAAAGCCAGTCCTATTGCTTGGCCAAATAGGTTTAATTGCGCGAGGGTATGTTCATCGCAATTTTTAGCACACAACGCACCAAGTGTAATTGCACAATTAAGTAATGCGCCTGTTTTTAGCTGGTGAATGCGCTCCAGCTGTTCAACAGTAATTTGTTTATCGGTCGCTTCGATATCCAGTGCTTGTCCACCTACCATACCCTCAATACCTGAGGCTTTGCTTAACGAGGCTATCATTTTTACTTGTTGCGTAGCTGAAACTGCAAATTGATGGTTGGCGATTAAATCAAATGCCAGTGTTTGTAATGCATCTCCGGCAAGTATGGCTTGCGCTTCCCCGTAAACAATATGACAGGTAGGACGGCCACGTCTTAAGTCATCATCATCCATGGCAGGTAGGTCATCATGGACTAATGAGTAGCTATGAATACACTCAATAGCAGCGGCAAGAATATCAAGATCGGCTTTATCTGCGCCCATCATTCGGCCAGTTGCATAAACAAGGTAAGGACGTAAGCGCTTACCACCATTTAAAACACCATAATGCGTGGCTTCTTTGATGGTTTTTTCGGTATTAAGTGGTCGTTCGAAATAGCGATTTAAATGTGCTTCAACGTCTTCTCGAGCGCGTTGTAGTTGTTCTTTTAATTGCACTTAATTAGTCCAGGTTTGAATCAAAATTGCTAAGAGGCGCTTGGCTATCGTTGCCCATTAATATGGCAACCTTTTGTTCGGCTTGTTGTAACTTACCAGATGAAGCATTTGCCAACGCAATGCCGCGTTCAAACTGTTTGAGTGACTGCTCTAGCGACAGTTCACCTTGCTCCATTTGTGCAACAATTTGAGATAATTCATCCAGTGCTTCTTCAAAGCTTAAGTTTTCTGGTTTCTTTGTTGCCATTGTGGCCTCGATAGCTGTTAGAAAGTGAGGCCAATTTTAGGGGGAATGCTAAACTAGGTCAAAGAATGATGTGTTTTTTTACGCATAATCCATTTTCAATATGCTATTTTTACGGTTTTAGATACAGCTTAAACTTGTAGCTTAAAAATCTTACATTAAAATAAAATTAATTCATTTAATGATTTAAGTATTTCAATTGCTTGCCGATAAGCAGTTAATAATAAAAATTTGATGCCTATGGGTGTCGTGTAATTGTTCCTCTGGAGGGGTATGTGGATTTAGCAACCATAATAGGTATTCTTGGTGCCATAGGCTTAATTGCTATGTCGATGGTGTTAAGTAGTGACGGCCAAGTTGCAATGTTTTACAACACGCCTTCGGTGGTCATTGTATTTGGTGGTTCGATTTTTATCGTATTATCAAATTTCACTATGGGGCAATTTTTGGGCATTGGTAAGGTCGCTGCGAAAGCCTTTATGTTCAAAATTGAATCGCCAGAAGAATTAATCGAAAAAGCAGTAGAATTAGCTGACTCAGCACGTAAAGGTGGTTTCTTAGCATTAGAAGAAGCCGAAATCCCTAACGGCTTTATGCGTAAAGGGGTTGATATGTTAGTGGATGGTCATGATGCTGATGTGGTACGAGCTACACTGCAAAAAGATATTTCCCTTACTGCTACTCGCCATGAAATTGGTGCAGGCTTATTTAAGTCCCTCGCCGATATCGCTCCAGCGATGGGGATGATCGGTACACTGATCGGTCTGGTTGCTATGTTGTCAAACATGGATGACCCTAAAGCAATCGGTCCTGCAATGGCGGTTGCTCTTTTAACAACACTTTATGGTGCTTTCTTAGCAAACGTTGTTGCTATTCCTATTCAGGTAAAACTAGAGCTGCGTAAAGATGAGGAAGCGCTTAACCAACGCTTAATTCTTGATGCAGTACTGGGTATTCAAGATGGCCAAAACCCGAAAGTGATTGAAGGTATCTTGAAAAACTACTTGGCTGAATCAAAACGTAAAGTTGATACCGAGGAGTAGGGGATGTCTGATCAAGAGTGCAAATGCCCACCACCAGGCTTACCTGCTTGGATGGGAACTTTCGCAGATTTAATGTCACTATTAATGTGTTTCTTTGTACTCTTACTTGCCTTCTCTGAAATGGATGTACTGAAGTTCAAGCAAATTGCCGGCTCTATGAAGTTTGCTTTCGGTGTACAAAATAAAATAGAAGTAAAAGATATTCCTAAAGGAACCTCAGTCATTGCCATGGAGTTCACGCCTGGTAAGCCTGAACCCACTCCAATTGAAACGATTCAACAACAAACCGTAGAAATGACGCAGCAAATGCTTGAGTTTCAGGCCGGCGACGAAAGCTCTGCCGGTGGTCGTCAAGAGCAACGTGGTAACAAGCGTGGTGGTGAGTCACAAAGTACGGCTCAGCAACAAGCCTTGGAACAGTCAATTTCTGCGGCTGATCAAGAACAAACAAATGAACTTGTGAAGAAAATTGCCCAGCAGCTAGAACAGCAAATAATGGATGGGGCAATTGAGCTTGAGTCATTAGGCCAACAAATTATTATTCGCATTCGAGAAAATGGTTCATTCCCGTCTGGCAGTGCGTTTTTACAGCCAAAATTTAAACCGATTATTCGAGATATCGCCACGCTGTTAAAAGATGTGCCGGGCGAAATTACCGTGTCAGGGCATACTGATGATTTCCAAGTATCGAATGAGCTTTATACGAATAACTGGGATTTATCATCAAAACGCGCAGTGGCAGTCGCCAGTGAAATGGAAAAAGCACCAGGCTTTGATAAGTCACGAATGGTCGTGGTAGGGCATGCTGAAACAAGGCCCCTTGTACCGAATGTGACCGATGAAGATCGTAAACGAAATCGCCGTGTTGAAATCTCTATCATGCAAGGCAAAGCACACGAATCTGACCCTATTGATGTAAGGCCGTAAATCAATTAAAGTGAAACTTCATTAACACATGTAATGGAGTATAAAAATGAAAAAAGTTGATAAATATAGCTACATGCCAGGCAATGGTGATGGCGGTGATGATGATAAAACTGATTAAGACGCTTTATTGTGCCTGATTGGTTTGAACAAATTAGAGTTATCTTGAGCAATAGCTGGGTGTTCATTTTGAGCCCAGCTATTATTATTTTTTATCTTCGTAAAGACTGGCCTGCATTTTACTTCTCTGTCATTACTGCCGCCTTTTTCCTATACGGAACTCTTATTTATTCTGCTTTAAAAGCATTTGATGACATTTATATCTGGCGCTATGTCGTTTGGGCTTTTAATGATATTGCTTGGATGGCTGTCATTGCTTACTTAGGTATTAAAGATAAAGTTTACTTATGGCAAAGTGCTTTAGGGCAATTGGTTGTGATAATGGCGCCCATTTTGCAATTGTTCCGTTTAGTTGACCGCCATTTGTGGGATTTGTCATACAGCACGTACATGTATAAGACTCTGCTACCGCTAATCAATATTGGGACTGTGGTCGTCTGTTACCTTCCACTTATTTATCTATTTACTCGACGTAGCCCACAGACGTAAGCCATTCCTTAGTTAAAATTCCTGTGCTAGACTACTGTTTATAAAAACAGTATTTAGTGTTGCGTTATGAAACTCTACATTGCCGAAAAACCGTCCTTGGCGCGAGCCATTGCAGATGCATTGCCTAAACCACAAAAAAAACAGGATGGTTATATAGAGCTTGCTAATGGTGATTGTGTTTCTTGGTGTATTGGTCATTTGCTTGAACAAGCAGAGCCAGATGATTACGATGCAAGTTTTAAAAAGTGGCGATTTGAGCACTTACCAATCGTGCCAGAACAATGGCAATTAAAGCCTAAAGCAAAAACACGCAAACAACTTACGGTATTAAAAAAGCTAATCAAGCAGGCAAATATAATTGTTCATGCTGGCGACCCTGATCGCGAAGGCCAGTTATTGGTTGATGAGGTAATTGAACAGGTCAAATTAAGCCAAGCTAAAAAACAGCAAATTCAACGACTATTAATCAGTGACTTAAACTTAAGTGCAGTGAAAAAAGCGCTGAATAACTTAAAATCGAATCGCGATTTTATTCCCTTGAGCGTATCAGCCTTAGCTCGCTCACGTGCCGATTGGTTATTTGGCATGAATTTGACTCGGGCTTATACGCTTGCTGGGCAAAAAGCTGGATTTGGTAATGTGTTATCTGTTGGACGTGTACAAACGCCTATCTTAGGTTTAGTCGTTAATCGTGATAATGAAATCGCTAATTTTGTAGCAAAACCTTTTTACGAAGTTTTAGCACACCTTGAAACAGAGCAGCAGCAAACATTTGCTGCTAAGTGGCAACCAAGTAAAGCATGCGAACCTTATCAAGATGAAGAGGGTAGAGTATTGCATAGAGGGCTTGCTGAAAATGTTGTATCACGAATAACTAATCAGCCAGCTAAAGTTGCTGAGCTTGAGCAAAAGCAAAAAAAGCAACAAGCCCCGCTACCTTATAATTTATCCGCTTTACAAATTGATGCGGCAAAAGCATTTTCAATGCCAGCGCAAAAGGTGCTCGATACCTGTCAAAGTTTATATGAACGTCATAAGTTAATTACGTATCCTCGTTCAGATAATCGCTATTTACCAAAAGAGCATCATAAAGATGCAGTTAAAATTATTGCTGCTATTGCGAATAATGAAGGGCAAGCAAGTGAAGCTTGCAAGCAAGCCGATATGAGTAAGCGGAGTAAATGCTTTAATGATAGTAAGGTTGCAGCTCACCACGCCATTGTTCCTACCGAAAAACAACTTCGCACAGCCTCATTAAATAGTGACGAACAAAAAATCTATCGGTTGATCTGCCGTCATTATTTAATTCAGTTTTATCCAGACTATCTATTTAACGAAACCAAAGTAACGGTCGAAATTGCGGGTGGGCTTTTTAAAGCAGCGGCTAAGCAAGATGTTAGCTTAGGCTTCAAAGCATTAATGGGCAAAACCGAATTAAAAGATGAGCAGACCTTACCGCCACTTGAAAAAGGTCAGCAGCTGCATTGTAATCAAGGTGAAGTGGTAGATAAAATGACAACACCGCCAGCACACTTTACTGATGCTACCTTATTAAGTGCTATGACAGGTATCAGCCGCTATGTGAAAGACCCTGAAATTAAAAAGATCCTCAAAGAAACTGATGGCTTAGGCACTGAGGCTACACGGGCAGGTATTCTTGAACTTTTATTCAAACGCCGCTTTTTAGAGCGTCAGGGTAAAAACATTCTAGCTACCGCAACAGGTAAAGCTCTCATAAGTACATTACCAGAGCAGCTTGCTAGCCCTGACTTAACAGCTAAGTGGGAAGCGTCGTTAGGGAATATAGCTGAGCAACATATGAGTTATCAGCAGTTTTTAACGCCATTACTAGCAGAGCTGCATGCTTTAGTTGAGCAAGCAAAGCAGTGCGACAGTCACGTATTCGCCCAATTACCAAAAACGCCGCAAAAGCGACGTTTTAAAAGAAAAGCTAAGCCTAGAGCCAAGTCAGCCTAAACTACTTTTTGTTGAATAGGGCAACCGCGGCGTTACTCATCGCTGTAATGCCAGTAGGAAGCGCCTTCTTGTAATCAGGCGCAAACTTACTTGAGTGTAATGAAGGTAATGTTGCGCCAGATTGCATTGCTGCATCATATTGACTCGGTTCAACACCACCTAACCAAAACAAAGTAATTGGTACGTGCTGCTCTGTACGACCATAAAGACCAAAGTCTTCACCTGCCATGACAGCTTCAGTTTCAAGTACATTCTCTTCACCAATAGCGTTAGCAATTGCTGAACGCACTAGGTTGGTTTGAGCTGGATTATTATAAGTTGAAGGAATTGATTCGTCTTCATGTACATAGACTTCAGGTGCTAAGCTTTCATCAAGGCCAGCACTTAATGCTATGCCTTTAGAAATTCGTTTAATCGCCGCGATTTGTTGTAAACGAACTTCAGGGTTATAACTGCGCAGTGTCAGTTGTAGTTTTACTTCATCCGAAATGACATTGTGTTTAGAGCCACCGTGAATTGAGCCAACAGTAATAACTGACGGTTCTAATGGTGACAATTCGCGGCTCGTAATTGTTTGTAGTGCTAGTACAATGCGCGAAGCAATCACAACAGGGTCTATTGTTGTATGAGGATAGGCACCGTGACCGCCTTTACCCTTTACAGTAATATCAACAGAGTCAACACTTGCCATCGTATATTCAGTTTTCATACTGACTTTACCAGCTGGAACACTCGCACTTACATGTAACCCAATAACATGGTCTGGGGTAGGGTACTTAGTAAAAAGCCCTTCTTTAAGCATTGCTTTTGCACCACCGCCTACTTCCTCTGCGGGTTGTGCGACCATCATTAGTGTACCTTGCCACTGATCTTTGTGGGTCATTAACTGTTGTGCTGTGCCAATAAATGAACTCATGTGAATATCATGACCACAACCATGCATTACGCCAACGGTTGCACCCGTATCATTAGTGACTGTTACTTTAGAAGCGTAAGGCTTACCGGTTTGTTCAACAATTGGTAATCCGTCAGTATCAGTGCGGATCATAATTGTAGGGCCATCACCATTTTCATAAATCCCAACAACGCCGTAACCCCCTACATTATCTGTAACAGTAAAGCCTAGTTGTTTTAATTGCTTTGCTATCTTTTGGCCTGTTTGTTTTTCGTGGTACGACAGTTCAGGAGATTGATGCAAGTCTAAATAGAGCTTTTCAATCTCAGGCATAGTTTGTTGAAGGTTTAAATCTAGTGTTGTTGCTTGTGCGAATGGACTAAGAAGTAATAAAGCTGCAGAAATAGCAGATAATTTCATAATGACCTCGACCTGTGGGACTTGTAATTGTTATGTTTGCCACTATATAAAAACCTAAATACTTATATAGTGCAATCAATCAAATGAATAATATGATAAATCTTACCCCGCAAAATTTGCAGCAAGCTTTGGGTGAAACATCCGCTGAAAAATTAGTGTTACTTACTTTTTACTCTGCGCAAAATCCTGAGTGTCATCAGCAAGCTGCTATTTTAGAAAAAATCGCACATGAATATGGTGAGTATTTATTAGTAGCAACATTAGATTGTGATGTTGAGCAGGCACTTGCTGGGCAGCTTGCTCAGCAAATCGGTTTGCAAGCATTACCAACGCTTGTGATGTTAAAAGATTCAGCACCTGTCGATATGTTACCGGGTGCTCAAACAGAACAGCAAATTCGTGATGCGCTTGCAAAACATTTACCAGCACAGCACGAGTTATTATTAGAGCAAGCTAAACAAGCGTTAATTAATCAAGATTTAAATAATGCTTTTAATTATGCAAAGCAAGCTTACGAGTTAGATCCAAGCCATACGCGTGTAAAATTAGTATTAGCTGATATCTGTATTCAGATACATAAATTAGAAGATGCGCAAGCATTGTTAGCTTCAGTTGCAGAAAATGAACGAGATGCGTATTTCACAAATATTCAAGCAAAGTGTGAACAAGCATTAGCTGCAACAGATTCACCTGAAATAAAAGCACTACAAACGAAAGCTGAAAAATACCCAAATGATCTTGAGATTAAACTAGAGCTAAGTAATGCCCTCAATAATGCGGGTCGTAAAGAAGAAGCTTTAGAGATGTTATTTAATGTACTTAAAAAAGATCTTAATTACGCAGATGCAAAACCAAGCTATCTAGAAATTATCGCTTCTTTACCTGATGGCGATGCCTTGGCATCTAAGTATCGCCGTAAGTTATATAGTATCTTGTACTAATCCATTATTGATTGATAAAAGCGCCATTAAAAATTGTGGCGCTTTTTTTATTTAAAAACTTGCGTATTACCTAATTTCGATAATACTTAAGATCCTCTCGAGAAAAGTTGGCTGTATTTTGTACAGTAAACTGTGTTTTTTACTGCCTTTAGCTTGTTTTTTGCGCGAAAGGTAAGTTTTTAGTAGTTTTCTACAAAAAGTGCTTGCGTTAATTCTTCGCATCCCTATAATGCGCATCCACTGACACGGCGGGCAGCAATGAAAAGCGCTGAACAAGGTGACAGAGAGTTAAGTAAAACTTCGGTTTAAAACGGTCTAAAAAGAAAGTTTAAAATTAAGTGTTGACTCGAAAATTTAAGGATGT
Source organism: Pseudoalteromonas sp. T1lg21 (assembly GCF_002964625.1). Lineage (NCBI taxonomy): Bacteria > Pseudomonadati > Pseudomonadota > Gammaproteobacteria > Alteromonadales > Pseudoalteromonadaceae > Pseudoalteromonas > Pseudoalteromonas sp. T1lg21. The sequence continues at coordinate 401,814 of NZ_PQBX01000001.1, forward strand.
ATTATA
>NZ_PQBX01000041.1:0-216218 GCF_002964625.1 Pseudoalteromonas sp. T1lg21
CCATTAAGCTAACCTGTACTAATTACCCGTGAGGCTTAACCATACAACGCCAAACGCGTTTTATGACAGCGTAACAGACAGAAGTTAAGACACTAAAGTAGACATTTTACTTGATATCAGATTTCCGAATTTATTAATTTGCTCTGATGAGCGAATTAAAACCAAATTTGCTTGGTGACAATAGCGTTTTGGACCCACCTGACCCCATGCCGAACTCAGTAGTGAAACGAAACAGCGCCGATGATAGTGTGGCATTTGCCATGTGAAAGTAGGACATCGCCAGGATCCAAATTAGAGAAAGCCCGATTCGAAAGAGTCGGGCTTTTTTGCGTTTGGAGCTATCCACATAACGTGCCCTATTCATTCTTCAGGTAGGTTGGGTAGAGCGAAGCGAAACCCAACGTGAGTTAGCGAGTGGCTAGTTAGCAAGGGTAAAGTTGAACTGTAGGGTTGTTAAGTACAGAGTCTCCCTCAGCAACAAACCCCGTAGGAGGCACTTCAGTGCCGAATCAGACCATAACAAACACATTCATGGCTAAATAGTTAGCGAGTTACAAGTTAGCAAGGGTAAAGTTGAATTGTGTGGTTGTTTAGTACAGAGTCACCCTCAGCAACAAAACCCCGTAGGAGGCACTTCAGTGCCGAATTCTGACCATAACAAACATATTCATGGCTAAAGCCATTCCTACAAGTACACTTTGCCTAGAACCTAGAACCTAGAACCTAGAACCTAGAACCTAGAACCTAGAACCTAGAACCTAGAACCTAGAACCTTGAACCTTGAACCTTGAACCTTGAACCTTGAACCTTGAACCTTGAACCTTGAACCTTGAACCTTGAACCTTGAACCTTGAACCTAGAGCCTAGAGCCTAGAGCCTAGAGCCTAGAGCCTAGAGCCTAGAGCCTAGAGCCTAGAGCCTAGAGCCTAGAGCCTCCGGCAGAGGAAGACGCAGCACCAAACACCCACACCGCGCGGCTGAACGCTGACGGCTGAAAACTCTGTGTTGGGTTTCGCTTCGCTCTACCCAACCTACGCCAGACCTCAAAACTTTCCCCTTGCTAACTTTACTCTCGCAACTCACTCACACTGCTGTATTTCTTTCACATCACCGCGGCCATCACTTAGATAGCATTGTTCTAGTAAAGAGCAATAGCAGATCTCGGTTTTGATGCTATTACGTTGCTTGTTTACTTTGTCCCATTGAGTTTCATTAAATCCCGTTCGCTTGAAACCAAAAAGTTTAAGTTTGCTGCCAGATGCCAGTAACCGGTTATCACTGGCACTCGTCATAATCCAGCCAAATGCTTCGAAAATATTTATGTCGGGAGAATCATCTTGCAGAGTTTGTAGCTGTGTTTCATATGCTTGTGTATCAAAACAGCATGCAGAAATTACTTTATAGATATCTAAATATGATTGGTCGTTATAATGATACTTCACATACTTTACTATCGCAGGTCCTGAACCTGAATTAGAGAGCACAAAGGTGATTTCAGATAGATTTTTTTCTTCATTAAAATTTCCCGTCATCACTTCGAGCCATGGCCAGGTTGCGGCTTTTACTTGTCGTTCTGCGGCGCTGGCTTGCAAGTAAGTGGCATAAAAGGAGGCTGCTGAAATTATAATGGCGCAGAGTGCGAGAAATAGGTTTAGCCGCTCGTTGGTAAACCATGCCTTGCGCTGGTTGCTAGCAGGCTGAGTGTTTTGCTGGGTGGTCTTTGTTTGCTCTTCAACGTTAGAGTTTTGCTCTGTTTTAACGGTTGAACAGCTTGCGTCCTGTTGCTGATTATCCATAATTTTTAATTGTTGTTTTTATAGACTAATAAAGATACAACTTTAATTGGATAGATAAAAGAGACAGGGAGCAAAACTCCCTGATTTGGTATTAACTATTTGAGATAAATACGGTGAGCTTTTCACCCACTCTTAAGCTATCTCTTGAAAGGTTATTCCATTGTTTGAGCTTAGTGATACTGACTTTGTATTGCTTTGCTATCTTCCAAAGGCTATCGCCAGATTTAACCTTATACTCGATTTGTTGATCAGCCAATTGCGGCAATATCAGTTTTTGACCAATACGAATGGTGTTTGTTTTTAGGTTATTGAAGGTTTTTAGTTGGCTAACTGTTACTTTATAGTTCTTTGCAATCACACTTAAGCTATCACCGCGTTTAACAGTGTAATGTTGCCACTGGCTATAATCATTGCTCTTTTGATTAGCTAATAGAGTTTGATAACTTGCTTGCTGATCTTTGGGAACCACAATATGTGGCGCATCAATCACTGCTGGGTATCGGATAACACCATGGTTCAGCTCTTCTAGCTCTTGCCATTTCGCTTTGTCTGCCAAGATCACTGCACCTGTCACTGGTAAGGTCGCAATAGCCTGCTCATTCTTAATGGCAGGGAATATCATTTTTTGGTGTTTTAATAATTGTGCTGCGGCCAGTAACTTAGGCACGTATTGTTTGGTTTGCGATGGTAGTTTTAAGCTAAAGAAGTCCGTCGATTTACCTTGTTTTTTATTACGAGCAATTGCCTGTAATACACGCCCTTCACCAATATTGTAGGCAGCAATAGCATGATACCAATCGCCATCAAAGCGTTTATAAAGGTATTCCATAAAATCCAAAGCTGCGCGGGTGCTGTCGATCACATCTTGGCGACCATCATACCAAGGGGTAATTTTTACTTTAAAGTATTTGGCGATTGAGGGGGTGAGTTGCCATAAACCCGATGCATGTTTGTGCGAATAGGCACTGGCATCAAAATCGCTCTCTATAAGCGGCATTAGAGCGAGTTCTATTGGTAAGTCACGGTTTTCTACTTCTGTGACGATATGATACAAATACGGCGCTGCACGGCGGCTTATTTCTTCCATGTAATTTGGATGAGTAAGGTACCAAGCAATGCGCTTTTGCACATCTGGGTGACTTGAATCGCTAAACTGTAGTTGAATGCGAATACGCTGCCATACGTCATCAAGTTCACTTGGTTTGAGCGGTGTCACCGCGTCTACTTGTGCTGTTTTAGCTTCTGCAACCACAGTGCCTGGATTGGCTTTGATGATGGGCTTCTTTTCGGGAAGTGACTCAGGGGCAGTCTGACAGCCTGTTACAATAAAAGAAACAACAACAAGGCCTAAAAATCGATTTAAAAACACGTATTAAAATACTCCGTTAACTTAGGTGCGGGTAAACTAAAGCGCCTAAGCTTAACATAGGGTGAGCTAAAAATGACCATTAGATTAACAGCTCGCTAACTTACTCACCCAATTGAAATTAAAACGAAATACTAACTTGTAACCCAGCATAACCATGGTTTTGCGCTTCCCAATAGCGGCTGTCTATTTCTCGGGCTCTGGCATAGATCTCTATTCTGAATGGCTTTGAGTCCACGCCCATACCCACACCAACATAGCCATCAATATTATTGTGGTCGTCATCATAGCGGTCTCTGTAGTCGTGGTCATCGCGGTCGTCGTATACAGCAAGCTCAATTAAATCTAAGCCCACTTCGCCATAGACAAAAAAGTTGCTGAAATAACCAAATTTGATGCCGCTATCTAAGGTGAGAAATGTCTCCCGATCACCTTTTTTAGTAAATACTTCTGCTGAGCCTAGTGCCGTTGTAAATGCTGCGCCGAAATTACTGTAGTTATTTTTAGCCATAACTTCGATGCCGGCTGAGGTGATTGAATCAGTACTATTATGCTCTGATTTAACAAACAGGTTCATATTAGGGCTGTCATAAATACCAGCAAAGCTTGTAGCAGGAATGAAGGCAAGTGATGAAAAGAGTGCTAAGGCAAGGTTTCGCATATTGGTTAGTCCATTAAACTTAATGGGTACATGATACCAAACGGCGCCTTAGCAAATTGTAAGTAAGTGTTCTAACTATGTAAGTTAGCCGAACACGCAGCGGAAGCAGGCTCCTTGTTGGCGTTTGATATATACCAGATCGCCGCCATGATTGAGCATGATCTGGCGCGATAAACTTAAGCCTATTCCTGAGCCTTGTTGCTTGGTGGTAAAAAATGGCACAAAAATCATCTCAATCACATGATCGCTGATACCTGTACCATTGTCGCTGACCTCTAAATACAGTTGTTGATTAGCATTTTGTGCAATGCTTACTTCAATGCACTTTGCTGACTCTGGACTATTTAACTGCTTAAGGACATCAAGGGCATTGGTAAGCAGGTTTATTATTACTTGTTCAACTTGGCCTCTATCTATCATTACTAACTGTTGGCTTTGCACCGATAAATTCAACGTAATATTAAGTTGCTTAGCTTGTTGTGAGTGCAGAGCAACAACTTGCTTGGCAAGATCTGCCAGAATATGTGGCTGTAAGTGTGGGGCGGGTAAGCTACTAACCTTTTTAAATTGCGCTATAAATTCCCCTAAATGCTCGGTTCGTGATGCGAGTGTTGTTAGGGCGAGTTGCAAGTCTTGTTTATCTTCCTGATCATCAAAACTAAGCTCAGTTGGCAGCAGTGCCGTACAAGTTTGTGCTAAAGAAGAAAGTGGCGTAATCGAATTAGCAATTTCATGGGTTAGTACTTTGGTAAGGCGCTTATAAGCTTGTTGCTCTTTTAATTGCAGCTGATCATGAATCGATTGCAAACTGATCACTTTACGAACTTTACCTTGGATTTCGGCAATACTGATCTGCACAGATAACGTATCGTGCTGCTCACCATTTTGCCATGGCACGGTATTACGGCTATTTTGCTTTGCGTCTTGGACTAGGTTGGCTATTACACCTAAATCATCGATGTGCTTTACAGCTTGTCCAAGTAAACGGCTGACCGCCGGATTGCTTTCAATAATAGTGCCTTGTTCGTCACATACTAATACTGCTAAATCGATATGAATTAATAGCGCTTGTAAGAACTGGGCTTGTTGCTCTGCATTAAAACGCGCAGCCTGAATTTGTTGTTTAACCTGCTCAAATTGCTGCTGCATAGGGTGTTGGTCGCCAAAGCCTAATGTGCTGTCTCCATTCGCTAAAGCGCGAAACACTATATCTGCACGCCTTGTTTGGCGTTTAAATAAATTAAAAATTTGCGCGGCACATACCAAATTTAAAATTACTAAAAGTGCCGAAATTGCAGAAAACCCGCTTTGTTCTATTTGCCAAAACAAAGTAATTGATAAACCTATTAATGCAGCTAATAGGCTGGCTAAGATAATAAAATTTCGCATAGATTAAAGTCCGTATTTTTCTAAACGACGATACATGGCTCCGCGTGTTAGGCCGAGCGCTTTTGCTGCATGACTCACGTTCCCTTGAAAATGCTTTAAAGCTGCACGAACGGTTCTCTGCTCGATGATTTCAAGATCAAAAGTGTCGTAGTCAGCGGCGCTTGAAGAGAGCTCATTTGTGCTAGTAGCAGCACTTGGTGAGCTTATCACTGAGCTTATATCGAGCTCTGAGCCTTCTGAGAGGATGACTGCTCGCTCAATTGCATGGGCAAGTTCACGGACATTGCCTGGCCAATGATACTGGCTTAAACGTGCCATATCAGATGCTGCAATCGAGAGCTCACGTTTGTATTTATGTGCAAAGTGCTGCAAGTAGTAGTTACACAGTAATGGAATGTCTTCACTGCGCTCACGCAGAGCTGGCAAACGGATCTCTACGGTATTAACACGGTACAGTAAGTCTTGCCTAAACTTGCCTTCAGTAACTGCTTGTTCGAGGTTTTCATTCGTTGCACAGATCAAGCGAATATCAATATCGATGACTTTAGAACCACCAACCGGTGTTATTTGCCTATTTTGTAGTGCCGCAAGTAGCTTAACTTGTTGGTTAAGCGGTAAATTACCTAGCTCGTCTAAAAATAAACTGCCACCATGGGCCAGCTCAAATCGGCCAATGCGATCTTCTTTCGCGCCAGTAAACGCCCCTTTTTTATGGCCAAATAGTTCGCTTTCAAACAGGCTTTCGGCCAGTGAGCCCATATCTAGACTAATGAAAGGCTGGTTTTGGCGCTGGCTTGCATTGTGGATTGCATGTGCAGTGAGCTCTTTACCTGTGCCACTTTCGCCACTGATCAATATGTTGGCATCGGTGTTGGCTGCTTTGTCGATTACCGAAAAAACCTGCTGCATGGCATCACTTTGGCCTAAAAATTCAAATGGTTGGTTGCCGATTGATTGCTGCAAGGCTTGTTTTTGTTTTGTGAGTTTACCAACTTGCTGTTTGTCTTTAGCGTGTGAAAATGCCGCCGCTACAGCACCGAGTAATTGCTCATTTTGCCAAGGCTTGGCAATAAAATCAGAGGCACCGGCCTTAATTGCTTCGACAGCTAGCTGAATATCGCTGTAGGCCGTCATAAGCAGTACCGCAATGTTAGCGTCTTGGCTCATGATCTTTTTTAGCCAGTAGAATCCTTCTTTGCCACTAATTGAGTCTTGCGTGAAGTTCATATCGAGTAACACAACATCTATAGCCTGATCCGCTTCATGCTGTGCGTTAATGATACCTTCGATATCAAAGGGGTTATCTGTGGTTTTTACAACCTGATAATGCTGCTTTAAAAGTAATCGTGCGGCGATGAGTACGTCGGGGTTATCATCGACGATAAGAATTGATCCTGCTTGTTTCATAGCTATTTATTATTATTCCTTTATGGGAACACTAAGACTAATTGAAAATAGTAAGAGTGTCCATTTATGGACGATATATGGGTTTTGAAGTGTTCTATAAGCGGACACTTGATTATATGCACTCGTATTGATTTTTGTATAAGTCCTTGTAATTTAATAAAAATAAAAGTTGGCACAAGAGTTGTTTTATCTATAGGTAATTAGCACCTAGATAACTTAAAGGCGTCAACATGGATAAGAAAATTACACGCTCAAATAACAAAGCATTTTTTAAGAAATCAGTCATTGCAGCGGCATGCTTAGCTGTTGCGGCTGCAGCTTATGGTTTCACGCAAACTGAGCAAACAGGTCGTAGTCAGCAAGTAACCGCGACAAGCTTAACGATTAGCACAGTACAACAAGGTGAGTTTGTTGATGCTTTAAGTCTTCGTGGTCAGGTTATGCCTCGCACTACTATTTACCTCGACACCATTGCCGGAGGCCAAGTCGAAGAGCGACTTGTTGAGCAGGGTGAGTTTGTTAAAAAAGGCCAACCACTTGTGCGTTTAAGCAATACCAATTTGCAGCTTGATGTAATGAGTCGTGAAGCACAGGTGACTGAGCAGCTTAACTTTTTACGTAACACGCAAATGAATATGGAAACCAGCCGTTTAAACTTACGTCGTGATTTGCTTGAAATCGATCTTAAAATTACGCATTTATCGCGTCGCTTAAAACAAACTCAGCCGCTAGTGAAAACGGGTGTGTTAGCACAAGAGCAATTATCTGAAATTCAAGAAGACTTAGCGTATTACAAAGCTCGAAAAGAACTAACCCTTGAGCGTCAAAAGCAAGAAAACAGCATTCGTGAAGTTCAAGTAGCCCAGTTAAAAGACAGTGCCGACATGTTAGAGAAAAACCTTCAGTTTGCGCGTAAGAACCTTGAAAACTTACTCGTAACAGCACCTGCCGATGGTTATTTAAGTGAACTTGATGTTGAAATTGGTGAATCAAAAGGCCGTGGTGCTCGCCTAGGGCAGATTGATATTCCTAATGAATATAAGCTAGTTGTGCGACTAGATGAGTTTTACCTGAGCCAAGTTCAAACAGGTATGCAAGTGCTTATTGAACACGAGCAAGGCGAAATTGCGGCAACAGTTAGCAAAATTGATAGCCGTGTTCAGCAATCACAGTTTCAGGTTGAAGTCGATTTACCCAATGGCACGAGCAACATAAAACGTGGGCAAAGCCTTGATGTACAGCTGATGCTAGGTGATAGCAAAGGCACTGCTTTATTACTTGAACGCGGCGCATTTTTTACCAGCTCAGGGGGTAACTGGGTTTATGTCATGGAAAAAGATGGCAATCGTGCAGTACGAAAAGACATTCGTCTTGGCAAAAAGAATCAAAACTATTATGAAGTGTTAAGTGGCCTAAGCGCCGGAGATCGCGTGATCACCTCTAGCTACAGCAACTTTGATAAAGCACAACAACTACAATTTTAAGGATAATAACAATGATTAAATTAACTAACTTATCACGCGTGTTCCGTACTCAAGATGTTGAAACAACAGCGCTTAATAACATTAACTTACATGTAAACGAAGGCGAGTTTCTTGCCATTATGGGGCCATCTGGCTGTGGTAAATCAACATTACTCTCTATTTTAGGTATGTTGGATTCGCCATCAGCAGGTAGTTTTGAATTTTTAGGTGCAGACATCGCAGGGTTTGGTGAAAAGCAATTAGCGGCACTTAGAAAAGCGTCGATTGGTTTTGTTTTCCAAAGCTTTAACTTAATTGATGAATTAACAGTATTTGAAAACGTTGAGCTGCCATTACAGTATCAAAATATCTCAAAAAGTGAACGTAAACAGCGAGTAGAAGAAATTTTAAAACGTGTTGCAATCGACCATAGAGCAGATCACTTACCGCAGCAGCTATCGGGTGGTCAGCAGCAACGTGTAGCAGTAGCCAGAGCTCTGGTGATTAATCCAAAGCTAATCTTAGCGGATGAGCCTACGGGTAACCTTGATTCAAAAAATGGTGATGAAGTCATGGCGATGCTGCGTGAGCTAAATCGCGAAGGTACCACGGTAATTGTGGTTACCCACTCAGAAAAAGAAGGCAATTATGCTGACCGTTTGGTGCGCTTACTTGATGGCCAAGTGATGGTTGATAAAGCTAACCGTGTTCAACAAACAGCAGAGGTGGCATAACATGATTTTAAGTTATTTGATCACCGCGCTGCGCGCGTTTAAAAACCAAAAACAGCACTTTATTTTAAATGTTCTGGGTTTAAGTGTGGGCTTAGCTGCGGCAATTTTAGTTGCTTTGTTTGCAAAAAATGAGCTTTCGTACGATAGCCAACAGCCACATGCTGAGCGTGTTTATCGCGTTGGCCAGGACTTCTCAAAACTTGGTTTAGCTGTGGTGCCTATTTTTAATTATGTGCAGTCAAAGCAGGCCGAAGATTACAGCCAAGTTGAAGAAGTGTTCGGATTAACTATGGTCGAGTTGACTCGTGAAGCCATGGTTGATGTGAGTTACCGCAACCAAGGCTATAAGTTAAATGCCTTATATGGTGCTACTGCAAATATTGAAAATTTCATTGCTTTGGAGACGATTGCGGGTGACTTAACAACAGCAATGAGTACACCAGATAGTCTCGCTTTAAGTGAATCAGAAGCACTGCGCATTTTTGGTCGCACCGATGTGATTGGTGAAACACTTACGCATGAACAAGGACAGTACACAGTGCGTGCCGTGTTTGCAGACTTAACAGACAACACTCACTTTGCCTTTAAAAATCTTGTTTATGTTAAGCATGATCCGAGCGATATAAACATCAACAGTAGTTATGTTTATATGCGTTTAGCAGAGGGCACCGATACAGATGCATTGGCTAAAACCTTAACAGAGCGCTTTTTTAGTGGTTCGATGCTGGAGCAAGTTAGTTTAGAGCTGCATCCATTACTTGATTTGCACTTAACGGCTAAATCACCGTTTGAGATGAAAGCAGGTGGTGCTAAACAAGTGGTGATGATTTGTGTTGGTTTAAGTGTGTTACTTATTCTTATTGCAGGTTTTAACTTCATTAATATGACCGTCGCTCAATCGACGAAACGTGCAAAAGAAGTGGGTGTGCGTAAAGCGCTTGGCGCAAGTAAAGGCCAGTTAATAACGCAGTTTTTATCTGAATCTGTTTTGGTATCAATGCTTTCAATGGTGATTGCATGTGCTTTAGTGGAGCTATTTTTACCAAGTTTTAATCAACTAGTAGACCGCGAATTGGGCGTGAATTATGCCTCTGAATTTGGCATTGCCATTATTGTGGTCGCAATTGCTGTGGGCATATTAGCTGGGCTTTATCCTGCATTCTTTATTTCATCATTCAGTGCAAAACGCGTTTTAAGTGGTGACTTACAGCGTGGTAATACTGCAATATGGGTTCGTAAGAGCTTACTAACCTTACAGGCCTCGCTAGCAATAGGTTTAATCATTGCCTCTATTACCTTGTTAAAGCAATTAACTTACTTACAAAGCTTACCTTTAGGCTATGAAACAACACAAAGATTGGTTATTTCAGAGCTACCTGTAGGCGAAGTATTCACAAAAGAAAAAAATGCCTTAGTTAACCGTATTAGTGCAATTCAAGGTGTACAGCAAACAACAGTCATTGATACCCGTTTAACCGTTTCAATCAATAATACACTTATGCCAACGTGGCCAAATGGTGAAGCGTCTGGCAGCTTAACGCCTGTAGTAGGTGCAAGCTACGATGTTGTAAAAACACTAGGATTAAAACTGGTTGCTGGACGTGACTTTAGCCGTGAATTTGCTGGTGATTGGGCAAGCCGTGCAAATGGAGTAACAAGTACGGGTACCATCGTGACTGAATCTGTCGCAAGGCAAGCGGGTTACACTAACATGAGTGACATTATTGGTCAGGTAATTAAAGACTCAGGTCGTGGCGTAGATATGCGTGTTGTAGGTGTGGTTGAAGATGTAAAAGTAGGTAATGCTAAAGATGCCAACTCAAATATTATGTTCTTATGTGGCTTTAACTTTTTATCACCAGTATCAGAACTAATTTTAACGATTGATCAGCAAAACTTGCCTTACATTAAAGCTCAGATCGCAGAAGTATTAGCAAGCTCAGCCAATATCTATGAGCCAAAAATTAACTTACTCGCAGACAACTACAAAACCCTGTTAAAAGGTGATGAGCGAATTTCGAATGTGGTTTTAATCTTTACCGGTCTTGCTGTGTTCTTAACTTGTTTAGGTACCTTTGGTTTGGCTTCGTTTGCAACAGTGCGTCGTCAAAAAGAAGTGGCTGTTCGAAAAGTGCTAGGTGCATCTCGCATCAGTATCGTAAATATCATCGCTAAAGAGTTCTTAGTGCTGGTGGCGGTAAGTATTGCTATTGCGTATCCAGTAACTTACTTGTTGGTAGGTGATTGGTTAGCCAACTTTAATGACCGTATTGAACAAGCTGTATGGGTGTATTTAGTTGCCGCCGCCGCTGTAGCCGCGATTACCTGGGTTACCGTTGCAAGCTTAGCCTTTAAGGCCGCAAGCACCAGACCATCACTTATCTTAAGATATGAATAACAGTTAACTAACTATCAACGATAAGCCCAGCAATACAGCTGGGCTTTTTTACTTTTAAATACGACGCCATAAATGACAACCTACGTAGGACGTGCTTTAGCGCGTAAGGATAGGGTTAAAGGTCTTTAACCTTCACCGCGGGGTTACCTGCTACTAGGGTATTTGCCGCGACATCTTTGGTAACTATTGCCCCTGCGCCAATCACGGCATTATCAGCAACTTTAATACCTGCAAGTATAATAGCGCCTGCACCAATCCATACATTGTTGCCGATGCTAATCGGCGCTGCAAAATTAGCTTTTGCTAAACGCTCGGTTGGGTTTACAGCATGCGATACCGCGAGTATTTGCACATTAGGGGCTATTAAGCAGTCATCGCCTATCATAATTTGCGCATCAGTTAGCGGTGCATCGAGCATAGTACAGTTAATATTTATGAAGGTTCGATCACCTATTTTAATACCACTGCCATAATCACAATGAAAACCCGCTTCTATAACAACCTGCTCTCCACAGTGAGCAAACATGCCTTTTAGTCGTTTTAAATTGCCTTTACTCGGGCTTTTGGCAAATAAACGGCAAATTTCATGGGCATTTTTTCGTTGTTCGAGTAAGGACTTGTCGAGGCTATTAAACTCTTTCATGGGGCATGTTCATGGTTATATTTGCCAATAGCTTAGCGTGTTGGTGATGAAGATCAAAATTAAACCTGTGTAGGTTAACGATCATTCACTTGCCATTTATATTGTTTCGTTTAAAATCTCAAAACTTTCGAAACGAAACTTACGTGGTTCACTTTATGACAAAACGAAACACTCAACAACGTCGCCATACTATCTTAAGCCAAGTGAATGAACTCGGTGAAGTTGCTGTTGAAGCGTTAGCAGAGCAGTTTCAAACCTCTGAAGTGACGATACGCAAAGATCTGACAGCCCTTGAAAAAAGTGGCTTGTTACTACGCCGTTACGGTGGCGCTATTGCATTGCCGCAAGAAATCGTTGCAAATAGCAACGAGAAAAGCGACTCGCTTCGCAAAATGGCAATCGCACAGGCAGCTGCAAAGCTTATTAAAGATCATAACCGCATCATCATTGATAGCGGCCGAACTACAGCGGCGATGATCCCTGAGCTTGCAAGTAAGCGCGGTTTAGTGGTGATGACAAATGCTATTAATGTCGCTAACCGACTGCTTTCATTAGAAAATGAGCCAACACTTTTGATGACCGGCGGAACTTGGGATCCACACTCAGAATCGTTTCAGGGCCAAGTTGCTGAGAATGTTCTACGCTCTTACGACTTTGACCAACTTTTTATTGGTGCCGATGGCATTGATATTGATAGAGGTACTACAACCTTCAATGAATTAGTTGGGCTTAGCCAGGTGATGGCTGAAGCTGCCCGAGAGGTAGTGGTGCTGGTTGAGTCAGAAAAAATTGGCCGAAGAATACCGAATTTAGAACTGCCTTGGCAGCGTGTAACCACAGTTATCACAGACAACAACCTAAGCGCAGATAAGCGCGAGGCGATAACAGCATGTGGTGTACAGCTGATCTGTGCAGAAATTGAATAACCCGTAATAAGACCGACAACACCTTATTACGCATCATTTTATGACAACACATCTCGCCCAAAGTAAAACACTTTGGCATGTGCAAAAGGAGAGATTATGTGTGGAATCGTTGGGGCTGTTGCAGAACGCCCTGTAAATAAAATTCTTGTTGAAGGCCTAAAACGCCTTGAATACCGTGGTTATGATTCGGCAGGTGTGGCTTTACTTAAAGGTACTGAGCTTAACACTGTAAAAGCAGTGGGTAAGGTTGCTAACCTTGAAGCGGCACTGAATGAAGCTGCTGTTAAAGGCACTACTGGTATTGCACATACTCGTTGGGCTACCCATGGTAGTGTAACCGAAGCGAATGCACACCCTCATATTTCGAACAGCGAAATTGCCCTCGTTCATAACGGTATTATCGAAAACCATGCCAGCCTACGCGATGCGCTTAAAGGCGACGGTTATGAGTTTTTATCAGAAACAGACACTGAAGTTATGGTGCACCTTATTCACCAACTTCGCCAACAACACGATACGCTTTTAGCTGCAGTACAGGCTGCTGTGAAGCAGTTTGAAGGTGCATTTGGTACGGTTGTATTTGATAAAGCGAACGACAACGAAATCATCGTAGCGCGCTCAGGTAGCCCACTGGTGATTGGTTTAGGTCTTGGCGAAAACTTTATTGCCTCTGACCAACTTGCTCTATTACCTGTTACACGTACCTTTATTTACCTTGAAGAAGGTGATGTTGCTCGTATTACCCGTGACAGTGTAGAAATCTTTGATGCAAATGGTGATGCAGTTGAACGCGAAGTGATTGAATCAAACATTACGCAAGATGCATCAGGTAAAGGCGAATATCGTCACTACATGCTGAAAGAAATTTACGAGCAGCCGCTTGCTGTACGTAACACCCTTGATGGCCGCCTAGTTAATGACACTGTCGCGATTGATGCCTTTGGCGAAAGTGCTCAGCAAATCTTTAAAGACGTAAAACACGTGCAAATTATTGCCTGCGGTACTTCATACCACTCAGGTATGGTTGCGCGTTACTGGCTTGAACAGTTCGCAGGCGTGAGCTGTAACGTTGAGATTGCTTCTGAGTTCCGTTACCGCGAATCATTTGTACATGAAAATAGCTTACTTGTGACCATTTCACAGTCTGGTGAAACAGCTGATACGCTTGCTGCACTGCGTCTTGCAAAACAGCAAGGTTACATGGCGTCAATGACCATTTGTAACGTGCCGGGTTCATCATTAGTACGTGAATCTGATTTAGCCTTTATGACTAAAGCGGGTGCTGAAATTGGTGTTGCATCAACTAAAGCCTTCACCACACAGCTTGTTGGCTTATTAATGCTTACGGCATCTATTGCCCAAGAAAAAGGCCTAGATCAAAGTGCGATTGTGAATGCAATCAAAACACTTCCTAACAAGTTAGAAGAAGCACTACTGCTTGCAGAGGGCATTGAAGATTTAGCTGAAGAGTTTGCTGATAAGCACCACTCACTATTCTTAGGTCGTGGCTCACAATACCCAATCGCGATGGAAGGTGCGCTTAAGCTGAAAGAGATTTCATACATTCACGCCGAGGCATACGCAGCGGGTGAGCTTAAGCATGGTCCTCTTGCGTTGATTGATGCAGACATGCCAATCATTGTTGTGGCACCAAACAACGAGCTACTAGAAAAGCTTAAATCAAACGTAGAAGAAGTACGTGCCCGTGGCGGTATTATCTATGTATTCGCAGATAAAGACTCAGCGTTTGAATCTGACGAAACAATGCGTGTAATCAACGTAAACCATGTAGATGACGTGATTGCTCCAGTTGTATATACAATTCCGTTACAGCTGCTTTCATACTATGTTGCGGTTATTAAAGGCACCGACGTAGACCAACCTCGAAACCTAGCAAAATCGGTAACGGTTGAGTAAGTTAAAGCATCGAAAGCCGGCTAATTAGCCGGCTTTCTAGTGTTTAAAAAAAGTTATAAGTGAATGAAACGCCGTATGTTCTTGGGGGAGCATACATGACATCACTGAAACTCAGTTCAGACGTTGCTTTATCTGCTTTACTAACTTCAATTTCTTCATCGAGCAGGTTTTTAGTCCACAGCATGACTTCCCATGTGCCATCTGTAGAAACAATGCCTATCTGGCTATTCACTAGGTTACTGGTACCAAGTTCGGTGGCTGATAAGTTACGCGCATCGCTTTGAACTTTACCGCGGTACGAATAATCAACCCCAGCAAACAGATCCCAATTTTCAGTGAGTGTGGTTTCATAGTTTAGGCTGACGCTGTTCGTCCATTTTGCGGCTCCCGGAAGTTGGTTACCGGTACAGTCGTCAATGGCATGGCAGTTTTCAAATTCATCAAAGGTTGCATCAGCATAGCCAATAGCCGCATTCACAGCTAATTGCTTCGTTACTCGGTAGCTTAATTCAGCCTCAATACCTTGACTGGTTGCCGATGGGCCATTAACGACTCTGTTGGTGCCATTATCGTCAATAACGCGGGTTTGAATATCTGAGTAGTCTAAGTAAAAAGCAGCCATATTTAGACGCATGCGGTGATCAAATAAATCACTTTTAAGGCCTAATTCGTAACTGACAACGGCTTCACGGTCAAAACTCATCTGTGGGTTTAAAGGGTCGCCACCAATTGATTGTAGAGATTGTGGACGGAAGCTATAACCCCCTTCTTTATAGCCTTTCGATACTTTACCGTAAACGTGGTTGTTGTCGTTTATTGTGCCATTTAAGCCGACAGTCCATGATAAAAAGTCATCTTTAAGGGTCTGATTTGTGGCTGGAATATCAATGTAATTGAGCAAGTACACACCCGGCAAAGACGTTTCCCAGCCGCGTTGATAAAAGCTCATTTGTTTTTCTACATCTGAGTATCGTAAGCCTAAAAAGCCGTTAATTGCTTGAGTGAAATCATAATTAACATTTGCAAAAATGGCGCTGCTTTTGGTTTGTAATGTGCCGCCATTGATAGGGCCGCTACCCGGTTGTAAGTTAAGGCTCTGTGGGTACGGCTCTGGTAAACCTGTTGGAATGCCATATATCCCAGTACCACTTAAAAAGTTTTGGTCATTTACAGCCTCATTATTTAAATAGAAAAAACCAGCTACATAGCGTAATGACTGATCCGTTGGCGATAAAATCTGAAACTCTTGCGTGAATTGTTCGTTATTTTCGGTTTCGGTACTGAATACGATATCAACGGGAGTTGAGTCCATGTCTGTACCAATGGTTGAGTCGTACACCTTTTTAGCTGTGATGGATTTAAACTCAAACCCAGAATCAAATTGGTAACTGAGCGTTGTATCTAACCCCCAGTTTTCGCGGCTTACAAAGTAGCGCTCAGGGTTTACAAACACTTCATGAATATCGTCGGTAATAAAATCTTCTGGTGTCATGCCACTTGGGTAAAGACCTAAATACCCAAGACCTAATTCATAGTCAGTGAGTTTATTCGCAAGAGGAATACTCTTGTCTTTTAAGTATTCAGCGCTGATATCAAGGGTTAGTTTATCTGTTGGTGTGTAACGAACTTGCGCGCGACCACCATGACGGTCCTGTGTTGAAAATTCGCTGCCGTCGGCACTATTTTCAACATAACCGTCTCGAGAAACATCAAACAAAGAAATACTCGCGGCGAGAACGTCTTCGATCAGAGGCCCTGTTAAATACAGGTTGGTTTTACGAAGACCATAATTGCCTAAGTCGACTTTTACTTTACCTTCAACCATATCTGAAGGCTTTTTGGTTGTGATATTAATAACCCCTAAATTGGTATTTTGACCAAATAAAGTGCCTTGTGGGCCACGCAAAACTTCTACTCGCTCAATATTACTGAGCTCTTGGTTGAATCCTGTTGCTCGTGAATAGACCACACCATCGACATACATGCCCATGCCAGGGCTGGTTCCCGAGTTAAATACGCCATTAGGGCTTGATGGAATACCACGCATGTTGATGGTGGTTGTAAATGGTGAAGTGGTGACCATGCTCAAGTTAGGAACAGACTGCTGAATATCTTGAATATTTTGAATATTTCCGCGGTCCATTTGCTTGCTGCCAAGCACTGATATTGCCAGCGGCACTTCTTGCAAGTTTTCACCGCGCTTTTGCGCTGTCACAATGATTTTTTCGAGTGCTAATTGTTCTTGTTGTGCGGTATCTTGAGTTTCAGCTGCTAGGCTCACGATAGGCAACAAGGTTAATAAACTGGTTATTGTTTTTGCCAGTTTGTGCTTTTTAAAATGACCCACCAAGCTCTCCTTTTGAAGCAATTAATTATTATTTTTTTCTGGTAAGTTAATCTTTTAAGCGATAAGTTTTGTTAGTGCTTCCGGCTTTGCAAAATAAGAGAAATTAGTTTTAAAGTTTTTACTAATTTGCAAATTCGGAATATTAAAAAGCCCGTATTTAGCTGCTTTGGCAGCTGTGAGATTAAAATAAAAAGAATAATAAAAGTGTATCACTATGGTATTAAATGCGTTTTTATCTAGCCCTTTGACAATTCAGCCGTTCTCTCTTTTTATCGGCGCATGTATGTGTTTTAGCTTTGGTTTGTCGTTTTTTTTGTGGCGTGCAGGGCCCGGCTCTGCGGGGGCAAAAAATACCATGGCCTTGGTTAGTTTATTGATTTCAATGTTGGCTTTAGCTGTCATCATGCAAGCTGAGATACCAGCCCTCAGAGGGCAAGTGTATTACCTCGTCAGTATTCAAATGCTGACGGGTCCTTTGCTGTATTTTTATGTGTTGTTTCAAACAAGGCCTAATTTCACTCTTCAAGCGACACACTTATGGCATTTGAGTCCGGTACTCATTTTTACACTCATTTGGCATTGGCAAATGCCCGTTGAGCTTAATCACAGTTTGGCTTTACCTTGTTTTAGTAATGAGTTATGCGATGTGTATCGACAAAATCGTTACCTTCATAAGGTGGCTGCTTGGGTCAGCAATTTAGCTTATGGCTTTATCATCATTGGGATTCTTAAATCTTACCAAGTGCAAATTAAAAGACGTTTTTCTAATATCGAAGAGATCAATTTACGCTGGGTCACCATGATTTGCTGGTGCTATATAATCGGTACTCTATTGGCTATTCTATTTGAAGCTGGTCAGTTCTTAGGAAATGAATTTAATAGTGGTCATATGCATGAACTTGCGATGCTGGTGACAACCGTTCTAATTGCTCATTACGGGGTGAGACAAGTAACAATCCACGCTGAAGATAATGAAGAGCCTCGAAACCAGCCAGTAGAAAGCGTATCGAGCAGCAATAAAAAGTACCAAACAAGCAGCTTAACTGAAGTAGATGCTGCTTCACTTTGGCAGCAACTGCAGCAATTGATGGTGACTGAACAGCCATACTTAGAGGCGGGTTTAAAGGTGAGTGATTTAGCTAAGCGTTTAGATGTCTCAGTGAGTCATGTATCCGAAACCATTAACGGTCATGCAGGGTTATCGTTTTACGATTTTATTAATAAGCAGCGAATAGAAGCCGCTATTCGCATCTTAGAAGATCCTAATAAAGCCCATTTATCAGCGACTGAAGTTGGCTTTGAGGCTGGTTTTAACTCGGTTTCAACCTTTTACAGCCACTTTAAAAACTATCAAGGTTGTACGCCTAAACAATACCGCAGCAAACAAAGTGCGGCTACTGTGAGTTTAAAAAGCTAAACCCACAGTGTGGGTTTAGCGCTTAATTAAAGGTTTTGATCACTTTGCTTGATTAAGTAGCTATAAAATTGCACCGCTTTAGTTAAGTTCTCGATGCTAATTTTTTCATTTGTACCATGGAAACCGGTTAGCTCTTGTGAAGTGAGCGTCATGGGTAAGAAGCGATAGCTATCGTCAGCAACTTGTTGGTAGCGACGACTGTCTGTCCCCCCTACTGTTAACCCGGGTACAACTACCAGATCGCCATGAATGCTTTGTGCAGCATTAGCAAGTAGTTTAAATGCAGGGCTTTCGCTGCTTGATACGGGTGATGGTTCAAATTGTTCAACAATGCCAATCTCAATACGAGGGTCATCAATCACTGCATTTACGTAGGCAATGATACTCTCGACGGAATCGCGTGGGTGAATTCGAAAGTTAACTTTTGCTTTAGCTTCGATGGGTAATACGTTTGATTTCTCACTGCCCGATAACATAGTCGGTGCTGTGGTTGTGCGGAGCATGGCATTAGCAGAGCTCATTTCACTCATTTTATTTTCGATAAGTGAGCCAAATAACCATTGGTTGGCAAATAACACACGGCTTGAAAAAGGCATATGACGAGCCATTTTATCGTAAATTTGCGCCGAAATACCTTCAAGACCACCGGGCACTGGGGAATTTTTTAAGTTTACAATGGCTTGCGCTAAGATACTCACTGCCGTTTCTGAGGGAGGCATTGAGCTGTGACCACCCTTGGCATGTGCGATTAGCTCAAGGGTTAAATAGCCTTTTTCGGTGACGTTAATACTTGCCACTTTTGGCTCAACACCAGGGATCATACCATCAAGTACAAATGAGCCTTCATCGAGTGACCATTCAAGGGCAATAGCTGCATCAGCAAAGTAATCAGCAATTGCTGCAGCACCATATTTACTACCAATTTCTTCATCATGCGTTAGCGCAATATAAACATCTCGCTTGGGGCGGTAGTCTTGTGCAAGTAAATGAGTGATCGCTTCCATGAGAGTAATTGCTGAGCCTTTATCATCAAGTGTTCCGCGCCCCCAAACATGTTCACTATCAATGGTGCCAGCAAAGGGAGGGTGGCTCCATAATGACTCTGTGCCGGCAATGACCGGAACGACATCATAATGAGCAGATAATAAAATCGCTTTGTTATGCGCCTCGCTACCACGCCAATGAAAGAGCAAGGTGTAATCATTAAACTTTTTTAACTCAAGTTGTTGGTGAACATCGGGGTATGTTTGCGCTAGCCAAGATATAAATGCGCTAAACTGCTGGTAATCAATATCAGAACGATGCTCTTTTGAAATCGTTTTAAATTGCACCGCTTGAGATAAGTGTTCAGCAATCTGCTGACTGTTTACAGCAATATTTGCTTTAGGGATTGGGGTGATTGCTGCGGGTTTGAATTGCCAAGTGCGAAATAACACAATCGCAGTTAGCAGTAGCAAAGCCGCTACAAAGCAGATGAGTATTTTTTTTATTGTCATGATTTATTTCACTATTTAGAAAAGTACTGAGTGAGTGAAACGTAAAAATGGCTGGTTTACTTCCGGTTTTGCAAACTGAGAATAAATTCTATAAAAAAACTACTTTGGTTGTTGGTTGGAGGTTAAATCTCAGAAAATGGTGCTCTTTTTTTCTTTGTTTGTACCTGCAATTCTGTTAGCTTAAAAAATTACCAATTTTTCTTAAGGATAAGTCGTGCGACTATTTAAGTTATTCTGTATTAGTGGTTTTTTACTCTGTACTAGTCTTGTAATGGCTGAACCAGCTGCAGATGATGCGGTTACACATTACAGCCAACATACGCATACTATCGAATCAAGTAATCTTAGTGAGCAACGCACTGTCGTTGTGCAATTACCTAAAAGCTATCAAACACATCCAAACAAAAAGTATCCCGTTATTTACCGTTTAGATGGGGCCGGTAATTTACCCTTAATTAATGCTGTGCTAGAGCGCTTACAAGAAAATGATCAAGCGCCAGAGGTGATTGTAGTTGCGATTGAAAGCACTAATCGACTTAGAGATTTTTATCCGACAGTGAACAAAGAACCACAAGGGCCTGTTGGCGAAGGCGGTGGTGCAGCAAAGTTTTTAGCTTTCGTAGAGCAAGAACTGATGCCTTTGGTTAATAAACAGTATCGTACTCATGATTATAGAGTTATTGCCGGAGCCTCAGCTGCGGGTGTACTTGCTCTTTACGCTATGCAGGCTGAGCCTGAGTTATTTCAAGCGCACATTGCTTATAGCCCTGCGGTATGGTGGAACTATGGCGCCCCGGCTAAGAGTCTAAATACCTTTGTTACTAAAGCCAAAAGTATTAACAGCTATGTATATATGAATATCGGTGAAGAAGCCGGCATTATGCGCGAAAGATACGATGATATGCAGCAAACATTGCAAAATAGTAAGGTGCAAAATCTGCGCTTTAAGAGCGATGCCTTTGCAGGGGTTTCGCATAACCTAACCTCAGCCGCTGGGGCATTTAATGCGTACCATGGCTTATTTTTATCTAAACATATGCCTTTGAGTGCATTGGGCGATGATGTTTCATCAATTGATGCCTATTATCAACGTTTATCTCAGCAATGGGGCGAGCAAATAGCGCCACCAGACCGCGCTGTTAGGTTGCTGGGTTACAGCTTAACGGATAACCAGCAATTTGAGCGGGCTATTGAGGTGTTTAAGTACAATATCAAAAACTACCCTAAATCAGTGTATGCACTATCAGCTTTGTCATATGGCTATGAAATGCAAGGTAATACTCGCCAAGCATTAATTCAAATCGAGGCTGCAATCGCTGTTGCAGATGACTCGTATCCCTACCCAGGTTACTTAAAAGAGACAAAAACGAGGTTACAAGGGCAGCTATAGTTAAGCTGCCTTAAACAAATCAATGGTCTTGGTGATAATAGCTCAGGGTTTGTAGGGCAAGCGCAAATACATCTGCGCTGTTATCACCATTAACGTTTTTAACCACAGTCACCGCGCGTTGATGATCAACACACATAATGGTCATGGTAATGCCACCCATACTACCGCCAGAGTGCATTACAGCGTGTGGCATGTCGGCCATCAATGTTTGTAGTTCAGTATCATGTTGGTATTTTTCTCTTTGTTGATAGTTTTTGAAACCAGTCATCCAACCGATACCAAAATCGACCTGTTCACCATTATTGAGTGTGGCTGGGCTAAACATTTCATCCACGGTGGTTGCTTTTAGGTAATTGCCCTGCGTGTGAGCTACTGCAAACTTGACGATATCACTTGGTGTTGCAATAAAGCCACCGCCAGCCCATTTATAGCTGTGATCGGTCTGCGGTGAGTTAATTAAACGGCCCTGATCAACGCTATAAGGTCTTGCACGATGTGGGATCAGGGTAAACTGCTCATCAAAATATATGTCGTTTAACTTAAGTGGCGCGAAGACTTCTTGTTCGATAATTTCTCTAAAGTTGCGTTTCGGATCAGCGCCTTCCATCGCAGCGCTTACTAATGTCCAAGCGAATGTTGAATACTGCTGTTTGGTGCCCGGCTCAAACAGCAGGGGATCATCTTTAAACATGGCTAAAGCGCTATCAATATCGCCATACCATTTGTTGAGTAAAAATTCATTGGCGCCTTTTTTGTAATGGCGGATCCCTGCGGTATGTGACGCGAGTTGGCGCAGTGTTAAAGTTGCGTGTTTCTCTGGCCAGTTAGTTACATAGTCGGTTACAGGTTTGTCTAAGTTAATCAACCCCTTGTCGTAAAGGCGCATCATAGCGGCAGTGGCAATAAGTTTAGAGACACTGCCAATGCGAACCTTATGCTCGGGACTCATTAAAACTTGATTTTCGATATCGGCAAAACCATAACCCTTTGCCGCGATTATTCCTGATTTATCGGCCACCGCGACAGTAATGCCCGGCACCGTTTTCGCACTCACCGCCGATTGAAACGCGGCATCAATCGCTTGTGGTAGTTCAGCTGCGCTAGTGACATGGGCAGCAATCAACAGTGGTAAGCTGATGAGTGAGCGAGCTATACGGTGTTTGAGCATGGCGGCATCCTTTTTGAGTAACCTTGCAGTCACTCTTGTTATTATTTTTAAGGCATTTTTAGATTGCTCAAATTTTCTCTAGATGACAACCCATAGTCGCTTAATTGCACATTTTTCACGTTGTGATGAACATTTAAAAAGGGCGTAAATAACAACGATTGATTATTTTTTAGTTGCTTTCACTTTTTAAGGTGTTTACAATCGCCGCGATTTTAACCATTCACACACTGTAGAGGAGTAAACAATATGACTTATACAACTTGTTCCTTTGCAGGTCGTTTTCTTGCCTAGCTCGAAGCTATTTCTTTATTAGCTTTTCAAAGCTAAGCCTGATCAATTAATCAAAGACCTGCCAAATCATTTTTCGTTAGCATTTTTCTATTGCAGAGAAAGGAATTGGTATTATGGGCAAGTCCGTCCAAAAACTTACTGATAACGTTAGCCTTATTGCGTCTAAAGAGTCGTGGATTGAAGGGCTAGCAATACAACAATTAATTAAAACTTCTGAATTACCTGGTATGCACGCTGTAGCGGGTATGCCCGATTTACACCCAGGTCGAGGTTACCCCATTGGGGCTGCCTTTTTTACAGAAGGTAGAATTTATCCCGCTTTAGTGGGGAATGATATTGGCTGCGGTATGTCGCTTTGGCAAACCAATACTAAGTTAGCCAAGTTAAATGTAGATAAGCTCGCAAAACGCTTAAGCGATGTTGAACAGCCTCTAGATGAAAGTTGGCACACATTGATTAGCGAGCGAAAACATGAACTGGCTATCACACAAACTGGTTTTGATAGCGCCCTTGGCACCATAGGTGGTGGCAATCATTTCGCTGAATTTCAGGCGATTGAAGAGGTGTTTGATCAACAAGCCTTGCTTGCTTTAGGCCTACAACCTAAACAATTGCAGCTATTGGTGCATTCTGGCTCTAGAGGGTTAGGGCAAGCTATTTTAGTTAAGCATATTGCAGAGCATAACCATGATGGCCTTGAGGTAGTAAGTGATGCCTTTACAGATTATATGGCCAAACATGACGAAGCCCTGCGTTGGGCTCAGTTAAACCGAGAACTGATCGCACGGCGTTTTTTACAAGCTATTCGCGCTGGTGGCGAACAGGTTTTAGATGTAAATCATAACCTTGTAAGTCAATCACAGATTGCAGGACAAGCAGGCTGGTTACATCGAAAAGGCGCTACACCTAGCGATCAAGGGGCTGTGATGATCCCTGGCTCTCGCGGTGATTACAGTTACTTAGTTAAGCCAACGGCTGAGCAAAACGTAAACTTACGCTCCCTTGCACATGGCGCTGGTCGCAAATGGAAGCGTGGAGAATGCCAAGGCCGTTTGAGTCACAAGTTTAAAAAGGAAGATTTATATCGCACTGCGTTTGGTAGCAGGGTGATCTGTAATGATAAAACGCTGCTTTATGATGAAGCACCACAAGCTTACAAAGACTGCCAAACAGTTATTGATGACCTTGTTGATGCTGGGCTGGTTACTGTAATTGCCAAATTAAAGCCTGTGCTTACCTTTAAAACACAAGGAACGTGCGGATGATCTTAGTGCAATTATCGTCAGGGGCGGGTCCTTTAGAGTGCTGTAAAGCGGTGGCTATGGCTGTTAAGCGCCTTGAATGTGATGCTAAAGCGTTAGCTATTAAGATGAATACTCTTGCTGTAGAGCAAGCTGAACTTTCAGGCTGCTACAAATCGGTTTTGCTTGAATTAACCGGTACTGAGCCGCAAATTTTAAAACAGTTTGCGCAGCAATGGCATGGCTCGATGTTGTGGGTTTGTCAAAGCCCATTCAGAGCAAGGCATAAGCGTAAAAACTGGTATTTTGGCGGTCAACTATTTGAAATAGCTGAGCAAACTTTTGATTGCGAGATCCGCTTTCAGCAATGCCGCGCAAGTGGCGCGGGAGGCCAACATGTAAACACCACTGATTCGGCTGTTCGTGCTACCCATGTTGCGACAGGAACTACTGTTCGCGTAGAGAGTGAACGAAGTCAGCATGCGAATAAGCGTTTAGCCCGATTGTTGCTAATGCAAAAACTGGCAGAGCAAGCTCAGCAAGCGGCAAGCCAGCAGCAAAAGTCGCGGTGGCAACAACACAATGAGCTGCAACGGGGTAATCCGATTCGTACGTTTAAGGGCCCTGAATTTAGCCAGACTCACAAAGGAAAAGGTTAGCAAATAACATGGAAAATTTACTGTTTATATGTAGCCGTAACCAGTGGCGTAGCCCAACGGCAGAAAAGGTATTCAACCAATACAATGGCATTAAAGCCCGCTCTGCAGGCACAAGCCCACGAGCAAGGCACACGGTAACAACTGCTGATATTAATTGGGCAGATATAATTTTTGTGATGGAACATAAGCATAAACAACGCCTTAAAGCGCAGTTTAGCCGTTTATTGCAGCACAAGCCGATTCAGGTACTCGATATACCCGACGAGTACCAATATATGGATGAGGCACTCATTGAAACTTTAAAGCAGTCAGTCGATGATTGCTTGTATATACAAGGTGATGAATAGCTCTTTTAATTAAAAATAAACCCCGCATTGCTGCGGGGTTTTTTGTTTTTTAACAACCAGTTAAGAATTAAAAGTCAGTCGGTGCTGGTGGCACGGTGAGTGGCTTTTTCGGGTTGTCTTTTAGCTCTTTTAATAGCTCTTCTACGGCACGTTCAATCGATGGATCTTTACCTTGGTAGATTAGCTCTGGGCGATCAACCACCTTGATGTCTGGGGTGACACCTTCGTTTTCGATGATCCAGTTGCCATCGTTATCTAAAATGCGGAATGTTGCCGCGATAACTTGGCCGCCATCTACTAGGCTTGGGTTACCCGAAATACCAATTAATCCACCCCAAGTACGGGTACCAATAAGCTTACCTAACCCCGCTTGGCGGAAGTAGTAAGGAATAGCGTCACCGCCTGAACTTGAGTAACCATTGATCAGCATGGCTTTTGGACCATCATGAGCAAATTGTGGTGTTTTCGTAGGCTCAACACCGCGGCGCTTCCAGTAGTTAAGCGGTTTACGAGCAAGCCAAGTGATCATGTGCTCAGGAATAAAGCCGCCGCCATTGTATCGGTCATCAATAATCATGGCGTCTTTGGTGGTTTGCGGCATGTAGTTTTTGAACATGGCGCGGTTACCTTCGTAGGCTGTATTTGGTAAGTGAACATAACCAATACGGCCATTTGATAGCTTATCAACGTAGGCTGCACGAGAGTTAACCCAGTCTAAATAACGCAAACCTTGCTCGCTGGCTACAGGCTTAACGGTAACTTGCCATGCACCTTTGCTGCGCGGCTTACTGTTAAGGACTAGCTCAACTTGCTCACCTTGAGTGTTCTCTAGTAATTCGTAGAAGTTAGCGACGTCTTTTACTGAGCGGCCATTTACGGCAATGATGTAGTCGCCGTTATGTGCTTTTACCCCTGTTGTGCCAAGTGGTGAGCGGAAGTCTTCATGCCAGTTTTCACCTTGGAAGATTTGCTCAATTTTTACGTATCCAGATGGATCGCTGGCAAGTTTTGCACCCAATAAGCCGTGCTTTTTACGCTCTGCTTTAGGCATATCACCCGACTGTACATAAATGTGGCCTGAGTTAATTTCACCTGCGATTTCACTGAGAATGTAATCTAGGTCACTACGGTGTGAGATTGCATCAGCCATAGGTTGATACTTAGCTAAAATTGCGTCCCAATCTTGGCCGTGATGGTTTTCATCGTAGAACCAATCACGTAATGTACGCCAGCCTTCAACATACATTTGCTGCCATTCAATTTGTGGCTCAATTTTTAAGGTCATGTTACTAAGATCTAGCTTATTCGCTGCTAGGTCTTGTTTTGCTTTTGGCTCAATTAAGCTGTAATCGTTACCCGCATGTACTAACAGGTGTTCACCGTTGCTCGAAATAGTATAACTACGAACCCCTTTAGCCACGGTTTCAAGCTCGCTGTCGTGAGCTGTGCCTATCAATTGTAGGCCGCCATTAGCCAGTGTTAGCACGCCATCCTTTACAGCCGTTAAACCGCGATAATCTCCAGCCGGCGCATTTAAAGCGGTAACGCGCTGCATAAAGTCGCTGCTTTGCAGGGTATTTTTCGCTTTCTTGTCGTCATCTTTTTGTTTATCGCTTACGATTGCTGTTTCATCACTTTGTAGTGCGATAAGTGGTTTGATGCTGTCATTTACGGCTGCGGCATAAATACGCGTTGCACGATTAAACATGTAGTCAAACTCGTAGCTGCTAAAGGCTAAGTTAAAGTCGCGCTCAGAACTAAAATACAGGTATTGACCATCAGGAGAGAAAGTTGGGTTTTGCTCATTGGTCATTTCATCCGTTAAGCGAGTCACTTTCTTTTTATCAACATTGTAGTGCCACAGCGAGGCATAGCGGTTTTCATTGTTTTTTACATACACAATGTCTTCGCTATTTGGCGACCAAGTATATTGGCGAATGCCTTCTTCATCGTAGATGCTGGTATCAATTTTGTGTTGTTTACCTGATTTTGCATCTATCCACCAGAGTGTGTGGTTTTTATCTGCAAATAACAGTTTTGAGCTATCTGGTGACCAAATAGGTGTAAAACGCCAAATAGTTCCGTTGCTGGTTAGCTGCTTGGTGGCATTATTTTTACTGCGGTCTTTTAAGTAAATTTCGTATTCGCCACTTTCATCGCTCATATAAGCAATATAGCGGCCATTTGGCGACCAACTTGCGTCAATTTCGCGGCCTTTTGCTGTGTAAGATAAGTTACGTGTTGGGCCTTGTTTAACCGGTACGCTAAATAGCTCACCGCGGGCAGTAAAGAGTGCACGTTTACCATCATGAGAAATCGACATTGAGTCGATAAAGTCACTCACATTTTTTGTGTACGGCATTGCGTATTGACGCACACCAGCAATGTTAATGCTAAGCTTGCTGCTTTTTTGAGTTTTTGGGTCAAAGCGATAAAGGAAACCACCATTTTCATAAACAACAGCATTTGGGCCAGCTGATGGCCACAGTACGTCAAAGTCTTTATGGTTGGTCAGCTTTTTCGGCTCAGCGCCTTTTTGGTATTGATACAGGTTAAGGGTGTAATCACGGTCAGATACAAAGTAAATATTATCGCCAACCCAGGTTGGTTGCTGATCGGTAGCGCGGTTACTGGTTAGCTGCTCTGAGGTATTGCTTTTTAAATCGTAAACCCAGACATCTTGCGCACGACCGCCACGGGTGCGCTTCCAAGTACGAAATTCACGGTCAATTGGCGTGTAAACATATTTACTACCATCTGGCGAAAGCATGCCGCCGCCGGTTTCTGGAATAGCAAGAGGCTGCTCAAGGCCACCGTCAGCAGGCACCATGTATGGACGACCCATACGTTTACCCCACGGTGTGCGGTTAGCACGAAATACCACATTTTTGCCATCAGGTGTCCAATCGAGAACACGATAATCAAAACCGCCGCGTGGTGGCATTGGGCCAACATCGTTGTAGTAAGTCAGTTGCTTTAAGCCAGAGCCATCGCTGTTAATTACATAAATTTGGCGGCTGCCATTGTACTCGGCTGCAAAGGCAATGCGTTTACCGTCAGGTGAAAACTTAGGAAAGGTTTCAAAGCCAATATGGTCAGTTAAGCGTTTGCTTTCGCCTGTTTGTGTATTAGCAATGTAAATATCGCCACCGTACACAAAGGTAACGTTTTGGTTATGAATATCTGGAAAGCGCAGTAAGCGCGTGTCTTTTGTTTCGTAAGCTGATGCCCAAGGTGCCAGTGTCGCAGCCATGGCCAGTGCCAACGTTGTTAGTTTTTTCATGGGATTACATCCTATTTTGGGAACTGTTACATCATAACAATTCAGTTTTAAATAGCGATGCAGTTGCGATGAACGCAGTGTTACAAAATGTGTCTAGAAATCAATCGATGAAATAGGGGCGTGAATTTAGAGGGAGTGTCGGCTAAAGCAAGCTTTAGCCGACAAATCATTATTTGTAGAATACTTCTACAGTGCCTTTTACCTTTAATAGTAAAGGTTGGCCGCGGCGATCAAGGGCTTTTGGAGAAGCGACTTTGATCCAGCCTTCGCTGATATTATATTCTTCAACGTCAAAACGCTCTTTGCCGTTAAGTTTTACACCAATTTCATGCTCGAAAACTTCTTCCACATAAAATTTACTACGTGGATTGATAGAAAGTTGGTTTGGTAATTCTGGTTTTTGTGTATCAGTCATAATTGCGATCTGCATTGAATAAATTGTGCGCCATTGTAGGCAATACCTCGCATTGGCTCAAGTATCTGTATGGCAAATTTATGCTTTACTCGCAGGCTTGTTCTGAATGCTCAACACACATAGCTATAGCTTCACTCTTTTTGTCGTAATCGAAGGTTAGGCAGTAATCAAAACGCATGGTTAGCTCAAGTGTTTGATCATCAGTACGTTCAGGCCATTGCCAATCTCTCACTATTTGCCTTGCTGCTTTTCTAACATCTTTACTAAAGCGCTTAGGTGCTGAGTTCTCGATATTAAGGTTTTTCACAACACCATCGGGAGTAACTGCAAAGTTAACAATCGCACAGCCACTACCTTGCTGATTAAGTAGTCCCGTTGGGTATTGTACATAAGGAATATGATCAAGACGTTGCCATGTTGGCTTACCTGTGGAGGTGTCGAGTACCTGTGCTTGAATATCAACAAAAGGGTTTCGGCCTGATAAATCAGGGTTAGCGAATGAACTTATAGATGTGCATACGAGCGTTAATGCGAAAAGTGATTTATACATAGTTTTCCCTAACTTGTTTGTTTTTTAGTCATTTATTAATACTAGTGATGAACTTGCATGATGTAAACATTAAAAAGATAGGTAAAAATTCTGTGCAAATGATTTGTTATACTATATCAATATGCTCATTTGTGTTATTTTATAACAAAACATTTCCCTTAATTACTACAATCAGACCTTATGAAGTACTCAACACTAAGTTTAGCCTTAGCTGCGGCGTTTGCAGCGAATACATACGCAGCTGATAACAGCGATATCGAAACAATCACCATTGAACATAAGCAAGCGTTTCGTGGTGATATTCCAACAAAAGATTTACCGCAATCGATCACCACATTAAGTAAAGACATGATGACTGATAACGGTATCACTAAGTTTCGTGATGCACTGGATTTTTCTGCCAGCATTACTCGAAAGAATAATGGTGGCGCGCTGTGGGATAGCTATTCAATTCGTGGTTTGTCGGGTAACGAAAATATGCCGTCTGGGTATTTAGTTAACGGCTTTAGTGGTGGACGCGGCTTTGCAGGCCCGCGTGATGTATCAAACATTGAATACATCGAAGTATTAAAAGGACCGGGCTCAGCACTCTATGGCCGTTCAGAGCCGGGTGGTACCGTAAACATTATTACTAAAAAGCCCCAGTTTTATCAGCAAGGGCAACTTCAAGCTGAGTTCGGTAGCGATGATCACAAGCGTATTCAAGGTGATTACACTAACGGTCTAAGCGATGATTTAGCGTTTCGTATCAATGGTGCATGGCAAGATAGCGATAGCTTTAGAGATTATGTGCACCACGACAAATTCGTGATTACGCCTTCGCTTTATTATCAAATCAACGATAACTCATCGCTGACTTATGAGTTTGAGTATGTTGACCAACAGCAAATGTATGACCGCGGTATTGTGGTGTTAAATGGTGATTTTGATACCGTACCTGAGTCA
Source organism: Pseudoalteromonas sp. T1lg21 (assembly GCF_002964625.1). Taxonomy (NCBI): domain Bacteria; kingdom Pseudomonadati; phylum Pseudomonadota; class Gammaproteobacteria; order Alteromonadales; family Pseudoalteromonadaceae; genus Pseudoalteromonas; species Pseudoalteromonas sp. T1lg21. Next base: position 30,250 of record NZ_PQBX01000041.1, read on the forward strand.
CGCTTTTTAGGTAACCCAAATGATGCACCAACCAAAGTGCACTCACGCGGTCATCAATTAAATTACAGCAACGGTCTAAACCAAGCTTGGAGCTTGTTATTAGGTGCTAGTTACCGTACTGCAACGCTAACGGGTTATTCGTCAGATGCTGAGCTTTCAACATCGCGTCAGTCATTATTTGATGATGGCAGAACTTTAACTCGCCAACACAGATACCGTGATTATGAGTCTGATGATTTATCGCTGCGCTTTGAATTAAGCGGTCATTTTGATGTTGCTGGTATCACCAACCATGTAATGATTGGTGTTGATGGTTACGACTATGAGCTACGCACGGGGCTTTATCGCTACCGTGGTGGTAATGGCACTTACACCATTGATATTTATGAGCCAGAGTACAGCACCACTGAAGGCCCTGAAGTAAGCATGCAGTACGAAAATAACGAACAGCAAAATGCGTACGGCATTTACCTGCAAGACCAACTAGATCTAACCGATAACTTAAAAGTGATGTTAGGTCTGCGTTTTGATGAAATTGAGCAAGACATCTTTGAAACTAAGTCTGGTGTTGCATCAAACAGCAAAGAAAACCGCATTAGTCCACGTTTTGGTGTGGTTTACGCACTTAATGACGACATTAACCTTTACTCAAGCTATTCAGAAGGCTTTTTACCACTGAGCGGCACCGATGCCGAAGGTAATCCATTCGGTTTTGAAGAAAGCGACTCGTTTGAAGTGGGTATTAAATTTAGCTATGCCAACATTAGCGGTACGCTTGCTTACTTTGATGCAAGCAAGAGCAACATGCTGGTGGCAGATCCAGTAAATGTGGGTTATTCAACACCTGTAGGGAAAGCAAATAGCACAGGTTTTGAGTTAGATTTAACAGGTTCACTGGGTGACAATACCGAGTACACCCTATCTTATGCCTATGTGGATGCAGAGACTGCGACAGATAGTCTAAATGTTGACTGGTTAGTGCCAATTCCTAAGGGCAGTCCACTTGTGAACGTACCAAAGAATAACCTTTCGATTGGCTTAAACCATGACCTAAGTGTATTCGCACAAGACATAAAGATTGGTGGTCATTATCAATATGTCTCTGACCGTTTGGGCGACCCGGCTGATCTCACTTTCCGATTACCTAGCTACCAAACCGTTGGTTTATTTGCTAAATGGCGAGCGACTGAACGTACTACAGTATCATTAAATGTCGATAACGTGTTTGATGAGCAGTATATTGCTAGTTCTTACAATGCATTGTGGGCCTATCCGGGGGCACCGACACAATTTAAACTTGGCGTAAGCTATGACTTCTGAACAAGTTAAAAGCCGTATTCACAGTATCGACATCATGCGTGGTGTCGTTATTCTGCTGATGTTACTTGATCATGTGCGAGAGCGCTTTTTCTTGCACATGCAGGTGGCCGATCCCATGGTGGTTGATACCACTTCGCCGGGGCTTTTTTGGAGCCGCTTTGCGGCACACTTTTGTGCGCCAACCTTTATCTTTTTAACCGGTTTGTCGGCGTGGCTTTATAGTCACCCAGCAAGTGGCGTGGCGCGTTCAGCACGAAGCTTTTTAATTAAGCGAGGGCTATTTTTAATCGCCCTCGAAGTGACCCTGATTTGTTTTTCGTGGATGGGTTACTACCACACTATTTGGCTGCAAGTGATGTGGGCGATTGGCCTTTGTATGCTGGTGTTAGCAGCATTGATTAAGCTGCCACGCAACCTATTGCTGGTGCTTGGTTTAGTTATTGTATTTGGTCATAACTTACTGACCCCTATCAGCTTTACGCCCGATGAGTTTGGTTACTCGCTGTGGACGATTTTGCATGACCGAGGCTATCTATCACAAGGTGGTTTAATCGACGTCAAAATTAGCTACCCAGTGCTGCCTTGGATTGGCGTTATCTTATTGGGTTACTGTGCCGGTCCTTTATATGCGCACACTCAATCGGCGGATTCGCGTAAACGAGCATTGCTGCTGTTAGCCCTGTTATGTGTGGGGTTATTTGCGCTGCTGCGTGGATTTAATATTTATGGTGAAACCTTGCCATGGCAAACGTTTAGCACCACAACCGAAACCATGATGTCGGTGTTTAACGTGACTAAGTACCCACCGTCACTGAGCTTTTTGCTGATCACGTTAGCGGGCATGTTTGTTGGCTTATGGTTATTTGAAAGACCGCTCAACCGCGTTACTAATGCGCTGAGAGTGTATGGTTCTGTGCCTATGTTCTTTTATATTTTCCACCTCTATGTACTGCTATTTATGTATCAAATAGGCATGCTGATCTGGGGGGCAAATCAAGGGCAATATTTAGGAGTCAGTGATATATCCGGTATTTGGTTTATTACTTTGTTGTTGGCAGTAGGGCTTTATTGGCCAACCAAGACGTTTAGTGAATACAAGCGTAAGGCTAACAAGCCTTGGTTAAAGTATTTATAACGAAAAATGCCGATATGCTAAGCATATCGGCATTACCTACTTACTATCCTAATTACTAGTCCTTAGTTAATTCGAGATTTTTTACGACGAAGTGCCATCAGTGGTGCAACAGCTAGTAGTAACCAGCCGAATGAACCGCTTGATGATTTCTTGTCTTTTTCAATCTCAGCTTCTGGAATCACTGCCTCAGGGAAAGTACAGCTACCATCATCAGTATTGGCGCTTTCATCATAGTTAGATGCTGAGCTGTCAGTACAGCCGAGCTCTTCACCATCAGACATCACCGATAATACAAATGAACTCATTGCTGCATCAGTTGGGTTAACACTGTCGCTAACTTTTACTGTTACATCAATGTCACCATGGAAGTTCGCCGCTGGCGTGATAGTCACTGTGCTACCTGATGTGTGACCAGAGACTTCAAAAGTGAAGTTTTCACCTAACACGTCGATTTGGTTGCTCACTTGGTTTTCGTCAGCATAAAGCACGTCAAAACTAATCGATTCGTTCTCTGCCACTGACATATCCGTTAAGGCTGCCATTTCTAGGTTACCGATAACTTCAAGATCAAGGGTGATGGTTTCATCATCTGCGCCAACTAAACCATTTGTAAGAGATAGTTGATGCGTTTGATTCGCCGCTTGCTCACCAATGTATGCTTGGAATTTCACGTCAAACTTAGAAATTTCAGGGCCCGTGTAGTCAAGACAGACAACTAGTTTGTCGTGCAGTACTTCGTCCATATTGTTGAAACCGTACTTGTTACCAATGTTTAAATCGATAGGAATATCACCACTGATAAAGCCACGACCATCGGCAGCTTTCAAGCCGATAGAACCTTGTGCATCAACTAAGCTTAGGTTGTCATAAGCAAATAGTAGCTCGTATTCACCTGGCTCATAGTCAATGCCCATGCGCATGAACATTTCAACGTCAACAGATTGGCCTTCAGTTCTTGAACGCTGGATATTATCCCACTCAAGTACTAACCACTCACGCGATACTGTGTAAGTTGGTGTGATACCTGCGTTGGCGTCATAGTTACCGTAACCACCGTCAACACGCTCTGGGATCATGTTGTCACCAACCCAGAAAGGTGCGATTAGGTAAGGCGGCGGTGGCGGCTGAGTGTAACCCTCAGGCAGTTCAACGTGGAATGGCGTTGTACGGCCTTGCGAACCAAATGTGACTAAGCCAGCTGGGTTAAGTTTAATTGAGTCAAAGTGGTACTTATTAAAGAATGGGAATGACACATCAAGATTAGTGTTCATGATTTCTTTAAATGTGTACTCGAACTCGTTGTAGTAACGACCTTCAACACCTTCTAGTGTACGCCAGCCAAGCTCACGCAGTTCTAGGTAGTAAGGATCTGGTGAATGCGCCGATGTTAATGAACACATTTCGTCAGTGATGTTGGTGGTAATGTTATAATTACGCTCAACATTTTTAGTCGTTTCTTGTACGCCAACCAGTGCTAGTGCATTGCTATCTAGCATAGGTGTTACTGGCGTTGAGTTAGATGCGACAATGCTGTCAGGAACAATGTCTACGCCCACAGGGAACTCAGTATTTAGAGCAAACTGACGCGCTTCATCTTCGTTATTCGCAATAACGCTGATTTCGAAGTCAACTAAGTCACCTACATATGCCTTGTTTTTGTTAGCAGTAAAGGTCACGTCTTTATCAACTTGCTCGATGATCACTGGTACGAAACCTAGGTTGCCAGCATCTTCAGGGTTGCTACCAATATCAAAGCCACCGAAGTAGATATCGCCCACTTCCATATCAGGTAGGTTATAAGCAAGGTCAAGTTCAAGCTCGTCATAACCTGGTACGCTGCTTGGGCCTGTTACAGTGAGTGAGCCATTGTCTTCAGTGGTCACCGCTGTAGCAAACGATACTTCGATACCTTCATCAACTTCGCCATATGATAAAGTTTGTAGGCTCATGTATAACGTGAAGTACTCACCGGCTTCAGGATCAACAATGTTACAGAAGTTAGTTAGGGTGTAGCTAGTTGACATACATAGCGTTTCTTCATAAGACGCGATGCCATCACCGTTACTATCTTTACCCATGAAAACAAGTACACGTGATGTGTCGTTCATGACGCTTGCGCTTAGCATTTTTGCGTCTTCTGGCACAGTCGTCCACTGAATGTGGTTGTTGTTTACAGCGTCGCCTTCACCCTCAACCTCTACGCTATCGAATGGGTCGCCAGGTGTGGTGTCGTTGAATAGGTGTACTGTTTCAACTTGGCCTTTTACTAAGCCGTACGATTGTGTGGTTAGGTTGCTGATTTCATCAGTATTGAATGGACCAACCTTCATCGTTGCAGAACGGCGGTGTGCATCAATTTGAATATACTCAGGTAAACCAGTATCACCAGTGAAAGTCCATACCGGCATTTCTAAAATAGGTGATTCAGGGTTGCTTGAGGTCATCACGATTTGACCTTGGTTACCCGTGTAATCAACAATTTCTTGTGGTGTTGCTTGTTGGCTTGCTTCAACCGTAACAACAATGCTTTGTGTTTCACCTGCTTTGATATCAAAGTTGCTTGGCTCAACACTAATTTTGCTATTACCAATCCAGTTTTCTGTATGAAGTGTCCAGCTCGCGTCTTCTGTCGCCGTAAAGGTTCTGATAAACGTACACTTAAAGCCACAGTCATTATCAACCATGTAAGCTGTGTTTAGCGCTTTTTCGCGACCACCTAGGCTTGGATTTGCAGCTGCCATGTTGGCAATGCTTTCATCAAGTAGTAGGCCTGCTTTATCAGCGCGCTCAACTTGCATTTTACCCGAACCCATTTCAGCAAGGGCAGCATCAAAGCCATCATCGGTGTAGTTGTTTAGGTACTGTGCTAAAGCAACTTGATTGTTTGCAGTTAACATCAATGCTGATTGAATTTGCATTGGTGTCCAATCAGGGTGAGATTGTTTTAACAATGCTGCCGCGCCTGCAACGTGTGGGCTTGCCATTGATGTACCAGACATTGATTGCCAGTCTGACGTCGCAGGGTTGCTGGTAAACGGTTGATCGTCTGATGATGGCGCATAGATATCAACACCCGGTGCAGCAACGTCTACAAGTAAGGTGTCAAAGCCAAAGTATGATGGACCACGGCCAGAGAAGTAAGCAATGCGGTCTTTATCTACGGTATCTACGGTGCCTTCGGTTGCTTCAATGGTACCCATGTGGCTGTCGCCAGTGCTTAACCATTCTAATAAGCTTTTACCATCGACGTTTTTAATGTGAATGGTCGGAATTGGGTATGTAACCGATGGAATTGTGTAGTTATCGTAAAATGATACATGGTTATAAATAATTAAACCTTCTGCACCACCTGCTTTTACGTTTAACGATTTTGAGTAAAGTGGGTAAGAGCTGCGCTTACATACAACAATCACGTCTTGCGCACTTTCATCGATAGCGGTTGTAGGATCATCCACTAAATCAAATGTACCTTCAGGGAATGGCTTGTCACAGTTGGCAAGTGCATAGCTTGAGCTTTCATTTGGATTTTCAAAATCAGTTGCAGGGAAAATCAAACCGGTTAACTCGTTAAAGTTAACGCCTGCGCCTGTGAATGGACCCGGTGCAGAAGTATCGCCACCAGTTAGGTTTTTAAGTTGTTTGTTACCAAAGTTTACTTTGGTTGAAGGGGTATGAGCTGCAACGGTGGTTACCCAAGGTGATGAGTGGTCAGCCGTTGAATATTCAGGGCCACTGTTACCTGCCGCTACCGCCACAAATACACCGCTTTCGGCCGCATTCATGAATGCTTGCTCAATTGGGTCGCTCCATGGATCTTCTTCAAGACCACCTAACGACGCATTCAGTACGTCAACATTATCAATCGCAGCTTGTTCAACGGCTGCTAAGATAGCGCTTGTTGGACAGCCCGCATAAGGGTCACCAGAACCACCCGGCCAACATACTTGGTATGAAATGATATTGGCGTGGGGTGCCATACCTGATACTTGCGGGAAAGTTACATTGGTTTCTAAACCAGATGATTGACTTTCATACTCAGTCAGTTTGTAAGGAATATCGTAAAGGATATTACCTGCTGCTGTACCGGCAACGTGTGAGCCATGGCTATGGTAGTCTTCACCATTTTCAGGGCGAGTCTCTTCAAATACAGAATCCACATAAGCTGCGGTGATCTCAGGGTAAGAATAAACACCAATTAGCTTGTCGTTACACAGATCAGCAAATTCAGCAGTTGCACAGTCACCTAGGTACTTGTCGCCTAGAGGATTGGTGTGAGTGTAACCATCGCCGCCTACAGCTGCGAATGATGGATGATCGGTGTTGATACCCGTATCAATGATACCGACAACCGTGCCTTCACCTTTGTTGCTGCTAGGGTTGCTAGCACTTGCGCTCCAAAGTGCAGAAGCACCTGTTTGCTCAATAGTATTAAACGTATTTAGGCTGTAGATTTTTGAGCGAGTGATCTTCTTAACACCTGCCACTTTAGCAAGGCGCTTTGCTTCATCTTGTGTCATTTTGGTGGTGAAACCGTTTAATGTCACATTGAATGTGCGCTCAACATTGAGGCTCAAGCCTTGCTGGCTCATCGCAGTACTCAGTACTGACTGGCGCTTACTTGCTAGGTGGTTAGCGTAAGTTGCGATAGCAGGCTGCGCCATATTAAGCGTTGAGCGCTTAGTTGCTTGTTGCGTCTGCATTACAACTTCTTTAGTGCTCGCAAGCCCTTTAACACCACCTTGGTAAGTCGAAATAGGTGCATCGTCCAGTTGCACGATATAAGTTTGAATACCACTAATATCTTTCTCTGGTGTGAAAACGCGGCTTTGTTTTTTAACTGTGTTGTTAACCTTGTCTTCCCACACAAATTCATTGGTAACGGTTTGCTTTGGCGCATAGCCTGCAGGCTTTTCTGGCCATGCTTGGTCATTTAGCGCAGCAGCAGACGTACCTACACCTAAGTAAAGTGCAGATGCGACCATCACTGATACTTTTTTCATATTGAACATGTGATCTAACTTCCCTCGAAGGATTATAATTATGAGCTCGCGCTAGCGGCGAACGGTTGTAATCAGTAGGGATAGTGTTGAGTTGTGACTATAACATCAATGAAATGTAAACAATTGGCACACACTGTTACAGCTTGGTACATTTTTACCGAAAAACTGCTTATCGAAACAGAATACTTGCTCTTGCTCCGCTTAAGGTTTGCGCGTTATCTAAGCTAAATTTTGCGTTGTTCCACAGGCATAGCTGCTTAACGATTGATAAGCCAAGGCCAACACCTTGATAGCCTGTTTGGTGCACCGAAGCGGTTTTAGAAAATGGCTGCATGAGGCTGGCGCGCATTTTTTCAGGGATCCCCGGGCCATCATCTTCAATCACTAACAAAATGCCGTTTTCGTATTGTGAAACCTTGATATGGATTTGCGTTTTAGCAAAGCGAACCGCATTCCCGAGTAAGTTTTGCAATAAGCGTTGAAAGCTTTGTTTATCAACGCAAATTGCTGTTAATTCGCAGTCAAGACGAATAGCCAAAGGGCTATAGCTTTGAAACTTAGTAATGCAGGGCTGTAATAGTTCATTTGGGCAGTAGTCTTTCACTAACAAAGTGGGTTCGCATTGTTCAAGCTCGGCATAAGTTAAAAACTCTTCGACTAAAAGCTCAAGTTCAATAATGTCTTGCAACACACTGTGTCGGTAAGCGTTGTTATCAACGACTGCTTCGAGGGCGAATTTAGCCCGCGATATAGGCGTTAAAAAGTCATGGGAAACAGCATTGATTAATTCGCGTTGACTTTGATTCCGGTTATGAAGCGCTAATGCCATGTTATCAAAGGTATCGCCAATGCTTTTTAGCAAGCTAAAACGTGTGAAGTGCACTTGTGCTGTAAAGTCGGCATTAGACATTTTACTACTGGCTTTACGTAGCTTATTTAAGTCAAACAGTAGTGGGCCCGTAAAAATCACCACCGCTAAGGCAAGGCTAGAGTAAAACAGTAGGCTCACTAAAGACTGATAACCCTGATCAGCAGGTTGGCTGTATGGGCCTATGCTTAATAGGGTCTGTCTATCATCTGCAAGTTTATGAAAGTAAACATTGTTATTGGCATCGTTAACACTAATTACCTGACCTGCTAAAAGTGATGCCTGTAATTGTTCACCAAGGTAAAAGTTCGCCAGAGGTGTGTGTTTAATAGCAGGGTTATTGGGCGCAAGACTCAAGATGTTTTCTGCTAACTGCTGCTCTGTACTGTAACTCGGTGGGTTTGGAAAATAAGTTTCCAATAACCAAGCGGCACTTCCTAGACAAACGGCTAGGGTTAAATACAAATAACAAAACAGGCGTAGCAAACTGCATTAACCCCACGCTTGTGGAGAAAAAATGTATCCTTTACCCCAAACAGTGACGATTTTTTGTGCCGGCACCGCTTCGTCACCGAGCTTTTTGCGTAAGCGACTAATGCGGCCATCGATGGTGCGGCTTTGACCATCGTATTTACGACCAATGGTGCCATCAAATAATTGGTCTCGACTGACCAACTGGCCCGGTGATTTAGCAAGCTGGATCAAAATTTCGAACTCTGCACTGGTCAGTTCAAGTGGCTGGCTATGCAGGTAAGCTTCGCGCTGAATAGTATTAATACTCAACGAGCCAAAGCGAATATTATGGGCGTTGTGAGTGGTGCTTGTTGGTTTTATAGCTTGGCTGCGGCGAATCGTGTTATTTATTCGCGCTAATAAAATGGACGGGGAAACAGGTTTGGTTAGGTAATCATCGGCGCCTAGCTCAAGGCCAGTAATATGATCGACTTGGCTCTGCCTTGCGGTCATAAAAATAATTGGCGTATCTTGGTATTGTTTTAGTTCTTTAAAGATCTCAAAGCCATCTTCCGAGCCTAATCCGATATCGAGCAAAATTAAGTCGTATTTCTTACTACTTGCTTGGTAACAGGCATGGCAACCACTATCAAAGTGTTCAATGATATATCCATGATTGCTTAAATAATTAGAGACTAGCTGGGCAAGTTTTAAATCATCTTCAATATATAAAATAGTATGCTGGCTCATCAAAAAATACTCCATGCGATATCACGTCGGCGTTTTTTAACATGCTGGTGGAATAAACTAATTTCAGTGCTTTCTAGTGGTTCTAGCTGCTCGCTGAGTAGCTCTAACACAATGTTGCGATTGTTTTGCACTGTGATTGCAAAGTTCTGCCCTTGATTTGGCTTTTGGCAGAACAGCCTAATTTCTTGATCGGTAACGCGAATACACACTGTTTCGCTGACTTCGGTATACCAATTAATGGAGACATCCATCACGCAGTCTTGCTCTACCGTTACACAGTTTTCTGGTGTTGCTTCAATGTAGCCTGCTTGTGCAAATGTGCTGCCAACAAACGAAAGGCTGCAAATGAATAAGAGTGAAAAAAGCCGAGAGCGCAACATCATCAGTAATTCCACGCCAAGCCAGCATAAAAAGACAATAAGTTACGGTCACCAATAAGGGGGCTATCGGCGATACCTGAAGATAAGCGTTGGTATTTTACATCGCTTATGAATTGCCATTGTTGATTAAATTGATATTGATAGCTGGCTTTTAGATTGTATTTTTGACTGGAGTGGCCTAAAAAAGGGCTAAACCCGGCTCGTATCTCTTTTGCAGCACTGCCATAGTAGTAATCCACTAAACCGGCACTTAAATGCTGTATTTCAGCGCCGAGTAAAACTAGATGCTGATCAAACAAAAACAAGCGCTGTGCAGACAATGCGCCTTGTAACCCTTTGTGATAGTTGGTGAGCTCCATTGACCAATACGCGCTAAAACGCCAGCTTTGCCAGTCAACAATCGCTTCAATACCGCTCATGGCCGACAGTTTACGTTTTGATATTTTAGTAATATCACCGCGGCGTTTTATCACCACTGGTGCTTCAATGCTTGAACCGGGTGGTGGCGGTGTCATTGAAGGGCGGCCACTGGTTGTTCTAATTGCAGTTAGTGCTGCTGAGTGTTTGGCAAAATACAGCCCATCTTCATTGAGTTGGGTGAATAACGACACTTGATAGTGATCGCCCCACACGGGTGTCCAAGCAAACTGAGTATTTGCAAATGAAAAGTCACCGGCAAATACTTCTATACGCGGTAGGGCATAAAGAGGAATGTCGTCTTTTTTATAAACTGGGTTGTCGAGTTGACCATAGCCTAGGCTTAAACCAAGGCTTACTCCTTCATCAGCTAAATACGCAGAGTCAGTGCTGCTTGCCATTGCTGAAAGGCAAAGCGCACTAATTAAAAATAAAGATCGTAGCCCAAGCGAGCAACTACCTAGAACAGTCACAAATAAACAACCTAAATGAAAAATCTCGTTAACATTAAGTTGTTATTAATGGCTTGAACAATGAAATAATGTACCAAATTGTAGCAAGGTCTGGTTTTTGTAATCTAAATTAGTTAATGAAATTGCTTGATAAATAAGCATATTTCACTACTTTTGCTTGGTTATTTTGAGCGGTGTTGTTATCTCTTTAGTTAGAAAAAGTTATTAACAATAAAATGGTGTTAAAACCTGCGCTTAGCGGTACAAAATGGGCCTAAATACACGTCATTACTGGCATAGCGCTTTATTAAGTTGCTATTTGGATGAGTTTTTGCGATATTATTTATATTATAATATTAACAGGAAGCTAATAAGATGACTCTGCCTAGTTCTCAATCTGCAAATGCTATTCGCATACTTGCTGTCGATGCCGTTCAACAAGCTAACTCTGGCCACCCTGGTGCGCCGATGGGTATGGCTGATATTGCAGCGGTATTGTGGCAAAACTTTCACCGCCATAACCCATTAAACCCAGACTGGTCTAACCGTGACCGCTTTGTGTTATCAAATGGCCATGGTTCAATGCTTCAATATGCATTGTTACACCTTAGCGGTTACGACGTAAGCATTGAAGATATTAAGCAATTCCGTCAGCTTCACTCTAAAACACCGGGTCACCCAGAATATGGTTACACTCCGGGTGTTGAAACAACGACAGGCCCATTAGGTTCTGGTATTGCTAACGCAGTTGGTATGGCAATCGCTGAAAAAACCTTAGCGGCACAATTCAATAAGCCACAATTTGATATTGTTGATCACTTCACTTACTGCTTTATGGGTGATGGCTGTCTAATGGAAGGTATCTCGCACGAAGCATGTTCGCTGGCAGGTACGTTAGGTCTAGGCAAGCTAATCGCATTTTGGGATGACAATGGCATCTCTATCGATGGTGAAGTAGAAGGTTGGTTCACCGACGATACGCCTGCACGTTTTGAATCTTACGGCTGGCAAGTTATTCGTGATGTTGATGGTCACGATATGAATGCAATTGCGGGTGCAATCGAAGCGGCACAAAGCAACACGACGCAACCAACACTAATCTGTTCTAAAACAGTGATTGGCTTTGGCTCGCCAAATAAATCAGGTAGCCACGACTGTCACGGTGCACCACTGGGTCACGACGAAATCGCCGCTGTACGTGAGCAGCTAAACTGGCCACACCCAGCATTTGAAGTTCCACAAGAGGTTTATAACGAGTGGAATACTCAAGCAAAAGGCCAAGAGCTTGAAGGTGCATGGCAGCAAAAATTTGCAGCATATAGCAAAGCACACCCTGAACTTGCAAAAGAATATACACGTCGTGTTCTTGAAAAAGCATTACCAGCTAACTTCGCTGAATTAGCAGATGAGTACATTGCTAAATGCCAAGCCGATATGCAAAACATTGCGACACGTAAAGCATCACAAAATGCGATCACCTTCTTTGCTAACCAGCTTCCTGAACTAATGGGTGGCTCTGCCGACCTTGCTGGTTCTAACTTAACCTTATGGCCAGAAGCAAAAGGTTTACAAGATGCTGCTGATGGTAACTACGTGTTCTATGGCGTACGTGAGTTTGGTATGAGCGCAATCATGAATGGTATTGCATTACATGGTGGCTTCATTCCATTTGGCGCAACCTTCTTAATGTTTATGGAATACGCACGTAATGCTGTACGTATGGCAGCATTAATGAAAGCACAGAGCATTTTTGTGTATACCCATGATTCAATCGGTCAAGGTGAAGATGGCCCAACTCACCAACCAATCGAGCAAATCGCTAACCTTCGCATGACACCAAATATGACTGCATGGCGTCCGTGTGATGAAACTGAAACTGCGGTAGCTTGGCGCCAAGCGTTATTAAAAGAAACCGGTCCAAGTTCACTGATCTTCAGCCGTCAGGGTACAAAAGCGATGGCACGTGATGCACAGCAAGTTGCTGACATTGCTAAAGGGGGTTATGTACTTGTTGATAGCGAACAAGCTGCAGAGCTTATCCTTATTGCAACGGGTTCTGAGGTAGAACTAGCGGTGAATGCTGCTGCTGAATTAACAGCACAAGGCAAGCAAGTTCGCGTGGTATCTATGCCATCAACGAATCAGTTTGACAGCCAAGACAAAGCATACCGTCAAAGCGTGCTACCAGCGGGTACACCAAAGATTGCTGTTGAAGCTGCGCACCGTGACTTCTGGTTCAAGTATGTTGGCCAAGATGGTGATGTACTAGGCATGGACACATTTGGTGAGTCAGCACCAGGCGCAGTACTGCTTGAGCACTTTGGATTCACAGTGACAAACCTAGTTGCAAAAGCAAACGCATTACTTGCTGAATAATGTGACTGGCGAAAATTATCGTAATCGCAACACGATAAGCCTGCCTTTGTGATGATGTGCAGGCAATAAAAAAAGCCCGCAAACCTTGGTTTGCGGGCTTTTTGCTGCTTAAACAATCGGTTTAAACTAGTTCGCTTAAGATTGACTCTAGTTTCTCTTGGTCAATTGCGAATTGACGAATACCTTGGCTTAGCTTTTCAGTTGCCATAGCATCTTCATTCATTTCCCAGCGGAAAGCTTGTTCAGTCATTGCAGCTGGCGCTTCTGCTTTTTCTGTTGCTGGTAATAGTTTTTGAGTTAATGGTGCGTCAGTTGCAGCTAGTTCAGCAAGTAACTTAGGGCTGATAGTTAAACGATCACAACCTGCTAATTCTTGGATTTCACCGATGTTACGGAAGCTTGCGCCCATTACAATCGTTTCGTAGCCGTGCTTTTTGAAGTAGCTGTAGATATGCGTTACTGACTTAACGCCCGGATCGTTAGCACCGTCGAAATCAGCGCTTGCATCTTGTGCTTTGTACCAGTCAAGAATACGACCAACGAATGGTGAAATTAGGTAAGCACCCACTTCGGCACAAGCACGTGCTTGAGCAAATGCAAATACCAGCGTTAGGTTACAACGGATACCTTGCGCTTCAAGTACCTTGGCTGCTTGAATACCTTCCCATGTTGAAGCAATTTTGATTAACACGCGCGATGTGTCGATGCCTTGCTCTTTATATAAAGCAACAAGCTCAAGTGCTTTATCAATGGTTGCTTGAGTATCAAATGATAAACGCGCATCCACTTCTGTTGAAACTAAACCCGGCACTTGCTCCATTAATTTAGAGCCAATTAATACCGCTAGCTTGTCGGCTGCTTTTGTTACAACTTCAGCTGCGTCACTGCTTTGTGCTTTTGCCCATGATACGGCTTCGGCAGCAAGTGGGCGATATTTCTCAATTTGAATCGCGTTTAAGATTAGTGATGGGTTTGTTGTTGCATCTTGCGGTTTATATTCGTTGATTGCTTCAAAATCACCCGTGTCAGCAACAACGGTTGTCACTGCTTTAAGTTGTTCTAATTGACTAGACATAGTTATCCCATTCTTATCATACAAAAGTTAATGTAGTGGCTTTAACCTATTATTTGTGCTGAAAAAACAATCTAATCTTCCAGAGGAATTGCGCAATAAATCGCCCGCCAGCAGCAAATAATCCTGTTAATAATATTTTTATAATACCTTTACAATCTGGTATTGTTGATATTATCATACAAATAAAGATAATGACTAACAATGTTAGTAAGCAATTAGTGAAAGGTAATTATGTCTCGTTATACGTTGGGATTAGACTACGGGTCAGACTCGGTAAGAGCATTACTCGTTGATGTTGCGACTGGTGAAGAACTTGCCAGCCATTTAGTAAACTACCCGCGCTGGGCACAAGGCTTATATTGTGACCCAAGTAAGGATCAGTTTCGTCAGCATCCACAAGACTATATTGATAGCCTTGTAGAAGTAGTAAATGGTCTATGGTCACAAGTTCCAGCGGGTACTGCAGACAAAGTGGTGGGTATGAGCTTTGATACAACTGGCTCAACGCCTGTGGCAATTAATAGCCAAGGTACACCACTGGCATTAACTGAAGAATTTGCAGAAAATCCAAATGCGATGTTCATTTTGTGGAAAGACCATACGTCTATTAAAGAAGCAAATGAAATCACTGCAGCTGCCACTAACAACGATGTGAACTACCTTTCACACATGGGCGGTATCTACTCTTCTGAGTGGTACTGGGCCAAAGCATTACATATTTTCCGCGTTGATAGCAGTGTAAAAGCAGCCACTTATTCATGGGTTGAACACTGCGATTGGATGACCGCGCTAATGTGCGGCACAACGCACCCTGAAGTATTAAAGCTAGGGCGTTGTGCAACGGGCCACAAACAAATGTGGAACGAGCAGTGGGGCGGTTTCCCACCAAACAGTTTCTTCAGCAATATCGATCCACTATTAGATGGTGTTGTTGATACGTTAAATGCAACTACAGAGCCAAGCGATCAAGTTGCTGGCAACTTAACGGCTGAGTGGGCCGAGAAGCTTGGTTTACCACAAGGTATTGTTGTTGGTTACGGTGCATTTGACTGTCACATGGGGGCAGTAGCAGCCAATGTTCGCCCTGGTGTTCTAACTAAAGTAATGGGTACTTCAACCTGTGACATCACAGTAACGTCTCAAGAGCAGCTTGGTGATACTTGCGTTAAAGGTATTTGTGGTCAAGTTGACGGCTCAGTGATCCCTGGAATGGTTGGCTTAGAAGCAGGTCAATCTGCGTTTGGTGATTTATACGCATGGTTCAAGAACCTAGTACTTTGGCCAACTCGCCAACTTACAAATCTATCTGACGCTGAGCAAGCGTTAGTTAACAAGCTAGAAGACTCAATCTTAGTTGAGTTATCAAAAGCGGCAGCTGCATTGCCTGTAACAAGCAACGATGTAACGGCGCTTGATTGGGTAAATGGTCGTCGTACGCCAGATGCTGACCAAAGCGTTGCCATGGCATTAACAGGCTTAAAAATGGGCACTGATGCACCTAAGTTCTTCAAAGCGCTTGTTGAAGCAACTGCGTTTGGCGCACGTGCTATCACTGAGCGTTTCCGTAGCGAAGGCGTGCCAATCGAGTCAGTGGTTGTTATCGGCGGTATCTCTAAAAAATCAGACTACGTAATGCAAACTTGTGCTGATGTTTGGAACTGTCCAATCGACGTTTTAGAAAGTGAGCAAAGCTGTGCATTGGGTGCGGCAATTATGGCTGCGGTTGCTGCGGGTGAGCACGCAACAGTAGCAGATGCTCAAAAAGTAATGGCGTCGTCAGTATGTCATCAGTACTTACCAAACCCTGAGCGCGTTGCTGTGTATGACGAGCTTTATGCTAACTACCAAGCACTTGCAAGCTATGTAAACGGAGACAAAGCATGAGTTTTACTGAACTAAAACGTGAAGTCTATGAAGCGAACATGGAGCTGCAACGTCGTGGCTTAGTAATTTATACCTTTGGTAACGTATCGCAAATCGACCGTGACAAAGGCGTAATCGCGATTAAACCAAGTGGTGTTTCGTACGACCAAATGAAAGCCGACGACATGGTGATCGTCGACCTTGAAAACAACATTGTTGAAGGGTCTATGCGTCCGTCTTCTGACACTAAAACACATGTTCATTTATATCGCCACTTTGATTCAATTGGCGGTGTCACACACACGCATTCAACCTATGCAACTGCATGGGCACAAGCAAAACAAAGCATTCCTTGCCTTGGCACAACTCACGCTGACTATGTACACGGTGACATCACCTGTACTCGTGAGCTAACCGATGAGCAAGTGAATGGCGATTATGAATTAGAAACCGGTATTCAAATTACTGATGCGTATCAAGACCGCGATCCGAAAGCTGCACCTATGGTGATTGTTGCGGGTCATGCGCCTTTCACGTGGGGTAAAGATGCCGCTCAGTCTGTATACCATGCCGCGCTACTCGAAGAGATTGCACGCATGGCGTATTTAACACGCACTTTAGATCCACACGCAGCTGAACTTAAAAAAGCAGTGATGGATAAACATTATCTACGTAAGCACGGTAAAAACGCGTATTACGGTCAGAGCAAATAGCAAGAATTTAGAGGATTATTAACATGACGACGATGACGAAAGAAGTCTGGTTTGTTACCGGCTCACAACATCTTTATGGTCCTAAGGTGTTAGAAACGGTTGCCAAAGACAGCGAAGCAATTGTAGCGGGCTTAAACAGCGAAGCGAACCTACCAGTAAACTTGGTATGTAAGCCTACCGTTAAGTCACCTGAAGAAATTCACGCTGTTTGCCAAGCGGCAAATACGGATCCTAACTGTGTTGGTTTAGTTTTATGGATGCACACTTTCTCACCTGCGAAAATGTGGATTGCTGGCCTAAGCGAATTACGTAAGCCTTGGTTACACCTTCATACTCAGTTCAATGCAGCCCTTCCTTGGTCTGACATCAACATGAACTACATGAATACGCACCAAAGTGCACACGGTGACCGTGAGTTCGGTTTCATCGGTACTGTAATGCGTAAAGAGCGTAAAGTTGTTGCAGGTCACTGGCAACGTGCTGACGTACAACAGCAGTTAGATGACTGGTGTCGTGCGGCAAAAGGTTGGGCAGAAAGCCAAACACTTAAAGTTGCGCGTTTTGGCGACAACATGCGTCAAGTTGCGGTTACTGAAGGTAACAAAGTTTCAGCGCAAATTACTTTTGGTTATGAAGTACACGCGTTTGGTGTCGCTGAGCTTGTAAAAGTGGTTGATACAATCACAGAAGACGAAATCGATGCACAGTTAGAGCTATATAAGCAAGACTACGTAATTGCTGACGAAACTCTACAAGACGATTACGCAGTGAAAATGCTACGCAACGAAGCACGTTTAGAGCTTGGTATGGAGCGCTTCTTAGAGAAAGGCGGCTTTAAAGCATTCACTAACTGTTTTGAAGACTTATCAGGCCTTTCTGGTCTTCCAGGTCTTGCTACACAGCGCCTAATGTCGAAAGGCTATGGTTACGGTGGTGAGGGTGACTGGAAAACAGCTGCTATGGTTCGCATCATGAAAGTAATGGGTGAAGGCCGTGAGGGCGGTTGTTCATTCATGGAAGATTACACTTACAACATGGGTGAGACTGACCAAGTACTTGGCGCGCACATGTTAGAAGTGTGTCCTTCAATTGCAGCGCAAAAGCCACGTCTTGAAGTTCACCAGCACACTATTGGTGTGAAATGTGATGTAGGTCGTTTATTGTTTACTGCAAAACCAGGTGCTGCAATCAACGTATCACCAATTGATATGGGTAACCGTTTCCGTATTCTAATTAACGAAGTAGACACAGTGGCTCCGCCAGCTGATTTACCTCACTTACCTGTTGCTTCAGCGCTTTGGGAACCAAAACCAAATCTATCTGTAGCATCAGCTGCATGGATCCACGCCGGTGGTGCACACCACACTGCATACAGCCAAGCAGTAACAACCGATATGATTATCGATTTTGCTGAAATGGCTGGCGTTGAAACGATGATCATCGATAACGATACGACGATCCGTGGTTTCAAAACAGAGCTTCGTCATAACGCAGCTTACTACATGCTAAAACGTGGCCTGTAAGAATTAGTACTTTATGTACTAGAACGTGCTGTGTGTGAGCACGTTCACCCCAAATTTTGTTGTCGATTAAGCCAGTGATGAGCCACGCTCTTCGCTGGCTTATGCTATTGTGAAGCTAAACATTTTAGGAGTAGATATGATCGATTTAAGCGCCTACCAAGGCATTATTTTTGATATGGATGGCACCTTAATTGACTCAATGGGCAGTCACTTACAGGCATGGCAGAAAGCTTGCGAAGCCTATGGGTATCCATTCGATTACGACTACATGTATAGCTTAGGCGGCATTCCGACCGTTAAAACAATTGAAATGCTTAACGAAAAATTTGGTTTAGATCATGACCCCTTGGTTGTGGCAAAAGATAAACACCAGTTTTGGGTTGATTTACAACATCATCCACTAGTGATTGACGAAACCGTCGCAGTACTTGAAAAGTACCATGGTGTATTGCCAATGGGTGTGGGCACGGGGGCTGACCGCGAGCATGCAATTGATCATCTAACAGATACGAATTTAATTAATAAAATTGGTGCCTTAGTGACTGCCAGTGATGTTAGTAAAGGCAAGCCGAACCCAGAAACATTCTTAAAAGTAGCAGCGCTTTTAGGTGTTGAACCAAGTCAATGTGTGGTGTTTGAAGACACGCAAATTGGCTACCAAGCCGCCAAAAGTGCGGGTATGGATTGCATCATGGTGAAAGACGGCAAAATCCAACTTTAGCGATTAAATTTGCAATGACACCTGTATTTGTATTATAAAACTATAAATACAATTACAAAAAGGTTATTCATATGTCATTGCAATGTGTTTTCCAAGGTTTAAAAACAACTCATCAAACAGCCAGTTCGAACACGAAAAAGTCGCGCGGGCTTTATGCATTGTTGGTGACATGTGGGATTGCCCTTACACCAGCGTGTGCTCATCAAGGAGACAATATGACGACTTCCCCTTCAGCATCAATGACGGCCTATGGCGTACTTGCTGATCAGACCCCAGTTAATCAAGTAACGTTGACTAACAGCAATGGTATTAGCGTTGATGTGATCAACTACGGCGGCATTATCACGCGTATTGAAACGCCAGATGCAAAAGGCGAAATGGGTAATATTGTACTGGGTTTAGATAACCTAGAAGCGTACACAAAAGCGACAACTTACTACGGTGCAATCATCGGTCGTTTTGGTAACCGTATCGCAAACGGTAAATTCACCTTAAATGGCACTGAATACCAATTAGCGACTAACGATGGTGACAACCATTTACATGGTGGTGTGCAAGGTTTCGACAAAAAAGTGTGGAACATGACACCGTTCACGACGCAAAACAGCGCAGGTGTAACCTTAAGTTTAGTGAGCCCTGATGGTGACCAAGGTTACCCGGGTGAAGTGACGACAGAAGTGACTTACACGCTAACGAACAACAACACGCTAGATATGCAGTTTATTGCGACAACAAGCAAGCCGACCATCATCAATATGACGCAGCACAGCTACTTTAACCTAGCGGGTAAAGGCGACATTCTTGATCACCAAATGCAAATTAACGCAAAAGCAATTACCCCTGTGGATGGCGGCTTGATCCCAACTGGTGAGTTGATGGATGTGGCTGGCACACCGTTTGACTTCCGTACTGCTAAAGCAATCGGTCAAGATATCAAAGCAAGCAATGAACAACTGAAACTTGGTAAAGGTTATGACCATAACTTTGTGCTTAAAGACACGCCAAGCAATGAACTTGTTGAAGCAGCGACGGTTTACGAAGCAAACTCAGGCCGTACGTTAACAGTTTACACAGAAGAGCCAGCAGTACAGTTTTATTCAGGTAACTTCTTAGACGGTAGTACTCAGCAAGCGTCTGGCTTAGTGCATAATTTCAGAAGTGGTTTTTGTTTAGAGCCACAGCATTTCCCTGATGCACCTAATCAGCCAACGTTCCCAAGCACAACATTACTGCCAGGTGACGTGTATTCAACACGCATCGTGTACGAATTTGGTACAAAATAAAGGAACACAAATGTGAAAACAACAAAGCTTAAAAGCGCAATGCAAAAGGCTGGCTTAGCTAGCCTATTTGCCTTGTCGTTTGGCGCTCTGACGGGCTGTCAGACTACGGCTGGAGACAACACAGCCAAAGCAGATGTCGCAGCCACA
Source organism: Pseudoalteromonas sp. T1lg21 (assembly GCF_002964625.1). Taxonomy (NCBI): domain Bacteria; kingdom Pseudomonadati; phylum Pseudomonadota; class Gammaproteobacteria; order Alteromonadales; family Pseudoalteromonadaceae; genus Pseudoalteromonas; species Pseudoalteromonas sp. T1lg21. Next base: position 50,726 of record NZ_PQBX01000041.1, read on the forward strand.
GCAAAAGCGCCAATTCAAGATGATGGTATTTTTACTAATCCTCTTTTCCCAAATGGCGCCGATCCATGGCTTGAGTATTGGGATGGTAACTATTACCTAACTACAACAACGTGGACTTCTGAGTTAGTGATGCGTAAATCACCAACATTAGCGGGCCTTGCTGATGCAACACCTATCAATGTTTGGTCTGATTCGAACCCTGAGCGTTGCTGTAACTTCTGGGCGTTTGAATTCCATCGTCTAAAAGGGCCAAACGGCTACCGTTGGTACATGATGTACACAGCCGGTACTGATGGCACTTTAGATAACCAACACTTAAACGTATTAGAAAGTGCCGGTGACGATCCTATGGGTCCATACGAATACAAGGGCGCATTAATGCCTAACGTATGGAACATCGACGGTAACTACCTAACATACAAAGACAAGCTATATGTGATCTACTCACAATGGCAGGGCGATCAGCAATTAAACATTATTGCTGAAATGGAAAACCCATGGACTCTGAAGAAGAACTCACCGCATACGGTGATCACGCGTCCTGAGCTAGATTGGGAAATCAGTGGTCGTAAAGTAACTGAAGGCGCTGAAATTTTACAGCACAATGACCGTACGTTTATGACGTACTCAGCGAGCTTCTGTAATACTCCTGATTACAAACTAGGTATGCTTGAGCTTGTTGGTGACGATCCGCTTAAAGCGAGCAGCTGGAAAAAATACGAAAAGCCAGTATTTGAGCGTACAGAAGAAGTGTTTGGCCCAGGTCACAACGGCTTTTTCACATCGCCAGACGGCACAGAAGATTGGTTAGTTTATCACGGTAATGATTCGGTAGAGCACGGTTGTAGTGCAACGCGTTCATTACGTGCGCAAAAATTCACTTGGAACGACGATGGCACACCAAGCTTTGGTAAACCATTAACACCAGGCGTTGAAGTAGCTCCGCCATCAGGTGAATACGGCCCACTGGTAACGCGAGTGCAAGGTCAACGTTACCAATTAGTGAATGCAACAAGCGGCTTATGTTTAGACATTGCAGCTGATCCACAAGATGCACGTGCAGTTCAACGTCAGTGTGCAAGCACCAATGGTCAATGGGTTATTGATGCAACAACAGATGGTTTTGTTCGTTTAGCTAACCGTGAAGACAGCAAGTTCTTAGAGCTTGAAAGCTGTAATGACGCAGATAACGCTAAAGTACAATCTGCAGCATGGCGCAATAACTTCTGTCAGCAATGGAAAGTAGCACCAAGTACAGATGGTAATGTCTCTATTACTAACCGTTACACAGGCAAGCCATTAGCGGTTGCTGGTTGTTCTGCCGCACAAAACCAAGCGGTTTTACAGCAAAGCGACGCAACAGCGTGTGGCGACTGGCAATTACGCCCTATGGGCAGTGTTGTCGTATTAAGCCAACAAAGTGGTAAAGCACTTAGCGTGGCGGATACGGTTAAAGCGGGTACCAATGTTGAGCAACAAGCTTTTACGCATAAAGATGCACAGCAATGGTTCTTCACACCAACAGATACAGGCTATGTAAGCCTTAAACAAAGCGCTGATAGCGAGTTCTGTGCTGCGGTAGCTGATAACGCCTTAGTACCAGGTGCCAACGTAGAAATGGCGTCTTGTGCAGCGAAAACAGCACAGTGGCGTATTGCTCCGGTAGAAGGCGGTGGTGTTATGCTGATCAACCGCTACACAAAACAAGCGCTTGGTTTAAGTAACTGTGGTTTAGCTGAAAACACTAACTTCGCACAACAACCTGATTTAGGTAACAAGTGCCAAGTGTTCCATCTGCGTGAACCAAATTAAGTTATAAGTAAAAAATCGACTCAACCAAAGCCACTTCATTTATGAGTGGCTTTTTTTGTGGCTGATGGATCAAGTTAGCGAGAGTAAAGTTAGCGAGAGTAAAGTTAGCGAGAGTAAAGTTAACGAGGGTAAAGTTAACGAGGGTCAAGTTAACGAGAGTAAAGTTCCAAGCTGAGCGGTGAGGTTGTTTTGAGCGAAGCGAAACCCAACATAATCCATCAAAACCTTCTCATGCCTCTGCATTGCATATAAAACCCCACGTGTTGTTGTAGGCGTGAAATTTATTTCGCGCGTTGTTTAGGAGCTGTCAGCCTTCAGCTGTCAGTTTTTAGCTGAGCGGTGGGGTATGTTTGTGATGTGTATGTCTGCTCTTTGGGTGTTGATTTCATGACGCGCCAAGCAAGCGTGACGCCTACCACATTACATATAAAACCTCACGTAGGAGGTACTTTAGTGCCGAATTTTGTCCATCACATAATCTTCACGGCTAAAGCCTTTCTACAATGCAATCCTAGAACCTAGAACCTAGAACCTAAAACCTAAATTTAACCCCTAATTAATAAAATAACCGATAGGTTGCCACTGGCCACTACTTTTGCTGAGGCTAATTGTTTCAATGGCCTGCTCTTTATTCATAAATTGGCTTTGAAACTGAATGATCACGTATTCGCCATCAGGTGTTCCGGGCAAAGAGTCGTAATTCATCAGGCTTAAATTCTTACGTAAAACCACCTTGCCAAGCGGTACCCGAACTTGTTTTAACGCTTTGCTCCAGTTGCTTTGTGGCATTGTTTGTTTAAATAATGAGTCTGCTTGCTGCCAACTTTGCTGATACTGACCGTTGTCGATTAACGCAAGCCAGCTTTTAGCGCGATGAATAACTTCGAGCTCCTCAGCATGTGCACAAAAGCAGCTTAAAAAAATGATTAGTAAGAGCGTTTTTCTCATAGCAATTCCATTTACTTGTTGTTTATTTAGTACGTCTTGAAGTGTTTTTATGTTACGACGACGAACAATAAATACTATTCATCAATTGTGCGGTTTATTTTCCCGCAGATACGTATTTTGACTGCCGATAACTCTTACAGCACAAAGCCTAAGGGCGCTTTGCGCTGCTCTATACTAATCGATCAGATAGCCTAATGGGTGCCAGCCATCGGCGGCTTTGCTAAGGCTGAGTGTTTCAACAACTGCCTCTTTATTCATAAACTCGGTTTGAAACTTGACTACTAAATACTCACCATTTGGCAGGCCGGGTAATGAGCTATACTCTGCTGTGCCAAAATAGGTGCGAGACATAACTCGGCCTAAAGGAACGCGTATTTGATCTAAGGCTGTTTGCCAGCGAGCTTTGGGCGTGGTGTTTTGAAAAACCTGATCAGCTTGCTGCCAGCTCTCGTGGTATTCTCCAGAATCAACCAAGGTTAACCATGCTCTTGCTGTTGAGATAGGGCTTGTTTCTTCAGCTGAGGTGAAAAAGCACACCAATAACGATGCCAGTAAAAACAGTTTTTGTAGCGTAAATCCATTTACAGAAAGTAATAAAATTTGACGCATAAGACGCCCTCACTTCGTTCATAGGGTGAATTCATAATACGAATGAGTTGGTTAATTTCTATACTAAAAAAGTGCTAGGAAAGGCTTTTTGGTGGGATTTAAGTGTTGTTTTTTATTTGAACGGTCTTTGTCATTGAGTTCGTAAAGTGGCTATGTAGGTTAGGTCGTTAATTTTATGCTGTTGATTTATTGAACAAAACAAGTTGTTTTAACAGCTACTAAATGTAACGACAATGACCCTAAATAACACCTATTTTTACTGCTAAGGAAGTTTCGTATTTGCGTGCTCGATATTTCAGAGCCCGCATACTCACTGGGTTTTGACCCTTTTTTGGGTTTTTTGAGAGAAGTTAGCGAGGGTAAAGTTGCAAGAGTAAAGTGAGCATGAAAGGGAGTTAGCGAGATGAAAGCGACAAGAGTAAAACTTGAGACTTAAAGCTTATAGCTCAAAACTTACAGCTTAAAGCTTCTATCACACCAGCACGCTCATTAGCACTCCAGGGTCGCTAATACCTGCTTCTTTTAGCGCATCGCTAATTGATTGGCTAAGAGACATTATTTGCGTTTGGATTTCCATCACCATCTTGGTCTGTGTTTCAACTTGCACTTTTACAGCTTCATCTTCTTGGTTTTTGAGCGCTTGCAGTTTGGCTAATTGCTCTTTGGCGAGTTCGAGTTGTTCTTTGAGCTTTTCAAGTTGCTCAACCATTTTGCGAATATGCGCGGGGAGTTCGCTAGATACTTCTTCTTTTTGAGCGGGCTCTACTTCACGACCAGAGAGTTTATTCATCTCTTGGCTGCTAAGTTTGTAGCCTACTTTTGAGTGGGTATGACTGCTTGCTGTGCTTGCGTTTGAGATAGTTAGCGCACTTGCTAATGAGTTAATAGCCATAATAAGAGCGATGAAAGTGAATGATATGTATGTATCGGCAAAAGGTACTAAAGCTTTAGAAAAAAGCCGGGTTTTCACCCGGCTTTTCCAGACAACAAATAGTTGAGGTGAGGCAGCTCACCTCACTTTGTTACTCTTGTGCAGCAGCTGCATCAAAGAGTGCTTTTATTTCTTCAGCGCTAATCGCACCGTTGAAAATTTTCAGTTCATCGATAGCACCGTGGTATGGCGTATCCCAGTAGTTAACACCTAGAGCAAACTCATTTGTTTCACCAGGAACCGTGAATACACGTGGGAAGCCATCGGTTTCTAGCTGTAGTTCACCGTTAACGTACATCTTCAGCACATCACCGTTTGTACCATCAACAGTGAAAGCAACATGTGTCCACTCTTTTGCAGGAATACGGCTATCTAGTTCTGCATTATCGAAGAAGGCACCGTTATTTGCCCATAAACGCGTTAGCGCTGAGCCTGCCATCGATGGTACATAACTTAACCATGCGTTTGCACTTGCACCGGCAAAGAACGTTGTTGTGTAATCTGTGAAGCTTTCTGGTTTAAGCCACATAGATACAGAGTAGTCATTAGTCGTGATTAGGTTATCCGGTAAACGAACACCTGAACCTTCTAGGAATACTGCTTGACCAATTACACCGTCAACATAGCTTACGCTACCGCCAGTATTATTGATGAAACCACCCGTTGATTTACCCGCCGCGTATGCGCCGTTTAATGCAGTTAGGTCACCTTCAAAGCTGTATTCAGCAGGTGCAAGTGATTTTAAGGTTACATCGAATGACTTAGTATCAGTAAAGTCTTTGTACTTAATGGTTGCAGTTAATGTTACAACTTGGTCGCCAGCAGACGCACTTGGTTGTGTCACAACAGCCGTGCCGTTAACTGGTTTTAAGTACTCTTCGTTGTTTGACGTCCAGCTAATACCAGATACAAATGGACCTACTCGTGGTAATTCAAAGCTATCACGTACTGCAGAAACATCACCTAAATCAAGCGCATCTGTAATGAAGTCTTCGAATTTAGTCGGATCTGTCAGGTTATTGATAGCCGCACCATTGATATCTAAGCCGTTTAGCGCATAGTCATAGACGATAAATTCATCAATTTGACCTTGGAAAGGTAAGTCCCAACCGTAGTTCACACCCAGCGCAAAGTTACCTGTTTGTGTGCTAAAGAAATCAGGACGTGGCATCGTACCTGAGCGTACACCATCACGATAAAGTGTCGCTGTGCCATTAGCATAAGTGATGGCAATATGATTCCAATCCATTACCGCTGGTGAGTCAGAGATGATTTGGTTCCACATATCTGTGCCATCATCAGCTAAGTAACGACTCCAAAGCATTGGTGTTGTTGTAAAGTGGGTACTACCTGGGATCAAGCTCATCCAACGTGCATCAGAGGTTGCCGCGAAGAATGTAGGCGTGAAGTTAGTCAGTACAGTTGGCTTAAACCAGTATGAAATAGTGTACTCATCGCCAGTAACAAGATCATCAGGTAAACGAACACCCGTTGCACCATCAAAGTTAAATGCTTTACCTGTTTGACCTTCAGCGTAGGCTGCTGTACCAGCACCCACATTTAGCATGCTGTTGTCTGTTACACCCGCATCATCAAGGTTTCCTAAGCCATCACTGAGTGAATCTTCAAATGCATAGTGTGCAATCGCATTTTTAAACTCAGGGCGCGCTTCAATATTTACATTGAATGTTTTGGTTGTGCTTTCACCGTTTAATGAGATATTAGCCGTTAACGTAACTGCTTTATCACCGCGATCTGGCGTTGGAATAAATACCGAACCTTCACTGGTGATGTAGTACTCATCACTACTTTCCCAGTTAATTGCAGCACCGTCTTTACCTTTTGTTGGTAATGAGTAGCCTTCGTCTGCAATTGATAATTCAGTTTTAATATCTAGCGCTTCTTGAACAGTACCTAGTACGTTAGCTGTATCTGTGATTTCATCACGTTTACTTGCCCAAATGGTTGCACCTTCGCTTGATGTTGCAGATACAGTGACAGCCATCGCTTTAGTTGCATCATCCCATTGCCATTTAGCCACACCAAAGTACGTACCAGAATCTAACTCAAGCTTAATATTTGAGTCATCAATCATGTACCAGATACCTGGATCATCACCGGTTACTGAGTGATCTTCGTTTAAAGCAATATGCATTGAACGAATAGCATCTGTATTTACATCGTTACCATGGTTGATAAATTTGTAATAACCATAAAGTTCATCTGCCACAACCATGTTGTCGCCTTCAAGCGGCACATAGCGCTGCGGTGAAGCCATAGGCCAACCTAATGAGTTAATGAACATTTCATGTACGCGAACTTGGTGCGCTTCTGAAATGGTTGGGAACTCAGTCGATGTTTGCGGAAAACGCGTATGCGTTACTAAAATATGGCGACCTGTCGCTTCATCGTAGTAAGCAGAGTTATGACCTGGTGATTGGTAGCCCCATGCTGGTGCTGTTTCGCCAAGCTCTTGTGTATACTCAAAGCCGCCCATTAGTTTTTCACCAACTTCTAAGCCGCCTAATGTTGAAATATCGTTACCTGCGTTATCTAGGTAAGGACCATCTGGTGTTTTAGAACGAGCAACACGAATGTTGTAACCATCATTTAGCGCAAAACCAGCTACTGAGTAGAATAAGTAGTAGTATTCACTTTCTGGGCTGTACATAACAAATGCACCTTCCATTGCACGGAAGTCGCCGCCTACTAGCTTTTTACCATAGCCTTGACCAGCTTCAGGCATACCCGTTTCTTCGTCCATTGCTAGTACGAAAATACCGCCAGAGTATGAACCGTAAACCATCCAAAGTTTGCCGTCAGCATCATAGAATGCCGCTGGATCGATTACGTTAGGATCAACGGCACCATTCCATGTCGTTTGGCCGTTATCAAGTGGGTAAGCTGTAAATTCAGCTTCTGAGCGATAACCACTGCGTAAGAAAATACCTTTGTTTTTATATGGGCCTTCAATATTGTCAGCTTCAGCTAAACCAAGGTAAGAGCGGTTCCAACACACTTCATCAACCACATCTGCGGTATCTGGGTTATCTTGTGCACAGTGGTTATAGTAAAACCAAAATTTGCCATTTGGCGCTTTGATTACATCGGCCGCCCAGTTTCCTGTAAAACCATCTGTCCATTCAATACCTTCGGCAATTTCACCTGTGTAGTTGTAATCGAATAATGGGCTTTCATTAACGGCTGCGTTAGCTGAAAGGCTCGAAATCATTTCCCAGTTCAAGAGATCAGTTGATTTAGCGGCAGCAAGGTGTGAACCAAAAATATAATAAGTGTCGTCAACTTTAACGACAGAAGGATCGTGCACGCTTACATTGGTAACCATTACGCTACCAGATTCAGTGTATTCAACACTGCTGCTTACTGTCGGTTTTGCACTTTGCGGGTCGGCAACCGCTGGTGCTGTGTCAAGCTTAGTACCATCTTCTTTGCCACAACCTGTAACAGCCAAAGAGCAGGCTATGACCATGGCTAATTTATTTAATTTCATTTTATGTGTCCTCTTGAAACTGGGATTCATTTTTTTATTCGATTGTTGTCAATAAAATTGCCGCGTGCCTATATCAAACTAATAAGAACGTAGTATTGTAATTTTATAGTACGATTTAAAATGTGCAAATACTTTTGCAAAGGTAATTGATATGTAAACATGAAGTATCAGTGTTTACAATATGTACAGCGTGATTTTAATTTTTTCAAGTTGCCATTTTTGGCGCTTTTTTCGCTGTTTTTGCGCTATTAGGGAAGTTTTTTGCTTATCGGAAAGTGAGGATTTTCCGTTAAATTTGTTTATTTGTATTACATTTGAGCATTAAAAAGGGCTCTTAAAGAGCCCTTTTTGATATTACTTGTCTTGTTTACTTAGACCTTCAGTGGTCATGATAATACGTTTAAGTGTGCCATCTTCGTTGTAGTAAAGTGGCTCAATCGCCACTGAACGACGAAAGCGCCCGCCACTTGGTTTGCCATCAATCGGTGGTACAGCACCAGTATGGTAAATAAAGTAGTCTTTACCTTTGTATTCGATGATTGATTGGTGGTTGGTTTCGCTGTTACCTGCGATCTCATTCAAGATACCTTTATATTCCCACGGTCCGTGAATACTTTTACTCATGGCATAACAGATCTTCTCAGGGAACTCACATGCGTACGAAACATAGTAGTTGTCGTTTTTCTTATGAACCCATAACGCTTCGGTAAAGTTAGGCAAGTCTAGCGTTTTAATTTCACCATCAAGAGACAGTAAGTCGTCGCTTAGCTTTACGTATTTTGGCATTAAGTTACCAAAGAACATGTAAGTATCGCCGTTTTCTTCAGTAAAAATTGCAGGGTCGATGTCGTCCCAATCATTTGGCGTGTGCTTGGTCATATCATCGGTAACCAATGCATGGCCAATCGCGTCTTTAAATGGACCTGTTGGTGATTTAGACGTCGCAACACCAATTGCAAAACCTGGTTTAGTGTCGTTGTGACGAACGGTTGTAAAGAAATAGAAAGTGCCATCACGCTCAATCATGTGTGAAGCCCATGCTTCGCCTTTAGCCCATTTAAAGTCGGTTGCTTTCATGATTGGGCCGTGTTTTTTCCAGTTCACCATGTCTGTTGATGAAAAGACTAACCAGTCGTGCATTTCAAAAAACACATCATTATTAGGTGCTTCATCATGACCTGTATAAAGGTATACGGTGTCATTGTGAACAAGTGCTGCTGGGTCTGCAGTAAATACATCGGTGAATAATGGGTTTTGTGCAACGGCTAAGCTGCTCGAAAAAAGCAATGGCAGCGCTAACGCTTTTAATTTCTTCATGAGTGTCCTCTGTGACTAATAATTGTTGTTCGAACTGCAGCTTTTGTATTTAGAGCTCGCTCTAAATGACCAGATAATACACAGTGTATGCCTGATTATACTGAGTAACTGATTGTTTACATCGAAACAAACCAGTAAAAGTGCAGCAAAAAATAACTCTATATTGTATTATTGTATTTTTATCATAGTAGCATCAAAATACGCCGGGTAAATAACTTGTTAGCCCTTTTTTGTCGCTCTGGATGAACTAAAGACAAATTAAACAAGCAAACAAACAAACGCTAAGTGACTGATAATAATGGGGATACATAAATTCCCAAAATAAAAACGCAGCCCTTTTTGAGTTTGTAACGTGTTATAATTACAACGTTTTTTGTAAACATAATGGCACTAATTTTAATTTGGCTTTTTGAGTTGACTGTTAAATAATCATACAATATGATTAAAGTTCAGGCAGCAATGTATTAACATAATAAAATGTAGATTCACTCGCGCACCGTTTTGACAACACACGATGCACAATGCAGTGGTCACTCTTCGGTAACTGAATGGGGAAAGTTCAGCGGACCGATAAAACTATAATTTGGAGAACACCGCTTATGTTTAAAAGAACACACATAGCCAGTGCTGTAGTTATGGCATTTACCTGTCAATTTGCTTTTGCACAGGAGGAAGCACCAAAAACTCCTGAGAATAACGTCGATGAGATGGAGGTTATTCAAGTATCAGGTATTCGCGGCAGTTTAAACAAAGCGCTAGATGAAAAACGTGCAAGCGTTCAAATCGTGGATGCAATTGTTGCTGAAGATATTGGTAAATTCCCTGATAACAACGTAGTTGAAGCACTACAACGTGTGACAGGTGTACAAACAACAGGCCGTGGTGCTGGTGAAGTAAGTGCGGTTTCAATCCGTGGTCTTACTGATGTTAATACCACAGTTAATGGCCGCGCTATCTTTACAGGTGCGGGTCGTGATGTGGCGCTGCAAGACATTCCTGCAAGTTTACTTTCAGGCGTAACAGTTTATAAAACCCGTTCGGCGGATCAAATTGAACGTGGTATCGCAGGTGCGATTGATATTAAAACCCACCGTCCTTTCAACTTCGAAGGTGAAAAAGTTGTTTTAGCAGCACGTGCGATTTACTCAGATCAACCAGATGAAGTTGATCCAAATATCAGTGCGTTACTTTCTAACCGTTGGGAAATCGACGGTGCTGGTGAGTTTGGTGCACTTTTCAATATTTCTTATGCTGAAACACATTACCGCGATGACACCATTACAGCGGGTGCAGCGTTCCCATTCTTTACTGATAAACCACAAGCACTTTACTCTCCATACTCACGAGTTCCTAATTATGATTCACAAGGTAATTTAGTATGGCAAGCTGGTCTTGAAGGGGGACTACCTACTACTGCTGGTTCAACATTAGATGTTGAAGGGGAAGCTACAGAGTACTTGTTGGCTCGAGATGCTATTTTCGGTACTTCATATACTGGTTTACGTAAGCGTCCAGCAGCATCTATATCTTTACAGTGGGCACCAGATGAAACTCTAGAAATCACAGCTGAAGGTTTCTACACAGGTTATCGAAATGAATCGCAAAACGCGATGTGGTTCTCAAATACATTTGAAAACGGTAACGGTTTCATTGAAACACCAACGGTGTTTGATGGCACTAACGTTATTAAAGAAAAGCAAGCGATTGGCGCTGGCGGCTTCCAAAGTGGTGATTTCGAAAGTAGTAGAACTGATAGCTACTTATATGCGCTAGGTGCCGAGTGGCAAGCAAGCGATTACCTTACTATTAATGCAGAAGTAGTTTACCAAGAAAGTGAGTTTAAATCAGACTTCTTCGCTATGCGTTTTGACCGCACAGCATATGGTTTAGATGTAGATTTTAACGATAAAGACGGTGTGCCAGGTATTGCATTTTGGGATGACCCAAATACAGCGGTAAACGAAGCTGATATGGCCGCTGTTGCAAATTGGAATGCTGGTACTGTTTATGACAATGGTGGAAGCAACAGTGGTGATTCTCTTACATTTAACTTCGATGCAGAATACTTAGTAGGTGGCGCGTATATAGATAAGATTAAGTTTGGTGGCCGCTATGAGGAAAGAACTGCTGAGGAGTTTAATCGTCTAAATAATGAGGGCTTGGGTAATACTTCCGTTTCTAGTCTTATGGAGCAACTTGTGGCAGCAGGTGCTGCAGGAGATGGTTCTGGCCTTATATATCAAGTTGAAGACTATTTTGATGGCAGAGCAGATGTATTTGACAGCTTTATAACCGCAAATGGCAGTTATATGCTTAATAATGCTGATGCCGTTCGAAGTGTTTATGGCTTAGAAGAGTTGCAATTAGGCCGAATTTTCCGAATTGATGAAACATCATACGCTTTATATGCGACATCTAACTTCTTCTTAACGGAAGATCTCAGCGGTGAGCTTGGTGTTCGTTATGTTTCATATGAACAAGATATGGACTTCGGAGAAAATGCGAAAGCGAATGCTGATGTTAGTAAAGTGCTACCAAGCTTAGTACTTAACTGGAATATTACTGATGAGCTAGTTGGTCGTGTTGCATACACTGAAACATTACGAATGCCTAACTTTGCAGACCTTAATGCAGTTCAAATTTGGTATGACCCACTAACGGAAGGTGCTGTATATGGTACAGGAACGGGGGGTAACCCAGATCTTAAACCAACAGAGTCAAAGAACTATGACGTATCACTTGAATGGTATTTCGCAGATACAAGCTCACTTTACGCAGCTTACTTTAAGCGAGAAATTGAAGGCTTAGTTGTTCCTGGTCGTAAAACAGTTGTTCGTGAAGGTGAAGATGGTGAAACTCGTCCTTACGTTCTGAGTACGGCAGTCAATGCTGCAAACGGTGAGCTGTCTGGTTTAGAAGTTGGTTTAGTTTATTTCCCTGAAGAAATTCCTGAGTACTTGAATGGCTTAGGTGTGCAAGCAAGTTATACAGCGTTAGATTCATCGCAACAAACACCTGATTTTAATACATTAGGCGAAATAACAAACTATGTTGATTCTCGAATGTCAGGTGTTTCTGATGAATCATACAGTATCGTAGGTATCTACGAGCGTGATTCATTCGACATGCGTTTATCTTATGTATGGCGTTCTGAGTTCTACACAGGTAACGAAGCGGCAATCTTTGCTAACCCGATTCAATTCTGGAGTCGTCCTGAGCAAAGCTTAGATTTCCAATTTAGCTACAATGTGAATGATGATTTAGTGGTTACTTTTGATGCAACGAACATCCTAGATGACGTATATCAAAACTACTATGGTGAAGGTAACGACAACCTGTTTAACTTTGGTAACGGTATCTACTCACGCACATTCGCACTTGGTGCACGTTATTCTTTCTAAATTTCTTGAATAGACCCAAAAACCCCGGCTTTGCTGGGGTTTTTTATTGCTGGCGCGATACTTTGCCATCGGTCGAAAAGAGTTGCGATTTAATAAGTATGATAATACTATTAATTAGATTAGCATTAAATTTACAAAAATAACGAACGCAATGGCCAAGCTGTGTAATATCTAGGGCTGTAAATTTATTTGATACGCAGTGTTGAAGGCTTTTCGACATTGCTTGAAATAGTGAGCGGCGGCTCATTATTGACCAATTAGGGTGTTGTTGTATGGAATCTCAAAAGTTATCCGTTGTAGAAAAGGTCGGCTTTGGTGCCGGTGACATGGCAGTGAATGTCATGGTTGCAGCGTTATTCTATTTTATGTCTTTCTTTTACACCGATATCTACGGACTTGATCCGGTTGATATGGGTGTGTTGTTCTTAGTGGCGCGTTTTGTTGATGCCTTTACCGACCCTTTAATGGGGGTGATCACCGATAAAGTGAAAACCCGTTGGGGTCAGTTCCGTCACTGGTTCTTATTTTTATCTGTACCGTATGGTTTGTCGGTCGTTCTGCTCTTTACCACGCCAGATTTCGACTACAACATGAAGTTAGCTTGGGCTTATGCGACTTACCTATTCGCGACCTTGATGTTTACTGGTGTTGCTATTCCTTATATTTCTTATATCGGCGTATTAACTGCCGATCCTAAAGAGCGTTTGTCAGCTAATGGCTACCGTATGTTCTTCGCTAAAATTGCCAATGTGGTGATTGTATTCTCGGTGCCGTTATTAGCATCTTACTGGGGTGGCGATAGTTTATCTTACGGTTATAAACTGGCGATGGCGCTGGTATCAGCCTGTGCCGTTGCGTTGTTCTTATTTTGCTTCTTAACGACTCGAGAGCGTATTACTCACGAGCCGCAAAAAGAAAGTGTTATTACGCAATTAAAAGTGCTTATTAAAAACGACCAATGGTTACTACTTTGTGCAGCATGTGTACTTGGTACGCTTGGCTATGCGATTCGTGGCAGTGTTGCTATGTATTACGCAACCTATTATTTAGGTGTGCCAGATTTAGCGGGGGCCTTTACCAGTGCGGGTATTGCAGCATCTATTGTCTCTATGGTGGCAAGTACGTGGATCACCCAGCGTTACTGTAAAATGAAGCTATTCCGTCAATCACAAATCGCCGTGCTATTCATCTCATTGCTAATGTACTTTGTGGTGCAACCGGGTGATGTAATGATGGCGTTTGTGCTTTATATCATCTTGTCATTTGTGGTTGATTTACATGCACCAGTATTCTGGTCTGCCATTGCTGAAGCCGTAGATTACGGTGAAATTAAAGACGGCGTTCGTGCCTCGGGTCTATCGTTTGGTGGTATTTCATTCTGCCAAAAAGCAGGGGGTGGCTTAGCTGGCTTAGCAGGTGGTTTATTACTGGCATTTTTTGAGTACAAGCCTAACGTTGAGCAAACCGAATTTACCCTAATGGGCTTAGCACTGATGCTAACTATCATTCCTGGTGTATTCCACGCCTTGCTAGGTCTGATCTTGAAAAAATACAAAATTACCGATGAATACTATACGGATATGGTTATTCATAAACGCCTACCAAAATAATCACTCTTTACGCACACACTAAACAGTGTGTGCGCTTTGCTCTTTAAAATAACAATTCGCTGGGAGACAACAGTATGAACACATTCAAAGTTAGCTATTTGGCAAGCGTTTGCGCTGCAATATTAACTGTGACCGGTTGCAGTGAGCTGCCAACAGACAGTAAACAAGCCGCTTCTGTGGAGCATGCTGAACATACCAGCGAACAACATTTATTTGCCCTCAATCAAGTAAGTTTAAGCGCCAGCCCGTTTTTACATGCACAGCAAACGAATGTGCGTTATTTATTAGCTCTTCACCCTGATCAGCTGCTTGCTCCTTACCTGCGTGAAGCTGGCCTTGAACCAAAAGCGCCTAATTATGGCAACTGGGAAAGCACAGGACTTGATGGCCATATTGGTGGTCATTATCTTTCTGCCTTGAGTCTTGCGTGGGCAGCTACGGGTGACGAAGAATTAAAGCAGCGTTTAGATTATATGCTGAGTGAGCTGGATCGCGCTCAACAAGCCACAGGTGGTTACTTAGGCGGTATCCCAAATAGCGATGAAATGTGGCAGCAGATTGAAAAGGGTGAAATCAAAGCCGATTTATTCAGCTTAAACGACCGCTGGGTGCCGCTGTATAACATAGATAAAATCTTCCATGGCTTGCGTGATGATACGACGTAGCTGGTAGTGATAAAGCCAAACAAATGCTATTTAAGCTAGGAGAATGGTTCTTAGCGACCACTGCCAAGCTAACTGATGAACAAGTTCAACAAATGCTGTATTCAGAGCATGGTGGCTTAAATGATGTGTTTGCTGACATGTACTTTATAAGTGATGATGAGCGCTACTTAAAACTAGCGCGTCAGTTTTCCCATAACATCATTATTGAACCTTTATTACACAAAGAAGATAAGTTAACTGGCCTGCATGCCAATACGCAAATTCCAAAAATTATTGGCATGTTGAAAGTTGCAAATGCCAGCGATGACAAAGCATGGCAGCAAGGTGCTGACTTTTTCTGGAAAACCGTCAGCCAAGAGCGCTCAGTATCAATTGGCGGTAACTCAGTACGTGAGCATTTTCATGATAAAAGTGACTTCACGCCTATGGTTGAAGATGTTGAAGGCCCAGAAACCTGCAACACTTACAACATGATGAAACTGAGTAAGTTATTGTTCTTAAAAACCGGTGATACGCGCTATTTAGACTATTATGAGCGCGCCACATATAACCATATTTTATCGTCACAACACCCAGAGCATGGTGGCCTTGTTTACTTTACCTCAATGCGTCCAGGTCATTACCGTATGTATTCGTCAGTGCAAGATTCAATGTGGTGTTGCGTAGGCTCAGGTATTGAAAATCACAGTAAATATGGTGAGCTGATTTATAGTAATACCGGTAAAGAGCTATGGGTAAACTTGTTTATTCCAAGCACGTTAAACTGGCAACAGCAGGGCTTACAGATCACGCAAGAAAGCCAATTCCCAGATGATAACAAGGTCTCACTGACCGTAAATCGTTTGTCTGAGGGGCAAAGTGCTGAGTCGGTAATTCATATTCGTAAACCGTCTTGGCAACAAGGTGAGCTGAGCTTTACTCTAAATGGACAAGCTGTAAACGCAACCGAAAAAGACGGTTACTACAGCATCAGCCATGCATGGCAAAGCGGAGATAAACTTGCCTTTGAGCTTAGTCCTAAGCTTTATACTGAGCAGCTACCTGATGGTCAGCATTATTACTCTGTGATGTATGGGCCTGTTGTAATGGCCACTAAAGTACAAGCATTTGCAAATGAAAAGCTTAACTTTGTTGCTGATAATAGCCGCATGGGCCACATCGCAGCAGGGCCGACTTGTCCGCCAGAAGCTCTGCCAATAATGCTGAGTGAACCAGAAAAATTTATTGCCGATCTCACTCGTAAACCGGGCCAAGAGCTCGCATTTATCGCCGATAAAAATGTGGCAATTGCCAAGCAAGGTATCGATAACACTAAGAGCACAGAGCTAATTCCGTTCTTCCGCTTACACGATAGTCGCTACCAAGTGTATTGGCCGCAGCAAAGCGAAGCCGAGTTCACGCAATTTGTTGCCGATGCAAAAGCGGCTGAGCAAGCGAAAGAGCAGCTTCGTTTATTAACCGTGGATCAAATTACGCCGGGTGAGCAACAACCAGAAGTTGAGCATGGCTTTAAAGGTGAAGGAACTCGTGCGGGTGTTAATAATGGTCATCATTGGCGCGATGCGACAGGTTGGTTTGAGTATCAGCTTAGCAACCCAGAACAAAAAGCGGTTGCTTTGCGTGTTCGCTATTTTATTGGCGATGTGAACCGTCACTTCTCAATTAATTTAAATGGTGAGCAATTAGCTGCAGTTAGTTTGCCTGTAGGCAAACCAATGGATGAGTTCTACACCATTGATTACCCATTAACAGAAGCAATGAAAAAGTCGACAACGCTGACCTTACGTTTTGCTGCCGACAAAGATTCTGTTGCCGGTGGTATCTATGGTATTCGTTTAATCAACGCACAATAAAGAGTTGGCTATGTTAAGCAACAATGTATTTGCGACGACTAAAGAGCATGTTTTACCGTCGCTTTTAGATAATAGCGCTGAGCAACACAGTTTTTACCAAACGCCGACAGGGCTTGGTTATAGAGTGATTGAGCAAGGTCAGGGGGATAAACCTAGTTGGGATGCTACAGTGACTGTACATCAACGGGTTACCCTTAAAAATGGTCGGGTGTTGTTCGACACTCGCAAGCAAGGCGCTGCTGTAGAGTACGAAATTGCAGAGGCGATAGTGGGCTTGCAAGAAGCATTGCAATTAATGAATAAAGGCAGTCGCTTTGAGGTGCTAATACCTGCGCATTTGGCACGCGATGTGTACAGCGTATTTATTGAAGAAAAGCATCAACAAGGCTGCCAAAGCCCCATGCTCGTTGATATTACCTTGGTTGATTTTCGTTAATAATACCAACTTGCTATCTCAAAATAGATCACTTAAGTAAATAAAAAACCTGCAATTTTGCAGGTTTTTTTGGTTTGGATGATTACTTCTTAAGCTTGGTTTTGAGCTTATTTAGGTCGGCGGGGTTAACAACCGGCCAATCGTTTTTCCAACTCATAGGTAAAATACGTAGCTTTTGCACGCCGTTATCGGCTGTTTCGTAGGCGTGTAATACTAAATAGTCTTTGCCATCAAAGGTGTATGCAGCATTATGGCCAAGGGCTGCCCAATCTTTGTTACCTTCAATAACTAAACTACCACCGCCATCAAGCATAGAGCGACCTTGCTGATCTGAGTATGGGCCTTCGATGTTTTTACTGCGGCCTACGCGCACGTTGTAAGTACTCTCAACGCCACGGCAGCATTTATCAAACGAAACAAACAAGTAGTAATAGCCGTTCTTTTTAAAGATATAAGGTGCTTCAATCGGGCCATGTTCCGTATTTGGACGACTCGCAATGTGATGCCATTTTTCAGGTTTTGCTAAGCGCACCATGTCATCATCAAGTTGTACTAGTTTAAGACCACCCCAGAACGAACCAAAGCTCATCCACGGTGTACCATTGTCATCTTCGATAATGGCTGGGTCGATAGCGTTCCAATCGTCACGCTCAGGCACAGATTCAACCACAATGCCGTAATCAATCCACTTGTAATCAGGTGATGATGGGTCAAGGGTTTCGTTAACCGTTACACCAATTGCTGAGGTGTTTTTGCCAAATGCAGAGACTGAGTAATAAAGGTAAAACTTACCATTTTTCTCGTACACATCGGGTGCCCATAAGTGGCCATCAAAACTTGGTGAAATACGCTTTGCCCAACTTGGCTCATCTTTAAAAACGCGCCCGGTAAGTTTCCAGTTGGTTAAATCTTTCGATTCATAATAGGTAATGCCCGGGCCTGTGCTAAAGACATAGTACGTGTCGCCTTCTTTGGTCATTACCGGATCGTGTACTTCAACTTGTTTTGCAGATACGGCTGCGGCAGAAAAAAGTAGCCCTGTTGAAAGCCACTTCATTGCGTGTGTCACGTTACTTACGGGTCTCATGCTTGAATACCTTTTGTTGTTTTAACTCTTGTGTTCATTCAGCTACTATATAATATGTAATACAATATTAACAATAAAATCGAGACGAATTACAGGACACATTATGCTCAAAAAATTATCTCGGCTAACGCTTCTTAGTGCGTTAAGCGCCTCGTCATTGTCAGCCCTTGCTGATGCTAATAGTAGCAAGACTCTTGCACCTATTGATAATCCGATCGTACTTAAACGTGCCGATCCTTGGTTAGTTCGTGATGAAAAAAGTGGCTGTTACACGTTCATTGGTAGTTCGCCGAAATTTGATGAAATTGAGCTGCGCCAAGCTTGTCGCTTAAACGATTTAAAATTAGCTGAGCCAAAGGTTATTTGGCAAAAGCGAGATAAAGGCCCAATGAGTGTCAATATTTGGGCTCCAGAGCTGCATCAGATTGATGGCAGTTGGTATATCTACTTTGCCGCAGGTGATATCGAAAAACCGTTCAGTATTCGTATGTATGCGCTTAAAAACGACAGTGCTGATCCGATGCAAGGTGAGTGGCAAGAAATGGGTCAAGTAACTAGCCACCTTGATAGTTTTTCGCTTGATGCCACAAGTTTTACGCATAAGGGTAAGCGTTACATGATTTGGGCGCAGCAGAACCAGCCTGCAACTTATAACTCAGCTTTATGGTTAGCTGAAATGGACTCACCAACATCAATTAAAGAACCCATTATCGCGATTACTGAGCCAACTCTTGATTGGGAAGTGCAAGGTTACAAGGTAAACGAAGGTGCTGCTGTTATCACTCATGGCGATAAAATATTTGTCACCTATTCAGCCAGTGCCACCGATCATCGATATGCAATGGGCTTGCTATGGGCAGATGTGAATGCTGATTTACTTAATCCTGCTAGCTGGCATAAAAAGGCAGAGCCGGTGTTTACTACCAATGCTGAGTTGGGTCGTTTTGGACCTGGACACAACAGTTTTGTGAAAGCTGAAGATGGGGTAACCGATTTAATGATTTATCACAGCCGTGATTATAAAGAGCTGAAAGGAACACCACTGACAGATCCAAATCGCCATGCGCGAGCACGCATTATTACGTGGGATAAAAACGGCTTTCCAGTGTTCTCACCTGAACGAGCAGACTAAAAAAGGGCGCCAATTGGCGCCCTACAACTTGGGAACGAACGATTACCAGAAGCGGTAGTAAATAAAGGCAGTAATACCAATAATACCCGCAGTATGAATGTAGTCCCACTTATCTAAGCCGGCAGCCACTTCTTTCATGGTTGCTTTATCTAGACTTGAGAAAGTAAGACCTTTCAATTGTTCTTCGTCTGCTTGCTTGGTGAAAATACTCACCACAATCATAATGGCGACCACGATGACAAATAGCAGAATACAGTAATACAACCAGTTCATAGTGGTGATCCACGCAAATGATGAACCTGTTAAATCATCTTTAAATGGCAGCAAGACTAAGCGGATCATACCCAGTACAAAACCAGATACTAAGCCCACAAAACCCGCTGTTGGAGTGATGCGTTTACTACATAAACCGAGTAAGAATACCGCAGCAATACCCGGTGCAATAAGAGACTGCACACTTTGCAGATATTCATAAAGCACATCGGCAATTAAGCTCATGACGGGTATCCATAAAAGGCCTAATACAACAATCACGATAGTGGCAATTCGACCTACCTTAAGAAGGTGTTTCTCAGATGATTCAGGTTTGAATTTCTTATAAAAATCAATAGTGAATAAGGTTGCTGATGAGTTAAATAATGATGCTAAAGAACTCATTAGTGCTGCAACTAAACCACCGATTACAATCCCCTTAACGCCTGCTGGCAATAGCTCAGCAACTAAAGTTGGGAAGGCTTGGTCAGCACTTTCATAGCTAATAATACCTTTAACATTCAATGCGTATGCAATCATGCCTGGTACTAAGAAGATAAATACAGGAAGTAATTTTAAGTAACCAGCAAACATGGTACCGCGACGCGCTTCTTTAATGCCTTTTGCGGATAAAACACGTTGTACGATGTATTGGTCTGTACACCAATACCAAAAACCAATAATGAATGAACCAAACACAATGCCAGGCCATGGGAATTCAGCATCTGAAGCACTACGAATAAGGTGCATATTAGCATCGTTGATACGCTCAACTTCTGCCCAGCCACCTACTTTATCTAAACCAACAACTAATATGACTAAGGAACCAATAATGAGCACAGGGGTCTGCAACACCGAGGTCCACATGATGGCTTTCATACCGCCAAGTACCGTATAAATACCAGTGATCACCACAAGGCCAATGGCTGAAATCCAAAAGAAATCGATACCCCAAATACTCTCAATACCTAAGATTGTTTTAAATGCGATACCGCCGGCATAAACCGTTACCGCAACCTTGGTTAATACATAACTAATCAATGAGATAACAGACAAGAAGGTACGTGATTTAGAGTTAAAGCGGCGCTCTAAGAATTCTGGCATGGTGTAGACTTTACTACTCCAATAGAAAGGTACGAAAATCCAACCGAGTAGTAGAATGATCCACGATTGCATTTCCCAGTGAGCCAGTGCCATACCCGATTGTGCACCTGAACCTGAAAGGCCCACCAAATGTTCCGAGCCAATGTTTGATGCGAAAATAGAGGCACCAATCACTAACCAACTTGCATTACGACCCGCTAAAAAGTAATCAGCGGTGTCTTCTTCTTTTTGTCGCATAGACATCACGACAACGCCTAGTAACAGGACAAAAAATCCTGCTAGCACTGCCCAGTCTAAGGTACTTAGTTCGACCATCGTGTGTTCCACCTAATTTTGAAAGAGAATTTTGCTTTTTTAGTTGTTGAATAAAAATATTATATTATAAATAAGGTAAGTGAAAGAGATTTGTTAAAATAAGGTGACAGTCTGTAGGTAAAGTGGTGACTGTATTGTTTGAAATATAGACACTTGTATTAGGCTGTTTTTTGCTTGTTGTTGATTTTAATCAATTATTTCCAGGATGACGGAATAGCTTTATAGATGTATCATATTACTCAGATCTTTTGAGGAACACACATGGCGCGTTTAGAAAATTTAAACCTATCACAACAAGTTACCAATGAGCTTGGTAAAGCAATTATTGTTGGTGATTATAACACTGAAACGGGGCTACCAACCGAAGCACAACTTTGTGAAGTGTATGGTATTAGCCGCACAGCTGTTCGTGAAGCAGTGAAAATGCTTGCTGCAAAAGGACTGATTTCTTCTCGTCCACGACAAGGTATTCGTGTTGAGTCGGCGGATAACTGGAATTTATACGATACAAGCGTATTAAAATGGTTGTTAGAAAGCAGCCCATCGCTTTACGTACTTAAAGAATTCTTACAAGTGCGCTTGGCGATTGAGCCGCAAGCAGCAGCACTTGCAGCAAGAAAAGGCGACCAAGCAGCCATTGCAGAAATTAAAATGGCACTCGATAAAATGCAAGCGGCAGCAGAAGAGCCAGAAGGCGTAATGCATGAGCCAGACCTTGCCTTCCACACGGCAATTTTACATGCCAGTGGTAACCGTTTTTTCTATCAATTACGTGATTTTATTCGCACCGCATTACACGTAAGTATTCAACATACTACACCTGCTAAGGGTAATAAAAAGGCTATCGCTGAAGAGCACTTTAAAGTGTATAACGCGATTGCGAGCGGCGATCCTGAACGTGCTAAAAACATGATGACGTACATGATTGATGAAGCAATGGCGTTTATTGAAAAAGAAATCGCTGATAAAGAAGCGGCTCAATAAGTATCGCTTCTTGACGTTGTAATTACTTTAAAACAAAAGGTTATCATGCCAAATTCAAACGAGCTAAAAACAGTTTACCCAAGCCTTGCTGGTAAGAGTGTGTTTATTACTGGCGGTGCATCGGGAATTGGTGAAGTAATGGTAACGCGGTTCTGCGAGCAGGGCGCGAAAGTCACCTTTGTTGATATTGCAACCGAGCAAAGCGATGCGTTATGCGCAAAATTAGCGGGTAAATATGAGTTTGACCCACAATTTATCCATTGTGATATTCGTGATGTTGAAGCCTTAAAAGCGGCCATAGAGCAAACGCGTCAGCAACAGGGTGACATTGGTGTGTTAATTAATAATGCAGCCGATGACACTCGCCATGCCGCTGAAAATATGGATGTGAAATATTGGGAAGACAAGTTTGCAGTTAACTTGCGCCCGTGTTTTTTCTCATCGCAAGCTGTGGTTGAACACATGCAGCGTTTAGGCGGTGGTAGCATTATCAATATGGGGTCGGTAAGCTGGCGTATTAAGCAAACAGGCATGCCAGCCTACACAACAGCGAAAGCGGGGATTGAAGGTTTAACCCGTTCATTAGCTGCTTCATATGGTAAAGACAATATTCGTGTAAATTCACTGGTTCCGGGGTGGGTGATGACAGAGCGCCAAATTACTCATTGGCTAACCCCAGAAATGATTGAAGATGTGCGTTTAAGTCAGTGTATTAACGAAACAATTCAACCTGACCATGTGGTAAACGCGGCATTGTTTTTGGCCGCAGATGATAGCTGCATGATGACTGCACAATCACTGATCGTGGATGCCGGTTGGACATAATTTTGCGAAACGATTGCAAAATGACTAACTTGCGATAAAATTTTTTACATAATTCAAATGATACTATAATAATAAAATATGGGTTATATCATCAACAGATCCCATACTTAGGAAGGTGGTAAGAAAGTTTGACCGACTTTGTACTTGTTTATTTAATTCTGATTATTGGCGCTTGCCTGCAAAGTGTTATTGGCTTTGGTTTAGGTATGTTATGCGTGCCTGTACTTTACTGGCTAATGCCAGAGCTGGTGCCTGGGCCAATGATTTTGAATGCGCTGTTTTTAACGTCGGTGTTAATGATTAAACACCGTGGCGCGATAGACATGAAACAGACTGGCATTTCCATTATTGGTGGGGCCGTAGGGGTTATCCTTGCCGCTATGGTGATGTGGTATGTCAATGCTAAGCAGTATCAACTCTTGCTAGGTGTGAGTATTTTGGTAGTGGTGGCATTATCCATCATAGGTATGAAACCGAAAATCTCCACCATTACTAGCTTACTCGCGTCAATGTCGTCGGGTTTTTTAGGCACCACTACTTCTGCTGGTGGTGCGCCAATGGGGCTACTCTATCAAGCTGAAAATAAAGACAAAATTAAAGCAAACCTGAGTGCCTTTTTTGTATTTATAAACCTGTTTGGCATTATTGTATTGATGCTGACAGGCTCTGCCGATATGGCTGATGTGAAGTTGTTCTTTTTCTGCTTACCCGCAATTTTAATTGGCTGGGGCTTGTCGTTTGTGATCAACAATAACCTCAACGAAAAGGCCATTCGCGGCATCATCTTACTGGTTGCTGGTTTATCTGGCCTAGCACTTATTTTCATACACAGATAGAATGAGGATAGTTCAGCTGTTTGTGTAATGAAGCCTATGCTCGATGACACCATTAAAGTAATCATTTCTAGTCAATGCCAATTAGGTGAAGGTGCCTATTTTGCAAAGGCGCATAACTGTTTATTTTGGGTCGATATTTTAGGGCAGCGTTTGTTTCGTTTGCATTGCCAATCAATGCGCGTTAGCCAGTTTACCATGCCAGAACCAATTTGTTGGGTGATGGAAACCGAGCAAGCAGAGTTAGTCGCAGGTTTTGCCAAAGGCGTTTATAAGCTAAATAGCGAAGACTTTAGTCGCGAACTACTTTATGCAATTGATCACGAACCCTCACAAAACCGCTTAAACGATGGCAAAACGTCTCGCCAAGGCTTTGGCTTTTTCGGCTCAATGGACTCTCAAGAGCAAACCAATAGTGGCAAGTTATACCGTTTTGGTCATGGTCAGGCTCCAACAGCAGTTGATCATGACTACACGATTAGCAATGGCCCCGCGGTAAGTAAAAATGGCCAGTTTCTATATTCTACAGACTCAGATAAACAAACAATCTACCGCTTTACTCTGAATGAACATGGCGAGCTTGCTGATAAGCATGAGTTTATTCGCTTTACTGATAATATGGGTTTTCCTGATGGCATGACTGTTGATAGCGAAGATCATCTGTGGGTTGCTGCATGGAATGGTTATGGCGTGTATCGTTTTGCTCCAAGCGGTGAGCAGGTGCAGTTTATTCGTTTGCCCGCCCCACGCGTTACGAGTGTCGCATTTGTCGGTGAAGAGCTCACGCATCTCGCGGTGACAACTGCGGCAGTAGGGCTCGAAGACTCAGTACTCGCTGATTACCCGCACAGTGGTGGCGTGTTTATTCTTGAGCCGGGCGTTAAAGGTATTGCTGAAACGCCCTTGAAGCTATAGGTTTTCCATCACTTGATAACGCAACTCGCCAAGAAATGCGCGTGCTGCAGGACCCAGTTTGTCACCATCTTTAAAGAGCAAATGTAATTTAGCGCTGCGACTGCTGTTATGGGTTAAATTAAGTGCTTTCATTTGCCCAGTCGCAAGTTGTTTTTCTATCGCGACTTTTGGTAACCACGCAAAGCCCAGTCCATTACTGATCATATCAATCGACGTGCGCATATGAGTGACGGTCCAGCGCTGATCGGCGCCTAACCAGCCACCATCTTGTTTGTGCTTATTCGCTGAATCGCGAACAACAATTTGGCGATGTGATTTTAAATCTTCGAGGGTAATTTCACGCTCTATCGCATGCAAAGGGTGATCTGGATGGGCGACGGCAATAAACTCGATATCACATAACTCTTCATGAAAGTTTGCTGCAATTGGAAAGCCGGTAATGGCAATATCAACCTGATCGTTTTCAAGCAGTTCATTGCCCCCCATTAGTACAGACTCATGCAACTCAATACGCAGTTGCGGGTATTGCGATGACGTGTCGTTAAGTACTTTATAAAGCAATTGTTGTGGGAAAATAGCATCAACGGCAATGCGTAACTTACTTTCGATACCTTCACCCAAGGTTTGCCCAATGGCCTCAACCTTAGCGGCTTCATCGAGTAAGTAATTGGCACGGCGTAGCATCATTTCGCCGGCTTCAGTGAGCACGGTTTTGCGGCCTTGAATGCTGAATAATTTTACATTGAGTGCAGATTCAATTTTACCAACCGCATTATGAATACTCGATTGGCTTTTATGAATGCCTTGTGAGGCCTGGTTAAAGCCTCCAAATTCAACAACAGCACGAAACATGCGCCACTGTTCTAGCGTAATTCTTAGCATGATGTTCCTTTGCTTACTTAACTGCCTAATAGTACCTGTAAATGCTGAAAAAGTTTACTTTTTAGCTGCGGGCAACTCAATATACTCAAGCTCATCACCAGGAATGCTTGCAAAGCGCTGTGCTTGCCAATCTTGTTTTGCTTGCTCGATGCGCTCTTTGCTATAAGCAACAAAATTCCAGTGTAAATACGGGACTTTATTAAATTTACTGCCACCAAGTAAAATAAAGCGGCTGTGCACCAGTGTTGTTATTTCGTGTTCGCTATCATCAAGTAGCACAAAGTCGCCTTGGGTATAGCGAGTATCACCCACACTAATTTCACCATAAATAACATACACGGCGGTTTCATGATGAGGATGCGGTTTAGTAATATGGCTACCTTGCTCGGCTACCGTATCTACATAAAACATCGGTGAGTAGTTTTTCACCGGGGAGCTTAAACCATAGGCATCACCGACAATGAGTCGCATCAGCACGCCCTTTTCGATTTTCTCAGGTAGCTGATGTTTTTTGATATGCTCAAAGCGTGGTGCTATTTCGGTCATGCTCTCAGGTAAAGCAACCCAGCATTGCAGACCATTAATGTCGTGCTCGCTCGCCCGTACTTCAAGGCTTTCTCTTTCTGAGTGCACTATCCCGCGACCTGCGGTCATCCAGTTTACATCGCCGGGCTCTATTTGCAGGCTATTACCTAGCGAATCGCGATGGTAAATACTGCCAGTAAATAAATAAGTGAGCGTTGACAGGCCAATATGAGGGTGGGGCCTCACATTTATGCCTTCACCGCGAGGAAAGTGATTCGGCCCCATGTGGTCAAAAAAGATAAATGGGCCAACCATTTTTTTGTCAAAATGCGGCAAGATGCGCTTTACATCGAGCCCACCAATATCGTGGCTGGTTGCTGTTAATAACGTTGCCATATTTGCGCCCCTTAAAAACAAATTCAGCCAACAACCTAGGTTATTGGCTGGGATAAATGTTATGCCTGACTACGTTTTAACACTAGTTGATCTAGGCTGATTTTGCCTGCACCGACACTGGCCAATGCTAAAAAGCCGCCTGCCATTGCAATGTTTTTGTAGAACATTAAAAACTGCATTTGATCATCAAGTTGAAAGTGGAATAACAAAGCACTCACTAGGCTGAAACCAGCAAAGGCGACAGCGGTTAGTTGTGTTAAAAAGCCCAGTAAAATAAATAATCCGCCAACAATTTCAAAGGCAATCACAAACGGCAGTAAGAACTCTGGTAAACCGACACTGCTCATGTATTGAGCAGTTGCATCAAAGAATTCTATTTTGCTAAAGCCGGTTAGTAAAAAGATGGCCGATAAACCAATACGTGCCAATAAAGTGCTAATATTTTGTAAGTGTGGTTGAGCTGAGATTAAAGTAAAAAGTTTCATAGTAGGTATCCTGTTTAGTTAAGCAGTGTGTCTGCGATGGAGTAACTATAAATTCACTTTAAAAGAATTAAAAATTGTAAAATTAGCGTTTATCATTCTTTAAAAAAGAATTTAAAAGGAGGTTGAATATGAAGCTGTTGTTATTAATAGGGTTTTGTTTTTCGGTGGTTACGAGTAGCTTGGTGTTTGCCGAACAAAATTTACCAAATAGTCGTCATTATGCGTTGTTAGCATCAGATATTGCGGTGCAGCAAAGCTGGCAAGTTAAAGACACAATTAAAGGTTATGAGATGCTGGAATATCAAATTAACCTTAATAAAGGCGCTATCTTATCGGTTGATTTTACACCTTCAAACTCTAGCAACTTCTTTAATATTTTACCGAAAGGCAACCCAACCGCTTTGTTTGTTGGCCCAGCAAAAGGTGATCATGCTGAGCTTACAATTCCTGATAATGGCGATTATGTGATTCGGGTATTTTTGATGCGCAATGCCGCGCGCCGTGAGGAGCAAAGTGAATTTACTGCCGATATCAGCGTCGTAAAAAGTACATTAAAAGGCATGCACCCAAGCTGGGATGTCGATGGTGATGGGATTAATGATTGCGAGAAAGACGGTAGCTGCGATCATACGGTTGACTACAGCCTTCCTCGAAAGTCGAATTAGGCCTTTATTGAGGCCTAATCAGCTGTATTATTCAGGCGCTACTTCAAGCGTTGTGAATAATGAGTAGCGTACGTTATCGATATCGGCTTCTGTTGGTTTTTGATCAACAGATGCTTCAATTAGATACATATCGGCGTGAGCGAAAGTCACCGTAAAGAAGCCTTTTTTGTCGGTTGTTACTTTCACTTCGTCGCGTTCATTACGGTAGCGAGCACTACCACGAACAATAGCAAGCTCAACGTCAGCGGCTGGTTTGCCATCCATTAATAATTGGAACTTAGCTTCTTCACCAGCAAATAGATCGTTCGGGTGAGTAGGGCCAGAAATTTCTAGGCCTTGACCAAGTAATGTTGGCTTAGAAGTGCCATTACGGCTGACAAAAGTATCAACTGTTGCGATTGATTTTACAGTACGTACCTCAGTTGCACCTGCTGGTAGGTCTGCTTCTTTTTTACCTGCGAACACACGACCGCGATTGCCGTCTTTATCTTTATAGAAAGTCATTAGCATTGGCTTTTGCTGCATAGCAATATGGTAAGTACCGTCTTGCGTTAAACTTACTGCCGCAGAATTTTTGCGTTTTAAGTAGTATGCACGAATTGTTTCTTCAACCGGTTTACCATCTGGAGCAAGAGCAATTAATAGGTTGTCGTCATACTCAGCGCCTTTTTCTTTCGGGCGGTATGCTTTATCTGGGCTAAACAACTCATTTGAAATACTGGCATCGATCATCACATAGTGAGTTTTCTCACCTGATAAAGAAGTGTGAGATGGCATTAACCAACGAGCATGTGCTTGTGCATAGCCAGATGCAAGCGCGGTGAAGGTCACAGCGCCAATCAGCGCTGTTTTTAATAATTTTAATTTCATTGTTTGTCCTTAATGACTGGTAATGGTAACAAAGCTAGTCGCGAACTCTTTTTCGCCTTTAATAGTGACTTTGCCGTCTTTCGTTAAGTCGATTTCAACGCGGGTGTAATCTCGACCACCTTCTTCACGTACAACTTCAACATTAAGTAGGTAGCTGCCAGGTTTAACTGGGTTGCCCTTTAAATCTTTACCTTGCCACTCAATGGTGTAAGTACCAGGGCGTTTTGTTGCACCTGTAACACCATCAAAGTTGTCGTTGCTACGACCGGCTTTTCGCCACCACTGACGTAAGTCTTTAAACCACTCTGCTTTCTCAACCCAAAGTGCAATCGTAGTAACGTGTTTACGCTCAGGTGTTTCTAGCCATAGCGCCACATAAGGGCGATGATATGGGGAAACATCTAGTTCAGGTAAAGTGAACTCAACAGTGAGGTTGGCGTCTTTTGCAAAGCTCAGAGGGCTGAATAAACAGCTAATTAGTAGAGCAACGAGTAAGTGGGCTTGTTTCATTAAGATACTCCTTTAAGTTGAGGCACCCAAACTAGATAAATGACCAAAGGCGTGGCAACTCCGAGGAGGGTTAACCAAAGACCTGCGGCACGTTTTTTACGGTTTTGAAAGAGAATAATTAATCCGGTGATGGCAAACAGAATCATCAAAAAAGCTGAAATATCAATGACCCAGCTCCATGCTTCTCCTGTATGGCGGCCTTTGTGCAAGTCGCCAATCAGACTCATAAAGCCCCCTGTTTGATAATCAATATTCAGTTCACCGGTTTGAAAATCGATTTCTGCATAGGCAAAGCCTGCCGGAAGTGGGTAGTCGAGCATTACCAAGGCATCTTCTTTTTCCCACTCAATACTTTTCACATTACTGAGTGAAAATTGCTGCTGCATGTACTGCTCTATTTCAGGATAAAGGTTTGGTAACGTGTCGAGGTTTGCTTGTGCTTTTTCGAATAGCGCAGCAGAAACAAGCTGTTGGTTTTGACCATTATGTTTATCATTTTCGAGCCAACTAACGTGGTTAAGAATGATGCCGCTGACACAAAATAAAATAAGTAAAAAGAACAGGGCCGTTGAAAAATAAATGTGTAATGCACGGCTAACGCTGTAAAAGTTGCGCTTGTTAAATGAGAACATAATGCGGTTTATTCCGTTAAAGATACAAATATGATAATGATTTGTATTAACGATAACAAGCGAGTTTACGTTCTTTACATTTCTTTGTGCTAGAAATGAAAAGCGAGATACGCCATTACTGCGAGTTGTGAACTGACTAAACAAGCAAGCAACATTAAGCGCATCTGCGTGGTTAAATTAACTTGAATAAGGGTTGGTTTATTTGGTGCAGAAGGGCGATTAATTAAATACGCTAACACGCTTAACTCAATCACTGCCACAAGATACATCACCCAAATTGGCGCGGCACTTTGCAGTAAAAAAACATACCCGATTGCCATCCCAAAACCCGCTAAGAACTTGGCTCGGGTAGGTACAACCTTATGCTCTTGCCAGAACCTCAGAGGCTGGCCGTATCTAGGATGGTTGAGCAACCACGCAGACAGCTTGGGCGATGAGCGGGTGAAACAGGCCAATGCCAAGATAAAAAAGATAGTCGTCGGCATCACAGGCAGTGCAATACCTATGATACCTAAACCCACCATCAATAACCCGAGTAATTGATAGCAGCCATTTTTATAGGCGGTAAATACCGCTCTTACATTCATCAATAAAATTGAGCCTGATAAAACTTAAATCGTTGTCGTGCTTGCTCAGCACCCTCTATCAAGGTGGCCTGTTGCTCATCACTGAGTTCAAGGTTATCAATAAGATGGCTTAGTTGACAGCCCTTATTACATTCACTGGCTTTAGCTAGATAACGAGCACCACGTTGGTTATTTAACTTTAGCTCAGCTTCAACTTGTTTGCCTAATGTTGTCGCTGAAAATTGCGACCCTTCAATAACATATAGCCAGCCAAGTGCATAGGCAAAGTCGGTGTGTTGAAAACAGCGTGGTTGCAGCGTGCGATTTGGCAGAGGGTGTTTTAAATCGTTTAAGTCCTGCTCGATGAGGGGGAGTCGTGTACGATCAAATAAATTATCAACATATTTATGTAAATCAACGTGTTGATAAAGGTTCTCTACCTCGACTTGATAACTGTACTGTAAGGTTAGAAATTTTTTATAGTTATCTAAATCAGTAGTGGGTGATAGCGCTAATAAATGATGATCAATCTCTTTTGAGATGTTTACTATCGCTTGTTTTAGCTTTTCAGCTCGAGAAAGTAGCTCGAGTATTGGCATGAATAGGGTCCTCAGCAACGTCTATAAAGTAAATGCACGGGGTAGTTGATGTTGTCATAGGGTGAATACCCATACTTCCTAAGTGATAGTTTGATAAAGCTGCTATGCAGTTTTTATCAACAAACTCGGCTCAGAATGGGAGTGTATAATAATGATTTTCATTTCTATTGCTAGAAAATGTTTTCACTAAGGGTACAGGTTGGACCTGCTCGTTAGTATTGAGGGCTATTAGGGAGTGATGAATGAAATCAACAAGAATAAAGTAAGGCGTGAGATTGTTGTGAGTTTTCGAGTAAAGAAAAGCAAGGAGGCAACTCCTTGCTTTAAAAATAAGTGTATTAGAAATAATACCCTATGTTGATATTGAAGCGGGTCTCGGTGTCGTCACTGTCGCCAGCAACTGAACCCCCAACAAATGGTTGGTTTTTCGCTTGTACAAAATCAAAGTAAGTGAATAAACCGCCTGCAGCAACCGATACACCGGTTACATTCATCCAAGTATCAGCACTATCATCTGACTTGTCATAAATAATGCCGTAGTCATTGTAAAATTGCAGGTTAGTTACCGGGCCCCACTCTACAGGGAGGCTGTAAGCAATATTGGCATTAGTCATGGTCGCTTCTGCGGCAATACTGTCGTAAAACGCATAAGCACCTACAGCCATACGATCAACGTTGTCGATATCGTAGTTATACTCGCCGTGCTGTAGTTGGAAATTCCATGCACCTATTGTGCTATTTAAGTGCACAGCCCAGGCGTAGTAATCGCCAGCTTTATCTTCGCCATCATGCAAGCCACCTGATAACGCAGATACACCGAGTTCGGTGGTACCGCCGTCATGTTCAAAGTGATAGCCATAACGACCAGAGAAGGTGTTGTATTCTCCAATGGCATTAGTTGGTTCGGCATAAATGCCCTCATCAGCTGAGCGGAAACCTACAACGTCATAAGAATAGCGGTCGCTTCTGTCATCCACATAACCATCTACGCCACCGAGCTCATCGTTTTTGAAAAAGCCAAGGTCAAGTTGCCAGTTATCGGCAATTTTTCGTTTAAATAGCACACCTAGATCATGATCATCTTCAAGGCCAACATAGTAAGTGGTGCCAAAGAAGTAGTTGTGCGAATTATATGGCCAGTTACCAAAAGGCACTTTGGTAATACCTGCCTGTACTTGCCAGTATTCGGCAAAATCATAGGCGGCATAAGCATATTTAACTGCAGTCATGTAATCGAAAAAACGAATTTCAGCGTTGAGCTGCACATCACCAACATCGCCCGCAAAATTTAACCTAAAGATGTCAAAATCGAAGTCACCACCGCGATTTTTATTACCATCGTCATAGGATGTATAACTGTAATTAGTACGGACAGCACCTCCGATTTTAATTCCGGACTCTTTCTTGGGTGCTTCAACAGCTGCAGTTTGTTGCTCAAGTTGCTTTTGTTGCTTAGCAACTTGGGCATCAATTTGCGCTTGTTTCTCGGCTTGTTGCTGAGATTTTTTCTCTGCAGCATCAAGTTTGGTTTGCAGTTGCTGCATTTGCTGTTTCAGTAATTGCAGCTGCTTTTGAAGGTCATCAATTTCAGATGCCTGACTAAGACTTGAAGTTGTGCCCAAGGCTATTGCGAGGGCTAACTTTGATAGTTTAAGCATGAATTATCGCTAGTTTGGAATGGGTACTAACTAGCATAGATGATATTCATGGTGAACCCAAGGGTAGTCAAAGAAATTTAATATTAATCAATCAGTTTTAATTTTTTCTATGGTTCAAAGGTCTTGGTGATTGCACCGACTTCAAGTAACGGTGACGCATCAAGTTGATCTGCGTCCATCATGGCAGCAATTCGTTGCATAGAGGACAGCAGTAAACTTTGCTCCCATTCTTCAAGTGCAGAGAACTTTTCAATGAAGTGCTCTTGTAGCGGTTGAGGTGCCTGTTCGAGTAATTGTTTACCCCGCTCAGTGAGGTGCAAACTAACGCGACGCTTATCAAGCTGGCTACGCACTCTAGTCACAAGTTCGCGGCTTTCGATTCGATCTAAGATATTGGTCACCGTCGCAGGACTTAAGTTTACATTTTGTGCAATGCGACTGGCGGTAATGCCATCGGTTTGTGCAACTTCATTCATAATGAGCAGTTGTGGACCTGTTAAGCCCGAGGTTTTGTTGAGCTGTTTTGAATGAAGGTCGATAGCTCTGATCACTTTGCGCAGCGATACTAATAGCTCGTCATACTTTTGCATGTTGATGTCTCTTAAAAAAGGCGGTGTGGAACAACCGCAATCGCAAAATATTACACATCTAATAAATTGAGTTCAAATAAATAATAACTATGTGGCTTATAATTTCCGGCCATAGTGGGTGTTGTTCTGTTCTTAAGTTAGTTAGAGTAGAAATTAAAAGCTAAAATTTAAAAATTAGATGGAGTAATTGTTGTTAACACTTAAAATGCTACTACGAGGTGACACCATCACTTTGTAGTAAAACAATTAATACAAATAACTAAATATTATTTACTAAAAGCCACTGCATTGGGTAAGGTGGATTTTTCTTTCATTAAATGGGACGAATTATGAAGTTATCGCCAT
This sequence comes from Pseudoalteromonas sp. T1lg21, assembly GCF_002964625.1. NCBI lineage: Bacteria > Pseudomonadati > Pseudomonadota > Gammaproteobacteria > Alteromonadales > Pseudoalteromonadaceae > Pseudoalteromonas > Pseudoalteromonas sp. T1lg21. Next base: position 83,989 of record NZ_PQBX01000041.1, read on the forward strand.
CTGTTACGATTGAGCAAAGTGAAACCGGGCTTGAATTTATTAAAGTTGCCAGTGAGTTTTGTAGCGCAACTATTTTTCTGCAAGGTGCGCAGATCACTGAGTTCACGCCAACCGATAAAAAGCCATTATTATGGGTCTCAGAATTAGAAGATTACCAAGAAGGCAAAGGTGTGCGAGGTGGTATTCCGATTTGTTGGCCATGGTTCGGGGTAAGTCAACATGAAGGCTGGCCAGCTCATGGTGTTGCTCGCACAAGTTTATGGCGCGCAGAAGAAGTGAAAGAACAAGACGATTCGATTTATATCAGCTTGTCATTGCCGATGACGCAAGTTGATGAAAAATATTGGCCTTATAAAACTAAGCTGTTAGCAGAATTCATTTTAACCTCTGGTTTAGAACTACGTTTAACAACCACAAACTTAGATAACCAAACTGTACAGTTCACTCAAGCACTGCACACCTATTTCCCAACGCCAGCCATTGAAGAAACAAAAGTAGATGGTCTGCAAGGCGCGAAATACATTGAATTTGCTGAAGGTCCTTTTGAGCAAAATGAGTTAGTGTCGTTCGCACGTGAAACAGACATGGTTTACACCGAAGCAAAAGACACTCAACGTATCATTACACCTGATGGCATTATTGAAGTAGGCCGTGAAAATTCAACTTCGTGTGTTCTTTGGAATCCATGGATTGATAAGTCAAAACGCCTTTCTAATTTTGCTGATGACGAATACCACGTCATGCTGTGTTTAGAAGCGGCTAATGTCCTTGATGATAGTGTTGAACTTGCACCTGGAGCAAGCCATACACTTGCAACAAAGTTACGCTGGGTATAATTTATAACGACTTAGTGTTAGCACGTAAGGCCGGCACCGCTGGCCTTTACAAGGAATTACCGTGTTTAGTAATCAACAAATAGAAACCCTTCCAAAGCATCAAACGATTCAATTCCAACCACTTGCAGATAATGTGATATGGCATGTACAACTAAATTGGTTGTTGTTTTATGTACCTCTAATGGCCGTGATTATTGCTGTTCGGCACTTTAATCCTGCCGTTAGCCAAGCTATTGCCACACCTTGGCTGCTGGTTTTGCCGTTGTTGGTAATACTGTCGATGATCTACAACCTCTACAGTGTACGTGCCAAAGGCGTTGCAGTGAGAGAGCATGATATTGCGTTTAAGCGGGGTTTAATTTGGCAACAAACCACCTTATTGCCTATTTCTCGCGTGCAACACACCGAAATTCATCGCGGTCCAATTGAGCGAAAGTTAGGACTTGCGACACTCAGACTTTACAGTGCGGGTGGCATGAGTGCAGATCTACATATCAGCGGCTTAACTGACGAGCAATGCAATGATGTCCGCCTGTTCGTGCAAAGTTATGGTGATAATGCACTCATTCCAGAAAATGAGCTTGCCGATGAGTGATCAACAATGGCAACGGGTATCGCCATGGGCGCTACTGTATTTTATTGTGCACTTTGCACTGCGCTTTATAAAAGATGGGCTGCTTAATTTACTGCCAATTTTGGTGTTATTCGTCACGCAAGTGGAGCAAAAGCTGTTTTGGGGGCAAATAGCCGCTGCTGTAGCCTCGTTAGTTTTAGTGCTGTACGCCTTTGCTTATTATCGTAATTTTAAATACTGCATAACAGATGGTCACGAAATACTGCTCAATAAAGGGGTATTCAAAAAAGAGCGGCTAACCCTTAAATTTGCTCGAGTACAGAACGTCAACATAGCCGAACCTTTTTATTTTCAGCCGGTTAATTTGGTTAATTGTATTTTCGATGCCGCCGGTAGTAGTGCTCAAGAAGCGGTGATCCCAGGTGTAAAGCTTAGTTATGCCGAGCAAGTGCGCGAACAAGTTATGGCGTTTAAGGCTCAGTTACAACAGCAAGAGCAGCCGTCTATTGAGCAAAGCGAAGCAACAGACACGCTGCAAACCTTAACGATCAGCAATGCTGAAATTGCTAAATTTGGCTTGATGTCGAACATGGCAATATTGGCATTGGCCGCGCTTGCCCCATTTATGAATATGATTTTTGAGTACCTCGAAAAAACCATCATAAACCGCCTAGAGGCAATGCTGATTGAGCAAGCCGCGTTCGTTGGTAGTGCCGCTGCAATCGCTGTTTTAATCATGGTTGTTGCTATTGTTTTATGTGCCATTTTACTTTCAGTTGTTATGGCTTTGGTGCGCTTTTTTAACTTTCAACTGTATTTTCAAGACGATAAGTTTAAGCGTGTGGCAGGTTTATTTGAGCGCCAGCAATTATCGATAAGTGTGTCGAAAATTCAAAGTGTGCAAATCAAACAAAATATTATTGCTCGGCTCCTTAATCGCTATACCTTAATTTGCCCGCAAGTGAGCAGTGGCGGTGTGGCTGCTGGGGTTGCGGCTCATAAAAATAAACAAACGTTAGTGATGCCAGTAATCACTAAAGAGCAAGTACAAGCCGTGTGTGGCTGGTTATTTCCATGGTTTGTTGATTTAACAGAGCTTAACTTTATTAAGCCTGAGCGAGCTTTACTTTATAAAAATACGTTTTTATATGTAATCCTACCTACTGTATTTTCTGCTTTAATTTTCAATGCCTTATTTGATGCAGCTACGATGCTGTGGAGCATTGTCGTGGGCTTAGTTTTGATGATCGGTGTGTTTTTGAATTATCAAAAAACGGGTGTAGCTTTGTATCAACATGACGGCCGTTTTTTTGCCGTATTTAAGACTGGCATGCTGGGTGTGCAGTATCGTGTTTTTGAAATCTATAAAGCGCAAAGTGTCACCACAATAAGCACTTATTTAATGCGTCGTTCACAGCTCAAAAGCTTGTATATACAACTAGCTTCTGGCTCTGTATCAATGCCTTACTTAAAAGCGGAACTGGCTGAGCAGCTTGCTGATTTCGCCCTATATGAAATAGAAGGCGTTGAGCGGAATTGGTTTTAAATGGAAATAATTCTCAATATCATTGATTCGTTTTAATATTGAGGTATACTAGCGCAACGTCAATAACCACGGGTGCGCAATGATTTATTTACTACCTATTTTAGCTATTTCGGGTGTTGTTGCCTTATTGTGTTATGCACGTTCGCAGCAGGAGTGTAAGGGCTTGTGTGTGAGTGTCGCTGTGACTGCAATCGCGTTACTCGTAACCGCAGCTTTAGTCATCGCGGGACTCGGTGCATTAAGAAGCAGCCTAATGTTTGCTGTGACTATTTTTATTATTTATCAATTACTCGGTTTAGTACGACCGATCAGACTGGAGTAATTTCTTACACTTTTTAACTTCAGGCTTTTAAAAAAGCATCGCATACTAATTCTTAAATTAAGCAACATGCTAATCAAGGATTGTGATGAAAAAAGCCCTGTTAACTGCGGCACTTCTTGCCGCTGGCCACGCTTCAAGCCAAGAGACTTGGCAAACTATTCATACCGAACACTTTAATGTGCATTTTAGCACTGAGAATCAGCAATGGGCCCGCTCAGCGGCGACAGAGCTTGAAATTGTTCGCGATAAGGTACTAAAACAGCAAAACCGTGCTCTTGATGAAGTGGTCGATGTTCTGGTTTTCGACCCGTTTAACGCCTCTAATGGCTTTGCTTTGCCGGTGACTAACAAGCCTCTAATGGGTTTGTTTACCACGCCTCCACAATCCGACACGGTGATTTCTAACACCGATGGTTGGCAGCAGTTATTAATTTTGCACGAATATATTCATTTGGTGCATCTTGCTCAGCCTACTCGAAGCGACGTGCGTCAGGCTATTCGCAATAGTTGGGATATCTATGATTTAGTTGATGGCGAGATGCCGCGCTGGGCTGCCGAAGGATATGCAACGCTGCTTGAGTCGAAAATGACAGGCCGAGGCCGTTTATACGATAACCTTTCAGAGGCAATATTGGTTGAATTTGCACAGCAAGGTGCATTGCCACGGTATAGCCAATTGAGTAGTACAGAAGGGGGCTTTTTAGCTGGCTCAATGGCGTACTTAATGGGTTCTCGCTTTCTAGCATGGCTAGAAGAGAACTATTCCGCGCAAACTCTAGATGCAGTTTGGACACGTATGCAAGCGGTTAAAGCACGTGATTTTGATGAGGCCTTTAGCGGGGTATTTGGCGACTCACCTGAGCGACTCTATCGTCGTTTTATTGCCGAATATACCTACAAAGCAATGGCTAAAGAGGTAAGTGAGCAAGCACTCACAAGTAAGCTTTGGTTAGAACTTGATTTATACGCCTCGAACCCTGTTTTAAGTTTAGATAACAGTAAACTTGCTATTGTTGAGCGCAACAAAGATGACGAAACCCGTTTAGTCATTTATAGCACGGATGATAATCAACAGGCTGCCGATGATTTTGCAAAGCAGCAACAAGCGTTACTTGATGATGATCCCGTCGATATAGTTGATAAAGCCCCCAGTGTTTTTAAACGTAAACAAAAACATGTGCTTCAGCAAATTAATAGGCAAGGTATAAAAAACCCGCAGTGGTTAGACGAAAATACACTGTTTTTCACCGCCACCACAACCGTTGCTAAAGGCTCCATTCAAGGTATTTCAGATCTATATCGCTATGATATTGATACAGGTGAAGTGAGTGCTTTGACGCATCATGCAGGGCTGCGCCGCTTTAGTATCACTGATAACGGGCAAACTGTTTATGCTGAGCAAACTAAGCATGGCTTCTCTGAGTTGGTACGTCTTGACCTCAATACGGGTGTCGCTACGTCTTTGTTTGAGAAAAGCCTAGAAACGGTTTATGACTATCCATTACTAAGCCCTAATAAAGCTCAACTTGCTTATTTAAAAGCGACATTGAATGCCAATTGGCAGTTGTATATACAAGATGTGAATTCTCAGCAATCAATAGCTGTGCCTATGCCTGAGGGCTATCAGTATGTGTCACAACCTAATTGGCAAGCAGATGGCAAAGGGCTATATTTTGTCGCGGGTAAAAATAAAGCTCTCGCTTTATATCATTATGATCTACAAAGCAGTTCACTACGCCAATTAACGCAAGGCCAAGAAGCTATTGCACACCCAATGGCAATGAATAATGGTGAACTTTTGTATTTATCGATCACTGCTGAAGGGCCGAATATCAAGCATTTTGCTGAGCAACCACAAGGGTTAGAGGTTGTTGAATTTGCTAAAAGTGCAGCGCCACCACGAGGGCAAGTAACGAGCGAAGTATTACCTGAGGCAAAAATCTACCCGCAAAGCCCAACTGAGCCAGCCGATTATGATATTTGGCAGCAAAAACCCACCTTTTCGCTGGCATCTCAGTATTATTCGGCATCATCTTCGCTGCTTACCCTTGGAGTAAAAAGTAACGACTTTTTAAAGCAGCTCGATTTACAAGCAGGCTACAGTGCTGATTTACATGACAAAGCATTGGAAGGGGTGTTCGCGGCCGCTAAGTACTCAGCGTTTGATTTAAAATTTAAAGCGCTGTTATTTGATTACGACTTTGAATCGGCAAAACAGTACCATTCACAAATACCGGTGAAAATAAGTAACACTGGGGCGCATCTAGCCATGAGCTACCCGTTGCAGTTTCAGCAGCTTAGTATTACACCGAGTTTGAGCTATAACTACAGTGATTTTAGTAAGGGGGATGATCAATGGTTAACCCTTGGACTTGAACAAAAATGGCAACATGATAGACAGCGATACGGTTTTGCTCAGTCTGTGAGTGCCCAGTGGCTATCCGGTGATGCCAACTCGAATAATTGGCAGGGCTATAACTTTGCCACCGTATTGAGCGGTTATGCTTTTGATATTCCTGTTTATGTTAATTTTTCACAGCAATATCGCGATGACAGTACCCTTGCGCTTGGCGGTTATGAGTCAAACTTAATTAATAATGACACGCAAAGTGGCTTTGTTGTTGCTCCTGAGCTGCCGTTTATTAGTCAAGCAGGTAACCGCTATAAAGGGTATGGCGGGGGCATTAGTTACAAAGATTCATTACCTTGGCTTTATTACCAGCAACATCAAGTTGATAACCGAGTCTATGCACAAAGTTATGGTCTCAAGTGGCAAGGTGACTTTAGCTTTGGTATGGGGCCCGCTGGTTTGAACGATGTAAATATTGATTTTGGCGTCGCCCGGGTAGAAGGCGACGACTTCGAAAATGATTTACGGGCTTGGCTAAGCTTCTATTACTCGTTATAGCCTAGTGTTGATCAGTTAAGGCGAAAAGCTTGGCGTGATATAGCGCCAGTTTTTCGTCTTTATTTTCTATCTCAATGGCTTTTTCTAGCCACTCCTTAGTGCTTTTTTCATTTCCTTGCTGATAACTAATAATCGCTAATTCGATATAGGGTTCAGATAAATAAGGGGCTAATGCAATGGCATCTTCGAGCTGTTGTTTCGCCTTGTAAAGTTGGCCATTGTTACGGGCGTTAATTGCCGTTGCCAGTAACTCGAACGGATCTTGCTCAAGCATCGCCAATTCTGAATTGAGCTGCTCTGCCAAAACCTGATCATTCAGTTGCTCGGCCAATACTGCGTAATTATGTAGTAAATTAGTATCTTTAAAGCCATGCTGCATTGCTGTTTGATAAATATGTTTTGCCCCTGCTAAATCACCCGCTTGGCGATGTAATACGGCGGCTAAATTATAAAGTGATGCCGCATTTGGGGTGTATTCATTGGCTTTTAAGATATAGCTGTAGCTTAAATCGAATTCTTTCAAGGCCAGCGCTTTTGCGGCCAAGTTACTATAATAACGGCTGATCAAGTCTTTTAGTTCAGCTCGACCAGAGTAAAAACTGCCACGTGCTGGAAAGTAATCGATGACTGTACCTGGTGGAACCAAGTAATTACCGTCCTCATTTAAAGGCGCGTAGACTTTGGTGCGAAAATGGCCTGACACATACACGATGTTACTTTGTTTACTGTAAACCGGTTCACTCGACACTGCTTGAAAGCTGGTTTTAAGTCCTGCTAGTTGGGCATAGGCATGGGTTAAGATTGCTAAACTGATACAGTTACCCTGATGACCTTGAAGAGTCTGCTGGGCATTGAGCGTAGCGCTAAAGTAATTAAAGTTAGTGAGTTTACTTTCTAAGTAGCTATACAGGATTTGGTCGTCTCTTAAATCAGCGCCTTGACGCGCGGTAAAATAATCAAGAAAACGCTGTTGCTCATCTGCAGGGAGTGTAAAGAGTTCAGGGTCGCTAAGTTCAACGTGTTTAAAATGTGTGGTGTTGAGTAAGCTGGCTACACTCGGTGGTGGCGTTGGTTGTTGTTTTGTACTTTTACATCCAACTAAAAAAGCACTCAAAACAAGCGCATATAAAATCGACTTCATAGCATTACCCTCCTGAACACTAATTACTCAATGTACCCAGATCGCAGAGACTATTCAAGCAGCTAATGAGTGTCATGGATTGTAAACACCCTGTATGGTTATCTTGCCAATAGACTGTTGTTTGTTTTTTATTCTTTATTGCATTCTAAAACGCTCTCATTACAATGCCGCGCTCTTTTAAATTTCTTAAAAAACATGGGTTTACTCTAGTTTTATAGGTGGTTTATAAACTGCTAACTTATTAACTAAATTGTAACGAGAGAGGTCTGTTTTGGCGCACTTTTTGCCGATTATTTCATGCTTTATTTTAGCGTTTAGCTTTTATCCGCTTTTAAATAAGATCCGTAAAAATCGCAGTGTGTCGGGCGTGTCGCTGTTAATGATGAGCTTTGGGGTCGCGCAAAGTGTGTATTTCATCACCTATAACTTGTTCTTTCAGCGCTTTTACATGGTTTTGCCGTTCGTTGTTACTGGCATGCTAAGTGGTGTGATCCTTTATTACTTTGTTCGTTACAATGCTGAGCGAAAGCAACGTATGCAACTAGCCGGGTTATTAGCCATGTCATTCGTGCCTTTTAGTTTGTTGCTGAACCCTTATTATGAAACGGCAACAGTGCTTAATTGGTTAACCTATGTGGGGTTAGTCATGAGCTCTATTCGTGTTATGCCGCAGACTTATAAAACCATTAAAAGTGGTGATATTAGTAATTTAAGTGCGCGCTACTTTAGCCTACAGTTTGTTGCTGGAAGCTGCGGCCTCGCTGCCGAGCTTGCTATGGCGACACCGAGTGTGTCTCACATACTAACCTTTGTGATGATATTACTGACCAATGCCGCGCAACTAGGATGTATTCAGTATTATAAATCACGCCCAGCAATGGCTTAAATGCCTAAGTAATATTCCGTTTATTAACTCGTTGCTTTATGGCACATTATCTTATCGCTATCGAAAGGATAAGATATGAATTGGAATCAATTAGGCTATTTATGTCGATTATTATCGCCAATAAGTGGCCTAAATAAAGCACAGCAAGAAGCGCTTAGTGCCCCGCAACACTTAGAAATTTATAATGATGGACAAAAAAATAGTCCATTAGCCACTAAGCTTGCAAATGACCTTAAAGAAGCTGAAGGTGAACAGCAGCAAAGGTTAGCGTTAAGTTATGCAGCGTTATCATCAACACTAAAAGAGCACTCTTTCGACTATAAAACCAAGTTGCTTTATCTGGGTGTACTTTTCTCAGTTTTCATCCTCGTTAACTTTATTTATCAGCAATTTGTTATTCCTTCATTCTCAAATGTGTTTAGCCAATTTGATGTGCAAGTTACAGAGCACATGGCTAATTTAGCTAGGTTCTGGCTGGTAGCAAGTATTGCGCTCGGCTTGTTCTTGATGGTTATTATATTTACTGTAAATGCACTTCGACAGTTTGCAAATCTGACTTTACTGAATGCTTCATCAGCCCAATTAGGGCTAATAATCCCCAAACAAATTAGGCACAATTATGACGCTTTAGTCGCTCTAATTGAGTTTCCATTGTATGGAACACTACAGAACGATACTCGTGAGTTATCTCATTTAAAAACATGTCAAAGTAATGGCTTGGATATTGCCGAAGAGCTAGAGCTCCTTGTAGTCAATAAGCTTGAAAGCTTACGCGGCGATATCACCGCGCATACCAACAGACTCATCACTATATTTAGTATTTTATTGGTGATATTAATTGCCCATTTCTTAATGGGAGCATATGAGCCTCTATTCTTAATGGGAGAGATAGTGTGAAAAATAAAGGATTTACGCTGATTGAGTTAATGGTTGTAGTCGCCATCATCGGCATTTTAGCTTCTGTTGCATTACCACAATACAGTCAATATATTCAGCGCAGTGAACTAGCGGATCCCTTAGCTATGGCGTCAACCATTCGAGAAGACGTTACAACCTTTTATTTGGAGCACGGCCGCTTTCCAAAAAACAATGAGCAAGCAGGTGTCCCTGCAAGTAAGTTTTTAATTGGTAATCGGGTTACGGGGATCACTGTTGAAGACGGAGCGATTCATATTAGTTTGGGTAATAAGGTATCGATGCCTTTGCAAAATACAGTATTAACTTTTCGCCCTGCGGTTGTTGTCGGAAGCCCTACAAGCCCTATCGCTTGGCTTTGTGGGTTTGATAAACCTGTAACGGGTATGCAAGCGGTTGGTGAGAATAAAACGACTGTGCCAAAAGACATATTACCTTCGTCGTGTATTGATAGACGTTAACTTTAAAAACAAAAGGCTGCTAAGTGGCAGCCTTTTTTGTGTTGCTAAGCTTAAGCTTCGAGGGCTTTACTAATTAAGCGATCGATATATTGCTTATGCGCTTTAGCTGCGGTGTCTGCACCCCAAGGCACGCTCATATCAGCAATTTGATTTAACTGATAAAGCGCAGCTGCTTTGGCTAGGTTGTCGTGCTTACTCGCTTTGCCTAAACCAGCAATCGCGATTAGCTGATTCACATATTCAATTTGTAGGTTGTGACTTAAGGTATTTGCCTTTTTGCTGTCTACAAAAATGCTTGCTGTTAAGTCATTCATAAATTGGTTAAGTGAATACTCATTACCATACATTGCGCTGTCTGAAATACGCAGCATGACAGCCGGGTGTAATAATTGAGCAAGTACTAGCTTTTGCATGCCTAAAATCATGCCATGTGGTTTAGGGTCTTCGTTCTTACCGTAATGATTAAAACCACGACGTTGCTGTAGCAGGTAGTTATAAAGTGGCTGCATGCTCGAAAGTACATTTGGCGAGAATACTTTGTCGGCTAAAATTTGCATTGCATGTTGCTGGCGTTCAAGTGGCACTGGCGTAAATGGCATGCCATTTTTATCATCGCCTACAGCATTACGCTCTACATAAACACCGCCAATTTGACGAGATACTACGCTGGCTTGTGTTCTGTAGCTACCAAATAGAATGTTCGCTGAGGTAACAAGTTGTTGGTATGACTCGCCATTCACAGTGGCTTTGTCTTTAAGTTCAGTAAATAACTTATTGATAAGTGCCATACGATCATCAGCATATGCGGCAGGATTCGATGACATATCGCCAATCATCACGCGAGGGTCGATATGACGACCAGGGGCACGCATGTCATCAGCATCATTACCAAACGCTAAACCGTGCTCTGATGAGCGAGCGAGAATTTTCTCAAGGCGTTGTTGCTCAGCCGCTTTATCAGCTAATGCTTGGCTGTAGCCGTATTCAATCGCCCAATCATCGTAAGGGCCAGGTTTGGTTTGGAAAATATCACCTTGCTGCATGCCAATAGGGGCAATGTTTGCTGGTGCATAATCCATAACAGAACCCGTTACGATACCTTGTGTTTTACTCTTATCGTGAACTTCTTTTTCATCCCACAAAATAGACGACTTCATATTGTGGTTAAGACCAAGGGTATGACCTACTTCGTGTAACACCAGCTGAGTTAAACCTTGGCGTAAAATCTCTTTGTCTTCAATGCTCGCACCTGTGCCTAAGCCTTTAGCAAGTAACATGTTTTCTTGAATACTGTGACCCAGTGAACAATGCAGTTCTGAGGTGCTTGGGCTGCTTTGAAGTGTTGCTGCACCTTGCGTGTATAAGGTGTCGTACATCCAACGGTTTTTCATGAAAACATACTCTAACATGATGTCAGAGCCTAAGATCTCACCAGTCAACGGGTTAGCAAGGGCTGGGCCGTAACCACCAAATGGTGGGCGTGGTGATGCAGTCCAACGTAATACGTTGTAGTTAATATCGCCCGCATCCCAATTTGCGTCATCAGGTTGTACTTTTACTTCGATGGCATTTTTAAAGCCCGCTTTTTCAAATGAGCTATTCCATGCCAGCACGGCATCACGAATGGTGTCTCGCCACTCAACAGGCGTGGTATTTTCAATCCACCAAGTGATCGGTTTAACAGGCTCCGAAAGTGCAGCTGATGGGTCTTTCTTTTGCAAGTCCCAGCGTTTGATGACATCTTCATAAGGTGCCCAGTCTGCTGATGTCATATTGTCGAATTCGTTAGTAAAATAGCCAATACGCGCGTCATCTTGACGAGCTTGATAATCATTTTTTGGTAACGCAACGAATGAATGTTGGACTTTAATTGAAACATTACGCGGGTCGCTTACGGCACCAGAGCCTCGTACAGTTGGGTTGGCATTATTGAATACATAATCAACCACAACATCTAGGTTATTTGGGTAAGGGCGCTGTTTAATGATACGCGACTTTTTGTCGTCTAATTTACCAAGTTTAAAGCGTTTGCTGGCATCTTTATCTTTTGGGTTCGCCCAAGGTGAGACTTTATGCAGTGCTTCACTCAAAAATAGCTTATCAACATTAAAGGCAATTTTGCCGTCTTCTTCTTTTTCGATTTTGATACTCGCAAGGACAGCTTCGCTAATGTTGGCATCGGCAGAGCGTGCTAAGGCTGAGTTTTCATCAAATTTATAGCGCGGCGTTTTGCTAATAATATCAATGCGGTCAAAATATTTACGGAATTCAATTAGCTTTGTCTCGCGGTATGCCCCTCTGAAGTGACCTGCATCAGTAACACCATCAACGGTGTGAGCAAAATACACAAACGGCGTATCGAGTTGAGATTGGTCGATCACCATTAAGTTGTCGCCCGTTTTCGCATCTTGGTAAATACTGAAAACACCGGCAAACTCGCTTTTATCTTTGATCATTTCAGCCAGTGTTTTTGGCTTCTTTTCTTCTTTTTTCGCTTCGGCGGCGTGGCCATTCATGGCAAACGCTAGGCTTAGTGCCAGCGCAATGTTTGTTATTTTCATTGTTAACTCGTTCCTTTAATTATTTCTCAATCAAGTTTAATGAATTAACCCTTTGATAAAAGAGTGTTTGTTAACAAGTGTGAAAGGGAGAGTGTAAGCTTTTGATATTAGGTGTTTTTTGTTTGTAACAAATTGTTCTTAGGTGGAATTTTTGCTTTGTATTACCAATTTAACTGTTTTTGTAACAGTTCCTTACAAATGTCACATTAATGTTTCTGTCAGCTTTGGTATGATAGGGCCAGTGAAAATATTATAGGTGTAAGTTATGCGCACAAGTTTATTAAAATGGATCTTACCATTTGTTGCATTAATCGTTGGTATTGCTGGTTTTAAGGCAATCAACGCTATTGCTCAAGAGCCTAAAGACAAGGATGTAGTTGATGTGCGTCCTTTGGTACAGGTTGAGCCGGTAGCAAGCGATGATCATCAAGTGATTATTAACAGTTACGGTGAAGTTAAACCGCTAGAAAGTACTTTGATTGCCTCACAAGTGGCTGGTGAAGTAACTAGCTGGCATCCAAACTTTGTTGCGGGTGGCATCGTAGCCCGTGGCGAAGTGTTATTTACCATCGAAAAAGATAACTACGAAGCGGCTGTACTACAAGCTGAAGCGTCGCTTGCAAGTGCACAAGCGGCACTGATTGAAGAGCAAGCCCAAGCTAAAGTGGCACAGGATGAAGCAAGACGCTACCCAGAGCGTGAACGCACTGACTTATTCCTACGTAAACCTCAAGTTTTAAGCGCGCAAGCGGCTGTTAAATCAGCGCAGGCTGCATTAAAACGTGCCGAGCGTGACCTTGCTCGTTGTGAAGTCAGAGCGCCTTATGATGCACTGGTGATCAGCCGTGAAATTGGTGTCGGTCAATACATCAATGTGGGTAGCCAAGTTGCTGAAATTAACAATATTGAAAGTGCTGAGATCATCGTGCCAATCGCTGGCTTTGACAGTGTATTTTTACCAAAACGCTTAAAAGGCGTTAAAGCAACCATTATCAATAAAGGCTTAAACAGTTTTACTCGTGAAGCTGAAATTGACCGTGACCTAGGCGTTGTTGATAACGCAACGCGTATGAGCAACTTAGTGGTTCGTGTTGATGACCCATACGGCTTAAAGCACGACGTACAACCAATTAAATTTGGTGCTTATGTACAAGTGAACTTTGCAGGTGCGACATTACAAAACATCTATCGTTTACCGCAGTCTTTAGTGAATAACCAAACAGTATGGATTGTGAACGGCGAAAATAAACTTGAGCCACGTAAAGTAACTGTTGTGCGTGAAGAAGGCGAATTCTTCTATGTAAGTGATGGCCTTGAAGTGAATGACCAGCTAGTACTTACTTTACCTGAGTATCCGCAAGAGGGCATGGAAGTAAAGATTGCTGGTATGAAAGAAATGACAAGCGATGCAGAAACTGCAGCGGTTGATAAGCTGTAAGGTAACCTTATGACAGACGCAAATACAGAAAAACAGTCTGGCCTTATTGCCTATTTTGCCAATAACTCGGTCGCTGCTAACTTAATGATGGTGTTTATCATCATCATGGGGATTATTAGTTATTTCACTATTCAACGCCAAATGTTCCCGAATATTGAAATTAATTACATCGAGATACAAGCCAATTACCCGGGTGCCTCGCCACAGGAAATTGAAGAAAGTATTCTGATCAAAATTGAAGAATCGCTCAAAGATGTCACTGAAATTAAACGTGGTGTATATCGTGCGTTTCGAAATAATGGTCGTGCAAGCTTAGAGATCAATACAGACGCAGAGCTCACGGATGTGCTTGATAAAGTGAAGCTACGTGTAGACAGTATTGCGACGTTCCCAGCAGGCATGGAGCCTGTGACGATTAGTCAGGTTGAGTTTCGCCAAGACGTGATTGGCATGAGCTTAGTCGGTGATATTCCACTGACTGAGCTAAAGCCAGTTGCGAACCAAATCGAAAATGAGTTACTGCAACTATCTAATGTGTCATTGGTGCAAAACGATGTACCACTTGATGAGATTGCGATTGAAATCGATCCAGATTCACTGCGTCAATATAATCTGACTTTGAGTGATGTGGCCAGTGCGGTACGTCGTTACTCTGCGAATATTTCAGCAGGCCAATTACGTACTGACGCAGGTATTATCTCGTACGTGTTGAAAACCAGTATTACAACGGTGATGAGTTCCGCCAGATCCCTGTAAAAATTGGTGCTAATGGCGCGAAAGTGCTGCTAAACGATATCGCGGTGATCAAAGACCAATTCACAGAAGGTGAACGCTACTTTAAATTTAATGGTGAAAATGCCGTTTATTTATCTGTAAAAGCAACTAAAGAGCAAAACATGATCCCGGTTGCAGACTCAGTTAAAGCGTTTATTGAACTAAAGAATAAAGAGTTACCTGCCGGTATTCGTCTTGTGCCACTGATGGACATGACTTACTACCTCAATGCCCGTTTAGACATGATGAAAACCAACCTATTTCAAGGGGCTATCTTGGTTGCCATTATGTTGTCTATCTTCTTGCGCTTTAAGCTAGCACTTTGGGTAATGATTGGTTTACCTGTGTGTTTCTTAGGTGCAATGATGATGATGCCATTATTTGGTATCAGTATTAATATTGTGTCGTTATTTGCCTTTATTATGGTACTAGGGATCGTGGTCGACGATGCCATAGTCATAGGGGAGAGCGCCTACACCGAAATTGAGAAAAAAGGCGGTGGTGTTGTTAACGTAGTGAATGGCGCAAAACGCGTTGCTACCCCGGCAACATTTGGTGTTTTAACTACGATTGCTGTATTTGCACCGTTTACGTTATCAAGTGGACCAGAGAGCGCATTTTTCTTTGGTATCGCTGTGGTGGTAATTCTGTGTTTGGTATTCAGTTTGATTGAATCGAAACTTATTTTGCCAGCGCACATTGCCCATACTAAGTTCCCGCCGATTAATCCTAATAGCTGGCGAGCGCGCTTTAACAAGCGTTTCTTTAACTTTGTAAATGGTCCGTATAAACGCTTTATTGTGCGTTGTGTTGAATGGCGCTGGTTTGTGTTGTTTGCGTTTGTTGGCTTGTTAATTATGACCTTTGGTCTGATTACTTCAAACCAAGTGCGTGTTGTACCAACACCTAAAGTACCTCATGATTTTCCGCAAATTCGTTTAGAGATGAATGAAAATGCCTCGGATATGCAAACAATTAATGCGATCCGTGAAATCGAAGCCATGGTACACAAAGTCGATCAAGAGACAGAGCGTGAGTTTGGCCAAAAACTGATCCGCGATATCTTAGTGTTTAACCAAGGTCGTACTGAAGCACAACTACTGGCACCGCTGGTCGATGAAGAGTTACGTCCGTATAACGCATTTGAATTATCTCGTCGTTGGCGTGAACAAATGCCAAGTATCCCGGGTGTGAAATCACTGCAAATTTACGATGACGTGAATGGCGGTGGTATGGATGGTGAGTTTGGTTACTTACTTTACGGCCCAGATATCGATACCTTAAATGATGCAGGTCGTCGTTTCATCCAACTATTACAACAGCAAAAAGGCTTGTTTGATATTAGTTCGACCATCGATCCGGCGAGCAAAGAAGTGCAATTAAGCTTAAAACCTGTGGCATATGATTTAGGTTTAGACCTTGCCAATATTGCTAATCAAGTAGGTGCAAGTTTCTACGGTGGTGAAGCTCAGCGTGTTATTCGCCGTGGTGAAGAAGTGCGCGTCATGGTTCGTTATCCGAAACTAACACGTGAAGCGTTTGCCTCATTAAAGCATGCCGTTATTACAACACCTGCTGGTAAAGAGGTCATGCTAGGTGATGTTGTCGAGCTGAATGAAACGCCAGGTATTAGTTATATTCGCCGTGAAGGTGGCTATCGTACTGTGTATATCTACGGCAGTATCGATGAAGAAGCGATTGAACCGGGCGAAGTTGTTAAGCAAGTTAAAGAGACTCTGTTACCGCAACTTAAAGAAGAATACCCATCAGTTAAAACTGAGTTAGGTGGTTCTATTGAAGAGCAACAAGCGCAAGCTAATGAGCAAATCATGTTCTTCATCGGCGGTATGATTTTAGTGTATATCTTGCTTGCAGTACCGCTTAAGAGCTATTCACAGCCTCTTATTGTTATGTCGGTTATTCCATTTAGCTTAACCGGTGCAATTTGGGGTCACTTCTGGTTTGGTTTAGATATTAGCTTGATGTCGGGCTTTGGTTTGATTGCGGCAGCGGGTGTGGTAATTAACGACTCGTTAGTTATGACTGACTTTGTAAACCAAGCGCGCCGTGAAGGTATTTCAACTCGCGAAGCCGTTATCGAAGCAGGTTGTGCACGCTTTAGAGCAATTACCCTGACTTCAATTACAACCTTTGCTGGTGTACTACCGATTATGTTCGAAACCAGCTTACAAGCTAAATTTGTCATTCCAATGGCAGTTGCACTTGGTTTTGCGGTTATGTTTGCAACCCTAATCACGCTAGTACTTGTACCTTGTTTGTACATCATCATGAGTGATGTGGGTAATATCTTCTTGAAAGTATTCCGTGCGGGGCACCGAGTAACGACCAGAAGAAAACTAGCAAGGGATTAATACCCCATCAGTTTAAAAGCCAACCTAAAGGTTGGCTTTTTTGTATCATTCGTTTTTGCTAGTAACTATTTGCTATATAAGACGTTTGGTTACATTCTTTTGTTTGATTTGTGATTCGGTCACGATTATACTCAGTCTTGTTTTTGGCAAACTAACTGAAAGGTTAGGACGCAAAGTTTCCGGTCTAAGGTTTTAAACTATGATAGCGGGGCCGCTGATAAGCACATAATCTAGTGCTTTGGATCTCTTGCCTCAAACTAAAAGTATTTATTTTGTTCGGTTGTTAGATAATGCCTATTAGTTGTTCTTAGGGTGATATTTTGTTTATGCATACGTCAATGGCCTCTGGGAAGTGGTTGCCGATTGGTTGCTTAAATCATCATACCCAACTGTTTGTTGGTGATAGGGTGATTGTGACCTTTTATGACATGCAAGGAGAGCTAGTCGATTTATCATTCGAATACCCGATCAGCAGTTCCGATCAGGGTGAGCCTCATAATTGGCCACGTTCTGTTGCCGAGCATATTAACGTGCATATTCCGCTGGTTAAAGCGGGCAAAATGACCGAACAAGGTTTAGTAGTTGCGTACCGTTCAAACCAAATTTATGCCCTTGAAGGGTCGGGCATTACGCAGGTAAAAGTGGCGTTTAATTGCATCGCAAAATGTAAAGAGCGAGTGCAAGATAGTCTGCAAGATTATGACTATGTCTACCCACAAGCATGCAGCGATTACAGTGCGGGTGTTAAAGTACTACAGCCAAAAACGGGTCATATTTATATGTGTAAACCGTGGCCATTTAGCGAGTTTTGTCGTGTTAAAGATTCACACAACCCGCTGTTTGAGCCAGGTGTAGGAAAAAGCTGGGCTATGGCTTGGCAGCAAGTATCGCATTAACAGTTTCCCCCTAAATGCTATTTTAGCATTGCTTAGCCCACTCAATTTGAGTGGGCTTTTTTAATACCAACCCGCAATAATACTTAATCATTTTGAGGGATTAAACCTGTCGCTAACTGCGTTAAAAATTTCTCATTTAGAACAACTAAATAACGAAATTTTTGCCTTGTTATCAACGAGGTTTCATTGCCTCAAAATAGACTACTTAATTAAGCTGATTGGTATAATTCTGTGATAAACTGCCAGCAATTCGTTTTTTATTTTGGTTTTTCCCTGTGTCATCAAAATCGTATTCTTTGTCTTTACTCGCGCATCCTCCTGTTGCCAAAAAACACCCTCATCCATTAACGACTCACCAACAGACTCGCACCGATCACTATTATTGGATGCGTGATGATGAGCGTGAAAATGAGGATGTATTAGCGCACTTAAATGCCGAAAACGATTATTGTGATAAGCAACTAGCCGATATAAAACCACTGCGCGAACAACTATTTAATGAGCTAAAAGACCGTATTGTTAAAGACGACAACACGGTACCAGTAAAAGATGGCCAGTATTGGTATCACTCAGAAGTACGTGGCGACGATGAATATGCACGCCATTATCGCAGCAGCTCAATAGAAGCGCACGACAAGCACCTGTTGTTAGATGTAAACCAATTAGCTGGCGACTACGAATTTTATGAATTAGGCGAAGTTGCAATTAGCCCTGACGAGCAGCTACTTGCTTACTCTGAAGATACCGAAGGGCGCCGTATTTACACTGTGCGTTTTAAAAATATTGCGAGCGGTGAGATGTTTAGCGATGTGCTAGAAAACACCGAAGGCCAAGTGGTGTGGGCTAATGACAGTAAAACCGTTTTTTATGTGAAAAAAGACCTACAAACCTTATTGGGTTTTCAGGTTTACCGCCATGTTTTAGGCACCTCGCAAGCTGATGATGTACTGGTTTATGAAGAGCAAGATAAAAGCTTTTTTATGGGCCTTGGCAAAAGCCGCGATGAAAGCCTTATCATTATTGACCTTGCGACCACAGAAACAAACGATACTTGGGTGCTGGATGCGAATAACCCAGAAGGTGAGTTTAGCGCCTTAATGCCGCGCGAAGAAGGCCATGAGTTCGATGTCGATAAGCTAGGTGATACCTTTTACATTGTGACTAACTGGCAAGCAAAAAACTTTCGCTTAATGACGGCGACGCAAAGCACCATTGCTGATAAAAGTCTTTGGCAGGAGCATACACCGCATCGCGAAAACGTATTGTTAGAAGGAGTCGAGATTTTTGATGACTACCTTATCCTCACAGAGCGAGAACTTGGCCAAACACGTTTTGTTGTGGTTAATCAGCAAGCTGAGCGTCTTACTTTAGAGTTTGATGATCCTTGTTATTATGCTGCAATTGCCATGAACCCCGAGCCGAATGTGAGCACTGCGCGTGTTTACTATTCAAGCTTAACGACGCCAGGTTCTTTGTATGATGTTGATTTAAAAACAGGTAACAAAACCTTATTAAAACAACAGCAAGTGCTAGGGGATTTTAACCCAGAACATTATCGCTCAGAGCGTTTAATGGTTACTGCAAGAGATGGCGAGAAAGTACCCGTTTCTTTGGTTTATCGTATTGATAAATTTACTAAAGATGGCACTAACCCAGTACTGCAATACGGCTATGGCGCGTACGGCATTACCATCGATCCTAGCTTTTCAAGCAGTTCATTAAGTTTGCTAGACCGCGGTTTTGTTTATGCGATTGCACATATTCGCGGTGGCGAAATGCTAGGACGTCACTGGTATGAGCAAGGTAAAAAGCAATATAAGCAAAATAGCTTTAGCGATTTTATTGATGTTACGCATGCGCTTACTGAGCAAGGCTATGCACACCCAGAAAAAGTATTTGCGTCTGGTGGCAGTGCTGGTGGTTTATTAATGGGCGCCGTGGTTAACCAAGCCCCTGAGCTTTATTTAGGTATTGGTTGCCATGTGCCATTTTTAGATGTGCTAACCACGATGCTCGATGAGAGTATCCCCCTGACGACAAATGAATATGACGAATGGGGTAACCCAAATGATCCTGCATTTTATGATGTGATTCAGGCTTACTCGCCGTACGATAATATTAAGCCGCAGTCTTACCCTAATATTCTCGTTACTACCGGATTCCATGATTCTCAAGTGCAATACTGGGAACCAATGAAGTGGGTTGCAAAGCTGCGAGAGTTTAAAACCGATGACAACATTTTGGTATTTAAAACCGACATGGATGCAGGCCATGGTGGCGCATCGGGTCGCTTTAAAAGCCTTGAGGAAAAGGCATTAGAAATGGCCTTTTTTATTGCTTTATTACCAAATTAAGGCTTAGATAAATAAGTAAATAAATTTTATAAGCGTAAACTTAAGTTGTATTTCAAAGGGGTAAGCATGTTTAAAGCCCATGGTGATTGGCGCTATTTTGTAGAGCCGCCAGTGATTTATGTGGAAATTAGTGGCAGCTTTAATAAAGAAGCCGTTGCTTCATTTAGTATTGAAATCGCTCAAGAAATTATGAAGTATCCAGAGCATTCTATTCAGTATGCTGTGGTTAATTTAGAGCAATTTGAATTAGCAACTGCCGATAGTATTGAGATTGCAAAGGTTTACTTTCAGGCCGTTAAAGCGCGGGGCTACAAACGCGTTGACTATATTAAAGCGAATATCATTGCTCGCAATTTATTAGAAACAGTTTGGTCGGGCGTCGAAATGGATATTAACTTTCACCCAGATGCTGAAAGCTTTTTTCAAGCAAGACCTGAGTACGATAATTTAAGAAAGTGGTTAAAGTAGAATATAAAAAAGCCCTCATATGAGGGCTTTTTCGTATCTGTTGTAAATATTAACCAAGGTAGGCTTTTAGCATCCAAACAAGTTTCTCTTGTTCTTTGATGTAGTCACCCATAAGTGATGCTGTACCTTCGTCATCTGCATCACCTGCTTGTGCGAGGATTTCACGCTGCATCTGAATAAGCGTGCTGTAACCTGCTAATAGGTTTTCTACTGCCGCTGTGCCTTCAGTGATATTTTTAGCTTCACTAATTTTGCTTGCTTCAATGTACTCAGAGAATGCATGCACAGGTGTACCACCTAACGTTAAAATACGCTCTGCAATCTCATCTACTTTCTCAAGTAGTAGGTTATAAATTTCTTCAAATTTAAGGTGTAATTCAAAAAAGTTACGACCTTTGATGTTCCAATGAAAGCCGCGTGCGTTCATGTATTGAATTTGGTAGCAGCTTAATAAAGAGTTAAGTGATTTTACGATATCTTCACTTTTTGCGCTGTTTAAACCAATTGCATTTACCTGTGACATAGATTTGCTCCTTAAAAAAACCGTTATTTGTTTACTTGCTAGTGCTTGGTGTTAAGTATTAGCCATCTTGGTTAATCTGTAAAATGGTTTAATTCGAACGCTGTGATAGGTTTTAGCTATCAAAGGTTGGTTTTGTCCATTTGTGCACTATCAACATAACATTAAATTACTTTTATATAGACTTGGGGCAACTGAGCAAAAAATCTACCTTATTTTACGAATATTTTAAAATTAGGCAGAAAGTATGATCTAAAACAAGGTTTGCACTCGCTGCTAACGACGCCGATTTAGAACTTGATTTAGGTCAAAAAAGCAACGAACTAGAAGCGCATAATGACTTTACCGCATTTAACCAGGAGAAGAAAAATGGACGGTAAAACAGTTAAAGAAAATAAAGCAGAATTAGTTGTTGTAGTGATTGCGTTACTTACATTTGTTATTGGTTTAGTTGGGCATTTAGCAGGTGCTAGCTTCGCAAACTTTGACACCTTTGGCTATATTGCTGCACCCGTACCACTTATTCTAGGGATCATTGTTTTAATCTCATATAAAGTGGCTGCAAGTGCTGAAGATTAAAGTATCACTCACTTTGATTTATAAGCTTAATAATGTAATCCATCACTTGGCGTGAGTAGATCATACTGGTGTGACTCAAATGAAACACCTTATGTTCTGCCATGCCATTGAGTTTGGTTTCATCAATCAAAACTGTTCCATCAGAGACACTGCCTTTAGCAATCAGCGGCATTAGCCCAATTGGTAAATCACCAGCAATACTATACAGCTTGGCATTAAATGGCCAATCACCATTCTCAGGCAATAAAAACTCTACGCTGTTTTTTAACAGCATATCAAAGCCTTTTTGCTGCATTTGCTTAGCAATATGACTGCCTTTATGCGGGGTGCCTAAGGTGATCACCTTTTCGACATGGCGACTTTGAAAAGAATTGGCCTCTAAGTAAGCGCGAGCCACTAAGCCGCCCATAGAGTGGCAAACTAAGGCGGTAGGTTTGCCACCGATAAAGCGATCAATCTTATCGAAAATCGCCGCTCTATCGGGAGAGAGCGTGTTATAGGTCAAATTGAGTATTTTTAGACCTGACTTTTCAAGGCGTGAACACAGCGGGCGCATCACAAAGCCCGACATATAAAGTCCGTGTAATACTACAACTTGCCTAATTGCCATCGCATTCCTTACATTAACTGTTGCGGTTTAATTTCGATATTTGCTGTGTCTGAGCTAACCCATACTTCACCATCTTGAATGGTAATCGTGAGTTTGATATTGCGATCAGCTAAGTCGGCTAAAGCCTGAGTCGCGGCATAATCGAGACTAAAAATACTCAAGTTTTTAAAATCATACAACTTAGGTTGATGTTTTTGCCACCAAATCGCTTGGTTATTTTCGCCGTAGGTATATAAAACAACTTGCTTCGACTTATTACAGGCTTTTTTCAGACGTTTTTCGTCTGGTAGGCCAAGCTCAACCCATAATTCAATTTCTTCGCTATAGTTAATGTGCCAAAGCTCAGGCTCATCATCTGCGCATAAACCCTTTGTAAACTCTAAGCCTTCACGAGCATTTAGTGCAAAAGCCAACAAGCGGATCATTAAACGTTGCTCGGTTTCTGATGGGTGTTGTGCCAGTGTTAAATTGAAATCTTGATAAATGTGGCGGTCCATATCGCTTAACGATAATTGCGCTTTAATAATGGTTGATTTAAGAGCCATAACTGCTTACTTGAAAAAATTTGCGTCATTATAGCGCAATTCGTTGCCGAGCCAGTTAAAATACCGTGAAATTATCTTGTAGGAGTTAAAAATGGCCATCCAGTGGTTCCCGGGTCACATGAACAAAGCCCGAAACGAAATTAAAGAAATCATGCCACAGATGGATGTGATCATTGAGGTACTTGATGCCCGTATTCCTTATAGTAGTGAAAACCCAATGGTTACTGCGTTGCGTGGCGACAAGCCGGTGATCAAAATCATGAACAAGGCGGACTTGGCTGATCCTAAGTTAACGCAAGCTTGGAAAGACTACTTTGAGCAGCAAAGTGGCGTAAAAGCGATTGATTTTGGTAATGATAAAGCAGGTGAAGTGCACCGTATTAATGAGCTTTGTAAAAAATTAGTACCGCATAAAGTAGGCGCTGATAAACAAATTAAAGCCATGATCATGGGTATTCCAAATGTTGGTAAATCAACACTTATTAATACCTTAGCCGGCCGTATCGTAGCGAAAACAGGTAATGAACCTGCGGTAACAAAAGCGCAGCAACGTATTAAGCTTGACGATGGCATTATGCTTTACGACACGCCGGGTATGTTATGGCCTAAAGTAGAGAACGAAAACTCTGGTTATCGTTTAGGGGCAACTGGCGCTATTCGTGATACCGCTATCGACTACGAAGAAGTGGCAAGTTACACCGCTGAATATTTATTGCAAGCATACCCAGAACTTTTAAAAAGCCGCTATAAAATTGATGAGCTACCAGAGTCTGACTGGGAGTTTGTTGAAATGGCAGGTAAAAAGCGTGGTTGTATCCGCGGTGGTAATCAAATTGATACTTACAAAATGTCTGAAATTCTTATCAACGAATTACGCGATGGCATTATTGGTCGTATTACCATGGAAACACCGGCTATGCGTGAAGAAGAAGAGCAAATGGTTGCTGAACTTCGCGCTGCTGCAGAGGCGAAAAAAGCCGCTAAAGAAGAAGAGAAAAAACAACGCCGTGCACGTGCACGTAAGAACCGTCGATAAAGTTAATGTATTAATTTTTAGACATAAAAAAAGCCCTGCAAGGGCTTTTTTAGTTTCATATCTACCGTCACCGATATGAGCAATGTAGCAAGTAAAATAAGTAGGGTCGCTTATATGTCGCCAATATCAAGGGGCGTTGCGATTAGTAACATATAAGCTAAAGCTTTAACGTGGCGACACGCGTTTCTGGGGAGAAACAAATTCAATCTGAACAAGTCATCATACTTCGCTTGGCTTGTTGAGATTAATTATCAATTAGGTTTGCGGTACTGTCAATATGTTTTTGAAAATAATTCTCATTTAGTTTGATTGCAGGTTTGGTGCGAATTTTAGACATAAAAAAAGCCCTGTAAGGGCTTTTTGAGTTTCATATCTACCGTCACCGATATGAGCAATGTAGCAAGTAAAATAGTAGGGCGATCACCTGTTGCCAATATCAAGGGGCGTTGCGATTAGCAACAGGCGATCTTAGCTTTATCGTGGGCCACACGTGTTTCAGGGTCGAGAAACAAATCAGTTTATTCCGAACAAGTCATAACACTGTATTGTCTTGTTGATAGTGATTATCAATTAGATTTACATGTCTGTCAACACTCAATTGAAAATAATTCTCATTTCTTTGTGTTTGTTTTTTAAACTTCCGTAATACAATGCATTAGCACTAAAGTTAGGCTGTAAATTACGTGCAATAAAAACTATGCTGGGGCTATAACAATTAAAATAATCACATGCGATGTTCTCAATTTGGTCAATAAGCCTTCTTGCAATTGTATATCTGGCAATTTTATTTGCGGTTGCAGGCTGGGCTGATAAAAGAAAAGTATTGCCTTTTAAAGGCTTAACCTATGGTTTATCACTTGGGGTGTATTGCACCTCTTGGGCGTTTTTTGGTACCACAGCACAAGCTGCGTACAACGGCTGGTGGTTGGCTCCGACCTATGCTGGCACTATTTTGCTATTCATTTTTGGCTGGCAAGTCTATTGCCGCATAGCGCATATTTGTCGGCAGCAAAAAATAACCTCAATGGCAGATTTTATTGCGACCCGATATGGTCAATCGTCGAGTTTGTCTGGGCTCATTTCATTGATTTCAGTGATTGCCATTGTGCCCTATATCTCTTTACAGCTAAGTGCAACTGCACAAAGTATCAACTTACTTACCGACCGCGCAGCCACACAAAGCCATGAAGTATGGGCCGATAGTACTTTTTACATCACGATTGTATTGGCACTGTTTGCTATTTTATTCGGCGCGAGGCGGTTAAAGCCCAGCGAACATAATCCAGGTTTGATAGCCAGTATTGCCTTTGAATCTGTGGTTAAATTATTGGCGTTTTTAGCGGTGGGTTTGTATGTGTGCTTTGCTCTATTCGACAGCCCAGTGGCTCTGTTTGAAAAAGCGCATGACCTAAATATTGATCAGCAAGTGGCTGCCACACAAAGTCCAACCTATGTGTATGTTGCTCATACTTTGCTTGGTATTTTGGCGACCTTATGTTTGCCAAGACAATTCCACATGAGCTTTATCGAAAAAAATAACGATAAAGAGCTGGCCTCGGCGCGTTGGCTATTTCCGATTTACCTCTTACTTATTAACTTATTTATTCTACCGATTGCATACGCCGGATTAATTTACTTTCAAGGTCAAGAAGTCGGCTACGACACCTTTGTATTGGCTTTACCCATGGCGGCTGATGATGCTTTTGTGGCGTTATTAGCCTTTTTAGGTGGCTTTTCAGCGGCAACCAGTATGGTGATTGTGTCATCAATTGTGCTTTCAGTGATGATCACTAATGACTTTATTAACCAATTTATTTTACGCCGCTCGCAACTTACATCGAGTAGTCGCGGGCTTGATAAAAATAACCTATTACATGCGCGTAAAATCGTTATCGTATTGATTCTATTGCTTAGTTACTTCACTCACCGAGTGCTGGGCGAAAGTACAACCCTTGCCAATGTGGGGTTGATGTCGTTTACCTTAGTCGCGCAATTTTCGCCTGCCATGATCATAGGTTTATGGTGGCGACAAGCATCGTGTCGCGGTGCGCAATTGGGGATTTTAAGCGGCTTTATTATTTGGGGATACACACTTTTACTACCGAATATCGCCGGAGGTTTAGGAAGCGATAGCTTATGGCTTGTGAATGGACCGTGGGGAATAAGCTGGTTAGCGCCAACCGACTTATTCTCACTAGGCATGGAAAGCATTAGCCAAGCTTTATTGCTATCGCTAGGTGCGAACTGTTTAGTGTATTTCTTAGTACCGTTATTTAGTCGAGCAACCTTAGCTGAACGCTTGCAGAGCAATAAGTTTGTGTCGCAGCTTAGTGATTCTCGAGTGAGTAATCATCTACAGCCTTTGAGTTACCATGACCTAGGTGCACTAATGCAACGATTTGCCGAAAAAGAAGCGGCGCAGTCGTTGGTAAATCATTACTTTCCTGATGATAAAAGTAAGTGGAAACGTCCTGCCAATGTTGAGTTAGAACTATTAGTTGAGCGCGAGATGTCTGCGGTGATCGGCGGCGCATCGGCACGGCTTATTTTAGATGTGGCCAAAAATGAGCAGCGCCAGCCTCTAGAGCAGGTTGCCGAGTTTGTTGATGAAGCAAGCCAAGTACTTAAATTTAATCGTGATTTACTGCAATCAACAATCGAAAACATTCAACAAGGGATCAGTGTAGTTGATAGTGAGCTGCGCTTGGTAGCTTGGAACCAAGGCTACAAAAACATGTTCGCCTACCCAGATGATGCGCTTTACATAGGCCGCCCGGTTGCCGACATTATTCGTTTTAATGCCGAGCGTGGCTTATTTAGCGGCGAGAGCATGACCAGCGAAGTTGAAAAACGCTTAGCCTATTTACGCCAAGGCAGCGCTTATAAATACCAGCGCTCGCACAATGATGGCCGGGTGTTTGAAATGCAAGGTAACCCACTGCCCGGTGGTGGCTTTGTAACAACCTATACCGACATCACCGAGTTCGTAAAACAACAAAAAGCGTTAACCGAAGCAAATGTTAGCCTTGAAGAAAAAGTCGCAGCCCGCACCTTGGCATTGACTCAAGCAAACCAAGAGTTGTCGATGGCAAAGCAAGTGGCGGAACAAGCAACGGTCAGTAAAACGCGCTTTTTTGCCGCTGCCAGCCATGATTTACTGCAACCTTTCAATGCTGCGAGTTTGTTTTGTTCTTTAATGAATGAAAAAGCCCAAGACACCGAACTTAAAGAGCTGGCGATGAATATAAAGAATTCATTAGGCAGCGCCGAAGAGTTGTTATCGAGTATTTTAGAGTTAACCAAGCTCGATTCAGGCTCGTTTAAAGTACAAATGAGCGAGTTTGCTGCCAGCTCGTTGGTTGAGCCACTGCGTAATGACTACGAAGCCCTTGCCCGTGAAAAAGGCTTAAAGTTTATTATTGAAACTTGTGATGTGCGCCTGCATACCGACAAAGCGCTGCTGCGAAGAGTGCTGCGTAACCTTTTGAGTAATGCGATTCGTTATACCGAGCAAGGTGAAGTGCGCTTAAAAATGCAGTACGACGATGACCATGTATCCTTTATTGTTGAAGACACAGGGATTGGTATTGCATCGAGCGATCAACAAACTATTTTCCAAGAGTTTAAACAGCTTGGTGCAAAGCCAAGCGCCGAGGGGTTAGGCTTAGGGTTGGCAATCACTAAACGTATATGTGACTTACTTAAAATTCCGCTAGTGATGGGGTCTGAGCTTGGTAAAGGCACGCAATTTACCCTAACTCTACCTTGTAGAGTGAGTACTGCGCCAGCGCAAGCGAAAGGCGCTGAGGCATCACAAGAAACCGAGCTGGGGCAATTGCGTATTTGGTTGCTTGATAATGACCGCAATGTGTTAGAGGCACTAAAGCAGCTACTCGAAAATTGGGGCTGTGAAATCTCAACAGCCACAAACTTAGTGGAGCTTGAGGAGTTAAAGGCAAGCCAAGCCCTGCCGCAATTGTTGATTATTGATTATCAGCTTGATGATGGGGTAACGGGACTTGAAGTGATTGAGCAAGCGGCACTAACACGCTTACCAGCCATCGTTAATACTGCGAATCATGATGAAGGCATACGCGAGTTAGTGCTCGATGCGGGCTATCCATTGCTTTATAAGCCTCTGAAAGCGCCCGCCTTAAAACGCATGATTAAGCGACTGACTTAATCTGCGTTTTGCTCAGTTGCTGGGGTATTGGCTTTAATTAAGCGCTCTACCTCAGCGACAAACTTCTTATCTAAGTCATCTTCATGGCTCAGAAATAACATCATTTCATCACCATTGTGGTCAATGACCGTGAGCGTGGTTGTGAGTAGGGCGCTTTTAGCATAATCAACGTTGAGCTCTTTAATGTCACTAAAGCGGCGCTGATCTTTTTCGAGCACACCTTGCTCATTTTTCCAGTAACTAAAAATAGTGTTTTCTGTGATGCCGTTTCCATCAGTTTTAAAATCGATAAATGCGTCACTATAAAAATAATGTACACTCTCGTTGGCAGGAATAATTTCTTTTCTTTTTAAAAAGTTAACTTGATAAGACCAAAGCTTGTCACCGGTTACTATGGCTGAACTTGGCAACAAATATAGCTCATAAATTAAGCCATAAAATAACCAAGGCAGCATGAATATCGAAATGATAACCTGCCTCGCTCGCCACTGAGAGTGGTACTCAAGAGCCTGTTCGGGTTGCTTGAGGTTTTGAATGTAATTAACCAGTGGCAACCATAGAATAGGTGTAACTAAAAACAGCCAAGTACCATATTCCCAGTTATAGCTTACGACTTCAGAAATGATAATCGCCAGCCATAACACGAACCCAACCGCAACGGGCATGATCTTATTTTTACCAAAGGTTTGCTCGCTGTGCTTGCAAAGCTCAAGTAACAACGGAATAAAAAACAGTGGTGCAAATATCCCTCGGGCAATCGGCATAATATGGCTTTGTTGTTGCTCTTTTATCGCTTTCCAGTTGCGATAGCTCCAGTAGTTAATGAATATTCCTAAGCTTAATAAGCTATAAATAACAAACTTACTGTTACTGACAGGGTAGAACTGTTGCTCAGCAAAAACTGGGCGGTTACTTGCTTCTATACGCCAAGCCGCGATGAAAAAGATGATTGCCGCCAAGTAACTTAAAATAAAAACGCTATACCAGTTGGTTTCGTCATCCGCTGGTGTGGTTTTGGCGCTATTTGTGCCGTATTTAATGATGCCGTAATGGGTCGCGTTATTGAGTTTTTTACGCTCGCTTAGATAAAGGTCTATTTGATCGGCTGGAATATGATCCTGCTTAGCACTGTAATCAAAGTATAAGGTCAACACCGAGTCTTTAAATGTCACGCGTTTTTCGAGATGAAAAAATGGGTTGTCGACTGTGACCTGCTCATCATTAAACTGCCAATTAGTATCCGTAAACGTAACCTTTATGGTTGTTTCGATATTATTTGGGTAACGAAACCACATTGGTGCATTGTTACGTTCTCGCTGTTCCGGCTTATAAACTGAGTTTTGAATTTCACTGGCGTAAAAGTCGTTTTGAAAATCATTACCCTTAGGTCGCCAAAAGTTATCAATAGTATAGTGCTCATTGGTAATTAGCTGACCGGTGTCTTCTGGAGATTCAACCAGCATAGGTTTGACTGTCTTTAAGCCCTTGTAGGTATCTTGATAATATTCGCGGTAATCATCTTCTATGCTTTTTAAGCTGTTTTCAGCGATTGAACTGCGGCGGCTAATTGCTTCAAAGTCGCCATATTTATATTGAGTTGAGAAACTAACTGGCTCATCAATACCTTCTGGGATCTGATAACTATCAAAAACCTGTATGCGTTTTAGGGCAGGCTCTGTGAACATATCAGTAAAGCCTGTTTCACCTTGCTTTATGATTAACGCTACATCGTAGTTCGGTTGAGCTAAATGTGCTAAATCGCCGCGCTGGTACGAAATGGTCGGATCAAGCCAATAGCGTTTACCTTGGTGCTCTAAGGTGACAATCACATGGTCAAACAAGCTAGGAGAGACCGGTAAGCTGGCAGTACGTTTTCTGTCTTCGGTGTTAACTAAAGCTGGATGAGCCTCTACGCCGAGCGCTTTAAGTAAAGAAATGAG
The DNA here is from genome assembly GCF_002964625.1 of Pseudoalteromonas sp. T1lg21. Lineage (NCBI taxonomy): Bacteria > Pseudomonadati > Pseudomonadota > Gammaproteobacteria > Alteromonadales > Pseudoalteromonadaceae > Pseudoalteromonas > Pseudoalteromonas sp. T1lg21. The sequence continues at coordinate 113,854 of NZ_PQBX01000041.1, forward strand.
CAAGACGGTTTTGTCTTTACAGTCGCCATAGCGCAGTGCCAAGGTTTCTGATGCAGGAGTAGGCTGGTGCGAGTTAGTGCCCATTTCTAGGCCTAAATAACGTACTTCGTCTTGGCTAAAGCGCAGGGCTGCAACAATTTGAGACTCTAAATCGGTATGTTGAAACTTAATTTGACGGGCAATTGTTTCAATAGCAGGGCTTACTTCGATGGCAGATTGGTACAAAGGTAACGACCAATTGATCACCTCTTGCCAATTATTTACTTCAGAGAAATACACTTCCTTGTAAGGTGAATACCAATGCGGTACTTCGCTTGCGGAGCGAATGGTCGGCTCATTGTGTTGGCTAATTTGGTAGTCAAAACCTGTATCGAGCTTGGTTTTAGTAACTGGTGACTCGCCATTCATAAAGTTGATATATAAGGGCGTAGGCTTTTGCCACTTTACCCGCATAAATTGCTGCACTATCGGCACCGACCAGTTTAGTGTGCGCATGGTGCTGAAGTGTTGATAAACCGGATTACTCCCCGAAACCGTATAGCTGTAATCTAAAATATCCATTACCCGCATATCATCAATAATGACATTTAGGCTTAAGGTGCCGTTGTATATACGACTTGCTAAGTCAGTCTCGCGTTGTAACACCTGTAGCTCGGCACTATTTAGTTTATCTATATATTGGCCGTCACGAATGATGCCTAAACTATTGAGCGTAAGAGATTGATAATTTGGGTCAAAATCAATATTCAGCTGGCTAATATAATCAACCCCAGACTGATTGACCGCCTGCATTACAGTACGATTAAAGCGTTGCTGTGGGGCTTGCTCAGATACCTGAAGCTGAGTGTCGAGCATCAGGTAGAAAGTCCCGTCTCGTATTTGGTCTCGAGGAATCTCAGGGGTAAGTAACTCATGGTGTTTTACCCAGTTAGCTGCGGGCGCAACCTGATACTCTTCAGCGGCTGCAATGCAGCTCACAAAGAATAAAAAAACAGCCAGTAGCTTAAGTTGTAAGTGCATCCATTTCATTGTTATTTTCTAATTACGTTTAGTTTTATATGACAAATTACTGAATTTCGCGGCTTGAGCCAAATAATATTCACTATTTAGTGACTTTTTTAATTTAGTTAATATAAATAACTAGGAAATGGCACTGAAGTTTTGTTTTTCTTTAGGTTTATCCAAAAGTGAAAATAAGCGTATAGTAGAAGAAATAAAAATAATAAGGACGACTCATGGAAGAAGCAAAACAACAAAATCAAATCGAAACACCAGAAGCTAAAAGCCCCGAAAATGATGACTTAGTTGGCATAAAAGGTTGGCTTATTCTTGTGGCGATAGGTGTGGTACTCAGCCCTTTTAGAGTATTTATCGAATCAATAAATACCTTTAAAGCCATTTTCACGACCGAGATGTGGCAACGCTTAACATCGCAATTTGGTGATATGTATCATCCACTTTGGGAGCCTTTACTGATCATTGAAATGGTGTTTAATGCAGCACTATTTTTAGCTTCGCTTTATTTAATTGTGTTGTTTTTTAAGCATAAGAAAGCATTTGTAAGTTGGTACTTAGCGATATTATTTGGTGGATTAGCGTTTATTGCTCTCGATGCCTATGCGGTTAGTTTAATTGTGCCTGATGTCGACGTGTTCGACGATGAAATGAAAACGATGATTTTCAGAGGGCTTATTCAAGCTGTGATCTGGGGACCTTACATGCTGTTATCTAAGCGTGTGAAAGCCACATTTGTAAAATAAGTTAGCTGGGCACCGTAATTGTAGCTTCTGTGCCTTGCTGGGGTTTTGAGTTTATTGATAACTCAAAGCCTTGGTTGCGCACAAGTTCTCGGGTGATCACAAGTCCTATACCTGTGCCATTTGCCTTGGTTGAGTAAAATGGTACGAACAAGTTATCGGGGTTTTGAATACCACAACCTTGGTCGCTAATTGCAATATTTAAGTTATCACCTTGTCTTGACCAAGTGAGGCTAGGGGCAGAATTGCTACCAGCTTCAAAGGCATTTTTTATCAGGTTTATTAATGCTTGCTCTAGCTGGCCGAAGTCGGCATTAATATGTAACTCTTCGCTGCTATTTATCACTAGTTCAGGAAATATAGCACTTAAACGTGTGTTTAATTGCTCGCTACTGATTGCTTGTTTTTGTGCGGGTGGTAGCTTGGCAAACGCACTGTAACTGGCTACAAAATCAAGCAAGTGTTGAGCGCGTTTTTCTATAACTTGCAACATATCTTGGGCGAGATCATCGTGACTGCTAATTTGTCCTTGGCGCTTAAGGGTTTGCAATGATTGACTCATTGAATAAATCGGCGTGAGTGAGTTACGTACTTCATGATTCAACACTCGAATTAAACGTTGCCATACAAGTTGTTCGTTATCGCGAAGCTGTTGCTCAATTGAAAAGAAGGTTAGTAATTCAAAGTTTCTGCCGGTCCGCCAAAAAGTCTGCGATGAGATTTGAAAGCGTTGTTTAAACTGTGAGTCACTGTTTTGTTGCCATTCGCCATCATGCAGGACAATGCCTAAGTCGCTGGCCGATTTACCTTCAATCTGGCGATGGCTAATACTGTTTAAAAATGCCTTATTACTAAAGTAAATCAAGCCATGGGGGTCTAGTATGACGATGGGTAAGTCCAGCATGCTGGCAAACTCAAAAACAAACTCTTCAGTTTGCATATAATGGCGTTTGTTCTTGGCTATTTTATTGCTGAGCTTGGCAAAATCTTGCTTTAGCGCTGCAACTCGTCCACTTTGGTAAGACGCTAAATGCCAACTATTACTTTCGTCATTTGCCAGTGCATCTAGTTGCAGACCAAAGCGTTCAACCACATCGGTGATCGCACGGTAGCTTTTAATTAAAGCAAAAGCGCTTATCCCAATAAACGGCAATAACAGGCTGATACTGGCAAACCAATCTAGTTTTAAGCTGAGCGAAAGGGCAATACCAAGCGTTAATAGCACCGCTACAACCATATAAAAATAGCGTCGAATACGCTGCTCTAACGACAACTTGCTACTCATTTAGCGTTCTACTTCTTTTAAATCGAGCTGATGTTTATCAATGCGACGATAAATCGCCGATTTGCTTAATCCTAAAAACTCTCCTGCGGCGATAACATTGCCATTAAATTGCAGCAGCGCTTTTTGAATCATCTGTTTTTCAAGCTCTTCAAGGGGCAATAGTGGCAAAGCTTGTTCGGCATTGCTATTTGGTTGCTCGCAACTTGGTTGATCTAAAATGAGGTCATTGGCTTGAATATTGTTGTTATCGCTCATGATCACCGCGCGTTCAATGCAGTGACTTAGCTCACGAATATTACCAGGCCAGCTGTAATTTTTTAGCGCCTGTAGAGCATCAACACTGAGCGCCATATTCGCTCGTTGGTATTTTTTACCATGCACTAACAACAAGTGTTCAGCTAAGGGAGTGATGTCGTCTTTTCTGTCGCGAAGCGGTGGAATGTGCAGTTCAATAGTATTGAGTCTAAATAATAAGTCACGGCGGAATTCACCCTGCTCAATGGCCGTAGCTAATTCACTATTGGTAGCAGAAATAATGCGAACATCGGCGGTTTTGGTTTGGCTTGAGCCGAGCACTTCGAATTCTTTGCTTTCTAGCACACGCAGCATTTTACTTTGTAGCTCAAGGCTTAACGTTGCAATTTCATCTAAAAATAAGGTACCGCCTTCGGCAATTTCAAACCGTCCTAAGCGGTCTTCTTTGGCATCAGTGAAAGCGCCTTTCTTATGGCCAAATAATTCACTTTCGAATAGCGTTGGCGCAATGGCGCCAACATTCACGCTTACATAGCGTTTATCAGCTCTGAGTGAATGCTGATGAATATAATGTGCCAATAAGCTTTTGCCAGTGCCATTTTCGCCGGTAATTAAAATACTGGCATCGGTTTTTGCTGCGCGCTCAGCTTTGGCAAGCAACAGTTGCATGATTTCTGAGTGGGCTATGTAGTGGGCCTGTGTGTCACTGGTAAGCGCCTTTAAACAGGCATTGTCGTGATTACTTTGCTTGAGCTTGAGTTGTTGTTGCACAACGGCGGTTAAGCGTAAGTTATTCCATGGCTTTTCAACAAAGTCGACAGCCCCTAATTGCATGGCTTTAACAGCAACATCAATGCTGGCCCATGCGGTCATGACAATGACAGGTATGGTCGAACCTAATTGATTTAGTTGCTTTAAAAAGCGTAACCCTTCGTCACCTGATGTGGTGTCGAGCTTGTAGTTCATATCGAGCAAAATCAGGCTAATATGCTCTGATTTTAATAACTCAAGGGCATGTTCAGGGCCTTCGGCCTCAAGGCAATGTAAGCCCAATTGTTGTAATGCAACAGTAGCAGCCAGACGTACATCAGCTTGATCGTCTATGACTAAGATTTTGTCCATGATGTTTTTTTATTATCCTGTTGAGGCAGCTTAAGCTAAAACTAAAGCTGCCATTTTGTGCTGTTAATCGTTACGCAGTGCGGCCATAGGTTTTGCTTTAAGCAGTAAAACCAAAGGTCTAAAGCAAGCGAATAGCGCAATACATAAGGTAATACTCCAAGCGAGTAATTGCAGTCTTACATCAAGTATCAGCCAAGACATTAGCTGGCCTTGTAACATGTAAAAACCTATCATTACCACAGCGAGAGCAACCGCAAAGCCAATGAGCACAGGGATAATAGCTTCAACACTCATCAGCTTGAATAAGCGCGCTTTTTTCGCACCTAATGCCATACGAATACCAAACTCATAACGGCGCAGGCCAAGGTTGTAGCTCAGTACCCCAAAAATACCGATTGCTGCTAATAATAGAGTAAATAGCGCTAAGGTACTACACAGAACCACGGTCAGTCGGCTCATATACAGTAAATTGTCGTACTCTTGTTGCAGGTCATTAAACTGCCACATGGTTAGGTCGCTGTTCTTTTCTTTTAGCGTATTAAGTATTTGTTTATTTGTTAGCTTAACCCCATCAGAAGCTTTGATAGTAAACATGTAGCTATACGGTGTTGCTGGCCACCAAATATGACGACCAAACGACTCATCGTAGTATTTAGGGTGATTAAAATCTTCGGTTACACCCACCACTTCATACATCTTTTCTTCTAAGCCTTGGTAGCTCTTGCCGATGATATTTCGATAATCTTGGCCTGGTAATAAGTTCTCTGCAACGCTGACCGAGACAAGTATCTCGTTGGTTTCACCACGTATAGCTTGTTCGCTAAAGGTGCGGCCAGCGAGAATTTTGGTGTTAACTAACGCAAAGTAATCAGGCCCTACCCACTGACTAGGGAAGAAAATTGAGCTTTTACCGTTTACATCAGTCAGGGTGTTGGCATTTTGTCTTGCTGATACTGGGCTGTGACCCAGGGCAACATCATCAATGCCTTGGCTATCAAGCAAAAGCTGCTTGTATTGCAGCATATGTTCGTAGCGCTCCGCCAATGACATCTGATTATTTGGCTGGAACAGGTTGGCAAAATACAGATTTTCGGTATCACTGCCGAGTGGGCGGTTAATCGTGCCCATGGCTTTACTGACTACCATCACCGAAAAACTCACAAGCAGCGCGGCAACAAACATTTGTGAGCCAATTAAAATACGCACTGTACGGCCAGATACCTGCGAAACCCCGCCTTTTCCACTGTTCTGCATTTGCGTATTTAGGGTTTTGTAATTCACCAAACGCGCTGTAATTACAGAGAAAATATAAGCAAGAGCAATACACAGTATGATGGCAACAATGACCAACGTGCTATCAACTGCCAAGCTGTTAACCAGTGGTAATCGGCCTTCTGCCAATACTTTAAATAAACGTATGCCCCATACCGATAAAAACAGTGCAATGCTTACCGATAAGGTCATTAAAATTAGTGACTGTAAAAAGATACTTTTAAATAACGTGCTGCGTTTAGCACCTAACACCGCCTGCAAGGCGAGGGTTTTATGTTGAGCAAGAGCGCGCGAGAAGAATAAAGTGCTTACATTAAGTACTGCAATAATCAGTAGCCCTAATGCACCGGCTAACATCATTAAGCTTAAGTCATCGTTATTACCCAGCTCAACGTCGCGATACGGGGTTACTTCAGGTTTTACATCGGTGATCCCCCCGTTGTTTAGCCACTCTGATTTAACCGTATCAATTTGCTGTTTTAAATCGACTTTAACTTGATCTATGGTGACCCCAGGCTTTAAAACGGCAATCAGTTTTAGGTTTTTAAAAGTGTTTGTCCACGGGCTTTGCCAATCATCATTGTGAAAGAAACGGCGGTCAGCACTTGATGGAAACCACACTTCAACATCGCTTGCTTTAAACATGTAAGGAGGGCTGAATGAGTCATCAACAACACCGACGATACGGTGAACGTAATCGGTTTCACCCGCCATGACTGAAAGTGTTTTACCAATAATGTTCGGGTCGCTGTTGTAATGCTTGCGCCAGAAGTTAGCTGAGATAACAACGCGGTCATCAGGTGTTTCTAGCGTTTCTCCAAGGTCAAAACCTTGTCCCATTAAAAATGGCGTGTTTAATAAGTCAAAGTAGTTGCCGCCAACATACAGCACAGGTTCTTTAGGCTCACCATCAAGGTTTGCAAAGATTTGCTCACCCGCATTGATCATCATACTTTGTTCAAAGCTTTGATTATGCTTAAGCCAATGCACCATCGATTGATAGCTTTGAAAGCCGGTGGCATCGTAGTCATCATAAGTAAGTGATTGCTCAATCACCACCATGCGGCTTTCATCGTACACATTAAGGGGCTTTAAAAAGTAGCTGTTAACAAGGCTAAGCACCACAAATAAGGTGGCAAGAGTTAAAGCAAGCGTTGCGATAACCGCTGTCACAAAGCCCGGTGCATTCATTAATGATGCCCACGCTAAGCTCAGTTGGGCGCGTGTTTTGGTTAATTTCATTACATCACCTCGGCGCTTTCGAGTACTTTCTCAGCAGTGTCGCTGCTAGGTGCTTGGCGTGCTTCAGAGTAGGAAACAATTTCACCATCTAGCAATTTAAGTTGCGTCTTTGCACGTCCGGCATAACGTAAATCATGGGTTACCATACAAATCGTGGTGCCTTTTTTATTCAGCTCATCAAGCAAGTCCATGACGGCATCACCATTTTTTGAATCTAAGTTACCAGTTGGCTCATCCACCAATAAAATGCTTGGCTTGCCAGCCAGTGCGCGGGCAATAGCAATACGCTGTTGCTGACCACCGGATAATTGGTTTGGTTTATGCTGAGCACGGTGGCCCATCTCAACCTCATCAAGGGCTTGCTTTACAGCAAGCTCAATTTCGCGTGGGCTCATGGCTGGCTCTCGATAAGTGAGCGGAAGTGCCACGTTGTCAAAAACAGATAATTCATCAATTAGGTTAAACGACTGAAATATAAAACCAATATGAAGGTTTCTTAGTTCAGCTTGCTGATCCATATCGAGAGTTTTTGTATCGACTTCTTTAATGAAATAGTCGCCAGCAGTTGGGCTATCGAGTAAGCCTAATAATGACAGCAGCGTCGATTTACCACAGCCAGATGGGCCGCTAATACAGATATAGTCACCTTGGTTAATATTCAGGCTGATGTCTTTTAATGCATAGGTTTCAACATTTTGGCCGCGATAAACTTTGGCGATTTTGTTTAATGAGATAAGCGTGTTGGTTTTCATAAACTGTCCTGTTCGATTTTTATTGTTGCCAAATGCTGCCATTTAGAAAGGTCTGAAATGATCAGCTGTTCGCCCACGGTGGCACCGCTCAAAAGTTGAATTTGATTGTCACTGAGTGTACCAAATTCGATATTGGTTGGCGTTGCTAACTGGGTATTTGGATTAAGTTTAAACAGCGTGGCTTCGCTGTGAGCTTGTGCTTTTTGTGGCACGTTAATGGTTAACGCATCAGGAATAATGTTGCAAACTACATAGCCTTCAATGCTCAAATCTGGGCGGGCATTGGCAGGCAGTGTGCCTTGTAAATCAAGTTCGATGATAACTCGGCCATCGGTAACAATAGGGTCAATTCGGGTGACTTTGGCATCAACTTCACCGTGGTCTGCTTGGCTAAAAGTGTTAACTTTCGCTGCCATATTGAGTGCCACTTTTTCGGCATCAGCTTGCTTAACGCTTAGCTCTGCTTTGAGTGCTTTATTTGAGCCAACCACCGCAAGGCGGGTACCCGGCACGAGGTTTTGACCAAGTTCAACATTCAATTCTTGCAGCATGCCATCGATGCCTGCTGTTATTTGCAGCTGATCAAAAGCCTGTTGTTCAACCTGATAATTAAGCTCAAATTGGCTTAATAGTTCTTGCTGTATTTTGTTGCGTTGTAAGTGCATTTCTTTGAGCTGAGCGAGGCGTTGCTGCTCGATACTTACGCGCTCTGTAAGCTGTGCAACGTTTAGCATGCTTCGTTTGTAATCGAGGCTTGAAACAATTCCTTGCTCGATCAGTTTGCTTTCGGCATCGACTCTAAGCTCTGCGCTTTGCAGCTCACTTTTTAATATGGCGAGATTTGCTTGGCGCTCAAGTAGCTCACTTTGCTGATTAATTTTTTGCTCATTAACACTGGCTTTTTGGCGAGCAAGTTCTAGCCGAGCGACCGATAAACGCTGCGCTTGCTGTGGGTTGACGAGGCTTAAAATTACCGTGTCTTTTTTAACGATAGTGCCGGGGTATACATGGATAGCTTCGACCATTGCGGTGTCGGTATTGGTTAAATAACGTTGATACTTTGGCTTTAAACGGCCAAAGCCACGTATTTTCACCACAAAATCGGCTTGTTCTACGGTTGCAATTTGCAGTTGGCTTGCAGCAACCACGGTGGGTGTAGCCCATTGATACACCATTAAAGCGCCAAGAGCCGACACGCCAATGGCTGCAGCCATAAGCCATTTTTTAGCTTTTGATTGCTGAGGTTTGCGTTTTAGTGTGCTGTCTAAATCCATGATACTGATAAAATTAAATAATCATGGAATAGCTAAGGCGAGTTTTGTGCCAATTGTTAAGGCGTTGATTTTAATGGTTTTGTATTTGGTGGAGGAAATGGTTTTTCCCACTTCTGAGATTAATACAATCAAAAGTGGGATAACCAATAATGTGTTGTTTACTCCATCAGCTTTGCAAGCTTAGCTAGTTGCTTTTTAGCATGTGCGTTATCAGGTTTAAGCTTTAACACATGGTTATAATTGGCGGTTGCTTGCTTTAGATCACCGAGGTACCAGTATGCCTCTGCTAAGCTATCAAAAGTATTGTAACTATGTGGGTAAAGGTGCGTATTAAGTTTAAAAATCGCTAACGCTTCATTGAGTTTATTTTGGTTAATAAGCGAGTAACCCCATAAGTTAATATCGTTTTCAGTAAATTGAACTTGCTCATCTTTAGTTAATTGAGCGGCAGCTGTAATTGCATTTTCATAGCCTTGCACTTCAAGAACTTGCCATAAGGGTTTAATATTTTTCGCTAAACCAAAGCCATTTTCTTGTTTCATTTCAGGAATATAAAAGCTTGCTATTTCATCTACAAATTGCGATGGCATTGCGCCAATCAAGTTGGTTAAGATCACTATCGACATATTATCTTCTGGGTAAACAAAGATACCGGCTCTGTTACCACCTATTGCAGCTAATGCCGGGTGTTCTTCTCGTCCCATAACTGGCCAGCCAATACTGTAGCCATTTACGCGTTGATTAAAGCCTTGAGTATGACCATTTTTTAGTCGAGTCGGAGTCCACATTTGCTGAATACTTTGTGCACTAATAAGCTGATTAGTTTGTAATGCCACTAGCCAATTTGCTATCTCAGTTGCTGTTGAGGCCATGCCCGCGGCTGTTTGTAGCATTGGCGAGAAAATAGCTTCTCTTGAATTTATAAGCTCATTACCATGCTTTTCGTATCGTCTAGCTGAATGTTTGACAACGTTATTGAGATTACCAAAGCCCGCTTCAAGTGTTCTGTTCATTTCAGTTTGTTGTAATTGTTTTTTTGCTATGAATTGCTGAAATGGCATCCCAGATAACTTATTAATTAACTGACCGATAATGACGTAGTTTGTTTGGTTATATTTAAAACGGGTGCCGGTTTCGAATTCTAATGGTTTAGTTTGTACTTGTTGCCATGCATCATCAGGCCCTTGATCTGAGATTAGATTAGCAATTTCATCTTTTATGATGTCAGGTAAACCTGATGTATGGCTCATTAATTCTCTTGTTGTTATAGCATGCCACTGAGCTGGCAGTTCTGGTAGGTAAGTGCCAATAGGTGCATTAAGGTCTAACTTCTTTTGCTCAACAAGTTGCATCAGTGCGACACCAACGAAGGCTTTAGTTGCGGAATTAATCACAAATAAAGTGTCGGCATCAACGGCGATATTATCTTCTATATTTGCAACTCCGTAGCTGGCAACTTTCGTTATTTTATTATTTTGCACAACAGCGAGTTGTAGTCCTGGAATATGCCTTCTTTGCATTAACTCAACCAGGCATTGGTCGAGCTCATCTGCATGTGCAGAAAAGGTACTCAAAGTGGATAGAAGAGCAATCGTTGGAAGGATTAACTTTTTGCCAAGTTTTTTGCAAGCTGTGTACACGATGTTGTCCTTAGTGTTCATTTGAATCTATTATTTTTTACTTAGATTGTTTTTAATGATGAGCACTAAAGCGAGGAGTATGCCAAAGTTTAACTTTATGAATTTTAAGTCTTTTGTGATTTTCCGTGATGTAAGAATTCCCATTTATGGGAATTTCAATTTAAACCTGGGAGTGAATGCTTAAATTAGCTTTCTTCGATTTTGCCAACCTGTGAAAGTTGATTAAATAAAATGCCTGCTTGGGTGCGGTTATAGACATTGAGTTTACGTAAAATCGCTGACACATGTTGTTTGATTGTGGTTTCTTGAATCGACATTTCGAAGGCGATTTGTTTATTCAATAAGCCGTCGGCAATCATTGCAAGTACACGGTATTGCTGCGGAGTTAGTTTTTCAAGGTTACGAGCAAATTCGCTTTGTTCGTCGTTGATCACCACATCAGTTAAATCTACTTCAGGTGGTAACCAAGTGTCGCCATTGAGTACATGACTAATTGCTTCACTGATGACATCTAAAGAAGATGACTTCGGAATGTAGCCTGCAGCGCCAAGGCTCATAGCTTGTTTGATTATGGCTGGTGTCTCATTGGCAGAGACCATAATCACTAAGATATCAGGGTAGTGGTTACGCAGTTGCGAAAGGGCTTGTAGGCCATTTGCACCTGGGATGGTGAGGTCTAAAAATATCAGTTCAATCTCAGGGTGAGCGCTTAACAGTGTAAACAAACCATCAATGTCACTGGTTTCTTTAATATGTTCTTCTGGCACTGATGTCGCGGCAGCTTGACGCAGCGCACTTCTAAATAACGGGTGATCATCGGCGATTATGGTGTTCACAGCTAAAGACATTCCCTCGATTCTCCAATGCGTTATGTTATAAGTGATTTTGCCTTTTGAAACAAGGTTTGCCTGAGGGGAAGTTTCAGACAAACCTTTTCTCACACAAGGATTTAGATTCTATTTTAGAAACGGTAACCAACAGTGAAGGCTACAGTGCGAGGGTCGCCGTAGTAACCAATTAGCGTATTATCACCACCTAAACCTGGGGTGTATTTGCTGGTATCTGTTGGGTCTGTTGGATCAGGTGCCACGAACTGGTAACCACCAATCATGTACTCTTCGTCCGTTAAGTTTTTACCGTAAAGACCTGCAGTCCAGTGACCATCTGTGCTGTACCAAGTAATACCCATATTGAAGATACCGTAAGCATCTTGCGTTAGTAGACTATCTTCTTCGAATAGCGCGTAGTCACCACGGTAGTAGTAGTTACCATTGACAACAAAGTCACCCATTTCTGTGTACATGCGGTACGTTGCACCCAGATTAAAGGTTAAATCAGGTGTGTTTGATACACTAAAGCGATCTGATTTATCAAATTGCTCACCAGTCACTGGGTCGTAATCAATCACGTTATCAAAGCTACTATCGATGTAACCCACTGACGCATCAAAGCTGAGTGATTCTGATGCTACATAGTTTAGTTCAAGCTCGATACCATCTGATGTTGACTCACCAATGTTACCTAAGCGTTGGTTTAGATCTGCTGCGCTGTCGCCCGGTAATACTGAAATGTATTGACGGTCTTTATGGTCAAGGGTGAATAAAGTGACGTTTGCACGTAAGTTATTGTTCCACTCACTCTTCATACCGATTTCGAATGAATCAACGATTTCTGGTTTTGCAGCTGGCTCTGCAGTAGTTGCACGTGGGTTGAAAGTACCTGACTTAAAGCCTTGCGCATAACTTGCAAAGAACATGATGTCGTTTGAATACTGATATTCAACACCTGCACGTGGTGTGAAGCGTGACCATTCTTCTTCATCATCGAGTACCGTTGGTACAAGCTGACCTTCTGGGCGAGTGTAACCTGGCACCCAACCTGACTCAGGGTAAACAATGTCAAAGATTAGGCCGTTGTTAACCTGTGCTTCTTTTTTGTCTTTGGTGTAACGCGCGCCGAGTGTCATTGACCATTTATCGGTTAAATCAATTGAGCTTTGGATATACGCTGCTTTACTGTTTGAGTTACTACAGCCGCTTACTTCACGAGTTAGGCCTGGTGCACCTAGGCTTTGACCTAAGATACCTAGAATAGCCTCAAATTGACCGCAAGATTCACCATCATAGTAGTAAAGACCCGAAACCAGTTTGTAGTTATCGCCTTGATGATTTAGCTGTAATTCGTGAGTGGTTTGCTCATCATCGTAAATAGCAGGTACATCGAAAATTTGCAGTGACGTGTTATCAAAGTCGATATTGGTTGGTGAGTAGCTCTCACGGCTTGAACCGACATATTTAATGCTAGTGCTGTCAGTCATATCCCAGCGAGCAGTTAGGCTGTAACCTTCAAGTTCAACTTTGTTCCATGTTGGTAAGCTGGTGTATGAGTCATACACGCTGTCTGGAACAGGTGCATCAGTAAGAATACTTGGTAGTAAACGGTAACCACCTTTTGCGTTTGATTTGTCTTCTGTTTTATCCCACGCTAAGCGGAAGAAAAGGTCATCAGTCGGTGTGTATTCGAGAGTAACGCGTGCTGCGGTTACATCTTTGTTGTAGTTTTCGCGGTCTTGGTTATCAAGAGAAGACGTTAAAAACTCGCCAAAGCCATCACGGTTAAGCGTTGCAAAACCAAACCCAACGTAAAGTTTTTCGTCAACAATCGGTAATTGGCCAGTAATTTTTAAATCTTTTTGGTTATAGCTACCTACAGTGCCTTGTATATTTAACGTGGCATCACCGCTCATTTCTTTGGTGACGTATTTAATGGCACCACCGATGGTATTTTTACCGTAAAGCGTCCCTTGTGGGCCGCGTAATACTTCGATTTGTTGCACATCAAGCAGATCAAGCACGGCACCTTGTGGGCGAGCAAGATAAACATCATCAATATAGATACCGACACCCGGCTCATAGCCCCAAAGTGGATCTTGCTGACCTACACCACGAATAAACGCAGTAATTGTAGAGTTAGTACCACGACTTGCTTGCAAGGTGGTATTTGGCGAGAACTGTTGAACTTCGGTCATGACGACGATGCCATTTTCAGCCAACTCTTCAGCACCAATTGAAGTGACTGCGACTGGCACTTCTTGCAGGTTTTCAACAGTTTTACGTGCTGTTACCTGAATACGTTCAAGTTCACCTTTTTTTGCTGCAGGTTCGGCTTGTTCTGCCGCTTGAGCACTGACACCTGCCAAAGCAAGTGATACAGCCAGAGTAAGTGGCGCGACTTTTGGGTTAAGCTTTATCATGTTGTATTCCTTGTTATTGTTGTCATTAGTCTTATGGCCACTCACATTGATGTTGCCGAAGACTGAATAAGATTTGCCCGTGTCACCTGTCAGTTAATGTAGAAGATAGTTGCAGAAATTGAATTAGTACCATAGTGCTATACCCGCCACAGCCCTTTATTTATCAAGCAATTAAGCTATTTTTAAAGCAGATAGTACCTTAGTGTTATGTATTTTTTGAACGCTTAGGGTAAGACTGAAAGCATTATTCCGATGTCACCTCATCTGTGTAATAACAATAATTATAGGAATGTCTATGCTGAGCATGATAGGACTGTTAGGCGGTTTAATACTGCTGATCATTTTAACGCTGCGTGGGGTAAATTTATTTATCGCTGCGCCAATCTGTGCACTATTAGTTGCACTTAGTAGTGGCATGGCCATTTTCCCTGTATCGGCAGATACAAACTTTATTAACGCCTATATGGATGGCTTTGCAGGCTTCTTAAGTGCGTGGTTCTTTATGTTCTTACTGGGGTCGTTATTCGGTAAGTTTATGGAAGACACCGGTGCTGCTGACAGTGTTGCAAGCTACATTGTGGGTAAACTAGGTATGAAGCACGCCGTTCTTGCGGTTGTGATTGCCTGTGCAGTTTTAACCTACGGTGGCGTGAGCGTCTTTATCGTTGCGTTTTCTGTTTATCCAATGGCATTAAGTCTGTTTAAAGATGCAAACTTACCGCGCCGCTTTATTCCAGCAACGCTGGCATTTGGTTCGGTGACCTTTACCATGACTTCGGCAGGTTCGCCAGAAATTCAAAACTGGATCCCGGTTAAGCACCTTGGCACATCGCCTTATGCAGCATGGGAAGTGAGCTTAGTGGTCGCTATTTTCATGGCGACAGCAGGTTATTTTTGGCTAAACAAGATGATCAAAAAAGCCGTTGCTAACGGCGAAACGTTTGAAGCACGTGATGATGATCCTGTGATTATTGAGCGTCGACGTCCGCATCCAATCACGGGTGTGATCCCACTGATTGTGGTATTAGTTCTGTCATTTGCATTGCACGATATTTTACAGCAGACGGCTCTGATTGTTGCCTTGCTTGGTGGCGTATTGAGTATTGTGATTATTAACTTCAAGCATTTTCACGATATGGGTAACGCTATTAATGTTGGTACGACCGGCGCTTTAGTGGCAATCGGTAATACCGCTGCCGTGGTTGGTTTTGGCGCTGTGGCGAAAGTATCACCAGCATTTACCGCCGCTGTCGATGTGATGACCCATATGCCGGGTAATGAACTACTTGGTGCTGCGGTTGCGGTTAGTGTGATTGCCGGCTTAACAGGCTCTGCTTCTGGCGGGCAAGCCATTGCATTACCGCTTGTCGCACCGGGTTATTTAGACATGGGAGTAAACCCTGAACAACTGCACCGTGTAGTGGCAATTAGCTCTGGAGCCCTCGATACCTTGCCGCATAATGGTTATGTGGTCACAACAATACGCGCTATCTGTAAAGAAACGCATCAACGAGCGTATTGGTCAATGGCAGCGCTGACTGCGGTCATTCCGCTTATCGGTGTCGCATTGGCACTCGGACTCTTTATTTTCTTTTAAGGAACAGCAATGAAAACCAAATTAATAATTTTGCTATGGCTGGTTGTATTTAGTAGCACCGCGTTTGGCGCTGCAAACAAAGCCGACACCATGCTGGTGGAAAAGCAGCATTTTACGACAAAAGATTTTACCACCGTGTCTGGTGTGACGTTAGAGCAAGTGGATATTGGCTGGGAAAGCTACGGAAAACTAAACGCCAATAAAGATAACGTGATTTTAATCACTCATTACTTCTCTGGTACTTCTCATGCCGCAGGTAAATATAAAGCAGATGATGCCCTACCGGGTTATTGGGATGCGATTATCGGCCCAGGTAAAGCTATCGATACGAATAAATATTATGTGATTAGCTCAGATACCTTAGTGAATGCCAACTGGCATGATCCGAATGTCATCACCACAGGCCCTGCGTCAACTAATCCAAAAACAGGTAAACCTTATGGTTTGGATTTCCCTGTGGTTACGATTACTGACTTTGTGAATGTGCAAAAGCGTTTACTCGACAGCCTAGGTATCACAAAGTTACATGCTGTGATGGGCGCATCAATGGGGTCGTTTCAAGCACTTGAGTGGGCAACACGTTACCCAGATAAAGTTGAGCGCTTAATTCATGTGATTGGCGCTGCAACGATGGATGCATGGACAGTCGCTGCACTTGAAAAATGGGCGCTACCAATTCGTCTAGATAAAAACTGGCAGCAAGGTAATTACTACGGCAAAGAGCGCCCATTAGATGGTTTAGCGGCAACCATGCTTAATATTACGCAAGATGCGATGCATCCAATTATTTACAACGCGAGCTTCCCAGACTTTAACGTTTTGGATGAAGGTGCGTTAAAAGACATTCGCACCTTGCCTAAGTTAAACCAAGTACTCGCTCAGCGCGCAATGGCACGAGCGAAAACGCAAGATGCAAACCATGTACTTTATTTGGTCCGGGCATCACAATTATTTACCGCTGGTATGCAGAGCGATTTAACAACGGCACTTAAAAATGTCTCTGCCAAAACATTATTGCTACCTGCAACGAACGACTTACTGCTTCGTCCTGAAAACATGCGTACTGTGTTTGACACCATGAAAGCGGCAGGTAAAGACGTTGAGATTTCAGAAATTGAAGGGGGCTGGGGACACCTTGATGGTCTTTTCTCAATCGCCCCGAAAGCGCAGCTTATCAGTGAGTTTTTAGAGGAGTAACCCGATGAGCAAAACAGTTTTAATTACCGGTGCAGCCAGTGGTATTGGTCTCTATGTTGCCCAGCAACTGGCGATGCAAGGTCACACTATTATTGTGACTGATTTAAATCAGCAAGCAGCACAACAAGCGGCAGCAGGCATTGTTGAAGAAGGCGGCAGCGCTGAAGGGTATGCACTTAATGTGGCAGATAGTGATGCAATAGAGCAATTTTTTACTGAGCTTAATCAGCCAATTGATGTACTTATTAATAATGCGGGTATTCAGCACGTTGCGAAGCTTGAAGATTTTCCTGCTGATAAATGGCAATTCTTACAGCAAGTTATGCTCGTTGGCCCGGCGATGATGACCAAGGCGGTACTCCCTCGCATGCGTGAGCAAGATTTTGGTCGTATCATTAATATTGGTTCAATCCATGCCATGGTGGCATCTAAATATAAGTCGGCTTATATCGCTGCAAAACATGGCTTAATCGGCTTTGCTAAAACCATGGCACTTGAAACTGGCGATGCCAATATCACGATTAATACCGTGTGCCCGCGTATGTAAAAACGCCGCTTGTTGAGCAACAAATTGCCTCGCAAGCCAAAGAACATGGCATTTCTGAGCAACAAGTGATCGACACGATTATGCTAGCACCGATGCCGAAAAAAGCATTTATCGGCTTAGATGAGATCCTGCATACCGTTAGTTTTTTAATGGCCGATGCAGCACGCAATATTACCGCCCAAGCAATCGCCATTGATGGCGGTTGGACTGCACAATAGGAGGAGCCAATGGCAGGTTTTGATAAAGTAGTTACAAGTTATAGCGAAGCGATGGCTGGCCTTGAAGATGGCATGACAGTGATAGCCGGTGGTTTTGGTTTATGCGGTATTCCTGAAGGCTTAATTGCGCAAATTAAACGTCAAGGCACCCGAGATTTAACCGTGGTATCGAATAACTGTGGTGTGGATGGTTTTGGTTTAGGTGTGCTACTTGAAGATAAGCAAATCAGCAAGATGGTTGCCTCTTACGTTGGTGAAAACGCGCTATTTGAGCAGCAACTATTAAATGGTGAACTGGAAGTAGAGCTCACACCACAAGGCACCTTAGCTGAAAAAATGCGAGCTGGCGGCGCGGGCATTCCTGCATTTTATACCGCAACTGGCGTGGGTACTCCGGTGGCTGACGGTAAAGAAACCCGCAATATTAATGGTCGTGACTATTTATTGGAGCCAAGCATTACTGGCGACTTTGCGATAGTTAAAGCGTGGAAAGCAGATCGTTATGGTAACTGCATTTATCGTCATACGGCGATGAACTTTAACCCGATGGCAGCAACCGCTGGCAAAATTACGGTTCTTGAAGTTGAAGAAATTGTTGAGCCAGGGGAGCTAGAGCCAAGCCAAATTCACACGCCGGGTATCTATATTGACCGGGTGATTAAAGGTGAATTTGAAAAACGCATCGAGAAAGTTACCACTAAGCAAGAGAATCAATAAGGAGCACGCTGATGGCATTATCACGAGAACAAATCGCTAAACGCGTGGCGATGGAACTACAGGATGGTTACTACGTTAACTTAGGTATAGGTATCCCAACCTTGGTCGCTAATTATGTCCCTGATGGCATCGAAGTGATGCTGCAATCAGAAAATGGTTTACTTGGTATGGGGCCATACCCAAGTGCAGACCAAGTTGATGCTGATATGATCAACGCCGGTAAAGAAACGGTCACCGCAGCAAAAGGGGCGGCTATATTTAGCTCCGCAGAAAGCTTTGCCATGATCCGCGGTGGGCACGTTGACTTAACCGTGCTGGGTGCGTTTGAAGTGGACCAAAACGGCAACATTGCCAGTTGGATGATCCCGAAAAAGTTGGTTAAAGGCATGGGTGGTGCGATGGATTTAGTAGCCGGTGCTAAAAACATTATTTGTACTATGACCCATGCAAATAAGCATGGCGAATCAAAGCTGCTGACCGAATGTAGTTTGCCGTTAACAGGTGTTGGTTGTATCAATAAAGTGATCACCGATTTGGCTCTTTTAGAAATTAAAGACGGTGCATTTCATTTATTAGAGCGTGCCCCGGGTGTTTCGGTTGATGAGATTATTGCTAAGACGCAGGGCAAGCTGATTGTCTCTGGTGACATTCCTGAGATGACTTTTAGCTAGTTTTGCGACTTTTAAGCAGCTAATTTGCCTAGATTTTATACTAAACCCCAATAATGTGCTTTTTGCTCATGAGTTTTATGAACAAAAAGCCATTTATCACCATCAATGCAACTTACCCCCTAAACATTTCGTTAATCTATCGTTAACACTATGCTCCAAACCAGATCGCCGATTGCAGTAGGCCGATCAACGACAACAAATAATTATAATCTGGTGTGGAGTAATTCATGAAAGCAAGTAACACACAGCTCGCTTTAGCCGTTGCAGCGGCGCTAGCAAGTACCTCAGTATTCGCACAAAGCGACACTGAACAACTACAGCAACAACTCGATGCACTTCAAAAAGAAGTGGACTCATTAAAATCATCTAGCGGCTTTAACCTAGAATTTGGTGGTCGCGTGCAACTTGATTACAACTATTTCGACGGTGCTTACAATGCCGACAATGATGGCGCAGGAGGCAGCGACTTCTTCCCACGTCGTATCCGTACTTATGTTGAAAGTGAACATGGCAACTGGGATCACAAACTACTACTCGAATTTGCTGAAGGCACGGCTGAAATTGTGTTAGCGCGGGTACGTTATGCATTCGACAACGGCTTAAAAGTAAAAGCCGGTAAAATCCGTGAAGATATGTCGCTCAATGCGCTAACTAGTTCTAAACACATTAATACCATTGAGCGTAGCACCCTTGCTAACACCTTCTCGCCTTTCTTCCGCTGGGGTATCTCGGCTTATCAATACTTTAAAGACTCAGGCTTACGTTACGCGGTGGGTGTTTACAAAAACGATGCGTTTGGTGCTTCAGGCCATGACGAAAATGACAAACTAACATTGGCTGTAACAGGTCGCTTAACCTGGTCAAGTGCAGCGCCGGGTGATGTGATCCATTTAGGTGCTTGGCATTCTTATCGTGATATGGGCGGCAATGATTTAAGTGCTCGTTTTGCCCGTGGTGAAGTGCGTGAAACCAATGTTCGCTTAGTGGATTACGCAGTCGGTGGTGAAACTTCAGCGCTTGATAGCATGTCGCAAAGCGGTCTTGAATTTGCCTACCAAGTGAATGCATTCACTCTAGAGGCTGAATATGCTAGCCGTTACCTTGATACGGTAGATAGTAGCAATGAACTTGATGGTGAACGTTTTGATGGCTTTCATGTTTCGGCAAGTTATTTCTTAGGCGGTGAGCAGCGCCGTTATAAAGCAGGTTCAGCGTTATTTGTGCAACCAAAAGGGATTAAAGATGCATGGGAGCTTGTTGCCCGTGTGTCACAAATGAATGCCAGCAGCAAACAGCAAGGTACCGACGTAACCACTTATACATTAGGCACATCTTACTACCTAAGCAGCGATATCAAATTTATGGGCAACCTGATTTACAGCGATGTTGATGGTGCCGGTGCTTCTACGCTGATTGGTGATGAAGATTCAGGTATGGGCATCAGTGCTCGTATGCAGTACTTATTTTAGGAGTCGTGCATTATGACTATGTTTAAATCATTAAAAAGATCTGTTTTAGCAGCTTCATTATTAGTAGCCAGCCCACTGGCATTGGCAAACTTACACTTTTTGGTACCGGGTGGCCCAGGCGGCGGTTGGGATACCACAGCACGTGGTGTCGGCGAAGCAATGGTAAAAGCGGGCATTGAAGACAATGCATCGTTTCAGAATATGTCGGGTGGTGGCGGTGGCCGTGCAATTGCTTACTTGATTGAGTCGGGCACTAAAAAAGGCGATATGTTGATGGTTAACTCAACGCCTATCGTTCTGCGCGCATTATCAGGCAAAATTCCTTACAGCTATCGCGATTTAACGCCAGTTGCCAGCATGATTGCTGATTATGGTGCGTTTGTTGTGCGTAATGACTCGCCATTTAAAACATGGCAAGACGTTATTGATGCCATGAAAAAAGACCCAGGCTCTGTAAAAGTCGCGGGTGGTTCTGCGCGTGGCAGCATGGATCACTTAGTAGCAGCACAAGCAGTGAAAGCGGCGGGGCTTGATGGTCGTCGTTTACGTTACATTCCTTATGATGCCGGTGGTAAAGCGAAAGCAGGTTTACTGTCGGGTGAGGTCAACTTACTTTCAACAGGCTTAAGTGAAGCACTCGAAGTCGCGAATGGCGGTCAAGCGCGAATTTTAGCGGTGACTTCAGCAGAGACATTGCCAGATTACCCAGCAATTCCAACCTTAAAGTCGCTAGGTTACGACATGGAGTTCGTAAACTGGCGCGGCTTTTTTGCAACTCCAGATTTACCAGCAGACAAACTTGCCGAGTACACAGAAAAGCTACGAAAGCTGCAGCAAACCCCAGAGTGGGAAGCGGTTCGTGCCCGTAATGGTTGGCTAAATCTATTTCAAGAAAAAGAAGCGTTTATTAAATCGCTTGAGCAGCAAGAAGCGCAATTACGCGTTGTAATGAAAGAACTTGGTTTTATCCGAGGCTAAGGTTAGACGATGTTAAACCGTGAACTAATTGGACCAAGTTTATTCTTGGTCCTCTTTACCCTCTACGCCCTTGTGGCTTGGCAAATTCCACTTATGCCATTTGAAGAGTACGAAAGCGTTACTTCAGCAACCTTACCAAAAGTGTATGCGGTATTCGGTATTGTGGTGTGTGTACTCTCGATTGGTGCCAACTTATTAAAGCAAGCACCAGCAGAAAAAGCAGAGCTACTCAGTAAGGGCAACTTACTACGTACCTTTGCACTGTTGGTGTTGATGGTTGCTTATAGCGCCATGCTTGAACCGTTCGGCTTTTTAATTGCCACTAGTGCCTTTTTAATTGCTGGCTTTTTTATTATGGGTGAGCGCCGTAAGAAGGTGTTGTTGTTTGCCTCTGTACCTGTGGCCGTGGTTTTTTGGTTTTTAATGACACAAGTACTGGGCATTTACTTAGTACCTGGCAATCTGTGGAGTTAAGTTATGCTTGATGGAATTATGTTAGGTTTGTCGACCGTACTCGACTGGAACAACTTGTTATATGTGATTGTTGGCTGCTTTGTTGGCACGTTCATCGGTATGCTACCTGGCCTTGGGCCAATTACTGCGATTGCGTTGATGATCCCGATCACTTACAGCATCGGTGCTGATTCGGGCATGATTTTAATGGCAGGTGTTTACTACGGAGCTATATTCGGTGGCTCTACTTCTTCTATTTTGATTAATGCGCCGGGTGTAGCGGGTACGGTAGCGTCATCGTTTGATGGTTACCCGCTAGCAAAGCAGGGTAAGGCAGGTAAAGCCCTTGCGATTGCAGCTTATTCATCTTTTATAGGCGGGACGATTGGCGCCATTTTACTGATGGTGGCGGCGCCATTATTAGCGAAAGTGTCATTAAGTTTCCAATCGCCTGATTATGTTGTACTGATGTTTTTAGGCTTAACGGCCATTGCTGCATTCTCTAATAAAGGGCAATTTTTAAAAGCCATGATGATGACGGTATTTGGTTTAATGCTGGCAACGGTTGGTATTGATCCCTCTTCAGGTACCGAGCGCTTTACCTTTGGCCAAGCCGATTTATTAGATGGGATTAGCTTTTTATTAGTGGCAATGGCAACGTTTGCGTTGGCTGAGGCACTGATTAATGTGGCGCGCCCAGAAGCTGAGCCAGATAAAAAACTGGACGATCCTGATACGCCAAAAATTGGTTCAACAAAACTGACTAAAGAAGAAGTCAAAGACATGGCTCCAGTGGTTGGCCGCTCATCTTTACTTGGTTTTATTGTCGGTGTTTTACCGGGTGCAGGGGCAACGATTGCCAGCTTTATGGCCTATGCTACTGAGCGTAATCTTGCTCCAAAAGGACTGAAAGATAAATTTGGTAAGGGTTCAATGCGTGGCTTAGCTGCACCTGAGTCGGCTAATAATGCAGCCTGTACTGGCTCATTTGTACCATTGCTGACTTTAGGTATTCCGGGCTCTGGTACGACAGCGATTATGTTAGGTGCATTAATTGCCTACGGTATTCAGCCGGGTCCTATGTTAATGCAAGAAAACCCAAGCGTGTTTTGGGCAGTTATTGTCAGTATGTACTTTGGCAATATTGTACTGCTTATTTTGAATCTGCCGCTGATCCCGTATTTCGCTAAAGTGCTGGCAATGCCTAAATCTGTGCTGACAGTGATGATTTTATTCTTCAGCTTAATTGGCGTGTATTTAGTGTCATTTAACACCTTTGATTTATTTATGATGGTGGGCTTTGCGCTGGTGGCCTTGGTACTTCGATTGTTAGCGTTCCCGATGGCGCCTTTATTACTTGGCTTTATCCTCGGTGATATGATTGAGCGAAATTTCCGCCGTGCCATGATGATTTCAGATGGCTCGCTGAGCTTTTTATGGGACCGCCCATTAACACTGAGTATTTTTGTGATTTCGATCTTAGTGTTGTTGTTCCCACTGAAAGACTATATTGTCCAACGTCGTAAAGACAAAGCAGCTACGCAAGCAGAGCAACATGCGTAGAACAAGGCACTGATATGAGATACACCAATAAGCTAAACCCATTTCAGCATATGGTTAAAAAACCAAAGCGCTTAGAAACGCGACTCATCATTTGGGTTACCGGTCTATGTGTTTTGCAAGCTGTGTTGTTTGGCGCTTTGGTGTATCAGATCACTGCAGAAAGCTTACATAACCACATGGGTGATAAAGCCCTTGCGCTCGCAACCAGCATTGCCTCACGGGATGACGTACAATATGCATTGCAAACCAAGCAAGGACTTGATGAGTTAAATACGCAAATAGAGCATATTCGTGAACTCACTGCAGCTAGCTTTATCGTTATTGGCGATAGAAATACTCGCCGCATTGTTCACCCCGACTCTGACAAGCTCGGTAAGCCGATGGTGGGTGGTGATAGTAAAGCGGCGCTACGTGGTGAGCGGTATGTATCGATTGCAAAAGGGAGTTTGGGCGAATCTATCCGTGGCAAAGTCCCCGTGCTTTCAGAGCAGGGCGAAGTTATCGGCTTGGTTTCGGTTGGCTTTTTAGTGCAATCAATTGAGCCGCTCATTCGTGCTCGCAGTGCTGAAATTATGCTTTGGGGCTTGTTGTTAGTTGGTTTAAGTATTTTGGCTGCGGTGTATATCGGTCAACGGGTACGTAATGCTATTTTTGGTTTACAGCCTGACGAAATAGCACGGTTGTTCTCTGAGCAAGATGCTATTTTGAATACCGTTCGTAGCGGCATTATCGCCCTCGACCCTGAGGGTAACGTGCGTAACTTAAACCAGCGTGCTTGCGAAATCCTTGGTAAACCGATCAGCTGTATCCATCAACCACTTAAACTTGAAGATTTACTTCCTGAACATGCTGAATTTTTAATGCATAACCAACAGCGTCCGATTGTTGGTTTTGAATTATTTGCCGCCGATAAACGCATTGTATTGTCGCGGTATGCATTGCAGGTGCAAGGTCAGGCTGATGGTATTTTGCTGAGTATGCGCCCTGCGGATGAGCTTGAATATTTATCGCAACAATTAACTAAAGTACAAGCTTTTGCTGAGCTATTGCGGGTGCAAACCCATGATTACTCAAACAAGCTAAACTTAATTGGTGCGTTAATTCAAATGGGGCAAACGGATCAGGCAATTGAGTTAATTGGCCAAGAAAGTAAAGGCTCGCAAGCGCAGATCCATCATTTACTCGAAAGGATCCAAGATCCGGTACTAGCAGGTTTATTGGTTGGTAAATATCACAAAGCCCGTGAACTTAATGTAATCCTTGAGCTTAATCCAGACAGCTTACTAGGATCGATCACCCGTAAAGATATGCTAGAACGGGTTGTTTCGATACTTGGCAACTTGATTGATAACGCAATTGAAGCTGCCATTCGAGCTAGCGATACACGTACCCCTAAGGTTCGTGTTACGGTTGATGAAACCAGTAAAACATTATTGTTTGATGTTGAAGACAGCGGTTTTGGTTTAGGCGATGACAAGGATGTGGTATTTACACCACAATACAGCTCTAAGTCAGGGGCTGAGCATGGTATCGGCCTTTATTTGGTTAAAACCAATTTAGATTCGTGTCGTGGTAGTTTAGAAATAGGTGAGTCTGATCTGATGGGGGCACGTTTAAGTGTCTACATTCCAAAATAATAAAAACGATCAGCCTATAAATAAAAGGTAAAGAACATGACTTACTCGGTTGTCATTGTTGAAGACGAAGTAGAAGTAGCCCAGTTGTTGGCGCAATACTTATTACTTCCACATGGCGTTGCTGGCCAACAAGGGGCACGGCAAACACTGCGTCAGGGGCAATATCAGGTTGTAGGTATTGCTGGCAATCTTGCCACCGCGAAAGCGCTGTTATCGGCGATTAATGCTGATTTAATTTTGCTGGATATTCATTTACCCGATGGTAATGGCCTTGATTTACTCAATGAATTACGCCGCGAAGAAATGAAAAGCGAAGTAATGCTGTTAACCGCAGCAAAAGAAGTCGAAACACTGGAAAAAGCGATGCAGCTTGGTGCCTGTGATTTCTTAGTGAAACCGTTAATGCTCAATCGGTTGGATCAAGCGCTGGCGCGATTCGAAGCAAGGCAGCAATGCTTGTCAGATGCCGATGAAGTGACCCAATCAATGGTTGATACCTTATTTGGATCGCAAGAGCAGTTAAAAGCGCCGGTCAGGTTGCCAAAAGGGGTGGATCAACTGACTTTGCAAAAGATCTTAAAAGCGTTTAAAGCAAATTTAGGTGCAAATTTTACAGCTCAGCAAATGGGCGATTTGGTGGGGGTAAGTCGTTCAACAGCCCGTCGTTACCTTGAATATCTGCTTGAAGCAGAGCAAGTCAGTGCGGATCAAAGCTACGGAAGTATCGGCCGACCTGAACGCTGTTACAAAATGACAAGCAGCTAATCGCATCATTTATCGGGTAAATTACCGTTAAATTAACGATTTTAGTCACATAAATTCATTAATCGGCACCATAAAAAGTGCCGCTTATCCTTAGCATAGAAAAATTTTATAAAATTGATTGCATTTTAAGCGACTTCGATGGTGATGTTCGCTTTAAGTAATGCTATACTCCCGCCGAATAATTTTTCGACTTTATTAAGAGTAAAATAATGGCAGATTTATCGAAGTACAGAAATATTGGTATTTTCGCCCACGTTGACGCGGGTAAAACTACCACCACTGAGCGTATCCTTAAGCTTACGGGTAAAATTCATAAGACTGGTGAGGTACACGACGGTGAGTCTACTACTGACTTCATGGAACAAGAAGCTGAGCGCGGTATTACAATCCAATCAGCAGCTGTAACTTGTGAGTGGAAAGGCCACCGCTTAAACGTTATCGATACTCCGGGACACGTTGACTTCACAGTAGAAGTATACCGTTCACTTAAAGTACTAGACGGTGGTATCGGTGTATTCTGTGGTTCTGGTGGTGTTGAGCCACAATCAGAAACTAACTGGCGTTACGCTAACGAATCAGAAGTTGCACGTGTAATCTTCGTAAACAAACTAGACCGTATGGGTGCTGACTTCTACCGCGTAGTTGGTCAAGTTGAAAAAGTACTTGGTGCTAACCCACTAGTTATGACTCTACCAATCGGTATCGAAGATCAATTCTGTGGTGTTGTAGACGTACTTGAGAAAAAAGCATACGTTTGGGATGAGACTGGTCTTCCTGAAAACTACACAGTACAAGACGTTCCAGCTGACATGGTTGACAAAGTTGAAGAATACCATGAGATGCTAGTTGAGTCTGCTGTTGAGCAAGACGACGACCTAATGGAAGCGTACATGGAAGGTGAAGTTCCTTCACTAGAGCAAATCAAAGCGTGTATCCGTAAAGGTACTCGTGACCTTGCTTTCTTCCCAACTTTCTGTGGTTCTGCATTCAAAAACAAAGGTATGCAATTAGTACTAGACGCGGTTGTAGATTACCTACCTGCGCCTACAGAAGTTGATCCACAACCTCTAACTGATCCTGAAACAGGTGAAGCGACTGGTGAAGTTGCAACTGTTGATGCAGATGCGCCACTTAAAGCGTTAGCGTTCAAAATCATGGACGACCGTTTCGGTGCACTTACGTTCATCCGTATCTACTCAGGTCGTATGAAGAAAGGTGACACAGTACTTAACTCTGCAACTGGTAAAACAGAGCGTATCGGCCGTATGGTTGAGATGCAAGCTAACGACCGTAACGAGATCTCTGAAGCGCAAGCGGGTGACATTATCGCTGTTGTTGGTATGAAGAACGTTCAAACTGGTCACACTCTATGTGATCCTAAGCACGAATGTACACTTGAAGCGATGATCTTCCCTGATCCAGTTATCTCAATCGCTGTTGCTCCTAAAGACAAAGGCGGTAACGAGAAGATGGGTATCGCGATCGGTAAGATGGTTGCAGAAGATCCTTCATTCCAAGTTGAAACTGACGAAGATTCAGGCGAAACCATCCTTAAAGGTATGGGTGAGCTACACTTAGATATCAAAGTAGATATCCTTAAGCGTACTTACGGCGTAGACCTAATCGTTGGTCAACCTCAGGTTGCTTACCGTGAAACTATCACGAAAGAAATCGAAGATAGCTACACGCACAAGAAACAATCTGGTGGTTCTGGTCAATTCGGTAAGATCGATTACCGCATCAAGCCAGGTGAGCCTAACTCAGGTTTCACATTCACGTCTTCAGTTGTTGGTGGTAACGTTCCTAAGGAATTCTGGCCTGCAGTTGAGAAAGGCTTCGCATCAATGATGCAAGAAGGTGTTCTAGCTGGCTTCCCAGTGTTAGACGTTGAAGTTGAATTAGTTGACGGTGCATTCCACGCAGTTGACTCATCAGCAATCGCGTTCGAAATCGCTGCTAAAGGCGCTTTCCGTCAGTCTATCCCTAAAGCGGGCGCACAACTTCTTGAGCCAATCATGAAAGTTGACGTGTTCACTCCAGAAGACAACGTGGGTGACGTAATCGGTGACCTTAACCGTCGTCGTGGTATGATCAAAGACCAAGAAGCAGGCGCAATGGGCGTTCGCATCAAGGGTGAAGTACCACTTTCAGAAATGTTCGGTTACATCGGTCACTTACGTACTATCACGTCTGGTCGTGGTCAGTTCTCTATGGAGTTCTCACACTACGCACCATGTCCACAGAACGTAGCTGAAACTGTAATCGCTGCAGAAAAAGAGAAAAAAGCTGCTAAGTAATTAGCCTTTTAACTTCTTTAAAAAAACCCGCACTTGTTGCGGGTTTTTTATTATCTAAATTTCATGCTAAGTATTTTCGGTTACAAATTAATCATTTCATATCTTTATAAATTAACCTGCCATTCAGCCTTTTATTATTAATGTACCTAAAGCAATCTCACACTTTTGTTGTTGTTGAAGAGTGGTGTGTAATGCATTGGTATTGCTGAGTGAAAATTGTACGATTTTAATACAAAATTCATTTTAAGAAAAAGTACATTACTATTAATTAGTTGTGTATTAATTCTTTTGTTCTAGTAAAAAAGTGCTTTTTTGTACCTTGTGTACCTTTTTTACCCTGTGTAGAATCGCAGATTAAATGATTTTTAATCATTTTGTATTAAACGTCTGCTTATTAAATATTACAACTAAAGAAACATTTTCATGAAAACGATTAAGTTAAGTCCCAATTGGACTCTACAGGGAAGCAAGATAGCATTGGCTATTCTTGTTGCATTAAGCGTTACTTTGCTGGGCGCTCCGCTCTTGATGTTGATGCTGCCAGCCCTTTTATTTATTACCGTATTAAACTTCTTACAAGTACGCTTTTTACACTGCTATAAAGCGGGTATTTGTTATTCGCGCGGATTTGGTAAGCGTTATATCAATGCTGAAGACATCCTGGCTGTTGAGTTTAACCAAGTGGCATTCATCACCGTATTTAAAATCAACTTGCAGAATGGCAAGTCATATCAGTTTATGAACTGGCAGGTAGATGAGCAGCAACAGAGTGACATTGCTAAGCTCTATAAGTCAAAAGCAGGTTGTGCCATAAAGCCTAATCTGCAATGTAAAGCCTAATACTAGCAAGCCTCAATAATGCTAAATTATGTGAACAGAAATAAAAAAGGCCGCGAAAGCGGCCTTATTTATATACAGCGTCGTTTATTTTTTCATACGACGACGTAGTGCAAATGGTAAAGCAAGTAAGCTTAACCAAGCAAATGAACCAGAATCATCATCTTTTGACTCTTCTTCTGTTTCATCTTCTTCAACTTCTTCAGTTACATCATCAGCTTCATCGTTAGTGATGTTGATGTATAGCAGTTGTGCTTCTGATAAGTTGCCTGCGCTATCTTCTGCACGGATCATCAGCGTAAGCTTGTCTTCTTCTTCAAAGTCGAGTGCTTTAGCTACTGTGATTTCACCTGCTGCACTGATTGCAATAACATCAGCATGCTCACCTTCAATGCTAAAGCTTACTACTGGCGTGTAATCAGCGTCGCCATCAGAGAATACAAGTTGACCAATCACTGCGCCAATTTCACTGTTTTCTACGATTTCGAATGATTGACTTGCTTCAATTACTGGCGCTTGCTCTGCAGGAATAGGCTCTGCAGATTGAATATCAACAATCACAGGGTCGTGATCAGATGCGCGGTATGCGTTGTCTGCATACAGGCTAGCTTGCTGTGTATCAGACTTAAACTCTAGGTTGTAATCTAAGCTGATTGGTTCGTCAGCATTGATGTGCCAATCTGTTGCAGCAACAACTTTTCCTAGCATAGATTCTGATACTAGTGCGTGGTCAAGGCTACCAATGCGACCAGAGAAGCTATAAGAGTAACCTTGTGTGTCGCCGTCTAGTTCAGCTACTGCACTTTTAAGACCTTTATCTGCAAATGCACGGATAGGATCTTCCATTGCATAAGAGTTCATATCACCCACTAGGATGATATCTTCATCTTCAACTTCAGTTGGGTAAGTTGCTAACCAATCTGCGTATGCATTTGCACCCGCAACACGGATTTCATTCCAACATGCTTGGCCATCGCCTAAGTCAGCATTGTTGCCTTCAGCGCTGCCACAGCCGCCTTTTGATTTTAAGTGTGCAACTGCAACTGTGAAGATTTCTTCGCTCTCAAGAGATTGGAAGCTTTGCGCAATAGGTGGACGATTGCTGTAATCAAAAGGTTCTACAGTTGTATGAGCTGCTTTACCCACTTCAGATACTTTATTTGAGCGATAAATAAGTGCTGTTGTAATTTCATCAGTACCAATCTTATCAACACCAAAATCAACAAATGCGTAGGTGTTTTCTGCATCTTCGTCATTCAGTGCTTTTACTAGGCTTGCAATGGCGCTATTTTCACCGAAACCATCGTTTTCGATTTCCATTAAGCCAATAACATCTGCATTGATAGCTGTAATTGCGCTGACAATTTTAGCTTGCTGACGGATAAACTCTTCTTCGCTGTCTGCACCACGGCTAGTTGGGAAGCCTGCACCTTGGCCGTCGCCATTAAAGTAGTTTAATACGTTAAAGCTCGCTACACGTAGATCAGCTTCTTCGTTAAGCTCTGGAGCATCTGTACGAGGGTTAGTTGCTGTGAATTCAGGCTTCACTGTTGGGTGAATGCGGTAACGGTCAAAGCTGTAACCCATTACACCAGTAATCGTATTTACAGTGTCGCCTAAACGTAATGTGTTATAGGCATCAAGCCCCGTTCCTGGGTAGGCAATTGGATCAAGGTTTTGTTTTGTTGAACCATCGTCGATTAAGATTTGTTTTTTAAGGTTTTCAGTTTCAATCGCATTCGCTGCATCACCTGGTAGTGCCACTTGAGTACCTTGGTATAAACGCTCAGTACCTAAGTCAACTTCACCATAGCGGCCAAGACCGTAGTTATTATTAACTACTAAAGGTTGCGCGATGGTTACTAACATACCTTCATAGGCTTCAAGGTCTGCAACGTCAGTAACTGGTAAAGTGATAGCGGTTGCATCTGTCGATAAGCCGGTTGCACAGATCTCAACTTGGCTAACATCGCCTAGTTGTGTTGCGCTGTAGTATTCTGCCACGCTACCTTTAATACGTACGTGGTCACCTACAGCAACATCAGTATCTGCGAAATAAACGAATACACCTTCAGAAGTAAGTGGGTTTGTATCAACATCAGCAGCAAGTGAGCTAATGAAGAAGCCTTTTAGTTGATCATCACCTTGGAAGTCAGCTGTAACAATACCTTCAACTTCAACTTCAGTGTTAATGAGCGGGCTGTCACCGCCTTCACCTTGAATTGCGCTAATTAACGTTTTTGTTGCGCCACACTCAAGCGGTGTCACTGGATCTGGTTCAGGTGTTGGCTCTGTGCTATCACCGTATAAACCAATATTGCTGAAATCGTCTTGGTCGAATTGTTCCCACTCATCGCTTGGGTTGAATGCTGATGTTGCATCTGTACGACCTGCAGTCACAGTTGCTTTACGGCGAAGCGTTTTATTTTGTGTAGAAACACCGCCTTCATCCCATGCTGAACCCGGATCAACACCAAGTTGACCAAAGCTATCAACGATTGCACCGTCTTTAGTTAGTACTAATGCGTCATCACCGTTGAAATAAGTGATAGTTGATTCGGTGTTGCCTTTTGCTTTTAGTTCATCTGCAGATCCTGCGTTAACAATAACGTAAGTTGCATTTGCAGCAAGTGTACCGGTTAGCGCTAAGGTGTTGTTTGGCGCAGCAAGGTCGCCATTACCATTTGAGTATAAAGAGATGGTGTAACCGTCAAGCGATAGATCAGCACCAGACGTGTTATAAAGCTCTACCGCTTTATTGTTAGAGCTTCCTTCAACGTATTCAGAGATGATTAGGTTGGCAGAAGCAGGCGCGCTCAAGCTTGCAATCACAAGCGCGAGCGGCGTTAATTTTGTATTTATCATTATTTTTCCCGTGTATGTATTATAAAAGTCCCAATATGGGACACAGTACTTTAAGAAAAATCTATGACAAATTAAATACAAAATGTTAATAAAATCGGAATAATTACCAATTTTTAGAACATTTGCTTTAGATTAGTTATTTTTTAACCAAATTGCTGCTTGTTTTGCAAAATATGTCAGGATGCCATCGGCGCCAGCACGCTTAAATGCCAATAATGACTCCATGATTATTGCTTCTTCTGCAAGCCAACCGTTATCAATGGCCGCTTTATGCATGGCATATTCACCGCTCACTTGGTATGCAAATGTTGGTACACCAAACTCATCTTTTACGCGACGTACAACATCTAAATATGGCATACCAGGTTTTACCATAACCATGTCTGCGCCTTCTTGCAGATCAAGGGCAACTTCACGAATAGCTTCATCTGAGTTGGCTGGATCCATTTGATAGGTCTTTTTATCGGCACCTTTTAAGTTACCTGCAGAGCCTACCGCATCACGGAATGGGCCATAGTAGCTTGAAGCGTATTTTGCAGAGTAAGCCATAATACGAGTGTGGATATGACCTTCGGCTTCAAGTGCTTCACGAATAGCACCAATGCGTCCATCCATCATGTCTGAAGGTGCAACTACATCAGCACCCGCTTCGGCATGCGACAGTGCTTGTTTTACTAAGATTTCAGTTGTGACATCATTAATCACATAGCCATCTTCATCAATGATACCGTCTTGACCATGCACGGTGAACGGGTCAAGTGCCACATCAGTGATCACACCAAGGGTTGGAAAAGCTTCTTTAAGTGCACGAACAGTGCGTTGTGCTAATGCATCTGGGTTATAGGCTTCTTCAGCCAGCAACGATTTTTTATCGCTCGGTGTTACTGGGAAAATCGCCACTGCTGGCACACCTAATTCAACGAGTTCTTTTGCTTCTTCAAGTAGTAAATCAATAGAAAGACGGTCAATGCCTGGCATAGACTCAATGGCTTCGCGGCGGTTTTTACCTTCTAACACAAATACAGGAAAAATAAGGTCATTAACGGTTAGTTGGTTTTCAGCCATTAGGCGACGAGAGAAGTCATCACGACGCATGCGGCGCATACGTGTATAAGGGAAAAGGTCGAGTCCTGATTGGGCCATGCTTTGTATACTCCTAGTCTGGTAGAGGATAACTCACTACGCGATTTCGACCCGTTTGCTTGGCATGATATAAGGCTTTGTCGGCATAGTCAGTGAATAAACTTGGGTTATTAATGTCTTCAGCAATTGCGCTGTAAACACCTGCACTCAAAGTAAATTTAATCGTTGTTCCGGCAACTATTATATCAGTATTTTCTGCGGCTTTGCGTATTTGTTCGGCAATTTCTAATGCACCTGCCAGTGGTGTATTTGGCAACAGCACCACAAACTCTTCGCCGCCATAGCGCGCCACTTCATCGAGCGGGCGTTTCAGGTGTTGTTTAATGACATCGGCGGCAGATTGAATGGTTTGATCACCGGTTAAATGACCATAGGTGTCATTAATTGCTTTGAAATGGTCAATATCTAACATGATGATGGCTAAAGGTGTTTGTTCACGTCGCGAGCGACGAATATCCATCAGGAGTTTTTTATCGAAGTAACGGCGGTTCTTGGTTTTTGTCAGCGCGTCTTCCATATTGAGTTGTTCAAGCTCACGGTTTTTCTCTTCAAGCTCGCGTAATGTCACTTGTAACTCAAAGGTACGCTCCTCGATATTCGCTTCAAGGTCTTGGCGCGCCTGTTCTTGCAGTTCAAGCCGCTCGCGCATTAAGGTATCTTTTGCTTTGCTTTCCGCTAATGCATTTTGTTGCGCTGCAACTTCGGCATCGCGCTGCATCAAAAATAGTTTTATAACGGCATAGCTTAAACTTAAGCTACAAACCAAAAAGCAAATGAAGGTGAGTGAAAGCACGCCGATATTTAAATTAAACGGGTTAAACACCCCAAGTGCACTGTAAATAATGGCGCAGAAAAATGCGAATAGGGCGATTAGAAAAGCGCTACAAGGTTGTTTGTATTCACGATTAAACTGTTTGATAGCAATGCCTGCAAAAATGATGAGCACCACAGGTAAACTTAACAAGCACAGTGTAATTGCAATATGAATTGGTAAGAACCACATTATTACGGTGACAAGCACCACGACCCAGGCTAACCAATACTGAAAACGATTTAAGCGAGATTTGGCAAAGCCGAATATATACCCTTGCAATGGCACAAATAACGCACCACAGATAAAGAATAGAGTCGGAATAGTCAACTGTTGAAAGGATGAGCCGCTCGGTTGCAGGTAGCGATAACCAAAGCCATAAAGATACGCTAACGACAGCCAAAGCAAGGTAAGTAATAACCCTGTGTAGGCGAAATAGCGGCGTCTAGAAAAACCATAAAGCACTAAGTTAGTGAGTGCCAGCGATAAAATAAAGCCGACTAATAAACCGTACAATAAGTTAAATTTACTTTTATGTTTTAGGTATTCTGAGGGTTTCCAAAGACTGAGAGGCACTCTTAAGCCGCCGTTGTTTTTAACTTTGAGATAAACCTCTGAATGGCTAGCTTTTGGAATGCTTAATGAAACTAACAGCGATTCATTTTTAATTTGTCGATTGGCTAATGGGACTGCATCACCTATTTTTGTGTTAAATAACACATGCCCACCTTGTAGATGAAAGACACTCACTTCATCGAGCAAAGGGTTATCTATCGATAATATCAGCGGTACATCATCTAAAGAGGTGTTTTTTATCGATAGCTTGAGCCACAGAGGCTTTAAAGTCATACCTAGGTTTAGGGTTTCACCTTTGCTTGCCTGCCAAACTACATTTGTATTGCTAAAGGCTTGTTGTTGAGTAATAGGATCAAGCGTGTACTCAACATGTAACGTATGTTGAGACTTAAATTGTGAGCTAACAACAACAGGGTTAGCGAGTAAGTAAGGAGTAAATAAAACAACGAAGAGTACGCCACATAGTGACCATAGGCGCTTCATCTTAACCCTTTATGGAAAATAATTGCTGAAAGTTTAGTGTAGTTTGTTTTGCCACTTCAGTAAATTCACAGCCTTTTAAATCAGCAATTTGCTGACATACATAAGGAAGGTTCTGAGGTTCGTTGCGACGAGACTTCGGTCTTGGTCGAATATTTCTTGGCATTAAAAAGGGCGCATCGGTCTCAATTAACAAGCGATTCAAAGGGATTGCTGGCACCAAGGCTTGCAGTTGCTCACCGCGGCGTTCATCGCATACCCAGCCAGTAACACCGATATAAAGCCCCATTGCGAGGTAGCTTTGCAGCGCTTTTTCATCCCCCGTAAAACAGTGCAATACACCTCGTACTTTGAAGTCACTCAAGATGGCCAACATGTCTTCACTAGCATCTCGTTCATGCAAGTACACTGGCATATTAAGCTGCTCAGCAAGCTGCAGTTGGCGTCTGAAAATACTGCGCTGTACATCACGAGGAGAAAAATCACGGTTGTAATCGAGGCCACATTCACCAATAGCAACTACTTCATGATTTTGGCTTAGTGCTGTTAAGTGTTCTTCAAGGTGGTCATCTGCGGTTTTTGCATCATGAGGGTGAACCCCCGCAGTGCAAAATTGCTTAAACTGTTTGGCGAGCTTAAGAGAGGCTTGGCTAGTTTGCAGATCGCAGCCAATAAGAAGCATCTGTGTTACATTTGCCTCAGCGGCACGTTGTAACACAGCTCCATGAATATCATCAAATTGATGATTGCTTAAGTTGACGCCAGCATCAACCAGCGAAATGCTCATTAGTTAGTACGCTTAACGCGAATCATACGATTTTGGCCTTCAATTTTTAGCAAGAAAGAATTGAAGATTCCACGTTCAATAATAACAGTGTCATTAACTTTTAGCTTAAGTCTATCAGAACCAACTTGACGCCATTGCTGGCCATTTTCAAGCTCGATAATAAGTTCTCCGTATGGCGCTTTTTCAACGCTTTTAACGATAGCGCTAATCTGGTCATCATTTACTTTCGCAACTTCTTTGTGCTCTAAACCAAAGTCTTCATTTTTTGTTTTTACAATTTGTGTGCTTGCTGCTGCCGTAACAGGTGCTGCTGCAACTGCAACTGGCGCTTCAGAGCTTGCCGCAGGTTGTTCAATTTGTTGTTTTGTAGCCGGTTTAGAAAGTGATTTACCCGCCATGACGTTGTCGTAACAAAGTAAACGGTTAAAATCATTTTCAACAAAAGTACAGGCTTGTAGTGCTTGTAAGTTAACTTCGTTTGCTTGCGCAGTGCCAGTAATCGTTAACAGTGCAACGAATGGAATGAGTTGTTTTTTCATTTATTCCTCTGATTCCTGTTGAGGTTTGGCGGTATAAAATGCAGCCAAAATTAAGCCTAATTCAAATAATAACAGCATGGGTAATGCTAGTAATGTTTGTGACAGTACATCAGGAGGTGTTAAGAACATGGCAACCACGAATACACCTACCACGATATAAGGTCGTTTTTCTTTTAAACTTTTCGTTGTTGTTGCGCCACTCCAGCATAACAGCATGATGGCAACAGGTATTTCAAACGCAATACCAAAAGCAAAAAACAGTTTTAAAGCAAAACTTAAGTAGCTACTAATATCTGGTGCTAATGTCATCATATCAGGGCCAGTGTTGGTGAAAAACCCTAAAATAATCGGTAACACCACAAAGTAGCAAAATGCGATACCACTATAAAATAGCAAGATACTAGAGGCCAAAATAGGCATCAGCATACGCTTTTCATGTTGATACAAGCCAGGTGCAATAAAGCTCCAAACTTGATGCAGTATCATAGGAATAGCAGCAAATAACGCCACAAATAAGGTGAGTTTAAACGGCGCAAAAAAGGGTGCTGTGACATCCGTTGCGATCATGGTGGCTGTGCTAGGCAAGTTTGCAATAAGTGGAGCTGCAACAAAGCTATAAATATCGTTGGCAAAATACACCAAGCTGATAAATATTAGCAAAATGCTTAACAAAGCTTTCATGAGTCTGTTTCGTAACTCAATTAAGTGGCCAACAAAGCCTGTGTGAGCTTGCTCGGTCATAATTTACTATTCATCATCGTTGTTATTGACCACAAAAGCAGAGTTTAAATTCACTTTTTTTCGTCATTATTATTAATTTCTGCTTTTTCAGGCGTGTCTTTCTTGTAACTGTGGGTGACTGACTGAGCAGCCTTATGAAGTTCGTTTACAGAGTCTTGCAACTCAGGCGAGAGTTCTTGCAAGTTTTGTTGCTCTGCTTTTTTTAAATTTTCATGAAGCTCATGGATACGGAGTTCTTCGTTCACTTCAGCTTTCACTGAGTTGGCGACTGACTTTAATGTTTTTACCCAGCGGCTCACTGTGCGAATTGCCACAGGCAAGCGCTCCGGGCCTAATACAATCAGACCCACGATCAGTACGACAACAAGTTCCCACATCCCCATGTTGATTAAGCCTTATGGTCGTCTTTGCTTTTCTCTACGGTTTCTTTGCTTTGCGTGTTAGAAGCTTGTTCTATTTGCTCGCTTTTAGCGCTAGTTTGGTCATCGTCAGACACGGCTTTTTTAAAGCCTTTTACCGCGCTACCTAAATCACCGCCGATGCCACGAAGTTTTTTTGTGCCAAATAACAAAACGATGATTGCCAAAATAATGATTAATTGCCAAATACTGATACCACCAAAACCCATGGGTTACTCCGTTTTTTATCAAATTTATTGAATAGACTTGTCTCGATTATACTCACCAAAACATAAATAGCACTTAGTTTATGCGCTGCGCCATGCTGCGATAAAGCCCACGACAGCAAAGCCTGCCGTAATTGCACTGGCGACTAAGTCATGCTGTAAATAACATAAGCCTGAAACAATCAAACAGCTACCAGCAAAGATGCTAAGTAACAAAGGTTTAGCTGATTGCGGCGCTGGCAATTGTACAGGTTGTTGCTGACGTTTTAAGTTTTGATAAATTAAATCAGGTAATTCAGGCATTTTTTCTGCCCAAAATGGCAAGTTCGCATACATTTTTTTCATTACTGCAAGCGGACCAACTTGTTCTTTGACCCAATCTTCTAGAAAAGGTTTAGCGGTTTTCCATAAATCAAGCTGCGGATACAGTTGTCTGCCAAGGCCTTCAACATACAACAGCGTCTTTTGCAGTAACACTAATTGCGGTTGAACTTGCATATTAAAGCGACGAGCCGTATTAAACAGGTTTACTAACACATGGCCAAACGAGATTTCGGCAAGCGGTTTATTGAAAATGGGTTCGCACACAGTACGAATCGCAAACTCAAACTCTTCAATACTGGTATCGGCTGGCACCCAGCCAGAATCTACGTGTAGTTGTGCGACTTGGCGGTAATCACGGTTGAAGAAGGCAATAAAGTTCTCTGCTAAATAGCGTTTGTCTTCACGATTAAGGGTGCCGACAATGCCGCAATCGATGCCGATGTATTTTGGATTATGCGGGTTTTCGCGAGACACGAAGATATTACCCGGGTGCATATCTGCATGGAAAAAACTATCACGGAAAACTTGTGTGAAAAACACTTCGACCCCGCGTTCAGCCAGCAGCTGCATATTGGTATTTTGTGCCAGCAATGCGTCGGTATCAGATACTGGAATACCGTAAATACGCTCCATTACTAATACATTACTGCGGCTATAATCACTGTAAACAAAAGGAATGTAGAGAGAGTCTGAATCTTCAAAGTTACGGCGTAGCTGAATCGCATTCGCCCCTTCACGCATTAAGTCGAGCTCATCCAGCAAGGTTTTTTTGTACTCGTTTACTACCTCAATTGGGCGTAAACGTTTTGCTTCTTTTAACAACTTAGCCACTAAGCGTGCGACTTTTTGCATTAGCATTAAGTCGGCATCAATTTGCTCTTTAATGTTAGGGCGAATGACTTTAATCACCACATCTTGAGGTGTGCCATGTTCATCAATTAAGGTTGCCGTGTGAACTTGTGCAATCGATGCTGATGCCAAAGGTGTTTGCGAAAAATCACTAAACAACTCACTGATATCATTAATGCCAAGCGCTTTTTCAATAAGCTGCTGAGCAAGTTCACCTTCAAAAGGCTCAACCTGATCTTGCAATAAGGCAAGTTCTAATGCGACATCATGCGGCAGTAAATCACGGCGTGTCGATAGCATTTGGCCAAACTTGATCCACACCGGGCCAAGCTCTTGCAAAGCAAGTCGCAAGCGCATACCTGCAGGTTTATCTTTATGTTGATTACGTAACCAAAATAAGCTGCCACGGGCAAGCTTTGCAAACCAAGGCACTCGCTTACGTGGAATTAATTCGTCTAAGCCATAGCTCAGGAGTGTTTTAGTGATGTAATAAAGGCGAGCAGACGACACACAAGTTCCTTAGCGCATTAGCGAGACTGTAACAGCGCGTTAATTCGCATCTCTAACTGAGATACTTGGCTTTTTAATTGGCGATTTTGCTGTTTAAATTCAGCAAGTTCTAGTGGGTGAATAGTCACTGATAGCTCATCTTGGCAAAGTGTTGTTAGGGTATTTTCTAACTTACTTTTTGTTTGTGAACCACGACGTTTTAGAGCTTGGAAAGAAAGCCATAACTGCTGGGCTGGCGCATCACCAATATAACGCGAAAAATGTTCAGGCCAATCAATATCAAGCTCTGCAAACGCATTGCTAAAACCTTGCGCAAGATTTAAATCGCCTTGTAGGTCAAGCTTATCTTGGCGAATGAGTTGCGTCAGCATTGATGGATCTTTAAGGGCCAACAAGGTGTTAATATCGGCGCTGATCATGCAGTCAAACCTGCGCTCTTGCGTGCTGTATAAGTGAATTTGCTCGTCGCTGTAAACGCACAAAATGGATTGTTGCCAATCACGAACTTCAATCAGCAGCTGTTTATCAGCAATTGCTGCAAGCTTGCCCTTTAACTGGGGGTCTAGCGGCAGCAATTGATTAATGATTCGTTCGACGAGTGATAACAGAGCGTTTGCTAACATCGCGTTACCTACTTACTTTACAGAATTTCTAGTATTTAAAACCACGGTGAAGGGCAACAATACCGCCAGTTAGATTTTGATAGCT
Organism: Pseudoalteromonas sp. T1lg21; assembly: GCF_002964625.1. NCBI lineage: Bacteria > Pseudomonadati > Pseudomonadota > Gammaproteobacteria > Alteromonadales > Pseudoalteromonadaceae > Pseudoalteromonas > Pseudoalteromonas sp. T1lg21. Next base: position 153,610 of record NZ_PQBX01000041.1, read on the forward strand.
CGTTTGTTCAAAACCGGCATCTTCCATCATCCCTTTCAATGTTTCTTGGTCTGGATGCATACGGATTGATTCAGCAAGGTATTGGTAAGACTCGCTGTCATTTGCCACTAACTGACCCATCTTAGGTAAGATATTGAATGAATAGAAGTCGTAGGCTTTGCTTAGCGCTTCGTGTTCTGGTTTCGAGAACTCAAGCACCAGTAAGCGGCCGCCCGGCTTAAGAATACGATACATTGAGCGAAGTGCTTTATCTTTATCGGTCACGTTACGAAGACCAAAGGCAATCGTAATTAAATCAAAGCTGTTGTCAGGAAATGGCAATGCTTCAGCATTCATTTGTACATATTCAATATTGCCAACACGACCAAGATTACGCAGTTTCTCGCGGCCAACTTTCAGCATTGAAGAGTTGATATCGCCTAAGATAACTTGACCCGTTTCACCAACTAACTGACTAAATTTAGCGGTCAAATCACCTGTACCGCCAGCAAGGTCTAATACATAGTGACCTTTACGAACACCAGAACTTGCAATAGTTTGGCGTTTCCATAAACGATGAATACCGAACGACATTAGATCATTCATTACGTCATACTTTGCAGCGACTGAGTGGAATACATCTGCAACCATTGATGCTTTGTCGTTTTCAGCAACGGTTTTATAGCCAAAATGCGTGGTCTTTTCTTGATTCTCGTTCATGATTAATCTCTATCGTGGCAATAAAGACTAGTGTACTTGATTGTAGCTGTGGGGTGCAATTTGATTATAACTAAATCATCAGATTAGCGTGGCTTTTCATGACTTAGCGCAGTTTTAAACTTTATTGGCCGGCAATAAAACTACTTTGCCCTAGTGACTTTGCTTTTGCTGCTGCTAAAGATGCTTTTCGGGCTAAACTGTTAAAGTCGCCATCACCTTCATGTTTCGCGATCCCTAGAGCTAGGGTAATCGCGGGGAGTTTAGTGCCATTTTTGGAGCTGACAAAACGTAGCTTTTCGACACCATTTCGTACTTTTTCGGCAATTAAGTTCGCCGTTTCAGGCTCTATATCAGCAAGTAAAATGGTAAACTCATCTTTACTTGTACGCCCAGGTAAACCGCTTTCACGCACGTACTTTTGCACTTGCTTCGCGACTTTATTTAAAATCACCTCACCAATCACATCGCCATAGTTTTCAATAAAATGGTTTAAGTTCTCAATATGAATAGAAATCGCACAAACCGCTTTATTTTGACCAACCCAGAGTTGGGTTTGTTGATTTAAGTAATGGCGTTTGTATAAGCCAGTTTGCTGGTCGGTGATATGTTGCTTACGTAATTGGGTGAGTTGTTTTTGGGTTTTTTCTTGAAGTGCTTTTGCCTTTGCTATTTCTTGCTTAAATTGACGATGTTGATTGAGCAGCACTTCAGACTGTTTACTGAGCATTTTTAATGCGTGGCGCGTTTGCTCAATGTTGTTTTCATCAATTGAATGCACACAATCGGTAATTTGTTCGGCAAAGCGCACAATGTTTTGTTCGTTATTGCTGGCATTACGCGAAAGGGTATTTATAACCGAGTCAACATTGCGAACAATCGCCGTTTTCATTTTATGGCCTTGTTCCATAAAATCGAAATACAACTGTTCTACATAAACACAATCGATGGTTTTTCTTTGTGCGACTGCACGGTCAATAGCGGCGTTAAGTTTTGGATTAGATTGGCTGACGTAGGTATAAACAACCTGATAGTTTAGTGGTGACGGCGGTAATGCGTGATGTTCTAAAAAGATACATACCTTTGTCATTTTTTCTTGAGCAATAGCCATGGAATCATGGAACATCATTTTTCAATACCACTAAATACGCATATCAACCAATTAATAATCTCTTCCGTAAGGTGTATTTGCTTCCAAGCATAAATACTGAGTCTACAGTAATCTGTAATCAACCTATTTAAAAGCAAAATCGCTAACTTTGGAACTTAAATTTGTTTCGTTTGTGTCTATTAGCTGATTTTCTCAACAACTTTAACAAGTGTAATTAAAAATTGTTTAAAGCTTGCTCACTGTTGTTTACACAGCGCTGCTAATTTAAGCGCATTTAACCTGAGCTTGGTCGCATTTGCTTGGGTTTTAGCCAGTGCTGCGCTACTTTAGCGATACTGATTAAAACTAAAAAGAATGCTATGAAACAAACACTGTCGCGAACTTTAAACCGCTCTGTTATTGCGGTTGCTTTAGCGTGTACTTTAAGCGCTTGTCAGGTAACAAATATTGATGCTGATCAGCAATTTACTCAAGTAGCCGAAAATATTGTTAATTATCGCCAAAGCATCAGCCCATATGGCAAAGAAAATGGCGTAGATGGGTATTTATTAGAAAATCTATCGGCTGAATTTTTAGAGCAAAAATACAAGAAGAATACTGAATTACTTGCTGAGCTAGATGCTATAGACCGTGATAAGTTATCTGAAGAAAACCGCATTAACCTGACTATTTTGCGTGGCCAAGTGCAAAATAGTGTCGATGAATATGTCTTCAATACGCACTATATGCCACTGACATCTGAGTATGGGTTTCATTCTAGCTTGTCGTTTATGGTTTCTAGCTCTGATTACACAAAACCGCAAGACTACCAGTTATACCTTGCTAAATTGCAGCAAATTCCCCGCTATTTCTCGCAAAATATCGGCTGGATGCGCAAAGGTCTTGAAGTGGGTTTAACCCAACCAAAGGCTGTGTTAGAAGGCTATCAAGACTCTATTACGGCTTATATTGTTGATGATGCTACCCAGTCTGAATTTTACAAACCATTCTTAAATAACACGGCAGGTTTGAGTGATAGCGAATTTGCTGCATTACAAAAGCAAGCACAAACCATTATTAAAGAACAGGTTATTCCGGCTTATCAAGGTTACTTAACTTTCTTTAATAACGAATATCAACCGGGTGCACGTACTGACATTGGCATTTCAAGTACACCAAATGGTAAGGCGTTTTATGAAAATCGCGCCAAGTATTACACCACTACTGATATGACGCCGAAAGAAATCCATGAGCTGGGTTTACAAGAAGTCGCGCGTATTCGTGCAGAAATGGAAAAAATTATTGAGAAAGTAGGTTTTGAAGGCTCGTTTGCTGATTTTGTCCACTTTTTACGTACTGATCCGCAATTTTACGCAAAAACACCGAAAGATTTGCTAAAAGAAGCGTCTTACATCGCCAAAAAAATGGATGCGCAGTTACCTAAATTATTCCATACCTTACCGAGAATGCCGTACGGTGTTGCGCCAGTGCCTGAGAGTATTGCCCCTAAATATACAACCGGTCGTTACTCAGGGTCTCGTCGTGATGATCAAGCGGGTTATTACTGGGTTAATACCTATGCGCTCGATAAGCGTCCGTTATATGTTCTTGAAGCATTAACGCTACACGAAGCTGTACCTGGTCATCATTTACAAATTTCACTTAATGCTGAACTTGAGTCATTACCAAGCTATCGCCGCAATGCATATTTGTCGGCATTTGGCGAAGGTTGGGGCTTATATTCGGAATTTTTAGGTATCGAAGCGGGCTTTTACCAAGACCCATACAGTGATTTTGGACGATTAACTTATGAAATGTGGCGTGCCGCGCGTTTAGTGGTTGATACAGGTATGCATATGTATGGCTGGAGTCGCGAACGCGCAATGAAATTTATGAGCGAAAACACCGCGCTTTCATTACATAACGTGAAGACTGAAACCGACCGTTATATTTCATGGCCTGCACAAGCGTTGTCATACAAAATTGGTGAGCTAACGATTAAACGTTTACGCCATGAAGCTGAGCAAGCGCTTGGCCAAGACTTTGATATTCGCGAATTCCACCACCAAATATTACGTCATGGCTCAGTGCCAATGTCGGTGCTTGAAGAGCAAATTCAACTTTATATTAAAGCTGAGCTAGCAAAACGAGCAGCATAGCAGATGAGAAAGGCGTGATTTACATCACGCCTTTTTTGTTTATTGCACGTAATATAAACACCTTATATGCTTTGAAGGATGTCATTTCACAAAGGGGCCTTGGATGAGTGATTTTATAATTTTTAGTATCGATGTTTTTGCCAGCTTATTTATTTTTGCACTCGGCATAGGTTTGCTGGTGATTGTGTGCTTTTACATTAGTGATGTGACGCAGTCTAAACAGGCGATTCGCCGTAATTACCCGGTGATCGGCCGATTTCGTTATTTCTTTGAGCGCCAAGGTGAATTCTTCCGTCAATACTTCTTTGCAATGGATAGAGAAGAGTTGCCATTTAACCGTGCTGATCGAAGCTGGGTTTATCGTGCTGCGAAAAATGTTGACCGTACTACGGCCTTTGGCTCAACACAAAGTCTTGAGGCAACGGGCACTGTGATGTTTATGAACTGTGCGTTTCCAACCTTAGATGAAGATGCACTTGACCCTAGTGAAGTCACGTTAGGGCCTTATTGCCAAACTCCTTATACAACAAACTCGTTATTTAATATTTCTGGTATGAGCTTTGGTGCCTTATCTAAGCCTGCTGTTCGTGCGTTATCGCGAGGTGCAAAGTTAGCAGGCTGTTGGATGAATACAGGCGAAGGTGGGCTCAGTCCTTATCACCTTGAAGGTGGTGCAGATATTGTGTTTCAGATTGGCACGGCAAAATATGGTGTACGAGATGAGCACGGCAAATTAAGCATCGAAAAACTCAAAGCAATTGCTGAGCATGAACAAGTTAAAATGTTCGAAATTAAAATGAGTCAAGGTGCCAAACCCGGTAAAGGGGGGATGTTACCAGGGCGTAAAGTGACTGCTGAAATTGCAAAGATCCGGGGCATTCCTGAAGGGCATGACTCGATTAGTCCAAATGGTCACCCAGAGATTAAATGCCCAGCAGATTTACTCGATATGATTGAAACGGTACGCAGTACCACAGGTAAACCAACCGGTTTTAAAGCGGTGATTGGTGAATACACTTGGCTCGAAACCTTGTTCAGTGAAATTAATAACCGAGGCATTGAATCAGCGCCTGATTTCATCACTATTGATAGTGCCGACGGCGGTACGGGCGCAGCTCCTCAACCCTTGATGGATTCAGTTGGTTTACCGCTTCGAGAGAGCTTGCCTTTGGTTGTCGATCTGCTAAAAAAACATGGTCTCAGAGAGCGAGTGAAAGTGATTGCATCGGGTAAGCTAATCGTACCGTCAAAAGTGGCTTGGGCATTGGCACTTGGGGCTGATTTTATTGTTTCGGCGCGCGGTCATATGTTTTCGCTAGGTTGTATTCAGGCTCTGCAGTGTAATAAAGATACCTGTCCGACCGGTATTACGACTCACAATGAACGCTTACAACGAGGCTTAGATGTGACCGATAAGGCACAGCGTGTCGCTAATTATAATAAGTTTATTCACTATGGTGCAGGGCTGATTGCTCACTCGTGTGGTGTATCAAGTGCCCGTGAGTTAGCTCGCCAGCATGTGCGTGTAGTACAGGAGAATGGTTTATCAGAGCCGCTCGATAAAATGTATGAACACTACAATAAATAATCTAGTTGAGTTGAATAATTAAAAGGCGCATTGAGCGCCTTTTTACTTTTTGCTAGTTAATTTAATAAACTGATTAATAAAGAAAAGAACTCGTCTTTATTGTTACAGCTTGTGGCATTGAGCATCAGTTGTTCGCCAAGTACGAGTGTTTGTTGTTGTACTGCTAAACGCGCTTGTTCATCTTCAATTCCATCGATATCAGCAACATGGGCTAAACCAATAGTACGGCGAATAAGTTCAGCGCCACAGTAACCAATTGCATCACGCAATACGTGTTGTAAGTAATCTTCGATAAAGGCGCGGTTTGCAAAGCTAATATCAGTTGCTTCGCTGCTTGCTAGGTTTAACCAATGTTGTTCAAATTGGCTGTAACAGTCTTGTAAGCAGGTTAATAAATGAGTTTGATACTGACGGCGCTTTGCTTGTTCGGCAATACGTCCATTTTGGGCACAGTAATTTAGTAACAAATTACCCATAAATGAGCCGATATCGAAGCCAACAGGGCCAAAAAAGCCGAACTCTGGGTCGATCATTTTAGTGGTTTTGCTATCAACAAAAATGCTGCCACTATGCATATCGCCATGCAATAAAGTTTGCGGGCATGATAAGAATTTAGCTTTTAATTTCGCTGCGGCTAGTTTTAAAGCATCATTATTACGAATACTTTCGACGTGCTCAGTAAGCTCTGCAGGGAAATTATTGCGCTCATGCTCAATGTACGGATCGGTAAAGAATAAGTCTTCCGTGATCTTACATAAATCAGGGTTAATAAATTGACTGACTTTGGCTTTTTTATCTTCAGCAGATAAATAAAAGTCTGAGTTATAAAAGCCTGTACGGCTTAAATACAGTGCAACATGATTGGCCAGTAATGGGAATTGCTCGGCCTTGATTTGTGCGCCACGTAAAATTTGTAGGTCGCCTAAATCTTCTAATACGGTTAACGCCAACTCGACATTGTGATGCAGTATTGCCACAGTATGTTCAGGGCATAACTGACCATGATTAATCAATACTTCGGCTTCAATGCGTGCGCGGTCTAACGATAACGGCCATGACTCACCTACACAACGGGCGTAAGGAAGTGCCTGCTTTAAAATTACACTGTTGTTGTGCTGATCAGCAACCCGAAAAACTAAGTTTAAGTTTCCATCACCAAATTCGTATGCAGTCAGTGTTGCATCAGCAGCGAATACTGAGCTTAACTCATTTTCGATAAGTTTTTTAATGTAATCAACAGCATGCTCTGCAGTGAAGGCAGTATAGTTAGCCATAGCTTTATCTCGTAATACAATTAACTTTAAGCATTCTATACCTGTAACCGTTTAGATGTCCATACATCTAGCTTGTTAGTTGTCAAAACTGATGTAAAATAACTATTCACTTAAATTAGTTTTTCATTAGTAATTCGGATTCAGTATGCAAGATCTCATCGCCAGCAGTATTAAATATCAGCAAGGTACGTTAACTGTGCTTGACCAGTATTTGTTGCCACATCAACAGCATTGGCATGTGTGCAATGATGTTGAAACGATGAAAGACCTGATCTTGACCTTAAAAATTAGAGGCGCACCTTTAATTGGCTTAGGAGCGAGTTTATTGGTTGCACATTTAGCAGAGCAGGGCATGAGTCAGTCAGCACTTGCGGTTGCTATAGATGAACTAGAAGCAACCCGCCCAACCGCCGTTAACCTAATGCACTGTATGGCCAAGTTACGTACAGCACTGACAGAGACTGATTATGTTGCTGCTGTTGTCGCGACTGCTGAACAGTTATTTAAAGAAGATATTGCCCTTTGCGATAGCATGGCAGAACGTGGTGCTGCCTTGGTTGATAAAGGCGATAACATTTTAACGCACTGTAATACAGGTGCGTTGGCAACGGCTGGTGTAGGCACTGCATTAGGTGTGATTTATAAAGCGCAGCAACGCCATGGCGATATTCATGTTTGGGTTGATGAGACACGACCGTTACTGCAAGGCGGCCGCTTAACAGCTTTTGAGCTTGAGCGTTGGCAAATCCCTTATACTTTGATTTGCGATAACATGGCAGCCAGTTTAATGGCTGCGGGCAAAGTAGATAAAATCTTTGTAGGTGCAGACCGTATTGCTGCAAACGGTGACTTTGCAAATAAAGTCGGCACTTATAACCTCGCTGTGTTAGCGCATTTCCATAACATTCCATTTTATGTCGTTGCGCCACTTACGACGCTTGATACACAAACGGTGTGTGGTGTCGATATCGAAATTGAGCAACGCAGTCCCAACGAAGTGCGCGGTGTTAGTGGTAGTTTTGGTGAAGCGATGTGGGCACCGACTAACGCAAAGGTTTATAACCCGGCATTTGATGTTACACCGGCGAGCCTAGTCACAGGCTGGGTGCTCGATAGCGGCGTTTATAACCAATCCGATATCGAGCAAGGTATCCTAAAGCAGTTAAAGTAGAAATTACTCAGCACTTTTTTTAGTGTAAAGCTCAATGCTGTTTTGAGTATTTGCTGTTAAGAATGAAATAGCGAGCTTGTCATTATTGGCATTGAGATGGCTAATAAAGTGCAAATGCTGCAGTTGAACTGCAAGTTCAACATCCTTCATTTTTGCTAAGTTGATGCTATACACTTCTGCTTCGGTGGCGATGTACAAGCTGTGCTGGTTACTTGCCATCGAGATAATCGAAGGTTTTAGCTCGATAAGTTTGTCTGGGGTCACCAGTTCACTATAGGTATTATTGTCACTGTCTAGTAGCAGGTATTTTGCGTACTTAGAATGCACGATTAGCTGATCATCATCATACCAAGCAATTTCTAAAGGGGTGTCGATGGTGCTTTTAACAACGTGATCGCTATTGGTGTGCAAAATCATTATTTGGTTTTGCTGGCTGCTAAGCTCTGTATAAATCACTGCAATTTTATTGCCTCTGATTGCTGCCAATTTGCTGTTTCCTGGTAGCGTCCAGTGTTTAATTTCTGAAAAATCATTGGCACTTAATAAGCTTAGTTGCTGAGTGGTTTTATTAAAACTTACGAGCTGACTGCTGTCGCTATTTGCAGTAATAACGGTCGTATCTTCGCCAAGCTTGTCGGTTATATCTATATATTGGTTATCTTTTCTCAGCCAATGTTGGCGCTTATAGAATTCAAAATCAGCGAAGTAGACATCATTATTCGGTAGTGCGACAACATCATCCTCATGCTTATTTGCCGTAGCAATATAGCTCATTTGTTTTGATTTTAAGTCAAATATGGCCCCATCATTGTCGTGTAAATCAGTGCTGATCAAAACACTTTGTTTATTAAGGGGGTAGGCGAAATTAGCTCGCTTTACTGGTGCTTTAACAGGTTGTCCTCGGCTCATGGTATCAAACGAAAATGATTCGATCGTCAATTTACCGCGGTTATACCAAACCAGCGAGTTAGTTTGCCCATCATAAGTCGCAGCCCAAGAGCGGTAGTTGTTCGTCGTTAAGAGTTTAAGTGAGCTGCCGTCTAAATTTGCCATGTAAATCTCTGCTTGACCCACATTATGGCGCTCGAAAATAATCCGACTAGGGTTTTTGATGGTGGTTAAAATGTAGTCGCCAGTCCCTGTGATATTTGGTGAAGTAATGCGAATTTCTTCACCTGTTTTTAAATCTTGAGCATAAAGGGCGTTTAAGTGAGTTAAACCACGGTAGTTATTTCGTCTTGTAATTGCCACATTGCCGACCTCCATGTACTGGGTTGGAGATAAGCTACGTATAAATTGATTGGTTCTAGGCTTAATTAAAGCTTCATTCGATAACAGGTTGCTTGCTTGCCAAGCAATACAATCGTTGAAATCACTTCCTTCACATGAACCATAGAATAGACGCTCGCCATCGTCAGACCAGCCTTGTAAAAAGAGATCCCCTGATGCAATTTGGTACTCTTTTTTAGTTGTTAAGTCGACAACATAAAGGTACTTATCATCAATATCATTTTGCAGTATGTAGGCTAATTTTGTTTTGTCTTGATTGAGCATTAAGCGGTAGTGTGTGCCTTTATGCCAGGAAATCGTTTCTACTTGCAGGTCTAAAAGTGGTGCTTCGCTTTGGTCTTCAGTAGTGGCTTTAGGTTGTTGTAAGAACAACCAAATAGCAGCAAGCAGTAAACTCAATACTAAGGCTGCAAAAGGCCACGGCCAGCGAGAAGTATGATCTTTTTTTGGACTAATGTTGGCTGTATTAACTTGAGTCTCAGCGTCTTTATCTGCTGTTATTACATTTTCTGTTTTTAGCGGCTCTGTACTCACCGCGTGATCAAGAAACTTAACTTCAATAAATAAACTGTAGCCTTTGCGGTAATGGGTTTTAATGGTTTGCCCAGGCTGCTTTTCTGACTTGAGTACTTTTCTTAATTCTGAGATGGCGCGGTTGATGGCATTGTCATCAACGAAGCTTTGTTGCCAAATGTTTTCAACCAATTCTTGGCGAGTGATAATGCGATCATTATGGGTAATGAAAAAGCACAAGAGTTTATAAAGTAAAGGTTCTAGTTCGCGCGTATGCGTGCCATCGCTGATGGTTTGCTGCTGAGTGTTAAATTGCCACTCACCCACATAAATAACGGTATCGCGGAAGGGTGAAAATGCCGACCCCATGTTTAGTCCTTTAACTAAAATGTAATAATCTTGATGGGAAGATAATAACAGCTTTTGTTCTTGATTTGGGTTTTTTTGTTGTGTATTTGTAAATTAAAGGCTGTTTTTTGCAACATATAGCCAAGCTTGGCTGCTACACTGAAATGTTTCTGCAATTCTTTGATAATCATCCACTTCGTAAGCGTCTGCCTGAGCAAGCTCTTGTTCGGTGATTAAATAAATTGTGCCATTAACCGTATCACTTTGTTTGCCCGTTTTGATTAACGCTGGGTGAAAACGCTGGCCGCTACTTTTAAGGACAGCTTCGTCGGTGATCTCGACTTCACCAATAACATAACCGGTTAATGTAGCTGGTTGACCTTCGAGCAAGCGCCCGAAGGTATCTAGCTGAACCTGCGGATACTGTAAGGTACCGTAAGAAAATAGCTTTTCCATGTTAGTCCAGCAGTGGGAAGGTGTTTGCAATGGTTGACTCAGTACTTTTAGCCACCCAACCTTCGGTATTATTAAATAAGCGAATTGCTGTGAATTCAGGGTCGCTGCCCATATCAAACCAATGCGGTGTGAGCTCAGGAACAGAAATAAGGTCACCTTGCTGGCACAGCACTTGATACACTTTATCGCCTAAGTGTAAGCAAAATAAACCTTGGCCTTTCACAAAAAAACGTACTTCATCTTCGCTATGTGTATGCTCAAATAAGAACTTGCTGCGTAATTCGCTAGCATTTGGATTACCTTTAGCAAGCGAAATAACGTCCACTGTTTGATAACCCCCTTCAGCCTTAAGGCGCTCTATATCGTTAGTATAGGCAGTTAAAATAGCGTCATGGCTGGTATCTTGGTCAATCTGTGCCGTTGCTTGCCACTGCTCAAAGCGAACGCCAACCGCATTCAGCTCACTCGCAATCGCGCTTAAGTCTTCACTGTGAAACAGTATGTTGTCTGCGTTGTTATCATTAAAAATAGTTAATTGGCTCATGCTAAAAGCTCCGCACTAAATGCTGTGAAATCGTTAATGTATGGGTGAGCGTCGCTGACTGCTTGGCCATCGCGAACAAGGTGTAAAGTGCCAAGACCAGCAGCTTTGGCAGCATCAAGCTCTGCTTTCACATCACTTAAGAACAGCACTTCCGCAGCTTCAAAAGGCAAGGCTGCAATAATATTCTCATAAGAGCTCTGCTGTTGTTTTGCGCCAACTTTGGTGTCGAAGTAATCACTAAATAAAGGTCTAACATCACCATAATCAGAAAACTCAAAAATCAGGTGCTGCGCTTTCACAGAGCCCGAAGAGTAGACATATAAACTTTTACCAGCTTGTTTTTGGGCTTGTAAAAAGTCATAAGCATCAGGGTAAAGGTGGCCAGTAAAATCACCATTTTCGTAGCCTGTTTGCCAAATTAACCCTTGTAACTGCTTAAGTGGGGTAATTTTTTGATCCGTTTCAATCCAATGAATTAAATGGCTAATAACCGTGTCGATATCGGCTTCTGGTTGCTCTATATGTGCCTTAACAGCCTCTATTTGGGCTGCTACTTCTGGGTCACTTTGATGTGACTTCACAAACTCAGGTAATTGCCCTGCCGCGTAAGGAAATAATACGTCTTTAACAAAAGAAATGCGGGTAATTGTGCCTTCAATATCGGTTAAAATTGCTTTGATCATGCTTGAACTCCAGCTTGAATGCCTTCTAGTTTTAAGCGTTCAAGTTCACAGCTAAACAAAAACTCTAAGCCTTCTAAATGACGCTGTACTTCTTTGATATCGCGACCAACCACGTATAAACCATGACCACGAATTAATACGGCATGTTCGATAGGGGTGTGAAGGTGATGATCACTGACCAATAAACTTAAACGGTCAATGTCTTGGTCATTATCAAAAATAGGAATACTTAGCGTATCTAAATGCGATTTAACACCACTTAAAGATTTTTGCATTTCGTAGCCATGTAAATTGATAGCGTGACCTTTGATCACACGCGATAACACAGTTGCTGCAACAGAATGGGTATGCAAAACAAATTTAGCTGATGGGATAAGCTTATACATATTTAAATGTAGCTCAGTTTCAGCTGATGGATTACCAGAGCCTTTAGTGCGATTACCTTCATGGTCAAACTCAATAAACGCATGAGTGCCGAGTTGGCCTTTATCGAAGCCACTTGCTGTGACGACATAACCGCTTGCAGTGCGGGCTGAAAAGTTACCACCAGTAGCAGGGACCCAGCCACGTTGGCTTACCCATTTACCAGCTTCAATTAGTTCTGAAATAGCGGTATTGTTATGCATATATTCCTCGACATTCTAAAAGTTATTTAGACGGCTATACATCTGTTTTAAGCAATGATAGCATCGCTTCGGGCGCAAAACCATCTTTAAGGAACCTCTGTGTTTGAAAGTAAATTGCCGAATTTAGGCACCAGCATTTTTAGTCAAATGACAGCTCTGGCAAATCAGTATCAAGCTATTAACTTATCTCAGGGTTTTCCTGAGTTTGATGCACCTGAATTGCTAAAAAAACAACTCAATCATTATGTACTTGAGGGGGTAAATCAATATGCGCCTTCAAGTGGTATTGCAAAGCTACAACAGCAAATAGCGGCTCTGATAGCGAGAAAATACCATAACAACATAAATTACGAGCAACAAGTTACTGTTACGTCAGGGGCAACAGAGGCATTATTTGTAGCGATTCAAGCACTTGTCAAAGAGGGTGACGAAGTGGTGGTGTTTGACCCCGCGTATGACTCTTACCAACCGGCAATTGAGCTTGCTGGCGGTCGTTCAGTTCATGTCGCTTTGCATGCGCCAGATTATAAAATCGATTGGCAAGCCGTAGCTGATGTCATCACAGACAAAACACGTGTCATCATCATCAACACGCCACATAACCCAAGCGGTAAAATCTTTAAAACAGAAGATATTAACGCCCTTAAAGCGCTTGTTGCTGAGCATGATTTATATGTGATCAGTGATGAAGTGTATGAGCACATTACCTTTGATGGCGCTTTGCATTTAAGTGCGCTGACCGACTCTGAATTATTTGCACGTAGTTTTGTGATTTCAAGTTTTGGTAAAACCTTTCACAGCACTGGTTGGAAGATGGGTTACTGTGTAGCACCCGCTCAGCTCATGGTGGAGTTTCGTAAAATTCACCAATATGTGACTTTTTCAAGCTTTACGCCTGCTCAGCATGCATTAGCCGATATGCTTGAGTTAGAGCCTGATCATGTTGATGAGCTAAGTCATTTTTATCAACAAAAACGTGATTTACTCAGCGAAGCGTTAGCGCAAAGCCGTTTTAAAATATTACCAAGTGAAGGCACTTACTTCTTACTACTCGATTATAGTGATGTGTCTGATCTTGATGATGTTGAGTTTTGTCATTGGTTGGTCGAGCAAGCGGGGGTTGCAGCTGTGCCACTCAGTGTGTTTTACAACAGTGCAAGCAGCGATAAAGTGATTCGTTTATGTTTTGCAAAAAATGATGACACATTAAAACGTGCTGCGGAGATTTTATGTCAACTTTAACCTTGGCTTTAGTGCAGTCATCACTGCATTGGCTTGATAAAAACGCTAATCTTACGCATTTTTCTGAGCAGCTTAATAACTTAAACGAGCAGGTCGATTTAATTGTCTTGCCAGAAACGTTTGCCACGGGTTTTGCGATTAATCTAGATTGCAGTGAGCCTGAACAAGGCGACGTACTTAGCTGGTTACAAGCCACTGCGAAGCAAAAGAATGCCGTGATTGCTGGTTCTGTTTTAGTTGCAAAAGGTGACAAAAAGGCCAATCGATTTTATTGGGTTTGGCCAAATGGTGAAGTAAAGTATTACGATAAACGCCATTTATTCTGCTTAGGTAACGAAGGTAATTTTGTTGCAGCAGGTACGCAACGCGAGATATTCACAATCAATGATTTTCGCATTTTACCGCAAGTGTGTTACGACCTGCGCTTTCCTGTATTCCAACGAAACTGCAATGACTACGATGTGATGATCAACGTAGCCAATTGGCCGGCGGCACGTCGCCATGTATGGGATACCCTGTTAAAAGCACGCGCAATGGAAAACGTGTGTTATGTCGTGGGCGTCAATCGTATTGGTGCAGATGGTAATGATATTGCTCACAGTGGTGGCACCGCGGTTTATGATTTTAAAGGTGATACTTTGGCTGCGCTTGACGATAACCAATCGGGTATCATTATTAAGCGCTTAGAAAAATCACCGTTAGATGACTTTAGAAAGGCTTTTCCTGCTCACTTAGATGCTGACCAATTTCAATTACTGTAATTGCATTGCATAACTTTAAGCTCATGATTAGCCTATTTACAAAACTAATCATGAGCTCTACTCAATACTTACCTTAATATGGCTATTAAGGATAAAAGCTCAGCATCACAGATATAAACACGCCAGTGATCACTAGTTGCACTAAGCAAAAGCCCATGATGTCTTTTGCTTTTAAGCCTGCAATGGCGAGAACAGGGAGTGCCCAGAACGGCTGAATTAGGTTGGTCCAAGCATCACCCCATGCGACAGCCATAGCAACACGTGGCATATCAGCACCAAGTGATTGTGCTGCGGGAATGACAATTGGCGCTTGCACTGCCCACTGACCGCCGCCTGATGGCACAAAGATATTCACAAACCCTGCACTTAAAAAGCTCCAAAAAGGCAGCGTTTCGGCTGTTGCAATGGCAATAAATCCTTCAGAGATCTGTTGAGCAAGTCCCGTTTTTACCATGATAGCCATGATCCCTGCATAAAACGGAAATTGAATCACTATGCCAGCTCCACTGGGAATTGCTTGCTGTAAGCTACTGAGTAAATTATGCGGTGTTTGATGCAGTAAAATTGCGCTAAATAAGAAAATCGCGATCACGCTATTTAAATTTAGGCCACCTCCGGTGAGCACAAAATAATAGAATAAATAGCCAAGGCCAACGGCACCTATTCCCATACCTAGCAAACGACTATGCTCTATTATTTCGGCAGGGCGGGTAGGTGTTGCTGTTTGCTTAGTTTCATCATCAAGCTTTGCGGGGTCAACATAAACGCTGTCTGTCTCGCTTGGCAACATATAGCGATTTACAAGCGGCATAATAATAAATAAGCCCACAACAATGGCGATATTAAATGCAGAAAAAATTGTCTCCTCGGTGCCTATAATACCAATGCTTTGCTGTGCAAAATGGCCATCGGTTGCGATGGTCAGCGGCACTGAACCGGCTAAGCCACCATGCCAAACAATAAAGCCTGAATAGGCACTGGCTACTAACAAACGGTAATCAACGCGGGTTTGTTTCGCAATTGCTTTGGCGAACAAAGCGCCAATCACTAAACCGAAACCCCAATTTAGCCAGCTAGCTAGCAAAGATACGAGGGTCACGAGAATGATTGCTTTAGCAGGGCTGTTGGCGAGAGTTGCCAATTTGTTGAGTATACTGCGCATAACGGGAGTACTTGCTAGCATATAGCCCGTTAGCAGAACCAGCAGCATTTGCATGGCAAATTGTAATAGGTTCCAAAACCCTCCACCCCAAGCGGCAAGTACTTGTGTGGGTGTTGATGGGGTAAAGAGGCTTGCAACGATGAAGCTCAGTAAGGTGAGCAAAATAACAAATATAAACGGGTCGGGTAGGTAACGCTCAACTAGTTTAGTGAATGGTTTAGCAACGCGATTTAGCATAGTTTTTATTGTTGTCGTCGAATCGATAATGCCAATAAATCATGAATAACGATGATTGGCAAATTGCGACGCCGTTGCTTTAGCGTATGTTTTAAAACTGGATGCTAAAAACGCTTACTGTGAATCTTGCTCAAGCACGGCTTTTAAACGGGCTTGAACTTCTTCGACTAACAGTATTGGCTGGAATTTAGATAAGAACGCATTACAGCCAACCTTCTCGACCAAAGCTTGGTTAAAGCTACCACTCAAGGATGTGTTGAGCACGATATGTAGGTTCTTCATGCGGCTGTCGTTGCGAATTTCGTGTGTTAAACGATAACCATCCATTGCGGGCATTTCTGCATCGGTGATCACCATAAGTAATTCTTTTTCAACATCTCTGCCTTGATCAGCCCAGCTTTTTAGCATTTCGAGTGCTTCAAGTCCGTTACGAGCAGGAATAATCTCGATGCCAAGCTGCGATAAAGTATCGCTTACTTGTTTACGAGCCGTTGGTGAATCATCAGCATGAAGAATTTTGCGGCCTGCAAATTCGTTTACGATACTTTTATCAAGAATATCTTCAGAAATGTGAACCTCGTACTCGACGATTTCGGCAAGTACTTTTTCTACATCGATTATTTCAACCAAATGCTCTTGGCCATCGCGTTTTACTTTTGTTAAGGCTGTGAGGTAGTGATTTTTACCAATTGCGGTTGGCGGCGGCATAATGTCTGACCAAGTCATATTAATGATCTGATCAACCTTGCCAATTAAAAAGCCTTGTACGGTGCGATTGTATTCAGTGATGACGAGGTTTGTATCTTCGATGTGCTTCGCTTCAGGCATGTTAATCGCTTTGCGCAAATCAATCACCGGAATTGATTCACCGCGAATATCAACCACACCCGACACTTTAGGATGCGCGTGAGGAATTTTGCTAATATGTGGCAGCTTTACCACTTCTTTAACTTTAAACACATTGAGTGCAAATAAGTGACGACTGTGTAGGTAAAATAGCAAAAGCTCTAAGCGGTTTTCACCGACCAGTTGCGTACGCTTATCAACAGAAGCAAGAACACCTGACATATTTCACCCTAAACACCTAATACAGAGATAGTATAGTCTACTATTATTTTTCATCGACATGCATTAGGAATTTTCCATCAGTTGCCAAAGAGCTGGCATTCCAGTACCGTATCGTTAATTTCTTCCACGATAATTCGCAAGGATCATGCACTATTTATTAAATCGTATAGTGGTACTTATCCGCAGTCATATTGATCAAGTAAGTTGGCAGGCTGTGGTCGTTACCACGCTTTTGCATATGCTACTTATATGGTGGCTGCTTATGCTTGCAGGAGAGCAAGCTTTAACACCACTAAGTACCTACGTATATTATTATGTTGTGACAACATCAACGGTTGGCTATGGCGACTTTAGTGCCAGCACCGAGCTTGGCCGCTGGATTGTTGCATTACTGCAAATACCTTTTGGTTTAGCACTATTTGGCGTTCTGTTGGGAAAAACAGGGCAAACAGTAACTTACTTAATCAGGCGCGCTATGACGGGTGATAAAAGCTTCGCACATATAAACAATCACATTATTATTTTTGGTTGGCACGATACTCGAACTAAGAAGATGGTTGACTATATTCTTGCTGATCAGAAACGCTTAGATCGTCGAATTCTATTGGCGGTTACTGAACAAATGGAGCACCCATTTTTAACAAATCCAATGGTTGATTTTGCTCGTCTTAGTAGCTTTACTGACCTCGATGAGTTGAAAAGAATCGCGATTGAACGCGCTGATAAAATTATTATTGATGGTCAAGATGATGATCAAACGTTCACAACAGCATTGCGTATCAGCAAGTTAGTAAATAAGCATTGTCACATTAGTGCGCACTTTACTGACGAAACTAAAATCGAAATGCTGCATGAGCACTGTCACAATGTTGAATGTAGCAGTGCTAAATCAGCCGAAATCTTAGTGCGTTCGATGCAAGATCCAGGTTCAAGCCGGGTGCAAGAAGAGTTGTTATCAACACTTCATGGTGATACTCAGTTTAGTTTACCTATTCCAAAAGGCGTGCAAGCAATGGAATTTGGCAAGCTGTTTCATCACTTTAAATACAGCCACGATGCGATATTACTCGGTGTAGCACATAATTTGAGTGCAAAAAATATGGACCTAAACCCGCCGCTGGATTATGTAGTAAGTGAAGGCGATATTTTGCATTATATTGCTGCAGAACGAGTTTTGAGCGATGAAGTTGATTGGTCTGCGTTGGTATGATGATCTATGAATGAAGTTGCGTTTTTAATTATTGTTTTGAGTGCCTACATTTTACCTGTGGTCATTGTGCTCAATAGTAAACGCACTCAGGGCCACGAAAAGAATGCTTGGTTAATCGGGATCATCTTCTTTTCGTGGTTAGCTTTAGTGATGTACTTAACTATTATCCCCAAACACGGGCGGGTTAAAAAACACCGTAAAGTGAAACCTAAGAGTTAGCATCTTTTACTCATTGCAGCCTTACAGCTTTAAGCTGCTAATTACTTCAATTGCTTTAGTTTATGCTCAATCAAGGGATCATCTGGCGATAGCTGCTGCGCGACTTCTAAAATTTTAATCGCATCTTTGGGGTGCGCAGCTTGATGTTTGATGGCCACATCAATCAGTGGCTGCACATCGATCGCATCTTTTTGCTCTTGCAGATGCTCCGCTTTTTCTTCAGTTAAAATAGTGTGGGCGGTGCTCAGTAGCGCTAAGCGATGTGGCGATGTTTTGTTGGCCTTATTGAGCCGACGATAATAGTCTTCTTTAAATCGTAGCGTTTTTGTTTGTTGGCGGAATTGTGCAATATCGACTTGCTGGTGGCGAATAAAATCAACGGCCACATCTTTATAAAAACCAAACTTATTGAGATATGTTGCATGAACACTGTGGCCCATACCAAACACCCGTAAATGGGTGAGTTGTGGGTAGCGTTTTGCATGAGCTCGGTCAATGCGATTGGTCGGGTCGTAAATAATATAACCCTTTGCTTGGCCTAAATCTAAATCGTGATAGTCGCCATTCCAATCGAACTTTTGCGCGATATCTGTGCTAGAACGGTCATCCCACGGCGCTTTGTCTTTATTTTTTGTGCTGACAGGGTGAAATAATAAGACCTTATCAAGCTTCAACAAATTGGCAAAGGCTCCTACAGCAAAGCCACCGCGGCTCAAACCATATCCTAAGCGCTCTTTAAATCCACCAATCAGCGGCGCTAATTGCTCAATAAAAAATAATAAGTTGCGGTGTCTAAACCAGTTACTAATACCTAAATGCTGAAAGGCAATCACATTCACATCTTGTTTTTTCGCGAGCTTATAAGCCCAAGGCGAAAAATCATCTGTGAGATCATGTTCTTGGTAGTTGGTTCCGGCAGGTGAGAAGGTAAATAGCAGAGGCTTATTGGCATCGATGATATGGTATTTCACATACACATCACCAAGTAAATCACCGCCGGTAAAGGGGACTTGGCTTTGTTGTGCATCGCGGGGCAGGTTGATCCATTCATCTAACCAATATAATAATTTCATACATCCCCCACGCACCCTCTTAAATAAAGGTGGCGAATTATAGCAAAAATAGCAGCTCATTAAAAATGGCCGCTATTATATGCTTAGCGCTCGCTCATTGCGATTATCTGTTGCCAATCATGATCCGTTACAGGCATTACAGATAGCCGACCGCCTTTTTTAAGGGCAATTTCGGTGATTGCATCATTGGCTTTAATTGCTTGCAGGCTAACTAGTTTTTTCAGGTGTGATTGATAGGTTACATCAACGACAAACCAACGCGGGTTATCAGCGGTTGCTTTGGCATCGTAGTAATCGCTGTTTAAATCAAATTGTGTTGGGTCGGCATAAGCTTCTCGGCTGACCGTGGCTATTCCTGCTACCCCTACTTGCTTACAACTTGAATGATAAATCATCACCAAGTCGCCTTGTTTAAAGCCATCGCGTAGAAAGTTTCGGGCTTGATAATTACGCACGCCATCCCACATAGAGGTTTGCTCGGGAGCGTTTTTTAGATCATCAATTGAAAATGCATCGGGTTCTGTTTTTAAAAGCCAATAAGCCATAATGAGGTGCTCTTACAAAGATTTACTTCCAATTAGTCTATAGTATCATTAAACGCTTGTCGGGATTGAGGATAAATAAATGAGCCAAGTATTAGATGACTTACTGTCGTTGTTGTCGTTAGAAGAAATTGAGCAAGGCTTGTATCGCGGCCAAAGCCAAGATTTAGGATTTAGAGCGGTTTTCGGGGGCCAAGTAATGGGCCAAGCATTATCGGCCGCTAAAGAAACGTTACCAGAAGGGCGTATTGTTCATTCGTTGCATTCATACTTTCTACGTCCGGGTGATGCTGCTAAACCAATCGTATATGATGTAGAAAATATTCGCGATGGTAAAAGTTTTAGTACTCGCCGTGTCAAAGCAATCCAATACGGTAAGCCCATTTTTTACATGACCGCTTCTTTCCAAGGTGAAGAAGAGGGCTTATCGCACCAAGCACAAATGCCAGACGTACCACAGCCTGAAGAGTTAAAGTCTTCACTTGAGTTCTACCAAGCGAATGCAGAGCTTATTCCTGAACCAATTCGCAATAAGTTTATTCGTGAAGTACCCATTGAAATGCGTCCAGTGACCTTTCATAACCCATTTAAGCCACAAGTGATGGAGCCGGTTAAACATATTTGGTTTAAAGCCAATGGTGAGATGCCAGACGATCAGCGTATCCATAACTACTTACTTGCGTACGCATCTGACTTTGAGTTTTTACCAACGGCGTTACAACCGCACGGTGTATCGTTTATGCAGCCTAACATGCAGGTTGCGACGATTGACCATGCAATGTGGTTCCACCGTCCGTTTAGACTTGATGATTGGATTTTATATTCGATTGATAGCCCAAGTGCGAGCTCAGGTCGAGGATTGGTACGAGGTCAATTCTTTGACCGTCAAGGCAACCTTGTTGCCTCAACGATCCAAGAAGGGGTAATGCGTCAGCGTTAATCCTTTGCGTGCTGAGCTTGGCTTTGCACTATATCGTCAATTGACTGCCAGACCCGTGCTGGCAGCAATGCCTTAAGATATAAATACACTTCACACAGCTCATTACTACCCGTTAAGCCTTGCTCTGTCTCTGTAATTAGTTTTTGCTCACGTAAGCTAGAAATAAAACCAACCAGCACTTTTTTGTCAAAGAATTCCGGTGTTTTAATGCCGTGTAAGGTACCCAAACGTTCTGCTAATACTTGGCTTTCGTGCTCAAGTTCTTCACGTTCAATGCCACTACTTGTTTGAATAAATCCAACCACGATAGCGTAGCGTTGTAATGTTAAGCTTAAAGCGCGGCCGAGCATTTCAAGTTTTGCCAAGCAGTCGTTGCTATTGGTGATTTTGATGTTATCACCCTCAATTTCAATCAGATCTTGGTCAACGAAACTAGCAAGAACACGCGTAATGTAGTTTTCATCTAACTCATGTAAGAACCACTCTTTGGCAAATAATGGGTAAAAACGTGCGATCAGGGCTTGGCAATCTGCCATAGTCGTTTTATGTGCCTTAAATAAATGCAGTGCCAGCAAGCTTGGTACAGCAAATAAGTGTAATACGTTATTACGGTAGTAATTGAATAACGTTTTCTCTTTATCATTGATAGCGATAATTTCGCCAAATTCATCACTGATAACATCAAACTTATTAAGTTTAAGGGCATGCTCTAATAGCTGTTCAGCACTTTCATTAGGGGTGGTTACCTTGTCGCTGTAGCTGGCGCTACGCTGTAAATGTAAATAAAACTCAAGCTGAGCAATCAACTTAGGCTTACTCAACGCGTGCTTATCATTCACCAGTAAAATCATCGCGAGAAGGTTCACAGCATTGAGTGCAGCGGCGCTATTAATATTAACCATTACTTTATCAGCAAGGTTGGCAACCTGCGGTCCAAGCCATTGCGGCTTTTGTACGTCGGTTGGGTGAATAGACTCGCGCCAATCAGGCTGTTGTTCATTCAAGTATTGGTTAATCGATATAGGGTCGCCAAAGTTTAAGTAACCACGGCCATAGTTCTTCAGGTTTTTAATGGCTTTGAAAATACCTAATACCGACTCACCTTTTTTGTCGTTGCCGGCAAGCTCTTTTAAGTAGGTATTAATTTCCATCACATGTTCATAACCAATATACACAGGCACAATTGAAATTGGACGGTCAATGCCACGGAGCATCGCTTGTAACGTCATAGCGAGCATGCCTGTTTTTGGCGGTAATAAGCGGCCTGTACGACTACGGCCGCCTTCCGTGTAAAACTTTACCGAGTAACCTTTAATGAATAACTGACTCAAGTACTCTTTAAATACTGATGAATATAACTTATTGCCCGCGAATGAACGGCGAATAAAAAAAGCACCACTGCGACGGAATACACCACCGGCTGGGAAGAAATTTAAGTTGATACCGGCAGCGATATGCGGCGGTACTAACCCTAAATGGTAAATAGAGTAGGTCAGCAATAAGTAATCCATGTGCGAGCGGTGACATGGCATATAGATAATTTCGTGACCTTTATCTGTGAGCTCATGGACTTGCTCAGAAAACTTAATATCAATACCGTTATAAAGCTTATTCCATAGCCAGGTTAAAATTCTATCTGCTACACGAATGGTGGCATCACTATAATTTGCCGCAATCTCATCAAGTAACTTCAGCGCATTTTGACGCGCTTGCTCTTGGCTGATGTTCTTTTCTTTTGCTTCTATTTGAATCGCTTTTTTAATTGTGGGTGAGGCTAGTAGCGAATTAAATAGCTGTTCACGTGATGGCATTTTCGGGCCTGTCGCTGCCAATTTTTGACGACGAAAGTGCACGCGAGCAACACGTAGAAGCTTATGTGGTAGTTCATCAACATCGGCTTTTTCATTGACCAGTAATGATAAGTCGAGCGGTTGGCTAAAACGGATAAAGTTATCGCGGCCTGAGAATAGCAATACAAAGAACTTGCGAAACCAGCTTGGGGTTAACGAATGCGACACTAAGGTGCCTAAGCCTGGCTTCTCTTTACCCGGATTTCGGCCCCATAAAATAGTCACTGGGATCACTTGGACGTTTTTCTCACCTGATTGCATCAGATGATCGATAATTTGTTTACCTTGCTGCAGCGCATTACTTGGTTTGCTTTTATTACCAAACAGCGGAGGTGGGTTTTGAATACCAATAAAACGCTCTAGTTCAGCATTACCTAACAGTTGCTCTTGCGTCGGGTTGGGTAAACCATACTTTTTACATACCCGTGCCAGTGCGGCTAAATCTGAGCGCGCATTGAGCCTAACGATATAGAAGGTCGGGTTGGCTGGATTAAGATTGTATTGTTCAATCGGGTTTTCTGGCAGCACCTTACTTTTTACAAACAAGCGGTTCATACCGGCAGAAATGAAATTTAAACAACGATTAATGATACGCATCAACTCACCAAAGCTATTACACCAATTTACAAAGGCATCTCATTATGTAAATTGGTATCAGTAAATATTAAATAGACCGAGAGTGGCCAAAAATAAGCGGCATAGAATAACAATTATTAACTGGACTGACCATTGCGATTCTTCAGCTTTTGCATTTATTCAAATTAACTATAGTAAAGCAAAGACATAGCGAAGCTGAATATAGTTCGTATTTAATCGAAATTTAATCTAAAGGCGGCCTTGTCGCTTTTAATTCTAAAAAGTTGTTGCATTTATCACCAATCTCACTATAATACGCAGGCTTTCAAAATTCCCTCGGGAACTTGGAAGGATAGATTAAGCTTGGATTTCAAGCTAATAAACAGGAATTCCGATTTGGAATTCAACGTAGATATAAGAGAACAGCCGACATCTTAGTTAGTAAGATTGTTTCGGTCGTTTTTTTATGCTCTTTTTAAATGCTCTTTATATTGAGGTTTAAGAATGTCAAATCAACGCATTCGTATTCGCCTAAAAGCTTTTGACCACCGTTTGATTGACCAATCAACGGCGGAAATCGTGGAAACTGCGAAACGCACTGGCGCTCAAGTACGTGGTCCAATTCCACTACCTACACGCTTTGAACGTTTTACTGTACTAACTTCACCGCACGTAAACAAAGACGCGCGTGATCAGTACGAAATCCGCACCCATAAACGTCTGATCGACATCGTAGAACCAACTGACAAGACTGTTGACGCTCTTATGCGTTTAGATCTTGCTGCTGGTGTTGATGTTCAAATCAGCCTGGGTTAATCGGAAGATTAGAGAGGTTTTAGGAAAATGGCATTAGGTCTAGTCGGTCGTAAAGTGGGTATGACACGTATCTTCACTGAAGATGGTGTATCTATCCCTGTGACAGTTATCGAAGCGACACCTAACCGTATTGCTCAGATCAAATCTGAAGCAACAGACGGTTATAACGCGCTTCAAGTAACCGCAGGCACTAAAAAAGCAAGTCGTGTAAACAAAGCAGCAGCGGGTCACTTCGCTAAAGCTGGTGTTGAAGCGGGTCGCGGTCTGTGGGAATTCCGCCTAAATGGTGGTGAAGGCGATTTTGAAGTAGGCGCTGAGCTTACTGTTGAATTATTCAACGAAATCAACAAAGTTGACGTAACCGGTACTTCTAAAGGTAAAGGTTTCCAAGGTGGTGTTAAGCGCTGGAACTTCAGCATGCAAGACGCTACTCACGGTAACTCTCTATCTCACCGTGCTCCTGGTTCAATCGGTCAAAACCAATCACCTGGTAAGGTGTTCAAAGGTAAGAAAATGGCCGGTCACATGGGTGCTGAGCGTGTAACGACTCAAAACTTAGAACTAGTTCGCGTTGACGCTGAGCGTAACTTGCTTTTAGTTAAAGGTGCAGTACCTGGCGCTATCGGCGGTGACGTTATCGTTAAACCAGCTGTTAAAGCATAAGTCCTGGAGATTTAGTGATGGAATTAGCAATTAAAGACGCTTCTGGCGCTCTTGAAGTTTCTGAAGCTACTTTTGGACGTGAGTTTAACGAAGCATTAGTACACCAAGTAGTTGTTGCTTACGCAGCAGGTGCTCGTCAAGGTACTCGTGCTCAGAAGACACGTTCTGAAGTTAGCGGTGGTGGTAAAAAACCATGGTCTCAAAAAGGTACTGGCCGTGCACGTGCTGGTACAATTCGTAGCCCAATTTGGCGTTCAGGTGGCGTTAGCTTCGCAGCTAAACCACAAGACCACAGCCAAAAAGTAAACCGTAAAATGTACCGCGGTGCGATCAAAAGCATCTTATCTGAATTAGTTCGTCAAGAGCGTTTAATCGTTGTTGAACAGTTTGGTCTTGAAGCACCAAAAACTAAAGAACTAGTTGCTAAGCTTAAAGAACTTGAGCTTAAAGATGTTCTAATCGTGACTGAAGAATTAGATGAGAATCTATTCTTATCGGCACGTAACCTGTACAAGGTTGACACGCGTGATGTAGCTGGTATCGATCCTGTAAGCCTAATCGCTTTCGATAAGGTACTTATTACAGCTGCTGCTGTTAAGCAACTTGAGGAGGCGCTAGCATGATCCGTGAAGAACGTCTTTTAAAAGTGATCCTTGCTCCACACATCTCTGAAAAAAGCACTATCTCTGCTGAAGAGAACAACACGATTGTTTTCAAAGTAGCTAAAGATGCAACTAAAGCTGAAGTTAAAGCTGCAGTTGAGAAGCTTTTTGAAGTAGAAGTAACTGGTGTTCGCACACTAAACGTTAAGGGTAAAACAAAACGTACTGGCATGCGTTTCGGTCGTCGTTCAGACTGGAAGAAAGCTTACGTTACTCTTAAAGAAGGTAGCGAGCTAGACTTTGTCGGCGGCGCCGAGTAATAAGGGGAGTTAGAATTATGGCACTTCAAAAGTGTAAACCAACTTCTGCGGGTCGTCGTCACCTGGTTAAAGTGGTTAACCCAGATCTTCATAAGGGTAAACCTTACGCACCACTACTAGAGAAAAACTCTAAGTCTGGTGGTCGTAATAACAAAGGTCGTATCACGGTTCGTCACATCGGTGGTGGTCACAAGCATCATTACCGTGTAATCGACTTTAAACGCACTAAAGATGGCATTCCAGCTGTTGTTGAGCGTCTAGAGTATGATCCAAACCGTAGCGCAAACATCGCTCTTGTATTATATGCAGACGGTGAGCGTCGTTACATTATTGCACCTAAAGGCTTACAAGCTGGTGATTCAATCCAGTCTGGTGTTGATGCACCAATCAAAGCTGGTAACACATTACCAATGCGTAACATGCCTGTAGGTTCGACTGTTCACAACGTAGAATTAAAACCAGGTAAAGGTGCTCAAATCGCACGTTCTGCTGGTGCATACGTTCAAATCCTTGCACGTGAAGGTCAATACGTGACTCTACGTCTTCGTTCTGGCGAAGTTCGTAAAGTTCCAGCTGACTGTCGCGCAACACTTGGTGAAGTAGGTAATGCTGAGCATATGCTTCGTTCACTAGGTAAAGCTGGTGCAAATCGCTGGCGTGGTATCCGTCCGACAGTTCGTGGTGTTGCCATGAACCCGGTAGATCACCCGCACGGTGGTGGTGAAGGTCGTACATCTGGTGGTCGTCATCCTGTGTCTCCATGGGGTAAACCGACTAAAGGTGCTAAGACACGTAAGAACAAGCGTACTGATAAGTTTATCGTACGTCGTCGTACTAAATAATAGTTGAGGAATAGCCATGCCACGTTCTCTCAAGAAAGGTCCTTTTATTGACCTACACTTGCTGAAGAAGGTAGAGAAAGCGTTGGAAAGCGGTGACAAGAAGCCAATTAAAACTTGGAGCCGTCGTTCAATGATCATACCTAACATGATCGGATTGACCATCGCTGTCCATAATGGTCGTCAGCACGTTCCTGTGTTCATCACAGACGAAATGATCGGTCACAAACTAGGTGAATTTGCACCAACTCGCACTTACCGCGGTCACGCTGCGGATAAGAAAGCGAAGAAACGTTAAGAGGGGAATGATAAATGCAAGCATTAGCTAAACATAAATTCGCCTCTGGTTCGGCGCAAAAAGCACGTCTAGTTGCAGATCAGATCCGCGGACTTCCGGTTGATCGCGCTCTAGAAATCCTGGCGTACAGCCCTAAAAAAGCGGCTGTATTAGTTAAGAAAGTACTTGAGTCTGCTATTGCTAACGCAGAGCATAACGAAGGTGCTGACATTGATGAGCTTCGTGTAACTACGATCTTTGTGGACGATGGTCCTACAATGAAGCGTATTATGCCACGTGCTAAAGGACGCGCTGACCGCATCCTTAAGCGTACAAGCCACATCACTGTTGTGGTTTCAGATAGCTAGGAGTATAAGTAATGGGACAAAAAGTTCATCCTACTGGTATTCGCCTAGGTATCTCTAAACCTTGGGTTTCTACCTGGTACGCGAATTCAAAAGATTTCTCTGATCAGCTTTTTGGCGATCACAAAGTACGTGCATTCCTTACTAAGGAATTAAAAGCGGCTTCTGTGTCTAAAATCGTTATCGAGCGTCCAGCTAAATCTATCCGTGTAACAATTCACACAGCTCGTCCTGGTGTTGTTATCGGTAAAAAAGGCGAAGACGTTGAAAAACTACGTCAAGCAGTAACTAAGATTGCAGGTGTTCCGGCTCAGATCAATATTTCTGAAGTTCGTAAGCCTGAACTTGATGCACAACTAGTAGCTGACGGTATTGCGTCACAACTAGAGCGTCGTGTTATGTTCCGTCGCGCTATGAAGCGTTCGGTACAAAATGCAATGCGCATTGGTGCAAAAGGTATCAAAGTTGAAGTTAGCGGTCGTCTTGGCGGTGCTGAGATCGCACGTTCAGAATGGTATCGTGAAGGTCGTGTACCTCTACATACTCTTCGTGCTGATATCGACTACGCAACTTCTGAAGCCTTAACCACTTATGGTATCATTGGTGTTAAAGTTTGGATCTTCAAAGGCGAAGTTATTGGTGGTTTACCACTAGTACAAGAGCAAGAGAAGCCAGCTAAACGCGCGCCAAAGAAAGCCAAAAAAAGTGCTAAGTAGAGGTAGCGAGTAATGTTACAGCCAAAACGTACAAAATTCCGTAAAATGCACAAAGGCCGCAACCGCGGTTTAGCGCAAAACGGTAACAAAGTAAGCTTCGGTACTTTCGGTTTGAAAGCTACTGGCCGTGGCCGTATGACTGCTCGTCAAATCGAAGCAGCTCGTCGTGCTATGACACGTCACGTAAAGCGTCAAGGTAAAATCTGGATTCGTGTATTCCCAGATAAGCCAATTACGAACAAACCATTAGAAGTTCGTATGGGTAAAGGTAAAGGTTCTGTTGAATATTGGGTTGCTGAAATTCAACCTGGTAAAGTACTTTACGAAATGGAAGGTGTTTCTGAAGAGCTTGCTCGTGAAGCATTTAACCTTGCAGCGCGTAAATTACCATTCACAACAACTTTCGTAACTCGGACGGTGATGTAATGAAAGCTAGCGAACTAAAAGACAAAAGCGTAGAAGAGCTTAACGCTGAACTTCTAGGACTTCTTCGTGAGCAGTTTAACCTGCGCATGCAAGCAAGCACTGGTCAGTTAGCTCAGACACACACGCTAAGAACAGTACGTCGCGATATCGCGCGTGTAAAAACAGTTATTAACCAGAAGGCAGGTCAATAATGAGCGATAAAATCCGTACTCTTCAAGGCCGTGTAATCAGCGACAAGATGGATAAATCTTTCACTGTTGCTATCGCACGTTACGTGAAGCACCCAGTTTATGGGAAATTCATCAAACGTACGACTAAACTACACGTACATGACGAAAACAACACAGCTCAAGCTGGTGACGTAGTTACTATCCGTGAGTGTGCTCCTATTTCTAAGACTAAGTCTTGGACTTTAGTAGACGTTGTTGAACGTCCAAAGCAAGCTTAATTTTTAATTAAGTTTACTTACTAAAAAGCCCTGGCATTTGCTGGGGCTTTTTGTTTTTGAAATACAGCAAAAAGCGTTTAGCTGTCAGATGTCAGTCAAGCAATAGGGTTTGTTGCTGCATAGCTATAAAACCACATGTCACACCTCATGCTGAATCCAAACCATCTCAACGAACAGACTTAACCTAGAACCTTAAAACGTTACTCCCGTTAACTTGCTAACTCACCACTTTTTCTTATGAACTATTTCATTCACTTAACACTCTTAAAAATAAAAATGAGGCGCTTGAGTGTTAAAAGGGAATTACAAAGCATGGATCATCTCGATTACGCTACATGCTATGCTTTTATTGTTATTTGTTCGATATGGAAAGTCTGTGAAACTCCCCGCAGTCGCTGAACCGCCAAAAGTAATCAACGCGTATGTGAGTGTTGATTTAACTTCGTTACCTAGTTTACAGAAAACCCAAGACAAACCTTTACTGGAGCAACCGCAAGAAATAGTTGATGAGGCTAAGGCTTTACCGCAAAAAGAGGAAGCCGCTTATAGCAGCCCTAAGCAGAAAAGCGATGCTAAGGTCGTTGAACATTCAGTTAGTGAGCCCAAAGAAGTGACGAATAATAAGGTCATAAAGCCCAGTCAGACACCTGATAATTCAAAAACAACCGAAGTACCCTTTAAAAAACTCAACCCGTATGCGCCAATCCCAAAGCTTAATTTTGAAAATGGCTCTTCTAATTCGTCATTATTTGGGCAGGTTGAAGGGGCAAATAATAATTTGCCTGTAGGCAGGGTTTCAGTGCCTGCACAATTAACGGTTTCTGATAAAGCAACCGTCGTTTGGCAGAGTGGTGATGGTAGCAAGCGTATCGAGGTGTTAAATGGTATGTGTTATGGCATAGATTTTAACTCGGTGTTTGGTAAATCTGGGGTGCCAAGCGGATCGCCCAGACCCTGTGAAGACAAAGAGGCTAAGTTATTTAAAGACATTATGAATAAGTGGAGTAAAAAGTAATAATAAAACACTTTACCTCAACTTAACTTGAGCTTTTAAAGTGGCGTTTTAAAAAAGGACGCTACAATGAATCTATTAGAAAATTATCTGTTAAGTCTGCAAGTTAATACTTATAACACGTCGATTTCTCAAGTTATCGAAATACAAACGCGTATCTGGCAGTCGATCCATTCAGGTTCTAGCTATGCACAAGCGATGTTAGAGGTGTTAGAAGTGGAAAATCACTCACCACAGCAGCAACATCAAGCTCTGTTAAAACAGGTGTTACAGCTTCTTGGCTATAGTGCCCAATCTCAAGTTGATAATAACTTGCTGATTGCACATAAGCGCTTTTCACATGTATTAAACTTATCATGAACTGTCATTAGCAGGTCATAAAGTTTAGGTGAAATAAGGTCGTTTTAAGGATAAAACGGAGTTTTGCATTATGCATGAGCCGCCACAGATAATTATTCTAGGTAATGGTCCGATTAATACCGAGCTTGCTGAGCAGGTCGATAATTGTCCATCTGTTGTGCGTTTTAATCGCTGTGCAGCAATGCCTGCGCACCTAGGTAAGCGTTGCACAGATCTATGGTTATTGGGGCGAGGGAGGCAGGCGCAAAGTTTACTTGAAGAGCCACTTGTTATGCCGCTTGAAGGACTTCACAAGATTATGGTCACTGATCCTGCGCCAAACTTATTCATGCAGCAACTATTCAAACTGATCCGTCGTCATGGCCGACTTGATCATGGTGACGCTTTGTTTAAGCACTATGGCACAGGCTTGCAGCAAGAACGATTAACCCAGCAATTTCGCCAATCACTGCTTGCGTACCTACTAACGTTAGGGCCTACAATACATAAGCCATATTGCCCAAGTTCAGGTACTTTAGCGATTACTCACTACCTTAAATTGTTTTCAAAAGTGCATATAGCAGGTTTTGGTTTTCAGGGCTGGAAGCGTCATCCGTGGCATTTAGAAAAGCGCTATGTGGCAGAGTTAATTGACGAAAACAAAGTCGTTGTGCTTGATTAAAAAAAGGCACTTAGCCGAAACTAAGCGCCTTGGCTTAACGAAGTTACCAAATCATTTCTACAAATTCTGGGTGATCCACAAATGGGTTGCGGTTACCTTGATGTTCATAAGCTGCTTGGTTACGGTCAAGCTCTAATTGGCTAACAGGGTCAGCGTTATGCCATTTTAATAACATAGTAACGACCCAGTTCTCAAAGACCTGATCAGATGAACCATTTAATACAGCATTACTGTAGGTTGTGTTGTTTTGCCATGAGCCAATCACGTTTTCATAGCGTGTTGCCATATAGAAATACGCTCTTGCAAAGTCACCTTTAAATTCATCAATAGGTTCAAAAACCGTTCCTGAGTAATTTAATGAGCTAGCAGCGCTGCCTAATTTGCTGCCGTTACTAGAGGTGTAGCTTGCACTACCTACTTCACCAAATGGGTAATTACTGCGTTTTGAATTGACATAACCATCAGTGGCAAAAATGTGATGTACGTCTGAATTCATTGGCTCAACTGTTCCACCAAACCAACTTTTCGGGAAAGAATGCTCACGGTTGTAGCAATCTGCTTCGCTGTTGTATGTCCCACATTGGTCGCTCACAGCAACATAGTTGTAGCTATCTTGGCCTGCAGGGTTTTCTGAATAACGGTCTAAAATAGAGTTGTCGTTTTCAAAATACTTATCGCGTGAAGCAACATCGTAAAAGCTCCAAATCGCAGAATAGCCTTGTGAGTTGTGATCTTTAATGATGTTGTATAACTCTGTTTTTAGTGCATACCCACTAAGGCCTTGCGTTGTAACATAGTATCCCGTTGGCTCTGTTGGGGTTGTACCACCACCGTCACCGCCGCCTGAGCTATCACCCAAAGTAAACGGCGTTGCTTCTGAGCTTTGGAAGCTTGCACCAGAGGCAAGTACTGTTTGATCTAAAGAAAGACTGTAACTGCCATTGCCGAATGAGCAGCAAATACCATCACCATAGCTATCAAAAATCGTAAAGGTATAGTCACCATCTGTTAAACATGCTTGTTCACTGTACTGGGTATTTGCAGCATAGCTGCCGCCCGATGCCACTGTGCTACCTTGGCTATTGGTGATTTGCCAGCTGGTTTCTTCACCATAGTTATCGGTAGTGAGCGTTAAAGATATTTGGTTATCTGCGCAGCTGCCCGTAGGAGGTGGGGTTGAGCCAGTGCTTGGTGCAAAGTTATCGACATACACTACTTCACTGCCATCAAAGCCTGTTACATCGTAAAAGCGCAGGCCAACACTAATTGACGTGGTAGCAGAGGCCGTGTACTGGTAACTGATTTGTTGCCATTGATTAATTAATGCCGAATTAGAATAGCCCTGATAGCCATCAACCACTAAACGTGCTTTTACGCCACCTTCTGTATGGTAAACCCAAGTAGAAAACTCATAGCTTTCACCCGCCACTACATCCACTAACTGTAGTAAGTCGGTATTACTTTGCGTGCCAGTATTAACCACGACTTGCGCTGAGTAATTGCCTGAGTAAACCACATTGCTATTAGCACTAAGGCTTATACCGCTATCTATGGTGCTCCAGCTGGCAGGGTTGTTTGCTGACCAGTTTTCGAAGTCGGCATTATTAACATTTGCCAATGTTGAACTCGCTAAACACAGTAAGCTACTGGCTAGCATGTATTTTTTACATGTCCCGTGTGACATTATCGTTTCCTTTTTATATTTTAATAGTTTTTGCTGTTCTCAAAATGAACACAGCGAGTATAGGCTAATTGGCTTATGTTGCAATAATGTTAATTAATAAAAGTTTCTTATTTGGGGATTCATACTTCTAACATGTTTTTTTTGGATAAATACTAAATTAATAACTAAATGGAATATCAAAGCAGATTCTATTCTTTTTTAATCGCCTCAGACCTCGTTATTCTTCACGCTCAGATAAACCTTTAAAGCATTTCTATTGGGTCTTTAAAGTCGAAAAAATTGTTCGCGAAATGATGGTAGCAAGTTCGTTTCGCAGTTAACTTTTCAGGGTTACGAGGAATAAATTCATGTTGTTAAGTCAACTAAATGCAGCGGCGAGTCCGCTATCGCAAGAGCAAGTACAGAAGCTGCAAGGCTTAGTGGCTGAACTTAATCCAATTCAGCAAGCGTGGGTAAGTGGTTATTTAGCCGCTAACGCAAACGCAGGCGCATTAGCCGGTGGTGTTGCCGCCGCTCCAGCTGCGGGTGATGCTGCACCGCTAACTATTTTATACGGCTCGCAAACGGGTAACGCTAAAGGCGTGGCGAGCAAGTTAAAAGAACAAGCAGAGTCACGTGGTCTATCGGTTAAGCTAGTCAACATGGCTGACTACAAGCCAACTGCCCTGAAAAAAGAAAAGTTCATCACGGTTGTTGTTTCAACTTACGGTGAGGGTGAGCCACCTGAAGATGCTGAAAGCCTGCATGAGTTTTTAGCGACTAAAAAAGCACCAAAACTAGATGGTGTTAAAGTTGCTGTGATTGGGTTAGGTGACTCAAGCTACGAATTCTTCTGCCAAACAGCAAAAGATTTTGAAGAGCGTTTTAACAAGCTTGGCGCAGAAACTATTTTCCAGCGTGCCGACTTAGATGTTGATTACGATGATGAAGCTGCTAAGTGGATTGATGGTGCACTTGATGCGTTTGAACCTGATCTTAAAGCGCAGCAACAAGCAAGCGGTGGTCAAGTTGTGGCTATGCCATCATTTGGTGCAGCGGCACCAGCAGCAAGCCAATACACCAAGCAAAACCCATTTGCTGCAGAGCTAAGCGTTGTGCAAAAGATTACCGGTCGTGATTCAACCAAAGATGTGCGTCATGTTGAAATTTCATTAGAAGGTTCAGACATTACCTATACACCGGGTGATTCGCTAGGCGTTTACTTCTTAAATGACGAAGCACTTGTTGATGAAGTACTTACGCTTACTCAAATTGATGCATCTAGCACGGTTAAACTCGGCGATGAAGAGCTAAGTATTCGTGATGCATTAATCGAAAAATTAGAATTAACTCAGTCATATCCAGGTTTTGTTGAAAAATATGCAACAGCAACTGGCAATCCTGAATTATTAAAGTTAGTTGAAGATAAAGCGGCAATGCGTGAGTACATCGAACCTCGCCAAATCTTCGATATTATTCGTCAAAACCCAGCTCAGCTGGAAGCGCAAACCTTAGTAGACTGCTTACGTAAATTACAAGCACGTTTATATTCGATTGCATCTAGCCAAGCTGAAGTTGAAGAAGAAGTTCACTTAACGGTGGGTCTGGTTGAGTTTGATGCATTTGGCAGCGAGCACTTAGGTGGGTGTTCTGGTTATTTAGCACGTCGTGCTGAAGAAGGCTGTAAAGTAAAAGTATTCAGCGAGCACAACGATAATTTCCGTTTACCGGCTAATGATGAAACGCCAATTATCATGGTAGGTCCGGGTACGGGTATTGCACCATTCCGTGCGTTTTTACAAGAGCGTGATGCTCGTGAAGCAAGTGGTAAAAACTGGTTATTCTTTGGTAACCCACACTTTACTCAAGACTTCTTATATCAAGTTGAAATTCAAGGTTACTTGAAGTCAGGTTTACTGACTAAAGTGGATGTGGCGTTTAGCCGTGACCAAGCGGAAAAAGTATATGTTCAAGACAAACTTCGCAAAAACAGCCAAGAAGTATTTGCTTGGTTAGAAGCGGGTGCTCATTTCTATATCTGTGGTGATGCAAACCGTATGGCGAAAGATGTTCATCAGGCGCTTGTAGACATTATCAAAGAAAATAGCGGCAAAGATGATGAACAAGCTGAGCAATATTTAAAAGATTTACGTAGCGCAAATCGCTATCAGAAAGACGTGTACTAATCACGTTTAAAGCTAACAGCCGTCACTGTAACAAATTTAGGAAATACCATGAGCGAACAAGACAAAAACGTAAAGCTTTCTGATAACGAGCGTTTGAAAAGAGAAAGTAACTTTTTACGTGGCACCATTGAGCAAGATTTAAAAGACGAGATCACCGGTGGTTTCACTGCTGATAACTTCCAACTGATCCGTTTCCACGGCATGTACCAGCAAGATGACCGTGACATTCGCCCTGAGCGCGCTAAACAAAAATTAGAGCCGTTACATAATGTAATGTTACGTGCTCGTATGCCTGGCGGTATCATCAAGCCAGAGCAATGGTTAGCGATTGATAAGTTTGCAGAAGAGAAAACCAGCTATGGCAGTATTCGTTTAACCACGCGTCAAACGTTCCAGTTCCATGGTGTGCTTAAGCCAAATATTAAAGGCATGCATCAAATGCTCAATAGCGTGGGCATTGACTCAATTGCAACGGCGGGCGACGTAAACCGAAACGTATTATGTACAACGAACCCAGTTGAATCTGAGCTTCACCAAGAAGCGTACGAGTGGGCAGCGAAGATCTCTGAGCACCTATTACCAAAAACCAAAGCATACGCTGAAATTTGGTTAGATGGTGAAAAGAGTGAAACCACAGAAGAGCCAATTTTAGGTTCAACTTACTTACCACGTAAGTTTAAAACCACAGTAACAATTCCACCGAACAATGAGGTGGATGTGCATGCGAACGACTTAAACTTTGTGGCAATTGCAGAAAACGGCAAGTTAGTTGGTTTTAACGTGTTAGTGGGTGGTGGTCTTGCGATGACTCACGGTGATACCGCAACGTATCCTCGTAAAGCGGATGACTTTGGTTTCATTCCACTTGAGCACACGTTGAAAATTGCTGAACACGTGGTGTCTGTACAACGTGATTGGGGTAACCGCTCAAACCGTAAAAATGCAAAAACTAAATACACACTTGACCGTGTAGGTTCTGATGTATTTAAAGCTGAAGTTGAAAAACGTGCCGGTGTTCAATTTGAACAGAGCCGCCCATATGAGTTCACTCACCGAGGTGACCGTATCGGTTGGGTTGAAGGTATTGATGGTAAGCACCATTTAACGCTGTTTATCCAAAGTGGTCGTATTTTAGATTACCCAAATCAACCTCTTAAAACAGGCTGCCGTAAAATTGCGGAAATTCACCAAGGTGATTTCCGTATGACAGCAAACCAAAACTTGATCATCGCAGGTGTTCCAGCTGATCAAAAAGCGGTAATCGAAGAGATCGCTCGTAACCATGGCTTAATTGATGACAGCCATACAGAGCAGCGTAAAAACTCAATGGCGTGTGTGGCATTACCAACGTGTCCGTTAGCGATGGCAGAAGCTGAGCGTTATTTACCAAGCTTAATTGAGAAAACAGAAGCGCTATTAGCGAAACATGGTATTGGCGATGACAACATCATTATGCGTGTTGTGGGTTGTCCGAATGGCTGTGGCCGCGCAATGTTGGCAGAAGCGGGTCTGGTTGGTAAAGGTCCAGGAAAA
Organism: Pseudoalteromonas sp. T1lg21; assembly: GCF_002964625.1. Taxonomy (NCBI): domain Bacteria; kingdom Pseudomonadati; phylum Pseudomonadota; class Gammaproteobacteria; order Alteromonadales; family Pseudoalteromonadaceae; genus Pseudoalteromonas; species Pseudoalteromonas sp. T1lg21. The sequence goes on from NZ_PQBX01000041.1 coordinate 189,815, forward strand.
TACAACGTGTACTTAGGTGGTAACCGTGAAGGCACGCGTATTCCAAAACTGTATTTAGAAAATGTTGGCGAGGACGTATACCTAGACGCATTCGATAAGCTAATTGGCCAATGGGCAAGTGAGCGTAATGAAGGCGAGTGTTTTGGTGATTTTGTAATTCGCAAAGGCATTGTTGCTGAAGTTAAAGTTTCAGTAACTGATTTTCACGCATAATTTTATAAGCGACACCGCTTTAAGGTTTGGAATTAACCATGAGTGAATTTAAAAACATCTTAACGATGAGCAAAGAAGACCAAACAGCTATGTTGGCTGATATTAATGGTCTTCTGGCTGATAAAAGCGCAGAGGAGCGTGTTGCGTGGGCACTTGAAAACTTACCAAGCACGCACTTTTTGTCGTCGAGCTTTGGTATTCAAGCGGCGGTGATGTTGCATTTAGTGACATCGCAGCAGCCAGATATTCCTGTGGTACTGACTGACACTGGTTATTTGTTCCCAGAAACCTATCAGTTCATCGAGCAAATGACGGAGCGACTTTCGCTTAATCTTAAAGTGTATAAAGCTGAGCTTAGCCCGGCGTGGCAAGAAGCGAAGTTTGGTAAACTTTGGGAACAAGGTGAAGCCGGTATTAAGCAGTACAATCAACTGAATAAAGTTGAGCCAATGACCCGTGCTTTAAACGAGCTTGAAGCGGGTACGTGGTTTAGTGGTTTGCGCCGTGATCAATCATCTAGTCGAGCTGACAAGCAAATTGTTGAAATCAGCCGTGGTACTGTGAAAGTGTATCCACTTATTGAGTGGAACAACCGCGATATTTACCAGTATCTAACTAAGCATGATTTGCCGTATCACCCACTTTGGGAGCAAGGTTATGTATCTATGGGCGATGTTCATACAACCCGTAAACTTGAGCCTGGTATGACAGAAGAAGAGACTCGTTTCTTCGGTTTAAACCGTGAATGTGGCTTACATATTGATGGTGACGGTATCTAATCCTAAATTCCTATCAGAATTTTCGTAAAGCGCAACCTAGGTTGCGCTTTTTTTGTGCTATTTATATACAATCCCTGGCTCAATTTTATGAGAGAAAATTATGAGTCGTGCTGTTGTTTTTTTATTATTGCTTTTAATTGCGCCTTTAGTGCGAGCAGAAACGTTACAGGTTGCGCTGTATGACACGGATTATCCCCCTTATCATTTTGCTGACAGTGGCCATAAAGGACTTGTTGATGAGCTATTAACTCGTTTTGCTGAAAAATATAATCACGATATTCAATACATGCTGGTACCCGAGGTGCGTTCACAGCATTTACTTGATGCAGGTAAAGTCGATGTACGCTTAGAGTCTGAGCAATGGTATCGTGGACATAAGCAATACTATTGGAGTGATAGTATCGCTGTTGTAGAAGATATTTTAGTGATGCCCAGTGGTTGTCATATTCCAGCGATTGATAAGTTAGGCGGCTATGTGTTGATGGCCCGTTTTGGTTATACCTACCCGCAATTTGAAGCATTGTTTGCATCAGGTAAGTTGCACCGCGAAGACTTTTACTCTGAGATAGATATGCTGAAGGCTTTAGTTGATATGCAGCAAAATCAACGTGTTGCTGTTATCGCAAAAAACACACTGCAGTGGTATGCCTCAAAAAATAATGCCTTTAAAAAATTCACGGTAAGTGATTACAGTGTGGGCAAAGCGCCGATGCAATTACAGTTTGCTTACAATGAAAAAGGGAAGCGTATGAGCGAGCAATTTAATGAATTTATGAAAAATCTTAAATCATCCGGTGAATTTGCTAAGATTGAGAGTAACTACCAATAATCGGTAAATGGAATGATTAAGCGTTTTTGTTATCTTGCGGTTATGTTGCTACTGACCAGTGTTGCCCTGCTGTTTTACATTAAAAAGCCAGACGGAAAACCTTACCTAGAGCTGAGCATGTTCGAGCGTTACTCAGAAAAAGTAAGTGGTGATGTGAGTGATTTTGCTTCGCAAAGTGCCGATACACTTACCAGCCAAGCAAAAAAGCTCACTGAGAAGTTGAGCTTGAGCAAAGACGCAAATGCACCTGTCGTGGTGTATAAATGGCAAGATGAACATGGTCAGTGGCACTATGCTGATACCCCTCACCCTAATTACGTTAGTACTGCGGTAAGTTTAGATCCTAACGACATAACTGTGTTACCGGCAGAGACATTTCAAGCTGATGAGAAGCAAGCAGCAACAGTTAAAACTAACGAAACATCTTCGGTGCTTGGGGTATACGACCCTAAAAATGTACAAAAGATGATGCAAGATGCTGAGCAAGTAAAACAGCTTATGGAGCAACGTAACAAGCAACTTGAGCAACAGCTCAAAGAGCAAGGTGGGAATTAGCTTTGCTTGTCCTGTGCTGTGAGATCGCTTTCCATTTTCATCAGTAAAATAGTGAGATAAATTTTGGTGGGCAAAGAGAACAGCACACCAACAGCAATGCACGCTGCGCTGATCATAATGCCATGCACACCCATGCTATCACCTAAGTAATTACCAGCTAATAAAGAATGCCCCAAAATAATTAGGCAAATACCTAAAATAATAAAGGTTTTTAAGATTCGAATGATGGTTTGTTCAGTCATACAAGCACCTCACTTTAGCCTTAATTAAAGTGTAGGTGCTGTTGTCATTAATAGGATTGTTCTAAATCAAGCAATTGTCGGTTATTTGTCCAATTTTACTGGGCCGTTGATGTTATCGATACTTAAATCACCGGAACCCGCTTCGATAATTGTCAGGCCGAGTGTGTCATCAACATAAATGCTGCCAGAGCCATCGGTAATGGTAACCAGCCCTTTGATTTGTCTTACATCTATATCACCAGAGCCATCTTCGATAGTAAGCGCACCAGCCAATGTTTTAACGCTGATACTACCTGATTCATCAATAATACGTGCAGGGCCTTGGCTGTTCTCTATTTGGATATCACCAGAGTCATCTTCAATATCAATACGCCCTTGGCCTTGGTCTATCATAATTGAGCCAGAATCGTCTTCAATGCTGATATTGCCGCTGACATTGCTAATACGTATATCGCCCGAGTCATCATCAATATTAATAGTGCGACCCCCTTCGATCACAATTGATCCTGAGTCATCATCAATGCTGATATCGTTTTGCATCGCACGTATAACGATATCACCTGAGTCATCATCGATATCTAGTTTAAGGTTACTAGGCACAGAGACAATTAAATCAATATGAGGTGATGAGCCACTGTAAAACGATAAGCTACCATTATTGAGCTTGCTGATAAGCTCAGCCGTGTTGCCGTGCTTTTCGAGGGTTAGCGTATAAGTTTCATCGCCTTTAGCCGCATAGATATTAGCATTCACTGTGATAGCCGTGGCGTTGCTGTCGCCTTTGATGATCAATGAACCGGCTTCAGCATCAATTTTTAATTCGTTGATATTTGCAGCCGACACGCTTAAGTCTTGTTGTTTTTGTTCTGCGATTTGACCCGGAGAGACATGAATTACACAGCCTGTTAATAATAAACTTGATGAGATGGCCGTTGCGCAAATTGCGCGTTTGAATGATGCAATAGTCATAGGGATTCCAAAATTATTATGGTTGTTATCTGGTTAGCATTTGCAAACTATGGTCCAATTTTAACATGCTGATTTTTATGTGCTTTTCATTTTTTGTAAATAAGTGTGTTGCTCTAAACTGTAATTTATACCAATTCGCTTAATTAAGTGGTCTATTTTGAGGCAATAAAACCTCGTTGATAACAAGGCAAAAATTTCGTTATTTAGTTTGTTCTAAATCAGAAATTTTTAACGCAGGTAGCGACAGGTTTTATCCCTCAAAATGATTAAGTATTATTGCGGATTGGTATTACTGGTGTTTTAAACAAAAAAGGGGCTGAAAATTCAGCCCCTTAGTTAACTTAAAAGCAATTACTGCTCAGCCAGCATATTACGCAGTACATACTGTAAAATACCGCCGTGTTTGTAGTAATCCCACTCTTTCGGGGTATCTATACGCACATCAACACTAAAGCTAATTTGTTTGCCTTCACTGTTAGTCGCAATCACACTGACTTCATTGGTTTTGTCATATAAGCCTTCAAAGTCGAATGACTCTTGACCCGTTAGACCTAATGACTCATAGCTTTCACCTTCTTTAAATTGTAGGGGTAAAACACCCATACCAATCAGGTTTGAACGGTGAATACGCTCATAGCTTTGTGCAATAACGGCTTTAACACCAAGTAAAAGTGAACCTTTAGCTGCCCAGTCGCGTGATGAGCCCGTGCCATATTCTGCACCCGCTAAAATAATCAGTGGCGTGCCATCTTGCTGATATTGCATCGCTGCATCATAAATGCTGGCAAGCTCATCGCTTGGCTGCATACGGGTCACACCGCCTTCGGTACCCGGTGCTAATAGATTACGTAAACGCACATTAGCAAAGGTACCGCGCATCATCACTTCGTGGTTACCACGACGCGAACCATACGAGTTAAATTGTGCTTTTTGCACACCGTGCTCTTGCAAGTAAAGACCTGCTGGGGCATCTGCTTTAATTGCACCTGCTGGCGAGATGTGGTCAGTGGTTACTGAGTCACCTAATTTTGCCAAACAGCGTGCACCACTAATACTCGGAATGCCTGGAGGCTCAATTTCCATACCATCAAAGAATGGCGCTTTTTTGATGTAGGTTGACGCATCATCCCAATCATAAAGTTTGCCATCAGGAATTTGAATTTTCTGCCAGCGATCATCGCCTTGATACACATTACCATAGCTTGATGCGAACATTTCTTTGGTCACGGTTTCACGGACGAGTTCGTTTACTTCACTAACACTTGGCCAAATATTTTTTAGATAAATGTCATTACCATTTGGGTCTTGCGCAAGCGGTTCGTTATACACGTCGATATCTGTACGACCCGCAATTGCGTATGCAACCACAAGGGGTGGTGAGGCTAAGAAGTTCATTTTCACATCTTGGTGAATACGGCCTTCAAAGTTACGGTTACCCGATAAAATAGAGCTGACAACCAGTTTATGCTTTTGAATTGCTTCACTGATTTCATCAGCTAAAGGCCCTGAGTTACCAATACAGGTTGTACAACCATAACCAACAAGGTTAAAGCCTAAGGCATCTAAATCATCCATCAAGTCGGCTTTTTTCAAGTAATCAGTCACCACTTGAGAGCCCGGAGCAAGTGAGGTTTTAACCCATGGCTTCACCTTTAAGCCTAATTGCTTGGCTTTTTTAGCCACTAAGCCTGCCGCTAAAATAACACTAGGGTTTGAAGTGTTTGTACAGCTAGTAATTGCAGCAATGACACACGCACCGTCTTTCAGCTCAAACTGTTCGCCTTTAAAGTTAACTTTAGCCGCACCCATATATTGTGCTTCGTTTACTGGCTCATCAGGGTTAGTTGTTGGGCCTTCGTCTTCAATGCGCGCTTCTTGGGCATCGCTTTTATCACGGTGTTGCATGCGCTCATCTTGGAAGCCTTTTAGGTGCTCACCAATAATGCTACCTGCTTTATCAAGGGCTATTCTATCTTGCGGGCGTTTAGGGCCAGCAAGACTCGGCACCACATCATCAAGGGATAACTCGAGTGTGTCTGTATAATGAGCTTCATCGCCAGGGTTACGCCACAAGCCTTGATGTTTTGCATAGTCCTCGATGAGTTTAAGTTGTTTGTCATCGCGGTTAGTTAAACGCAGGTAGTTAATGGTTTCATCATCAATTGGGAAAATACCGCAAGTTGCACCATACTCTGGTGCCATGTTTGCGATAGTTGCACGGTCTGCAAGTGGTAAATCAGCAAGACCATCACCATAAAACTCAACAAATTTACCCACAACGCCATGCTTACGCAGCATTTCTGTGACGGTTAACACAAGGTCAGTTGCCGTTGTGCCTTCTGGTAGGCGACCATTGAGCTTAAAGCCAACCACTTGTGGAATGAGTAAGCTGATTGGTTGACCAAGCATTGCGGCTTCGGCTTCAATACCACCCACACCCCAGCCAAGTACCCCAAGACCATTGATCATGGTGGTGTGCGAATCGGTTCCGACTAGGGTATCTGGGTAAGCGAGTGATTTCCCATTTTTACTATCGTTAAATACCACACGGGCTAAATATTCTAAATTAACTTGGTGTACGATGCCGGTAGCGGGAGGTACGACCTTCAAGTTATCGAAGGCGGTTTGCCCCCAGCGTAAAAATTCGTAACGCTCTTTGTTGCGCTCATATTCAAGTTTCGCATTTAAGTCGAAAGAACCATCTTCACCGTAACCATCAACTTGCACAGAGTGATCAATTACCAGCTCAGCAGGTGACAATGGGTTTATCTTCGCAGGATCGCCACCGAGTTTTTCCATGGCATCACGCATCGCGGCTAAATCAACAATGGCGGGAACACCTGTAAAGTCTTGCATGACAACGCGAGCAGGCGTAAATGCGACTTCTGCAGATGGTTTAGCTTGTGGATCCCAGTTTAATAAGGCATCGATATCTTGCTTTTTAATATTGACGCCATCTTCATTGCGCAACAGGTTTTCAAGTAAGATTTTTAATGAGAATGGCAGACGTTTTGCTTTGTCGCCTAAACCTTGTAAAGAGTGAATATGATATTGCTCACCATTAATCGTAAGCTGTTTTTGGGTATCAAAACTGTTATTCATTATTTGCCCCTGTGGTTTGAGCAAGCAATTTGGCTTGCTTTGTTGTTTCCTTTCGAAATAGACACAGTGTTATTGCAAACTTAATACCAGCTGAGATATTCATCTAGCTGATGAAAAAATATGCTATCTAATATAGTTGCTGCCGATGTGATTTATTTCAAGGGGGAGGGACAGATAAAAGGGTAGTTACTTTAAACTACCCTCAGAAATAAGTGTTTTTAGTTGAGCCAATTTTGTTGTTTACCTTTATGGCTAATAAACAGTAATAGTAAGCCAATAACGATCACACACAGTGGCATTGCTAATGCGCTGGTACCAAACATGGCAAGGCTATCTATCACCACAAAATTATAATATTGCTGGACTAAGACAGCGATAAACGAGATTAAAAATAGCTCGCGCGCAAGCGCTTTTTTTGCGAGTAATAGAATGCTCGCGAAACTGGCTGCAAACACGGCTATCGCAAAGGCAGCCGTTGACCAGAGCGGGATGTCGCGGTATGCGGCTTGTTGTGCTTCAGGGAGTTGGCTAATCATTTCGGGTGTGATCAACAGCTGCATTACAAATGCAATGACACCTAAAAGATTCCACACAAGGGCTGCCCAAGCAAGTGGCTTGAGCCAAGCTGGAGGGTTCATAAATCACCTTTTATTGTTGTTATTATCACATTCAATTAAAGGTGATTTATGTTAACTAAGCAAGCTCTAGTTAACCAAAAGAGATAGGGCGACGGCCGGTTTTTTCGTCCACTTTTGGCTTTTTAGTACGTTTACGCTTTGATTTTTTTGGCGCTTCTTCAGCGCTTTGTGGTTGTGCTTTTTGTACTGGTTCTGGTGGGCGAGGATTTGGTGTTGCATCTTCGCTTAATGTCAGTTGGAACAGCTCACCATCAAATGCAAGCACGTCACCACTGTATAATTTTTTCCGTTTTATTGTACAAATTTCATAGTTAACCCCAACATAACCTTCACCAATTAAGGCTTTTGCTTGGCCGCCTGTTTCGACTAGGTCGAGCACTTTTAGCAAGTTACATAGCTCTATTGGCTCTTCTTCTAGTTCAATTTCGATGAAATCTTCGTTCATGTTGGTCTCTCTTAATTCAATCGCAGCCATTATAAAGCCTAGCACTCAATTGAACCAAGATTAAATTTTTAAGCTCTTCAAGCGGTTAAAATTTACAGCAATAAATAATCTGAAATTTTTACAAACAGTAAAAAAACTGCAGTATTTACTGGGTACACTGCGCGCGTTTGGAATTGGTGTACAAATTGCTAAATGCATGTCCGTTTCATTTTTTTATTCGTTCAGGAGAAGTTGTAATGGGCGTAAGATCAGCGCTAAGAAAAGAGTTAATGGGTTTGCAAGATTCGTCTCTGCTTGCTGCAGATGATGTGCGAGCTTTGTTAACACAAACAATTAAGTCTCAGCCTGAAAAGTCAGAACAAGGTTTTGCGTTAATTTCGCGATTTAATGATAATCATAGCCAGCTGAGTTCAGGGGAAACAAATAAAGAAAAGCTGCTCCAGCATCAAACCCACCGTTTATTTAAAGATATTCTATATACCCGTCAAAGTGTTAATAGTTGGCTAAAAAAACATCTTAATTAATTGATTTATTGTTTTTCTCACTTTAGACTACACTTGTAATCCAAAGTGAGAAAAACAATGAAAAGGATAATTTCAGCAGCCATATTTTTAATTTTGGCAGGTTGTCAGCAACCAACAGTCTACGTATACACTGAAAACCTTGATGAACAACAGCTGCTCACATTAGAGCAAGCTTTAACGAAGCAAAGCTTACCTTATGAATACACAAAGCTACCTATTCCTAGAGACTTTGCTGATGCAACCTTAATGTTATCGAGCGATAAAATTCTCACTCATGAAACCGAGCAACTTGCAGAAATTATGCAGAGGCTGGGTTATCAAGCTGAAATTAAATACACCACAGACGCTAATCACTTTTACAATCAAGGCAATATAGGTTTTTACTTACGAGCAAAAAATGGCTTAACCGGTTTTACTATGCCGGCTCGAGTCATCACAACCGGTTGCGTTGAGGATAAGTTTAATGGCCTTGCAGTTACATTTAGTGATAAACAGGCCGAGTTTAATCTAGCAAGTGGTAGACGAGTCTCATTGGAGTGGGATTACTTATACGGCTATTTAGTCATTTATTATAAAAACTATTCGCAAAGCTACAGCCATTTAACGCCAGAAGTGAGTACCCCATTTGGTATGAAACCATCAGATACCTATCGTTACACGGCACGCGTTAATAGCCCAAGTTGGTTAAATTGCTCATTACAAATTGTGTATATGGACTAGCTACGCGACTCAAGGTATGTGCTTAACTTAGTAATGCGTTCACTCATGCCTTCGATGATGCGATCTTTAATTTTTTCGCGGATCACATTCGGTAAGCGGGTAAGTGCTTCAGGGGTGATAGCTAACAAAATGGTATCAACTTTTGCGCGTGCACTGGTACTGTGCTCGCGGTTATTGATAAAAGCACCTTCTCCGATAAATTCACCGGGTTCAATGGTGCCAAGTTCGAGTAAGTGGCTTTGTTTGAACACCATCAGTGAGCCGCTTAGCACAATATAAAGTCGTTTATCAGTATCGTATTGCTTGAAAACAGCGCGGCCTTGTTTGACTAAATACAAATGACTAAATGACTCTAACAACACCTGCCGTTCACTGAGAGAAAACTCTCTAAAGAACGACAACCTGTTAATGATTTCCATTTGTTTAATTAGTGGAATGTGCTCGATTAACTTCATAGACTCACATGGGTATAGCGCGAAATTAGCTAATATTGCGCTCTTTTAGCTTGCGGGTCAATGTATTGCGGCCCCAACCAATTTTCACCGCAGCTTCTTGCTTGTGCCCAGCACAATTGGCTAATGCCGTTTTAATCAAGCGAGTTTCAAGTTGTGCTTGAATGGCTGGCCAAATATTTTCTTTGCCTTGTTTAAGTTCCAGATTAAGCCATTGTTGAAATGCATCCAGCCAATCACCTTCTTGCTCAATGGGTGTGACAGCGACGATTTCTGGCGGTAAATCTTGTTCACTTATAAGCTCACCCGGCGCCATAACTGTTAACCAGCGACAGGTGTTCTCTAGTTGGCGCACGTTACCAGGCCAGTTAAATAAGCGCAGTTGCTCAGTGGCTTTAGGGCTTAAAATCTTGCTTTCAACTTGCAGCTCTTTGGCGCTTTTATGTAAAAAGTGCTGTGCCAGACGTTCAATATCTTCAGTACGCTCACGTAGTGCTGGTAAGCGTAAACGCACCACGTTTAGGCGATGAAATAAGTCGTCACGAAACTTGCCTTGTTTAACCAAGTCTTCGAGGTTTTGGTGCGTTGCCGCAATAATACGTACATCAACTTTAATACTTTGATGGCCGCCCACGCGGTAAAACTCACCATCGGCTAACACGCGTAACAAACGCGTTTGAACGTCGAGTGGCATATCCCCAATTTCATCTAAAAATAAAGTGCCACCATTCGCTTGTTCAAAGCGGCCTTTACGAATGCTGTCGGCTCCGGTGAATGCCCCTTTTTCGTGACCGAATAATTCTGACTCGACCAATTCTTTAGGAATGGCAGCCATATTCAGAGCAATAAACTGGTTTTCTTTACGAGGGCTGTGGTTATGCAGGGCACTAGCAACAAGCTCTTTACCTGTTCCCGACTCACCGTTAATCAGCACGCTCATGCTCGATGCTGATAATTTACCAATCGCGCGAAATACCTCTTGCATTGCAGGTGCTTCACCTATGATGTGCGCATTGGTTTGTGGTGCTTGTTTGCGTTTAGTTTTCTTCGTTGAGTTAGCACGACAGGCGCTTTCTACCAGCGCAACAGCTTCGTCTAAATCGAACGGCTTAGCGAGGTACTCAAATGCCCCTTTTTGGAAGGCATTTACCGCAGAATCTAAGTCTGAGTGAGCGGTCATGATTATCACTGGTAAGCCAGGATTTTGCTCGGCAATGGTTTCAAGTAACGCCATGCCATCCATGCCAGGCATGCGCACATCGGATACCAGTACCGTTGGCTGGCTAAACTTTAATGCATTCAGCACGTCTTGTGCATTTGCATAGCTTTCAGTTTCAAATCCTGCACGTGCCAACGCTTTTTCTAATACAAAGCGGATAGAGGCATCATCATCAACTAACCAGACTGTTTTCATGACTACTCCAAAAAACCATTAATCCGTAAAAGGCAAATAGATATTAAATTCTGTATGGCCTGGCCAACTGTCACAATCAATGTGGCCATCATGTTGGTCAACCAAGGTTTGCGCTATGGATAAACCAAGCCCTGATCCATTTTCTTTATTGGTGATCATTGGGTAGAACAAGGTTTCACGTAAACTTTTGTCTATTCCCGGGCCGTTATCCGAAATTTGGATCAGCAAGGTTTTCTTCGGTGCCTTACCTGGTCGCCTGTGTTGATGGTTGATGCGGGTTTTTATTCTTATCTCGCCACCATCAACGAGTGCCTGTTGTGCATTACGAATAATGTTCAGTACCACTTGCTGGATTTTACCTTGGTCTATGTACACGCTCGGTATACTTGGATCGTAGTCTTTCACTAAAGTGATATTGGCATTGTTATCTAACATGCTCAGTTTAATCACTGACTCTAAGGCTTGGTGAATGTTGCCATAAGATTTATGTGGCAATTGATTCGGACCAAGCAAGCGGTCAACAAGCTCACGTAAACGGTCTGCTTGTTCAATGATTAATTCGGCACATTGATCTCGTTCTTGCTGATCAACCTCATACTGCAATAATTGCGCCGCTCCGCGAATTCCACCTAAAGGATTTTTAATTTCATGTGCTAAACCACGAATTAAATTACGTGCAGCTTGATATTGGTGCATTTGATTAGAGGCTTGATCGTGGCGAATTTCATCGTCCATTTGACGACATTCGAACAGAATATAATTGTCATCGTTGTTACTAATTCTGCGCGTACTAATGGTTAATTTCGCGTGGCGAGAATCAACGAACACCACGTCAGCCCTGTGCTGGTGGCAATCGACACCATCGAATAACGAATATTGGGCAATGCGTTTTAAGTCTATTGAGTGGTAATTAAATAGGTTATCGAACGGTTGGTTGATAATGCGTTTTGGACCTAAACCTAAAAGCTCACTGGCGCTATCGTTTGCATAAACCAGCTTAAAATCTCGGTCGAGTAAAATGACGGCAGTACTTAAATTTTTCCAAATACTGTCGAGTAATTCAGAATTAAAGTGTGTTTCACTGAGCATGATTGCACCATTTTAGTGCGTTGCGATTAAGTGCAGCTTAGCATACTCTTTTTACATTAAGAGACGTTATATCGAAAATTTTAGTTTCCGCCATAAATCGATGTTCTATGCATAAAAAAGGTGCTGACTGGGCTAACCGAAACGAGTTTATTATTCGCATCATAAAGTTTGGCTTGTAATGTGTGTTCACCTCGCTCGACCTCTCTTAGTGCAAAGGTCGTGCTATTACTTGGTGCACCATGGGCTGAGCCATCAAATAAAAGTTGTACTTTAAAGCCATTTTCGAAGCGAGGGCTAATGCGTGCAGTAACGTACACAGAGCCGGTATTTTCTCTTACGGTTGCTTCATTTGCTGGTGATGAAATACTGACGTTAAATTTGACTGGCATTGCGCTTGGGGCGCTATCAAGTATGCTGGTGTCGGTAGCTGGCATGGTCAGGTTTTGGGTGTTCATCTTTACTTCTGTCGCACCAGGTCGTGGTGTATCAGAAAATACTAAAACGCCGTTCTTATCTTTCCAAGAATAGACTTTTTGCGCTGCGCCATAGCTAAAAAAGCTTAGAAAAATCAGCGATAGTACCAATAAAGTTGTGCTTTTCACCCTGCAACCCTGCATTTTTTAATCTAACTAAAACTGTAGAGTAGAACCCGCTCAATTACCATTAAAAAAGCCCGCGGAGCGGGCTTGAGAACACACATTTATTATCTTTAGATAATTCTGCTACAGCGTATTACACGCTGTAGTACATTTCGAACTCAACTGGGTGAGTTGTCATGTTAAGTTTTTCAACTTCTTTGCCTTTTAGCGCGATGTAAGCATCGATTAGGTCATCAGTGAACACGCCGCCAGCTTTTAAGAACTCACGGTCAGCGTCAAGTGATGCTAGTGCTTCAGATAAAGAAGATGCAACTTGTGGGATCTCAGCTGCTTCTTCAGCAGGTAGATCGTATAAGTCTTTGTCCATTGCATCGCCAGGGTGGATCTTGTTTTTGATACCGTCAAGGCCAGCCATAAGCATTGCAGAGAACGCTAAGTATGGGTTAGCTGTTGGATCAGGGAAACGTACTTCGATACGACGTGCTTTAGCAGACGGTACCACTGGAATACGGATTGAAGCAGAACGGTTACGTGCAGAGTATGCAAGCATTACTGGTGCTTCGAAGCCAGGTACTAGGCGTTTGTATGAGTTAGTTGACGCGTTAGCGAATGCGTTGATTGCTTTAGCGTGCTTGATGATACCACCAATGTAGTAAAGTGCTTCTTCAGAAAGACCAGCGTACTTGTCACCAGCGAAGATGTTCACGCCATCTTTACCTAGTGATTGGTGACAGTGCATACCAGAACCGTTATCACCAACGATTGGCTTAGGCATGAAAGTCGCTGTTTTACCATATAAGTGAGCCATGTTATGGATAACATATTTCATCTCTTGGATTTCGTCAGCTTTTAATACCATTGTATTGAAGCGAGTTGCGATCTCATTTTGACCCGCAGTTGCTACTTCGTGGTGGTGAGCTTCTACAACTTGACCAAGTTCTTCAAGAACTAAACAAGTCGCTGAACGCCAATCTTGTGATGAATCAACAGGTGAACACGGGAAGTAACCGCCTTTAACACCTGGACGGTGACCTTTGTTGCCACCTTCGTAGTCTTTATCAGAGTTCCATGAAGCTTCGATGTCATCGATTTTGTACATTGAACCAGACATGTCTGATTTGTATTTAACGTCGTCAAATAGGAAGAACTCTGGCTCTGGACCAAATAAAACAGTGTCAGCAATACCAGTAGAACGCATGTACTCTTCAGCGCGTTTTGCAACAGAACGTGGGTCACGCTCGTAACCTTGAAGTGTTGAAGGTTCAACTACGTCACAACGGATGATTAGTGTTGCTTCTTCAGAAAATGGGTCCATTTTCGCAGACTCAGGAACAGGCATTAATACCATGTCTGATTCGTTGATACCTTTCCAACCAGCAATTGAAGAGCCGTCGAACATTTTTCCGTCTTCAAAAAAGTCTTCATTAACTTGATGATGAGGAATAGAAACATGCTGTTCTTTACCTTTAGTATCAGTAAAGCGTAAATCAATGAACTTAACGTCATTTTCTTTGATAAAATCTAAAACCGATTGTGACATGTGTCCTCCAATTGTTGGGTTTTATTTTTGCTGCATTATTGCTTTTGACTTATATAAGCTGGTTTCGTGCCATGTTTTTAACGCATTGTTTAGCCTTGTAAAAAGTAAACGCCTTCTGGTTTTGTTAACTTTTTTTGCACTAATTTGGTGCGTAAAAAGATCATTCTGGTGCGTAAAAAGTGCGACTGCGATTTGCACAATAATTGCGCATGCCAATTTGTCTGTTGTAAACACGATTTAGTGCCAAAATATGGTTCAAAAACTAAAATTTCGCCAGTTTTGAGTTCAGATTCACTTTAATTTTCATAAATTTGTCATTTATAAAACAGATACTTATAAAAAGCCTGAAGAAAGTTTATAAATTTATATTGGATAAACTTTCATCCATGCCATTATTAAGGGATAATATGCGCCCTTTTAAATCCTATGCTGGGACATCTGGTGAAAATGCAGGTGAGTGCGTAGATCTTGCAGGATCAATGAGATTCAATTTCTCTGAGAAAAAATATGAGCATCGAAAAGTTAAGAAATATAGCGATTATCGCCCACGTTGACCACGGTAAAACAACTCTGGTTGATAAACTGCTTGAGCAATCAGGCACATTAGAAACGCGCGGCGGTAACGAAGAGCGCGTAATGGACTCAAACGACATTGAGAAAGAGCGTGGTATTACCATTTTAGCTAAGAACACTGCTATCTCTTGGAACGACTACCATATCAATATCGTAGACACCCCAGGACACGCCGACTTCGGTGGTGAAGTAGAACGCGTACTTTCGATGGCTGACTCAGTATTACTACTTGTTGATGCTCAAGAAGGTCCAATGCCGCAAACGCGTTTCGTAACGCAAAAAGCATTCGCACAAGGTTTAACGCCGATTGTTGTAATCAACAAAATCGACAAACCAGGTGCACGTCCTGACTGGGTTATGGACCAAGTTTTCGACTTATTCGATAACCTAGGTGCAACTGACGAACAGTTAGACTTTAAAGTAATCTATGCATCAGCTATCAACGGCTGGGCAACAATGGATTTAGACGAGCCATCAGATAACATGGAACCAATGTTCCAGATGATCGTTGACGAAGTATCTCCACCGGATGCAGATCCTGAAGGTGCTTTCCAAATGCAAATTTCTCAGCTTGACTACAACTCATACATCGGTGTTATCGGTGTAGGTCGTATCAAGCGTGGTACTGTTCGTCCTAACCAACAGGTTACTGTTGTAAGCGCAGACGGTACTAAGCGTAACGGTAAAGTTGGCCAAGTAATGAGTTACTTAGGTCTTGAGCGTCATGAAGCAGAATCTGCTGGCGCGGGTGACATCATTGCAATCACAGGTCTTGGTGAGCTGAAAATCTCAGACACTATCTGTGATGTAAATACCGTTGAAGCATTACCACCGCTAAGCGTTGATGAGCCTACAGTAACAATGACGTTCTCTGTAAACACATCACCATTTGCTGGTAAAGAAGGTAAATTCGTAACTTCACGTAACATCCTTGAGCGTTTACAAGCTGAGCTTGTTCACAACGTTGCATTACGTGTTGAAGAAACTGACAACCCAGATAGCTTCCGTGTTTCAGGTCGTGGTGAGTTACACTTAGGTATCTTAATCGAGAACATGCGTCGTGAAGGTTACGAGCTTGCTGTATCTCGTCCACAAGTAATCCTTCGTGAAGTTGATGGTCAAAAAGAAGAGCCATACGAAACACTTACAATCGACTGTCAAGAAGAGCACCAAGGTTCTATCATGGAACAAATTGGTCTTCGTAAGGGTGAGCTAACTGACATGTCTCCAGATGGTAAAGGCCGTATTCGTATGGACTTTATGATCCCAAGCCGTGGCTTAATTGGTTTCCAAACTGAATTCATGACATTAACGTCAGGTTCTGGTCTTCTTTACCATACGTTCGATCACTACGGTCCGTACAAAGGCGGTACTATCGGTGCTCGTAAGAACGGCGTAATGATTGCTAACGCAACAGGTAAAGCACTGACTAACGCATTATTCAACCTTCAAGATCGTGGTAAGTTATTCATCGGTCACGGTGTTGAAGTTTACGAAGGTATGGTTATCGGTATCCACAGCCGTGATAACGACCTAACAGTAAACGCGCTTAAAGGTAAGCAGTTAACAAACGTACGTGCGTCTGGTACAGACGAAGCGCAAACGTTAACGCCACCACTAAACTACACGCTTGAGCAAGCGATTGAGTTCATCGATGATGACGAGTTAGTAGAAGTAACACCTGAGAGCATTCGTATTCGTAAACGTCACTTAACTGAAAGTGAGCGTAAACGTGCGAGCCGTGCAGCTAAAGACTAATAACGTCTTTCGCTTCGAAAAATGAGAACCGCCGTATTGAAAAATACGGCGGTTTTTTGTTTTAGCTTTCAAAAGAACGAGAGGTCAGATATTAGACATCAGTCGTTAGTTGATCGAGAGAGGCATTATTTTCGCAGTAGCAGAACGAAACCATCATGCTCAAGTTTAAACGGGGTTTAGTTTGCGCTAGAAGCGAGAAGCTAAGAGCTAGCTCTTATGCTAACTCACTTCTAACATGCTTCAAGTAGGCCTGTAGGCTTTCTTGCCATAGCACTAAGGCTTCGGTTAATGATTCTTTCAAAGGCTTGTTGTCGAGTAGCTTACGCTCAATTTTCTTGAGCTCTAGACCATAACGGTTAAAGCCTAGTTGTAAAGCGGTGCTAGCTTGGCGGTGCAAAAGTTTAATACACTGATCTTTATCGTCTTCAACGAGTTGTTGACAGCGAATGAGTTTGTTCCTTGCAGAGAGTACAAATTCATTGTAAATCGATGAGACTTCATCTTCACTGAATGAGCTGACAAGTGTGGCAGCGGCTGTTTCATCATAGAGTGTATCGCGCAGCTCAACGGCAATACTCGCAGCCTGATTGCTTTGTGAGTCACTGAGTGCTTGGCGCAGTTTTTGTTGCTTTATTGGTTTGCCAACAATGTCTTTAATACCAAGTGCTAAGTACTCTTTTATTTCATCAGGACTAAGACTCGCGGTAAACGCTAACACCGGGGTTCGTTGGTTTAAATGGTCGATGGTTTTGAGCTTTTTCAACACTTCTTGACCAGTAAGGTCTGGTAAGTTCATATCCAATAGCACCACATCAAAGTGATGCTTCTGCATCAGTTCAATGGCGCTAGTTCCGTCTTTTGCAAGCTTGATTTTGTGCTCGTCATCGGCCATAAATTCAATGGCAATTTTCTGATTTAAATCGAGATCTTCAACTAATAACACGTCCAGGCCAGTAACATAATCTTTTGATTGGTGGCGCTGCTCAACGAGGCTGAGCTCACCAATCGCAAGAGAGATATCAAAACTGAAAGTACTGCCTTTGTTTAGCTCACTTTCAATATTGAGTTTGCTGCCTAATTTATCTAATAAACGGCTAGTAATCGCTAAGCCAAGGCCTGTTCCGCCTTTTTCTTTACCTGCACTACTTTGTACATAAGGTTCTGTAAGGTAGGCAATTTCTTCATCTTCAATACCTGGGCCTGAGTCGATTACACTAACACGAACAAGGTGATCTAATTGCCCTTCGTTGAGCAGTTTCACATGAATTTTTACTGCGCCATGGTCAGTAAATTTAATCGCATTACCCACTAAGTTAATAATAACTTGTCTGAGCTTTTGTTGGTCGCAGTAATAACATGCTTGATCGGGCAAGTTGTATATAAGTTCAAACTTTAAGTGTTTTTGCTCTGCTAAAGGACTAAGCAAAAGGCAGAGGTTATTGAGCCAGGTTTTAAACTCGACGTCTTCTTCGTAGAGCGCTTCATCACGCTGATCTAGGCTGGCGTAGTCGAGTACTTTATCGACCAGCAAGTTGAGTGACTCAGCTGAATTAATTATTGCTTCGCAATAAGGCTTATCTCGTGGATCACTCGATTGGTTCATGATTAGCTGTGCACTACCTAAAATGCCATTTAACGGTGTGCGTATTTCATGGCTGATAGTTGATAAGAATAAGCCACGAATTTCTAAGTCTTTGTGTGCTTTTTCAGCTAACTGATTAAGGTTTTGCTCGCGGCGTTCATTACATAATAGTGCCATACCGGTTGCATAAAACATCGGCGCAATAACACCATTTATAAATAAAGTGATACTAAACCAATTTGCAGAGAGTAGATTAGCTGTTGTGACATCTCCCATCATTAAGGTTCTGCCTGTAAATATCGCCAGAATAATGCTGAGAATTAAGATGTAGACAATACTGCCATTGGGGTAACTTTTACGGCCATTTCGAATGAATAATGCCATTAAAAACAACGCTTCAATTATATGCTGGAGATCTGAAACCAAAATTCGACTACGTAACTCGGCGCTATCAGTGGCAAGGTAAACCATGGTCATCGCGAGCACCACCGTGATCGCAACAAAGGTTTTAAAACCGACGCATTTGGCATTTAAAAATTGGCATATCGCGAGTACATGAATAATGGATGCACTAAAGAGTAGGGTGTTTGCGATAGCAACACTAGCAATATTATTGATATGGCCATGCAGTGCAAAACTCATTACCGATGCAAACATCACTAAAGGGTAGAAAATATAGAGTAAGGTGCCCGGAGTATTATTATTGGTTCGCCATGTAAGGTAATTAAGAAGGGTCATCACTGCCATCATGGCAGCAGTGGCATAATATAAAGTGGCTGAGTCGAGCATTGTATTTCCGGTGTTTTGCAATCAGTTTGAGAATAAAGTCAATTACTGCGTTTAGCAACCAGAAACAAAAACAGACGCGGTTGCGTCTGTTTTAACTAGTAGGATGTTTTGCTTGGTTTAGCGAATTTCGTCAGGAATATTTTGCTGTGCCCAAGACAATAGCTCGATACGGTTACGACATTTAGTTTTTCTAAATGCACTGTATAAGTGAGTTTTAACTGTATGCGGGCTGATGCTTAAATCTTCAGCAATTTCTTTATTTTTCGAACCTTTACTCATTAATGAGATAATTGCTTTTTCACGTTTAGTAAGTTTAACCGGTTCGATGTCACCATCTGTCAATTTGTGGAGTGCGTCTTTATTGAACTGCAACATACGATTTAATGCATTACACATGATGTCGCGGCGATACCATAGTTGATCTTCAAGTAATAAACGAATGCCTTTCATTAACACATCAGCATTGTCTGTTGTGTAGAACACACCACGAATACCACTTAAAAGAGCACGGTTTGCAAGTTCAGGGTTTTCATCTAAGTTAAACAATACGATATCGCATTTCATTCGTAGATTAACTAGTTGTTCTTTTAACTTGCTCCACGGATCTGTGCTTGACGTTTCAATAAATAACAAGCGTGTTCCTTCTGGTACTTCAGAAATATCAGTACCAGATGTCACTGCTAGTCCTTGTGTTTTTAACAATGGCTCTAATACGTTAATGCCAATAGTATTAATTGGCTCTGGATCTAATAATAAAAAGGCTGAACTACTCATATATATACACTCTTGAATAAAGTTGACAGTTAAATCCTATCACGCAATCCACCCCTTTCGTATTAGAAATTTCTGAGAGTTGTGCAGGAAAAGTACAGTTTGTGTCTGTTTTGTGTCAAAAATTACAGTTAGTTAACTAATCGCAATATGTTAACTAACTGATATATATTCATTATAGCCAAAAATAATATGTTTGTGCTACTTTTTACAGTTGTTTACATATCAAAGTATTAGATTGCGTGTTTTTTCTTGTCTTGATAAGGAGGCCAGCCCATTTCTTTACCTGCCAGCATATGTAGGTGTATATGGTACACGGTTTGCCCGCCGTGGTCATTACAGTTCATTACGACGCGAAAACCGTCTTCACTGAAGCCAAATTGCTTAGCGAGTTTTGCTGCCACTACATATAAGTGACCGACTAAAGCGGCATTTTCTTCTGTTACATCATTTATCGTTGCTATTTGAGTTTTTGGGATGATCAGCACATGAAAAGGGGCTTGTGGGTTAATATCTTTAAAAGCAAGAGATAAGTCGTCTTCATAAACAATGTCTGCAGGGATCTCTCGGTTAATAATCTTTGTAAAAATAGTCTCTTGGCTCATACTTAGCTCTCTTATAAATGTGGTTAAATGACCGCCCACTAATGACAAACTTTATTTGCAGTGTCAAACTGAAACTGCCGCAAGTTGAACAACCAAGGAGTGAACATGCGTAAGTTAGTATTACTGAGTAGTGCGTTAATGCTATTTAATAGTTTTAGCAGTGTAGCTGAGACTATTCACTTTCCAGAAGAGTTTGTGCCTTTACAAGTCGGGGATCGCCTTATTGAGCAGTCTTTTTTCAGTCGTGTTGATGACGTTGAGCTTGCCCCGGGTACATACCAAGTAAAAATGAAATACACCGATCTTTTCGAGCAAGGCTATGATGATCATCAAGTCGTAGAGTCTGAGCCTTTTTGGGTTGAGGTCACGGTGGAAAGTGGCAAAGACTATGACCTAGTGTTTAATCGAGCCAGTAATGCAGTGGCAGCAGAAGTGTTTGCCGAATCACCGCAAGTAAGCTTAAAGGCTAAGGGCAGTGAGCTTGCTGTACCGTTATCTATTATTGGCTATCGTGCAGCTAGCGCGCCTGTACAAGCTGTAGCAACTGCTCCTGTTGTTGCAAGTAGTAAACCCGCGACTGCAACTCCTGTCACATTGCCTGCAAAAGTACCCGGCGGACAAGCGGGTTTGAAAAATACGCCAAGTGCAGCTGCAATGCTTGAGTTTTGGTGGCAGCAGGCAAGCCCAGAAGAGCGTCGGGCTTTCTTACAAAAAGTAAGTAACTAATTTTAACTATTAAAAAAGGCGCTGATTGCAGCGCCTTTTTAGTGTTTGATAACTTATTTTGCGAATAAGTCGTCAACGGTACCTTGTGCAAGTGGGTGGTAACCCGGACGTGCTTTTAAGTACACATCATGTGCCCAGTCTTTTTTACCGTTTTTAATAAGTGCTTTATATAGTGGCACAATTAATTTACGGCGACCGATGCTTGATAGGTGTTTATCAAGCGCAGGGTAAATTGGTTGATAACCATTTCCTACCGCTAGCATGAACCATGCGAAAGCACGCTCAGCATTAGTTGACTGTGTTAGGTTGAATTGGTTATCAAGCTCAGTCATTTTTTCAATGCTTAAATCGCGAGGTAGATTATTTAAGAAATGTAGCCACTCATGAACTGACCAATCAGATGTTGGTAATTGAGCTGCGCTAATCTCACCGTTTAACCATGTTTTGGTGACTGCATCAACTTTATCGAAAGCATCAGACGTTGGATTTGGTGCATCGCTTGGTAAACCAGGCTCAAAGATCCACTCATTAACTTTATCCATGCTGACTACGCCTGGATATTTGTCGATCAGATTTGCTTTTAAGTAAGTAACAAATTGAGCTGTTGTTAGAGACTTGAACGAGAACTGATCAAAGTAACCTTTTACGAATGGGTCGAACTTGTCACGGCCAAATTTGTTTTCTAAATAAATTAAGAAAAGTTGACCTTTGGTGTAAGGCACTGAACTAAATGCATCATCAGGATCGCGGCCATTAAGTTTTAAGTTAAGACGCGTATCTGCTGCTGGCAGAGTTTTAAGTAATGCACGTAAACCTGCTGCATCAAGCGCTTGTTCCATCACTGCACGGTCACGGCCAAACACTTCTTCCATAATGCGGTTTTCAACGTAAGACGTGAAACCTTCATTTAGCCATAAATCTTCCCACGTCGCATTAGTCACTAAGTTACCAGACCAAGAGTGAGCAAGCTCGTGAGCAATTAGGTTTACTAAGCTTTTATCGCCAGCAACAACCGTTGGTGTGATGAATGATAAACGTGGGTTTTCCATGCCACCAAATGGGAAGCTTGGCGGTAGCATTAATAAGTCATAACGACCCCATGCGTATTCGCCGTACATAGCGTTCGTTTTATCGATCATCGCTTGCGTGTCGTTAAACTCAGCAACTGATGCATCTAAAATGGTTGGCTCTGCAAAGATACCTGTTTGCTTAGACATGGCTTTATATTCTAAGTTACCAGCACCAATTGCGATTAAGTATGGCGAAATTGGTTGTGGCATATCGAATAAGTAGTCGCCATCTTTATAAAGAGCATCTTTATTGTCAGCACTCATTACTGCACGAATGTCTTTAGGCGTGTGAATACGTGCTGAGTAAGTTACGCGCATTGCTGGCGTATCTTGTACTGGGATCCAACTACGAGCATGAATTGCTTGTGATTGGCTGTACATAAATGGATGTGACTTACTGGCTGTTTGCTCTGGTGTTAACCACTGCAAACCTGAAGCTTCTGGGCGGCTGTTGTAGTAAATACGTGCTTTAACCGCTTGGCTTTTAAATTTAATTGTTAATTTTGAGCCCTTCACGTCATCACGTGCAGCAAGGGTGAAGTCAGCTTTGTGCCAGCTGCCTTTTTTATCTTGATACATTACTTTGTCGATATCTAAATCGCGCGTATCAAGAACAAGTGTTTTGCTGGTCGCATTGTGCCAATCTAGCGTGTGCTCAACAAAACCCTCTAGTTGTTTGTCATCAAAATCAACATCTAAATCTAGTAGTAGGTGAGTGGTTGTTACGTCATCTAAGTTTGCGTAAGTGTGTTGGCTGATTGCATCTGCAGTTGCTTGAGAGCAAGCACCGGCCATCGCAAGACTTAAAAGTAATGGTTTAAACTTCATAATAACCCTGGAACGGAAATGAAAAAGAGCCCGTTTTATAACATGATTAGTGCAGTGGGTTGAGTGATTTTTACAATCTAATGCGTATTTTGCGACGATAGGTTACACTAATGCGATTAGTTACCGGTAACCTTTGAGGCGTTTTGTGGCTCAGTCCCTGCAATCTTTTCATACCTTTTCTTTGCCAAGCCAATGCCAGCATTTTTATCAAATTGATGAAGTGAATCAGCTTTTAAGCACAGACTTTTCGTCTCCCTTTTGTATTTTAGGCGAAGGCAGCAATACGGTGTTTTTATCTGACTATCAAGGGTCTGTCATCCATATGAACACGAAGGGCATAGATATAGAGCAACAAAGTGATGGCTTTTTATTGCACATTGCAGCCGGAGAAAACTGGCATCAATTAGTCGCCATGACTATTGCCAATGACATGCCTGGGCTTGAAAACCTTGCTTTAATACCTGGAACTGTTGGTGCTGCACCAGTGCAAAATATAGGAGCTTACGGTGTAGAGCTTGAAAAGTTTGTGAGCTATGTCGACTACTTTGATATTGCCACCAAAGCGATAAAGCGCCTAACTAAAGACGAATGCCAATTTGGCTATCGAGACTCTATCTTTAAACATGCATTGAAAAATAAAGCGGTGATCACCCAAGTTGGGCTGCTGTTACCTAAAAAATGGCAGCCAGTACTGAGTTACGGACCATTGCAACAGCTTTCAGATCCCTCTCCACTGCAAGTGTTTGAGCAAATCATTACAACCAGAAACAGTAAACTACCAAACCCCAGTGAACTTGCGAATGCGGGCAGTTTTTTCAAAAACCCAGTGATTAGTAATGAGCAACTAGCGTTACTTTTAAAGCAGTACCCTGAGCTACCTCACTACTATGTGGATGCTGAACATCATAAAGTTGCGGCGGGGTGGTTGATTGAGCAAGCTGGGTTAAAAGGCTTTAAGGTCGCCGGTATTGAGGTTCATCAGCAGCAAGCGTTAGTGCTTGTAAACCATGGTAACAGTACAGGTGATGATTTAATTGCCATGGTAAACCATGTTCAACAGCAAGTTTGGCAAAAATACCAGATTGCTTTACAGCACGAAGTGCGACTGATCAATGCCGATCATGAGTGTCACATTGAATTGGGAGCTTCATCATGAAAGCGCCAGACGGAAATAAACTCGCTATTTTACAAGCACTCAATACCGGTGGTTTTATTTCTGGTCAGCAATTGGGTGAGCAATTAGGTATTAGCCGTGCAGCAGTGGGTAAGCATATTCATTCATTGCAGGAAATGGGGCTCGATATTTTCAAAGTCACGGGTAAAGGGTATTGCCTTAATAATAGTGCGGGCTTACTGAACAAAGATAAAATCGGTCAACATTATAGTGAGTTAGGTGGTTGCACCGCGAATGTTGAAGTGCAGCCTATTATTGACTCAACCAATAGTGAGTTAATGCGTCGCTTACAAACTGATGCTCCTCTTTATTCTGGTAGCGTGTTAGTTGCAGAAATGCAGCAGGCAGGAAGGGGGCGTCGCGGTCGAGTGTGGCAATCACCCTTTGGTGCAAACTTATACTTCAGTTATTTTTGGCGCTTGGATGATGGTCTACAAGCTGCCATGGGGGTCTCAATTGCTGTTGGCCTTGCCGTTTACGACACGCTGAAAGCGTTATATCAGTTGGATATAGAGCTTAAGTGGCCCAACGATATCTATTTAAACCGCGAAAAATTAGCCGGTGTATTAGTTGAGCTTGATGGTCAGCCACAGGGGCCTTGTCAGCTTGTTATTGGCATAGGTATTAATTTACATATGCCAGAAAGTGCCAGCCAGCACATAGACCAAGCTTGGACCGACTTAAGTCAGCACGTGCAAGGGTTAGACAAAAATAAGCTGGTGGCCTATTTATGCTTTTATTTGGAAAAACGCTTAGCGCAGTATCAACAATCGGGCTTAAACGATATGTATCTACAGTGGAATCAGTTAAACGCATTTGCTGGTGAGTGTGTTGAACTTAATACTGGACATCGTAGCTGGCGCGGTATTTGTGAAGGTATTGATAACCAAGGTGGCGTGCGTATTCGTCAAGATGGCGAAGTAAAAAGTTACTATGGCGGTGAAATCTCATTACGTAAGGCAGAGCTATGAAATTGTTAGTTGATGTGGGTAATACCGCCATTAAAGCGGTTTTGTTTGATGGCAAGGCTTATCAAACATGTGAACTCAGCAGCTTGCCTTGGCTACAAATAAAAGAGCTAGTTTATGCCTGTGTGGGTAGCACCGAGCTGCTTGCACCATTATTAGCACAGGCGCAGCAACACGCCGTTCCTTACTTCGAAGCACAGGTGAGTGCAAAGCTAAACACGTTAAGCTGTGCCTATCAGCAGTATCAAAATCTAGGAATTGATCGTTGGCTGGCTGTCATTGCCGCGTATGTCGAATTCCCCGAGCAAAATTGCATTATTATCGATGCCGGCACTGCAACAACAATTGATGTACTCAATAGTGAAGGTGCACATCTAGGTGGTTGGATTTTACCAGGCCTTGATTTGATGACATCTTCACTTACCCAGAATACCCAACGCGTGTTTGATGATGGACAAACCCCATTTGCGACTGATTTAGGCCGTAATACGCCAAATGGCCTCAAGAATGGCGCGATGGTTGCCACTATTGGCGCAATCGAGCAGGCAAAACAGCATCTTAATCAACAAGATTGTCATTTATTATTTGCTGGTGGTTACGGCAAATTACTTGCTGAAGCATTTTTGGACGCCCAGTTTG
Organism: Pseudoalteromonas sp. T1lg21; assembly: GCF_002964625.1. Classification (NCBI taxonomy): domain Bacteria; kingdom Pseudomonadati; phylum Pseudomonadota; class Gammaproteobacteria; order Alteromonadales; family Pseudoalteromonadaceae; genus Pseudoalteromonas; species Pseudoalteromonas sp. T1lg21. Next base: position 215,408 of record NZ_PQBX01000041.1, read on the forward strand.
ACAGCTTGCTCGTGTTTAAAGGACTGAATTATTGGCACGAATTAACTATAAAGCAGTAAAAAAACGCGAATTTGCCTGAATAGTGAGCGTTTAACACATAAATTCACATTTTTTTTAATTTTATGGTTGCATCACAATAAACCTTACCTTAGAATCTCGCCCCGTACTAAAGCAGTGCCGACTTAGCTCAGTTGGTAGAGCAACTGACTTGTAATCAGTAGGTCATCCGTTCAACTCGGATAGTCGGCACCACTTTCCTTTTACCGGAAGTGACTTAGTAAAGAATTTTCGTGGAGGGGTTCCCGAGCGGCCAAAGGGATCAGACTGTAAATCTGACGGCTCAGCCTTCGCTGGTTCGAATCCAGCTCCCTCCACCACTTTATTCTTGACGGTTAGAGGTAGTTTAAGAACAGGTTCCTATGCGGGCATCGTATAATGGCTATTACCTCAGCCTTCCAAGCTGATGATGCGGGTTCGATTCCCGCTGCCCGCTCCAGATTTCTGGTGTTGCTGATATAGCTCAGTTGGTAGAGCGCACCCTTGGTAAGGGTGAGGTCGGCAGTTCAAATCTGCCTATCAGCACCAGTCTTGAGAACTCATCTTAATTTCTTCCTTTATCTGTCAGAAAAAACTATTTGAAATTTGAAAAAATTAAATTAATCTACCCTCGGTGGATTATTTTCATATGTAATCTAGATACACAAAACTGATAGGTTCCGTCATGGCAAAAGAAAAGTTTGAACGCGTAAAACCGCACGTAAACGTTGGTACAATCGGCCACGTTGACCACGGTAAAACAACTCTAACAGCA